>NZET01000017.1 GCA_002690455.1 Kiloniella sp.
TGGTGAGCCTGAACCGCGGCTACGATACCCGCGACTTCACGCTGCTCGCCTTTGGCGGGGGCGGGGCCATGCACGCCGTTGCGCTGGGGCAGGAGCTCATGGTGAAGAAGGTCGTGGTACCGGCTGCGGCCAGCGTGTTCTCGGCCTGGGGCATGATGATGTCCGACCTGCGCCGCGACTACTTCGTTACCCAGCTGACCGAGCTGGACGAAGGTGCCGGCGGGCGGATCGAGGCCGTCTTTGCTGAGGCCGAGGGCAAGGCACAGGCAACCTTCGAGGCCGAGGGCGTCAAGCCTGAGCAGTTGTCCTTCATCCGCTACGGCAAGTTCCGCTACCAGAACCAGGAGCACACCACCGAAGTGCCGCTGGAGGGCCGCATCACCGACGTATCGCTGCAGAACATCGTCGAGGATTTCCACGGGCTCTATGAGAAGGAATACACCTATCGCCTGGACTCGCCGGTCGAGATGGTGGCCATCCACCTCGTCGTCCGTGCTGAGGTCGGCAAGCTGGAAATGGTGCCCCACGAGATGGCATCCGAAGACCCGTCGGCCGCCCTCAAAGGCCACCGTGACGTCAACTACGCGCTTGAAGGCGTGCACAGCGCCGCGATCTACGACGGCGACAAGCTGCTCTCGGGCAATGCCTTTACCGGCCCGGCAATAATCGAAGACAGCGGCTCGACCGTCGTCATCCACCCGGGTAACCGGGTCTCGGTCGACCAGTACCGCAACATCCACATCGAAATCGGAGGCTGACCCATGAAGAGTGATCCCATCACCCTGGAGATCATCCAGAACGCGCTTCAGGCCGCAGCGGACGAGATGTTCGCCGCCATGCGCAAGACCGCCATGTCATCGATCATCTACGAGGTGCTCGACATGGGCACCGGCATCACCGATGCCGATGGGCGGCTAGCATCCTCGGGCGCGGGTATCCCGGCCTTTGTCGGGGTGCTGGACAAGTCGGTGAAGTTCATCCTGTCCAAGCACGNCAAGATCCACCCTGGCGATGTCTTCATCACCAACGACCCCTGGCACGGCGGGGTCACGCACCTCAACGATNTGGTGCTGGCCATGCCGGTGTTCTCGGAGGGAAAGCTGATCGCCTGGACCGCCAATATCGCCCACAACTCCGACGTGGGCGGAATGGCGCCGGGCTCGCTGTCCGGGGAGGCCACCGAGATCTTTCAGGAAGGCCTGCGCCTGCCCGCGATCAAGCTGATCAATCAGGGCGAGCTGGATCAGTCGGTCATGGACATCATCACCACCAACTCGCGGATGCCGGACTTCCTGCTCGGCGATGTGTGGGCGGCGATTGCCAGCGTCCGGATCGGCGCCAATCGACTGGAAGGGCTGGCGGAGAAGTATGGTCAGGAAACCTTCAGCGAAGCGATCTCCAGCTTCATGGAATTTGGTGAGAAGACCGCGCTGGCGGAGCTGGCCAAGCTGCCGCAGGGCACCTTCGAGCTGGCGGAGGAACAGGANGACGGCCGTATCTACAACGTCAAGGTCACCATCAGCGATGATGAGTTCTTGGTCGATCTTCGCGATAACCCGGATCAGGACCCCGCCTGTACCAATGCCTCGCGCGACGGGGTGATTGTCTGTGCCCAGATGGTGTTCAAGTCGCTGACCGACCCGGACACACCGGCAAACGAGGGCTCATTCCGACCGCTGAAGGTGCTGACCCGCGAGGGAACGATCTTCCACGCCAAGGAACCGGCGGCGATCGGCTTCTACTTCGAGACCGAAGTAAGGGTCTACGACCTGATCTGGCGCTGTCTGGCGCCGCACATCCCCGAACGCCTGCCTGCGGGCAATTTCAGTTCGATCTGCGGNACGTTCATCGGTGGTATCCACCCGGACACCGGGCGTCAGTACACCATCATCGAACCGCAGATCGGTGGCTGGGGCGCTTGGGAGGGGCAGGACGGCAATCCGTGCATCTTCTCCGGCTTCCACGGCGAGACCTACAACACGCCCGCGGAAATCTCTGAGGCGCGCAACGGGCTCTATGTCGACCGCATGGCCCTTAACACCGCGTCGGGCGGGGCCGGGGAATACACCGGCGGTCGCGGCCTGATCCTCGAGTATCGGATCCGGACTGAAAACGGCTTTGTCACCGCCGGCTACACCCGCTCGCGCATCAAGCCCTGGTCGCTGGAAGGGGGCGAGGAAGGCTCCGGCAACTTCATCGAAGTAATCAAACCCGAAGGCAAGGAGACCTATTCCTTCGTCTCCGGGCTGAGCGTCACCACCGATGACGTCATCCGCGTGATCACCTCCAGCGGTGCAGGCTATGGCGACCCCAAGCAGCGCTCGCGCGATGCGGTCCGGGAAGACGTCAAGAACGGCCTCGTTTCCGAACAGGATGCACGGGAGATCTATGCGTTAAACGACTGATAATTATGGCTAAACAGGAGAAGACTTGTGGTTAAGATCATGTACCTGAGCCCCGTCGCTCACTACGGGGGTCATGATGAGATTTTCGCTGAGATGGCAGCCGAGAACAAACTGCCGGGGACGGAAGTGCACGTGTGCTCCTTCCCCGACAGCATCGGCAAGTTCTCGCATATCGAGTACCGCAGCTACGAGGGCATCGTCACCGCCGGGATCATCCGCGCGGCGCGGGCGGCAGCGCGCGAAGGCTTCGACGCGCTGGCCATCGGGTGCTTCTACGACACCGCCTTGCACGACGCCCGGGAAGTGTCCGGCGACATGGTGGTGACGGCGCCCTGTGTCGCTTCGTGTGAGATTGCGGCGAGCCTTTCGAACCGCTTCGGGATCATCGTTGGCCGACGCAAGTGGGTCAACCAGATGCAGTCGACGGTGCACGAGCACGGGCACCGGGACCGCCTCGCCGGGTTCTATCACGTCGAACTCGGGGTGACGGAGTTTCAGGAGGATCACAACCGCACCGCCACGCTGCTGATGAACGCAGCACGGCAGGCGGTCGAGGAAGACTATGCGGAGTCCATCATCCTCGGCTGCACCATGGAAGTCGGCTTTCACAAGAAGATCGAGGATCAGATGGGCGTGCCCTGCATCGACCCGTCGATTGCAGCACTGAAACGGGCGGAATACGGCGCTCTGCTCAAGCGCGACTGCGGGTGGAAGCCGTCGCGCAAGTGGTCCTGCGAATCACCACCGGAGGAGGAGATCGCGGAAATCGGCGCCTTCGATTCCGGTGAAATCTTCGGCCCGCGCATCGTGGTCGAGGCCTCGGCCGCCTAGCGCGGCTCGGACGCAGGGGCGGACGCAACACAGAGGAGACAGGCGATGGCACGCGAATGGGTGATCAACGGCTACGACGGCTATCCCGGGCTGGTGCTGCAGGATTGCGAGCCGGGGACCGCCGGGCCGGGCGAAGTCCGGCTGCGGATCGAGGCCTTTGCCCTCAACTGGGGCGACATGGACCTGATGCTCGACCGCTATTCCTTCAGCTTTCCCAAATTCCCGGCGCGGATCGGGATGGAGGCGACCGGGATCGTCGATCAGGTCGGCCCCGGCGTCGAAGGCATCATCGTAGGGCAGCGTTACTGCACGCTGCCCTACTTCTACGACAACGCGGGCACCAGCGCTGATTTTGCCGTCGTCGATGCGCGGTATATCACCCCGGCGCCAAAGGGCCTGAGTGCGGTCGAAGCGACTTCGGTCTGGATGCAGTACATGACCGCCTACTACCCGGTGATCGATATTTCTAAGGCCAGTCTGGGCACCAACGTTCTGGCAACGGCGGGGACGTCGACCGCCGGTACAGCGGCGCTGCAACTGGGCCGGATAGCGGGTGCAACCATGATCACCACCACCCGCTTTGCCGTCAACGAGGCCTATTTGCGGGCCAATGGGGCGGATCATGTCATCGTCACTGAGGAGGATACCGACATCGCCGCCGCCATCCATGCGGCCACCGACGGTGTCGGCGCGCACGTTGCCTTCGATCCCGTGGGGCAGGGCATGATCGCCCGCTACAGCCCGGCGCTGGCCAAGGGGGCCACGATCTTTTTCTACGGCACCCTCGACGGGGTGTTCCCGCTGCTGCCAATTGTGGACATGTTCCAGGCCAATGCGACCTTCCACCCCTATTCGCTGTTTAACTACGTCGAGAACCCCGAGGCGCTGCAGCGGGGGCTGGATTTTGTCTACGCTGCACTCAAGCAAGGGCAGATTGCCCCGCAGATCGACCGGGTCTATCCCATGGATCAGTACCGCGACGCCTGGGACTATCTGAGCCAGCCGCGCGAGAGCCACGGCAAGGTCGTCGTCGAAACCGGCAATGCCTCCGGCTGAGCCGCACAACAACAGGAGAAATACCATGTCAGACCAACCCGACAGACTGTCCCGCCTGCGTGAGGTCATGCGCACCGCAGGCATCGATCTGGTCGCCCTCGCACCCGGTGCGCACATGGCATGGCTACTGGACGTGCGACCGCACGGTGACGAGCGCCCCTGTATCGCGCTGATTTCGCGGGACAGGGAAGCCTTCCTCATGCCTGCGCTCGAGGCTGACAGCGCCCGCGAGCAGACCGATATGGCGTTCTACACCTGGGCCGATGCCGATGGCCCCGATGCCGCGCTGGCCCAGCTGCTCGGCGAGTTCGGCGCCGGGTCGTTCTCTGCGCTGGTGCTCGACGAGTGCATGCGCGCCGACCACGCCGCCCTGATCACCGACGCGCTTCCGGGCGCAGCACGGCACTTCACCGCCGCCACCATCGGCGCGCTGCGCATGCGCAAGGAAGANGGCGAATACCGCACCCTGAAGACCAATGCGACGCAGGCGGATACGGCGATGCAGGCAGCCTGGGCCGCCATGCGCCCCGGCGTCTCGGAGCTGGAGGTTGCGCAGGTCGCCCGCGATACCTTCGCCGGCATGGGCGCCCGGCCGCTGTTTTCCATCGTCGGTGCAGGCCGCAACGGCGCCTTCCCGCACCACCACACCGGCCAGAGCAAGCTGCAGGCCGGCGACGCGGTGGTGGTCGATATCGGCGCGGGTTTCGAGGGCTACTCTTCAGACATCACCCGCATGGTGCTGCTCGGCGACNGGCCGGAGGGCTACGCCGAGATCCACGATATCGTCAACCGTGCGGTCGAGGCCGCCATGGCCGTAGCCCGGCCCGGCGTGAAGGCGCACGTCGTCGACGATGCCGCCCGCAATGTCATTGCCGAGGCGGGCTACGGCGAGTACTTCTTGCACCGCACCGGCCACGGTCTGGGAACCGAAGTGCACGAGCCGCCCTATATCACCGGCAGCTCCCAGACCGTGCTCGACGAGGGCATGGTGTTTTCGATCGAGCCGGGAATCTATCTGCCCGACCGCTTCGGGCTGCGGCTTGAAGAGATCGTGATTCTGCGTGCTGATGGCCCGGAAATTCTCTCTGATCTGCCAAGGGACGCGGTCAGGATTGATGTCTGACCTTTTCACGCTAGCGGTTGTTGAATCGGCGCTGGAGTCTGCCGCCGACGAGATGTTCGAGGTACTGCGCAAAACCGCAATGAGCCCGATCATCTACGAGGTGCTGGACGTCGGCACCGGCATCACCGACGCCGATGGTGCGCTGGTCAGCTCTGGGGCGGGCATCCCGTCCTTCGTCGGCGTGCTGGACAAGTCAGTGACCTCGATCCTCGCGCAGGATCAAGGTGAGATCGAGGAAGGCGACGTCTTCCTCGTCAACGACCCCAACCACGGTGGCGTAACCCACCTCAATGACATGGTTGTCGCCGAGCCGGTGTTCTTCGACGGGCAGCGGGTGGCGTGGGTCGCCTCCATCGCGCACTGGGGCGATATCGGCGGCCGTACGCCGGGGTCCATGTCGACCGAAGTGACCGAGATCGTGGCCGAGGGCCTGCGCCTTCCCGTGGTGCGGCTGTTCCGGCGCGGTGAGCGCAATGAAGCGGTGGCCGATATCATCCGGGCCAACTCGCGCCTGCCTGATTTCGTCACGGGTGATCTGTGGGCGCAGGTCTCTGCCGGACGGCGCGCCGCAGGACTGATCCGGGGCCTGTGCCAGCGTTACGGCGTACAGACCCTGCAGACGGCCATCACCAACGCCAGAACGGCTGGGCGGCAGCGGGCTCTGGCCGGTCTCGCACGCCTGCCCAAAGGGCGCTTTGAGGTGGCGCAGCGACAGGACGACGGCGCCGAGTGGAAGGCTGTGATTACCATTTCCGACGAGCGGTTCGAGGTTGACGTATGCGGCGCACCACCGGCCGCTGCAGGCCCCTACAACACCAGCCGTGAAGGGACGTTGATAGCTTGCCAGATTCTGTTCAAGGCGCTGACCGATCCCAATCGTTACGCCAATGCCGGTTCGTTCTCACCGCTGGTCCTGATCACCCAGCCCGGGACGATCTTCGATCCTGGGCCAGAGGCGCCACATGGCTACTACTTCGAAACCCGGATCCGACTGGTCGACATGCTCTGGCGCTGTATTGCCGAGCACGCTGAGCAGAGCTTGCCCGCCGGGCACTTCGCGTCGATTTTCGGCACGGTAATCGCTGGGATCCATCCGGACACGGACCGTCGTTTTACCATGGTCGAGCCGCAGATGGGCGGATGGGGTGCCACCCCGGAGCGCGCGGGTAACGACGCCATGTTCTCCACCAACCATGGCGACACCTTTAACTGTCCGGTCGAAGTCGCTGAGGCCCGGTACGGCTTCGAGGTGGTGGCTAAGCGCCTGGGCGAGCCCAAGCACAGCCGGGGCGAACACCCAGGCGGTCGTGGGGTCGATATCTGCTACCGCATGCGCGGCCCGGCGGTGATGTCCGTGGGCCTTTCCCACGGGGTCGAGCCCGTGTGGTCGCTCGATGGCGCGCAGCCCGGTGGCCTCAATCGGGTCACGCTGCGGCGAGGCAAAAGCGAGGTGGTCATGCCCGGCTTTTTCAGCAATCTGGGTCTGGAGGCAGGCGATGAAGTGGTTCTGTCCTCGGCCTCGGGCGGCAATGCTCCGCAGGCGAAATAGGCCTGTAGTGTCAGGTGTCAGGGACTAAGGCTGCCCCCAGCTCCCAGCCCCCAGCTTCACGAGATACGCTGCACGTAGCGGGCCCGCACGGAGTCAAACCATGTGCGTGAGAATTCGACCGGGGTTTCGGCCTGCGCCCAGCTAAGTCGCTCGACGAAGCCCACCGCGGCCCCTGGCTTGGGGGCAAAAGTAGCCGGAGACCAGCTTGGCGCTGCGCTCAAGCCGACAGAATCTCTAACCCGCGTGATCCAAATACCGAGGCGGCTGCCATAGGTTTGGTAGAGCGAGTCTGATATCTCCTCGATCTCAAGGGTGCCAACCCCAGCATCCAACCAGATCTCCTCTACCGCAATCGCGATATCATTGAGATACCGGAGCCGCCGTAGGCAGGTGGCCTGGCGGTTTGTGCCGAACGCGGGAAGGTCGTCGGGACGATCCAGCACTTCTAGACTCAGTAGCTGGGCCGCCGGCAGGCCACCGCCTTCGGCAAGTTCTAGCCTGAACATCGAATAGATGCTGCGCGCGTCGTCGTTGACCCGCACGTAGTTGCCTGAACCGTGCCGTCGGTCGAGCAAGCCCCTCTGGGTCAGTTCTGCCAGTGATTTGCGTAGCGTGCGAACGGTTACGCCATACTGGGCTGCCATTGACCTTTCGGGTGGTAGACGTTGCCCGTCGAGCAGGCGGCCCGCGCCGATTTCGCGTATCAGGCGCTCGCTGACCTGCTGGTAAAGGGGTAGGGCGCTGGGGCTGGTTTCACGCTGGGCCACTGAGAGGGGCGGAAGTTCTTTCAATTGATATACCTATGCCGACAAATTTACCGAAAAAAAATGAATATAAACAGCAGCTTAAACCTGTCGCCAAACTCAATTGATGCCCTATTGATTTGCATGTTTTCGTGGCTTAAGCAAGGATCATGATCCCCGCCGGATAAAGGGCAGACTGCCATGACAATTGTTCCCATCACTTCACCCGACCTCGACGCTAGCGAAGTATCATGGTTTGCCGCTCTTTGCTCGGATGATTACCAGTTTCTTGGTGTGCCCGACGGTGATTTACGGTCCAGTTGGGCGCATTGCTCCGACATTGTNAAAACGGCTGAGGCGCAGGGCTTTCGCAATATTTTATGCCCCTCGTCCTATCAGGTCGGGCAGGATACGCTGTCCTTCGTCGCGGGTTGCGCGCCCATCACTGACCGGATCAACCTGTTGGCAGCAGTCCGCTGTGGTGAGATGCAGCCCATTATGCTCGCGCGGACTGTCGCGACTCTCGACCACATGCTCGAAGGTCGCCTGACTATCAACATAATTTCTTCAGACTTTCCCGGCCAAACTGAGCCCAGCCCGTACCGCTACCAGCGTTCGCGCGAAGTGGTCGAAATACTCAAGCAAGCCTGGACGCATGACGAGATCAATCACGAGGGGGAGGTCTATCAATTCGCGGGCCTGACCACCGATCCTGTTCGCCCATACCAGACCGGGGGTCCCTTGCTGTATTTTGGCGGTTATTCACCGGATGCGCTGGAGTTGTGCGGCCAGCATTGTGATGTCTACCTGATGTGGCCAGAGACAATCGAAGCCCTTAAGGGTCGAATGCGGGCGGTGAACGAGGTGGCTGAGCGCTACGATCGCACTCTGGACTATGGCTTGCGCACGCACGTTATCGTTCGCGACACCGAAACCGAGGCGCGCGAATACGCCGANTACATTGTCTCCAAGCTCGACGAGGTACAGGGAGAGGCCATCCGCAATCGCGCGCTGGATGCGAAGTCGCTGGGTGTCAGTCATCAGGCGAAGAACCGCGACANTGCCGATGAGCACGGCTATGTCGAACCCCATATGTGGACCGGTATCGGCCGCGCGCGTTCCGGCTGCGGGGCAGCAATCGTCGGTTCGACGGACCAGGTTCTGAGCAAGCTGGAGGCCTATGAAGCTATGGGCATCCGCTCCTTCATTCTTTCAGGCTATCCCCACCTGGATGAAGCCGATCACTTCGGGTCGCGTGTACTGCCACAGATGAAGACCTGTTCCCTGCCGCACGCNTATGGCCGTTTGTCCGCGGCGATGCCGGAGACGCCGTTGGGTGCGGGCGAGCGGCGGTAGGCTATCCTGAGTTAGCGGCAGTTGCGGGAGAAAGCAGCTCTGGCAGCCGAGGGCCTAAAAATGCAAGGGGCGGACTGTTTCCAAAACGGCCCGCCCCCCTTTGATGTGCTCGAACTTCGACGCGATTAGCTCGTTTCCTAGTTACGGTCTGTGCTTTGGATGGCCTGTAGGACATAGAGAGCGTCAAGTGCCTGCTTAGGGCTCATTTCATCGGGGTTAAGGCTGGCCAAAGCATCGACCAGATCTTCCCAGTTTTCAGCATTTTGAATACCGTTGCCCACTGGGTCCAGCAGTTCAATCCGACCCATGGCAGTCTCATTTTCGCGGCTGCGTACAACGAGCCGGAAGGCTTCGTTATCATCGGCGATGTCATCCGTGACGATATTGGTCCGAACCATGAAGTAACCATCCTTCGGGATGGCGAAGGGCCGGTTGATGACAAATTCCCGCCAGGGCTGACCGCTGAGCTTATACTGAACATGGGCGATGGTCCCGTAGTCTTCGGCCTTAGTTGCGGTCTCGTCGGTAAAATGAAGGCTGGTGATGACTNTACCCGGGCAGCCGGAAACGTGCTGCACGCTGAATTTGTCTACGCCTTCAATGACCTTGACGTTATCGATTGAAAACCCGTTGCACACCACGACGGGGGTTTCGACGCGGCGGATATCATTTGGGCTGTCGGGTTGCGTCTCGATCTTGCCGCCCGGAAAAGTGGTCTCGATGCCGGGGGTGGTGATCACGCCGGGATGAACGGTGACGCTTGAAGAGCGGTCGTTATTATTGGCATCATCCTTACTGTCGTCGGGAAGCCGTTCAAAGGTTGNGCCTGGGTCAATGGTGCCGGTGTTGATCGTACCGCCGCTAAGGGTCGCGTCACTTATCACTGTTGTGGTCAGAACAGGTGAGGAAAAGATGTAAGTCCCGAAGCCATCGTTATTGGAAGAATCGGTAGAGGTCTTTGAAGACGCGGTGGTCACGGTCGAGGTGGATTGGGTGTCAGTCGAGCGCAGACTGGTCGACTCTTTGAGCTTGGATGAGTAACGATCAGCCAGCGCACTGGGCGATAGAGCAGCCAGAGCGAGGGCAGCGAAAATCGTTGGAATAGCGTATTTCATCTGATCGGTTCCTTTATTTTTCAAAGCAGTTCCGACTGAATAGAAAAGACAATGATTACTGTCAGACACGTTTTGTTTCGGTTTGTAACGCGCGGTTTATTTCGAAATTGATGTAATCAGCGGTGTTNTTTTAAGTCGAGACTCTGTGTTGAATTCTCACCCGAACCGCACCAAGGTTGCGCCATGCCAGACACCACGCCATCAAAGCCAACTCAAAAGGTTCCGCGTCCAAAGTTGCCACCCTCGCCGCAGCGCAACGGACAGATTCTCGCGCGCGGGGTGCAGGTCGCGGCTGCGGTCGTGGCGACCAGTGGCGAAAAGTACGTCTGGGCTGACTGTGTGTTGGCTGCGTTGTCTGGGCTGTCCGCGCTCNGGCCACGTCCCCATCGTCTGCCGCTGCATCGNTTTCGCCGCGGCTATGACCGTCTTGGGTGGGCCCTGGGCCGCACAAAGGCACACCCGCGGATGCTCGATCTGCTGATACCAGGGGCCAGAGCGCCCCTCCGGGCACGGCGCTACAGCCCGCACCAGGGCGGTATTCGGGGAAGGCTGGTTTACTTCCACGGCGGAGGCTTCGTTATTGGTAGCATCGCCAGCCACGATCATTTTTGCCGATTCATCTGCGAGGCGTGTGGGGTTGAAATCATTTCGGTCGACTACAGTCTTGCCCCCGAGCATCCGTTTCCTGCGGGGGTTGAGGATGCGATTGCCAGCCTGGAAGCCGCCGCCGCCGCCGCCGCCGCCGATGGCGTCACCGTCACCGCTGCTGAAGACACTCATGGCCAAGCACCGCAAACTTCCTCAGCCTTGGGTCTCAGGGCCGTTCCCCTTTGGTCGTCGTCGGCGGTGGCAACAGCGCCGCTGGTGGTGGGGGGAGATAGTGCTGGTGGCAACCTTGCCCTTATCGCGGCTCAACAAGCAAGCGCCGGGACGGTGCAGGGGCTCTGGCTGGTTTACCCGACTGTAGGTGGCAGTGCGGAGATGCTTGCAGACCTTGATCGACTGCCCGATAGTTTCGGACTACCAAAGGAAACTGCCGCGTGGTTCTTAGAAACCTACGCCCCGGACCCGACGATGCGCGAAGCGCCGTGGATGCAGCCAGGAATAGCATTGGACTGCGCCTGCTTGCCCCCGACTTATTTGGGGCTGGTCGAGCGTGATTTGTTGTTTGAAGGCGGGATGGCTTTTGCCCGGCGCCTGCAGGCATTGGAGGTTGAGCACCGGGCTGATGTCTTTCCCCGGATCCCGCATGCATTCATTCACATGATTGGTGTCAGCCCTGCGTCCCACGCTGCGGCCTGCGGTCTGGGGCAGGGGTTGGACTGGATTTTGGATCGTGCAGGGCTGTCAGAAACCGAAGTCAAAGTCTGAGGCGACAACACTGGCGGGNGTANNAGTGCCGNAGGTACTGGAGAAAACAAAGCCCCCGTNNTCAACCCCAGCGCTGAAGTCGCCATCGNNANCGTACAGGAGCTGGCCGGTATCCGTAACGAAGGCGTAGCCACCGCTGGTAAAANTCCCGCTGNNATCACCGACATTTACTGCGTTCANGCCGAGATTGGCGCTGTTATCAGCAATGATGTTGTCGATGGCCAGACCAGGCAACCCTGCAACCGAAACCAGTGCCGAAGGTGATGTACCATTTGGAACACCGGCTGTATTGTCGATAGCAATGGTATCGATACCCGTTTCAAAGTCCCAAATACTTGCACGATCGACACCGTAACGGCCCACCATTCGCACGGTATCTGCCGCACCATCATTCTGACCGAGGACGATATCATCGACCCCCGGTCCACCATCAACAGTGTCCGCGCCAGCACCGGCATAGATGACGTCGTCACCTTGATTGCCATCGATGAAATCGTCTTCTGACGTCCCGTTAAGGACATCCGCGCCAGCCGTGCCCGTCAAATTCACCGCAACAACATCAGTAACCGTGACGGACACGGTCTGGTTTGCCACGCCGCCATTGCCGTCAGTAACTTCAAGATCGACAACATAAACGTTATCACCTGCCACACCACCAGCGACCAGGTCGGTGGGATTCTCAAAATCAGGTGGATTAACAAAAGTGAGTGCGCCAGTTCCAGCATTGATCGAAAATGATGCTGCATCCTTGCCGGCAAGGATTGCGAAGTTGAGCGCGTCACCGTCGGCGTCGGTCGCCGTCGCGGTGTAGACGGTGGCAGTGTCGTTTTCCAGAAAGTTTGCGGCCGCACCCGACGTGAACACGGGAGCGCTGTTCGTGGCAGCTGCAACGGGCTGATCGGCTGTCATCAGCATGCTCAGCATGACCAGCCCGCCAGTAGGCAGCATAGCGCTCGCACCACTGGCCGCACTGGCGTTTGTGTCGGTAACTAAAGTGTCGGTTGTTGCCTGCGCCAACTCATAGGTTTCAAGTTCAACCTGAGACGTGAGGCGTAGCGCCGTTCCATCCAATATGGCGCTGATATCTTCAGAACTGGCATCGGCAACCAACTCGGTCAGCATCTGCATACGAACGGCACCCCGCACGGGGAGAGTGTCGAGGGTCGACTGAGCCAACTCGTCTATAATCATCAACAAGCCGTCGTCGAGGATCAAGTACTGCTCAGGTGTGAGGCTGAGGTTCCTACCGTCCTCTAGGCTAAAGATGACAACACCGTTTGCACTCAGTTCATAGTGCTCAGGGCGCAGCATCGTTCTCACGCTCGTTGCGGCATCATCCGCCCGAGCGATAACGGACCAACCGCCACCCCCCAGAGAAAGGGCTGCAACGGTGGACAACGCTGTGATGGGCTTTTGTTTTCGATGAGGATTTGCTTGGGGAACGATCATCTCTAATTTTGGCTCGGCTAAGGGTCAATTTTTAACATTATACGACTTTTGCTAAGGGAATGAAACTAGCAATAGTGCTTGCCGTAAAACTCATCCTGAAGCGCTGAAGCGCTGAACCGTTTATTTTCAGAGAGATTGCGCCCGGCGGCCGCAGGGCGTCCTTGGCTCTACCAATCTATGAAGGTTGCAAATTCGGCGAGCATAATGCGCCACCAGTCGAAACTGTCCTTGAAGTTGTCTTCAGACACACCGAAGGCAAGATTGATGTCCATCCTTAGAAACGGATCACCTTCTTCATCCAGGTCCACATCGGCCCAGCGAAGATTTCGATTAAATTCATTGACCCGCTCCATTGACATGCCGTCGGGTAGGTCAAAGGCTGAAACTAACTGAACACTGGCGCAATTACGGTTATCTTGGCAGCTGTAAAAAATCATGTTCCAATTTAGTGAATCCAGGCGGCCAGAGATCTTGGGATCGCCAATCTCGTTGCTTTCAAGCTTTGCTTGGTAGCCTTCTTGCTGAATGAGTCCAACAATGGAAAAAGGGTCTGATGCATCAATCATTTGCGACGAGGCAGAATAACCAAACCCCCATGACAAGATGCTGATTAATCCCGCAGTAAAAACAGAAAGCTTCATTTCAATTATCCCCCAACACCAACATCTCGTCGTATACAGTACACCGCTCTAGGTTGGATTTTCAAGTCAGCAACAATTCAGGACAAAGTCAGGGCGACGTTTGATGACCGCAATCTTTCGGACTGCTGCACTCATCTTGATCTGGCGCGTCACGACAGGCTGCGGAAGGCTGAGTTTGCGGATGCGCAGGCGGTGATGACCAGTCGTTTGATGTCCGGACACAGGTCTGTGAAATCGTCGCTGCCGCCGACATTCGGTCGCGCAGCGCGTTCCCTCCAACCGAATTGAAGCCAATGCCATAGTCTCTAGGCTATGGCGGGGGCTGATGGAGCCCAAATAGCTATGGTGAGAGTGGACCCTGATACGGACTTCACGCACCGCGGTGAGCCTCACGCGCCATTGATGCTTCATAAAAGGAGAAGAGGTGGCTCCCTGAACTGGACTCGAACCAGTGACCCGCTGATTAACAGTCAGCTGCTCTACCAACTGAGCTATCAGGGAACGCTAAGGCCGTGACATAACCCCACCAGCATCGGCTGGCAAGCCCCGATTGCACGGCCTTCGTGACCGCGCTTATGAGCCGCTTGCATGGCTTGGGCCGACACACGGAGTTCCACTCCGGGGATGGAGCCGGCGAAGCCTGAAGCTGCAGCAATGCGTCAGCGACTGTTAGAGCCCCGGCATGCTGACTGATAGCGCCATCCGCGCATTCATGTTATGCGAACCCCCGGAGGTGGTGCCACCTCGCAGAAAAGGTTTTGTAGGCAGAGTTCCATGTCACACTCTTGGTCGAATATTGTGGCCGTTTTCGGCCTCCTTATGGTCCCCCGCGCGCGGGCTGTCGCCGGTTTAGCCATACTGATAACGCTTACAGGCTGCGATGCGGTGCAGGAGAGTTTCGGGCTCGATCGCGGCATCGCCTCAGAGGTGGTGTCGACGTCGACACTGCCGGTTTTTGACCCCGCAAACCCGGTCAGCGCCTTTCCCGCGAACACACTCGACCCAAGCGGCGATGTCGCCCGCTATTCACTGGGCAGCGTCTATATCCTCAATGGACAAACCGTGACCCCGCGAGAGGATTTGAGCTACCTTCGAGAAGGCATAGCGACTATTGGCTCTGACATGTTCACCGGCACGACAGCAAGCGAAGAACGCTATAATCCAGGTCTGCTGACTGCCGCTCACCGAACCTTGCCGTTTTCCACCATTGTCAAAGTCACCAACCTTGATACCGGCCGCGCCACGTTGATGCGGATCAACGATCGAGGGCCGGCAGACTTTACTCAGCTGATCGAAGTCACCCCTGCAGCCGCACGGGTTCTGGGGATCAGTGCGAGCACGCTGGCGTCAGTCAGTGTCGAAGTGGTTGAAACTGTGACCCGAAACGTCGCAATGGCCACGGGCGGACAGTTGGGTGCAAGCCTGCCCACACCGACAGGACCCGTGATCGCCAACCCTGCAGCTGTGATGCAGCCTGCGGTCTCTGCCACCATTACTCCAGGTGTGCCGGTTGATACCGCTCCGCTGGAAGACCCGTTTGCGGCACCCGTCAGCGGTCCGGTGGCATCCGACGCGCCGGCGGTTCCAGTGTTTAACGCCGCACCCACTGACCCAAGCAGCGCGTCTGGCTTCTACATACAGGCTGGCGCCTTTGGTCAACGGTCAAACGCCCTGGCAATGCAGCAGCAACTGGCCAACACGGGGAACGTCATGGTGCAACCGACCATCGTAAACGGCAAGCAGTTGTGGCGGGTCCGGGTGGGCCCCTACGCCACTGATGCTGATGCCCGGGTTGCTCTCGGCTGGGTAATCTCTGCCGGGGCAGCGGATGCCCAGGTCGTTATCGACTGAGCTGTCGTAAAATGATCCGGCTTTTGTTGATTGCCCCGTGATGAAGCGGTTTGACGCCCCAACCCAGACTCCACGCCACCAACCTGACCCACCAGAAAGCAAGACATTAACCCATGAATGAACAGCGCATTCCGCGACGGGTCGGTGCCCCGCCTCGCATCTGTCGTTACAGCCACCCTCACGCCAAAGATCGCATAGTGCCGACACTCCTGCTGATGCTCGCGCTGATGTTCGCGGGCCTGACTGCCGCCTTCCCGGCGCAGGCGATCACCGCACTGTCTCGTCAAGTGGTGGTCATTGACGTCGAGAGCCGAGACGTTCTGTGGCAGAAAAACAGCACGGAGCAGATGACCCCATCATCGATGACCAAGGTGATGACAGCCTATCTGGTGTTTAGCGCGCTGAATCGCGGTGAAGTGTCTCTGAGTACTGAGTTCGTCGTCAGTGAACGTGCCGCGCGACGAGGTGGTTCCACGATGCTGCTGCCTGCCGGACGCAAGGTGACGGTCCATGATTTGCTCCGCGGGTTGATTGTCGCGTCGGGCAACGACGCAGCCATCACCCTCGCCGAAGGCCTCGCAGGCAGCGAAGAGCGCTTCGCCGTGCTCATGAACCAGACTGCCGCCGCGCTGGGAATGAAAAACACGAACTTCGTCAATGCGAGCGGCTGGCCGGAGCCGGGGCATGTGTCAACGGCGCTGGACATGACGCAGTTGGGTCTTCGTCTTATCAGTGATCACTGGGGTTACTACGAGTACTTCACCGCCAGCGCGATCACCTATCGCGGTTCGACGTTTCGCAACCGGAACCCGATATTGGGCAAGCTCGGCGTCGATGGCATCAAGACCGGACGGACCCAGGACGGGGGCTATGGGGTGATGCTGTCCGCTGCTGCGGATGACGGGCGGCGGGTGCTGGTCGTGCTTAACGGGGCCAAGAATGAAGCCGATCGGAAGATGGATGCTGAAAACCTGATCGACTGGGCGTTGACGCATTTCGACAACCATTCGTTGTTCGCGGCGGGGCAGGTGATCGCGTATGCACCGGTCTGGTTGGGGACAACATCTCACATTCCGCTGGTGGCAAAGGTGGAGGTGCGCATGACCATTCCGGTGCAGGCTTATCGCAGTCTTCGTGCACAACTCAGCTACAATTCGCCGATACCCGCCCCGATTCAACGGGGACAAGAGGTAGGCTCCCTGATCGTCACTGGACCAGGGATCAAGCCCCACGAAGTGCCGGTTCTTGCTGGTGCAAGTGTTGACTCAGTCGGCCGTTTAGAGCGTGTCTCAACAGGGATACGTTATATTGTCTTTGGTTTACCGGAGTGAGCATCGCACCGTGCGGGGGAAATTCATCGTCATCGAAGGGCCGGATGGCACCGGTAAGACCACGCAGGCAAGGGCGCTGAGCGAAGCCCTGTCTACGGCCGGGTACGTGGTTGAGCATGTTCGCGAGCCCGGAGGCTGCCCTTCGTCTGAGCGGATCCGNGCGTTGCTGGTCGAGGGCGAACCAGGCGATTTGCTCAACTGGACCGAAGCACTTCTGATGAACGCTGCGCGGCATGAACTGGTAGAGCGGGTGATCCGTCCGGCGCTGGCAGCAGGGCGGTGGGTGGTCTGCGATCGCTATTACCACTCGACGCTTGCCTACCAAGGGGGTGGGCTTGGCCTTGATACCCAGCGGCTGAATGCCTTGATCGAAATGGCTACTGACGGGCTGGAACCCGATCTGCTGCTGGCGTTTTCGCTATCCGCTGAGGATGCTCTCTCGCGTGCGCGGGCGCGGGAGGATGAAGAAAAGCGCTTTGAAGCCCGCGAAGACAGCTATCACGCGCGTGTCCGGGCGGCTTACACCCAAGTACTGCGGGACGCTTCAACCCGTGGCACAGTCGTCAATATCGATGCCTCGGGCAGCGTGGATGCTGTTCACCGGCGGGTTCTGGATGCCATTGTCGGGCAGTTCGAGGGCGCGCTCTAGTGGCTGGCCGGCTGCAAAGTGGCGCCCNTGAAACCGATTTAGGGCCGTTTCAACCGCGGCGGCTGATCGGGCAGNAGCAAGCCTGGACGCAGATCGCCCGCCTTTATCCGGGTGGTCACGGACCGGCAGGGGTAATCTTTTACGGCCCTGACGGGGTTGGAAAGCGGACGGCCGCGATGGTGCTTGCTAAAATTCTGCTGAGCGGACAGGCGCTGACACCAGATGTCGCCGAGGTGTTCGCGCCGGATGATAGGGCCGACAGTATCGGACCTTCTGATGCTTCTGATTCGTCGGGTCACGCTGACCGGGGTGCCAACGTGACCCGGGTGATCGAACAGGCTGCGCACCCGGACATGCTTTATCTGGACAAGCATGCGGACAAGACGGAATTCACAATCGATGTGGTAAGGCGAATAGGGCCATTCTTCGCCAAGACGGGCGCCTTTTCCGAACGCCGTATTGTCATCATTGATGGGGCCGAAAGGCTCAACCGCGAAGCCTCAAATGCCCTGCTCAAGCGGCTTGAAGAGCCCCCGCGCGGGGGTATGTTCATCCTCGTTTCACGATCACTAGGCAGTCTGCTGCCGACCGTGCTGTCGCGCTGCGCCAAGGTCTCCTTCGCCGCGCTAAGTACGGAAGCCTTTGGCCAATGGTGCGACTTTGCCGGCCAGCCGGAGCTTGCGACATTGGGGGCGGCCGCGGGCTACGCGCCAGGGCAGGCACTCGGGTTGTCAGACGGTAAAGTGCTGGGCTGGCTGGAACAACTGGCAGCGCTGGAACAGGCTGCCAGCGCTGGAGGCACCGGGCAGCGTGATAGGCTGGCCGCTTCCCTCGCCGGGGCAATAGGCAAGACCGGTGACCAGAGTTTCCGTAATCCATTCTTGAGAACATTGCGAGCACGCCAGCCGGGGCCGAACAATACCCGCAACGGTCAGGATCAGCGACTGTATCGCGACGCGCTGGCAGCTTTTGCCAGGATAGATGCGATTAAGGTCAATCCAGAAGATGAGTGGCGAGAATTGCTGCGCCGTTATTGAGGCCACCGACCATGTCTTGCAAGCAGGGTTTGAGCGTGTCCCAAAACGGACAAGTTTCGGTCCCGCGGAGACCACAGCGTAGATTTATTGACCGCTCCGTCGTATGACATTGTCCCCACCTGATGGAAGCCAATCAATGCATTTTTCCTTGTACCTTTTGAAGGCCGCTGCCAAGGCCGGACCGGCTCGTGCGTCGGCTGTCGCAATGATCCTNATGGCGACCTTAGCGCCTCTGGCTCATACGCAGGTGTTCTACCCGCAGGCTGAGCCGGTGCTCATGGGCCCGATGCCGCAAGGTGCGATGCAGATGCAGGACAATCTCGACATGAGCGTTGAGGTCGAGGCATTCACCACCAACTGGGGGCAGGGCTACACCGGGATCGCGACTGGCACGCGGGCGGATATTGCGCTCAGCCCGGCGCTCATGCTGGGACTGGAAGGGCGGCATATTGACTCAAATCAGGGCGAGGCGTGGGAATACGGCGCTGGACTGACGATTCAGGGACAGTACGGTGAGCTATACGCAGCGATTAATGGCATCACGGCGTTTGGCGACCTGCCGGACCTTGAGTCTGGCACGTGGGTTGAAGTTGGTGGTGATTTTGAGGTCGTGCCGAACCTGCGGCTTGGGTTTGAGGCATCGGTGCCTGTCGACAACGCGGTCATTCCGCATGAGGCGATTTATGGCACCCGGTCTGGCGGGATTTATCGCTGAAGACCGCTGGTCGATGCCTTCTGAGGCTCTCCCATGGTGGCAGAGCCAAACTGCGTTGCTGACTTTGCTTTAGGCATTTCTATCTGGTGAGGGCTACAGTCGGCCGAGTTTCACGTTTCTGCCGGACCAGAGCCCATTATGACCGCGCCGACTTACTACGTCACCACGCCGATTTATTACGTCAATGACCGACCCCACATCGGGCACGCTTACACCACGCTGGCGGCCGACGTCATGGCGCGGTTCAAACGGTTGGACGGCTACGATGTCTATTTCCTCACCGGCACGGATGAACACGGGCAGAAGATCCAACGCTCGGCAGAGTCCAAAGGCATTACGCCACAGCAGTTTACGGATGAAGTTTCGGCTGTTTTTCGCGCACTTGCCGAAGACTTTAACTTCTCGAACAACGACTTCATTCGCACGACAGAAACGCGGCACAAGCTGGCCTGTATGGAACTGTGGCAGCGGCTAGAATCGGCAGGGCATATCTATCTGGACAAGTATGCTGGATGGTATGCGGTCTCGGACGAAGCCTTTTACGATGAGACGGAGCTCAAAGAAGGGCCTGACGGCACCAAACTCGCGCCGACCGGGAAGCCGGTCGAATGGGTCGAGGAGGAATCGTATTTCTTCCGCCTCTCCGCCTTCGAAGACCGTCTGTTGGATCTTTACCAAAACCAGCCTGATTTCATCCTGCCTAAAGGGCGGCGCAACGAAGTTATTTCCTTTGTTAAAGGCGGTTTGCAAGACTTGTCGATCTCGCGAACAACCTTTGACTGGGGCGTTCCAGTTCCGGGAAATGAGCGCCATGTCATGTATGTCTGGCTGGATGCCCTGACCAACTACCTCACCGCCACTGGTTGGCCGGATGCGGCGCCACGCTGGCCCGCCGATATGCACCTGGTTGGAAAGGATATCCTGCGTTTCCACGCGATTTACTGGCCAGCCTTCTTGATGGGAGCGGATCTGCCGCTGCCGGGCAGGGTTTTTGCCCATGGCTGGTGGACCAACGAGGGCGAGAAGATCTCCAAATCGCTCGGCAATGTCATTGACCCCTATGAGCTGAAGGCAACTTTCGGGTTGGATCAGACGCGTTATTTTCTGCTTCGCGAAGTGCCCTTTGGCAACGATGGTGATTTCCGGCGTGAAGCCATGGTAACGCGGATGAACAGCGACCTGGCCAACAACCTCGGCAATCTTGCGCAGCGGTCGCTGTCCATGATTGCCAAGAGCCTCGACGGACAGGTGCCAGAAGCGACACTGACCGCCGAGGACGAAGCACTTATTTCAGCAGCCGGTGCGCCACTGCTCAACGAAGTTCGTGGGCTACTGGACGTTCAGTCCTTTAACCGGGCGCTTGAGTCGGTTTGGGCGGTCATTTCTGAAGCGAACGTCTACATCGACGCGCAGGCCCCCTGGACGCTCAAAAAGACGGATCCGATGCGGATGGCAAGCGTGCTCTACACTGTGATTGAGACTGTCCGGCGGGTCACGCTTATCCTGCAGCCGGTGATGCCGGAGAGCACGGCTAAATTACTCGATCTGGTCGGCCAGCCGACGGGCAAGCGCGACTTCAATGCGCTTGAGCATCGCTTGGTTCCGGGCACACCGTTGCCTAAGCCAGAAGGAGTCTTCCCCCGTTACGTCGAGGCGGACGCCTGACCCGGCAGCCGGATCAGTCGACCCGTAACGTCCCGTCGGAGAACATGAGCCCGGCCTTGGCAAATGTCTTAACGAATTCCCCAACCTGACCGGCGATTCTGGATGAGGCATTACCGTCCAGGGAGCGCTTGTAAACGCCTTGCAGGATAGCGGCCATCCGGAATTTCGAAAACGCCATGTAATAGTTTATGGCGCTGACATCGCTTCGCCCGGCGGCATCTGCGTACATGGCAACAAATTCGGACAGAGACGGCAAGCCGTTCTCGGTGAGATCCAGTCCGGCTAGCCCAGGGGAGGGCTGCGCGCCAGCTGGGATGAAATACATCATCGCGCAGTAAGCAAAGTCGGACAGCGGATGACCGATGGTGCTTAATTCCCAGTCCAAAACCGCGATCGGATCGAGACTGTCCGGGCCGTAGATCATGTTNTCGATGCGAAAATCCCCATGCGCGATGGTGATGTTTT
Organism: Kiloniella sp.; assembly: GCA_002690455.1. Lineage (GTDB taxonomy): Bacteria > Pseudomonadota > Alphaproteobacteria > UBA7985 > UBA7985 > UBA7985. Next base: position 21,353 of record NZET01000017.1, read on the forward strand.
GCGGCGCATTAACATCGGCTGGCATGTTGTCTCTCAGCCAAAGGGTAAGCTGATCCATGGCGGGTATGTTTTCGGTCCTGGATGCCTCGTATTGGCCTGACCAGCGCCNGATCTGCCGCGCGATGTAGTCCGAAGGTTTGCCATAATCTTCGAGCCCGACGTCACGCCAGTCGACCTGGTGCAGTCGAGCAAGGGTATGGGTGGCGGTTTCAAAGACCCGGTGGCGGTCCGGCGCGGGTAGAGCAGGCAGCGCGGGGTCCTTGAACACCCGACCTTCGATGAAATCCATGAGATAGAACATGGTTCCAATAACACTGTCGTCGTCGCAAAGCACCCGCAGGGTGGGAACGGGCACGTTCGTCCTCGCGAGGGCCTGCATGATGCGGAACTCGCGATCAACGGCGTGGGCCGAGGGCAAAAGCTTGCCCGGAGGTTTCTTGCGCAGCACGTAACGGTGTCCAGCGAAGGTAACCAGATAGGTCGGGTTGGATTGCCCGGCGTCGAACTGTGCCAGCGAGAGCTGTCCTCGGCCATCACCTGCGGGTAGGTGTTCAGCGAGGAAAGCGCTGAGACGTGCCTGATTGAGGGAATGCTCTGGACGGACATCCATAGCGCGTTCGGCGGTATCTATGGCCATGTTGGCATCGTTAGACATTGTGCTCTCAGACCCTTTCGTCGGTGCATTGGAGCGAGGACAGACAGGCCTCAGGAAGCCAGAGGACTGTTCGCCGGAACCAACGTTCTCAGACCGCCCGGAATAACGCGGAACGTGGTCGCCTCTGCGCCGGGGTAGATATCTCCTTCAGCCTGCACGGGGGACCAGGCGCCCGCAACCTCTTCGACTGGTTCGAGGGAGACAGCGCGGCAGCACCAGAGGTGCACACGCGGGTGACTGAGGTGGCGGCCCACGTAAACCCGGCCAAGCAAGGCCGTCAGACCAAGGGTGCTGACATCGCCCAGCGCCAGCACTTCCATCATGCCGTCCTGGGGGTCGGCGTGTGGTGAGAATTTCATCCCACCTCCCGCCATTGCTGTATTGCAGGGCAAGACGGTCCAAAACCGGCCTTCGACCACGTCACCATTATCGAAGGTCAGGCGAACACCGCGGGTGCCGCCCTTGGCCAGAGCCTGATAAACGCCCACAGGGTACTGAAGCGGGCCGGGTACGTTGGAGTTATTTGCCTGAATATTGACATCACAGGCAAAGCCCCATCCAGCGATGGAGAGGGTGAGGAAGGCGGGCGTACCGGCGGGCTGTTCCACGCAGATGGCATCCAGACTGACTGGCCGGGCGTTGCTGAGTTGCTGCAAGGCGTGATCGAAGTTACCGACCCAGCCTAGGGCGCGGGCGAAATCGTTACCTGAGCCCATGGGCAGGGTCGCGAACAAGGCCTGCTCGGGCAGGTGCTGAACGAGCTGGTGCACGGTGCCGTCTCCGCCGACCGCGACCGGGATGCGCCCCTGATTCAGGCAANCGGCGAGGGCTGCGGGCAAGTCTTCGAGGCCCGGACTGACCACGGCTGACTCGTGCGACGTCGCCTTGGCCCAGGCTTCGATCTTGGGCGCTAGTGCGCGCGTGGATACCTTGCGCGCGGCTGGATTCAGGAAAAAAGTCAACGGCTGCATTGGCACTCCTCCCCCTAGGACCGGACGCGCAAGGAAAAAGATTCCCACACCATCCAAGCGCCAAGCATGGCCAGCGCCCAGAACGGTCCACGGACCAATAATTGCCCCAGTATAACGCCTGCAACGATCAAGCACAGGCCTAGCAAGTTGAGAGCTGACGGCCGCCAGCGGGCAAGCGCCAAGGCCAGCGCGAGTGCAGCTTCNACAAGGAACAGGGCAAAGGCAAGGATCAGCGTTTTGACCTCTGCTGAGATTCCTGCATCCACCAATCCAAAAATCGCGTTCTGGATTACCCAGATCGATGACGACCGCAGACCCCAGACCAGCGTGCTTCCTGCGACGACAAGGGTCAGCACAGGTGCGAGCGGGGAGAGACGTTTAGCGTTTGGCGACGAAGTCATAACCTTGATCTAGCACTCGGCGAGCAGGCTGTAACCGAACAAATTTGCCTGAATCTGACGCGTAAGCCTTGCATTTGTTCATTTTTTGTTTCATGCCAAGGCTATGTTTGATGCCCTACCTTTTTGGATTGTTCTCATCGCTGCGATGGCTGTTGTCGGCCTGGTCAGTTGGATTTTCGCCGGGGTGAGGGCGCCGCGCCGCGACCTGCTGGATGCGCAAAGGCGAGCGGCCTATGCCGAGGCGCAGTTGGTCGGGATGGAGGACCAGTTGCAAGCGCGGGAACAGGCCTTGAGTGAAGTTCGGGCACAGGCGACGGAACTGCATGCGCAGAACAGTGGTCTTCAGGCCCGCCTGCAGGCGCAGAAAGATCAGTTCGAGCAGCAGGCGAAGACGCTGAGTGACGTGCGGGCTGAATTGGAGCGTGAGATGAAACTGCTGGCGCAGCAGGCTTTGCAGTCCAATCAACAGTCCTTCATCGCCATGGCCAATCAGGTTTTTGAGAAGCACCGTGTGGCTGCAGCCGGAGATCTGAACCAGAAGAAAGATAATATTGCCGCGCTGCTCAAGCCGCTGGGTGAAACGGTTGAGCGCTACCAGAAAGAACAGCGAGAGGTTTACGGTAACCTCAGTCAGGAAGTGAAGTCGCTGGCGGCCCAGTCTGCGAATGCGGCAAGTGAGACGAACAAGCTGGTGAACGCCCTGCGCGCAGCACCAAAGACCCGGGGACGTTGGGGTGAGCATCAGCTGCGAAACGTGCTTGAACTTGCCGGAATGGCTGAGCACGTCGACTTCGAAACTGAAAAGACCCTCGATGGGGTAGAGGGCCATCTGCGGCCCGATGCCATCATCCGTCTGCCCGGAGAGCGGTTTATCGTCGTCGACGCGAAGACTTCGCTGAACGGCTACCTTGAAGCCCTTGAGACCGATGACCCAGCGATGCAAGAGGCTTGTTTTGCCAAACACGCCCGCGAGATTCGAGCGCACATGCGCGGCCTGGCGGAGAAGAAGTATTGGACGGCACTGCCATTTACGCCGGACTTCGTGGCGATGTTCATCCCCGGTGAGAACTTCTTTGCCGCCGCCGCCGAGCGTGATCCTTCGTTGTTTGAAGATGCAGTGGCCAAAAAGGTTCTGATCGTGACGCCGACGACACTTGTCGCGCTGTCTAAGGCCATTGCCTACGGATGGCGGCAGGAAACCATGGCACGGAACGCCGTGGAGATAGCGGAGACGGGGCAGGAGCTGTACAAGCGCCTCGCCAATTTGGGGCAGAGGGTCGGCGACCTTGGCGATGCTCTCAACCAGTCGGTCAATCGTTACAACGGTTTCATCGGCACGCTAGAGACGCAGGTCATGCCACAAGCGCGACGGTTCAACGAGCTGCAGGTTGAAGGTTCGCAGGATCCCCTGCCTAAGCTCGAAGGATTGGAGGGCGAGGTTCGGGAACCCAAGCGCGACCGTGACCTGTTATTTGACTTCGATGTGCAGCCAAAGCAGGTGCAATAGCCTGGATCTCCAGCATATCGCGTGAGCACCATCAATGTGCGTCGCGTCATCAAGTCTGCGACCTCGATTCGTCTGGCGTGAGTCGCGTATTTGGCAGACGGATCGGTCGCGCCTGTGTGCTTGCTGCCCCCCTTCGACAGGCTCAGGGTGACAGAAGGTGTGGCTCGGGGTGACAGAGCGTGTCGCTCAGGGTGACCCTGCGTTTTGCGCCTTTGTAAGCCCGCGCGGCCTCGGCTACAACAGTCGCCAAAGGCGAAATAGGCACGAGAACGAGGGACGGTGGCGATGGCCAAGGGCTTGAGCGGAGGAGAACTGCGGATCGGTATTGCCGGGCTGGGCACGGTTGGGGTCGGCGTGCTGGGCCTGCTCACCGAGAATCAGGCAGAGATCAGCGCACGCACCGGCGGGGCGCTGCGGGTTGTGGCNGTTTCCGCGCGCGATGCCAGCCGGGATCGGGGAGTCGATCTGTCTGGCTTGGCGTTCGAGGCTGATGCCGCTGCGCTGGCCGTGCGCGATGATGTCGACGTGCTGGTCGAGGCGATCGGCGGGACNAGCGGCGCGGGTGCCGACGCGGTTCTGGGCGCGCTCCGGGCGGGCAAGGCGGTTGTGACGGCGAANAAGGCGCTGGTCGCCGAACGCGGGGCCGAGCTGGCCGCGCTGGTCGCCGAGCACGGCGGCGCGTTGTATTTCGAGGCTGCGGTCGCGGGCGGTATCCCGGCGATCAAGGGCCTGCGCGAAGGGCTGGCCGCCAACCGGGTGCAGATGGTCGCGGGGATCCTGAACGGCACCTGTAACTTTATCCTGACCAAAATGCGCACCGAGCGCCGGGCCTTCGACGACGTGCTGGCCGAGGCGCAGGCGCTGGGCTATGCGGAGGCGGACCCGTCGTTTGACATCGACGGGGTGGACGCGGCGCACAAGCTCGCCATCCTGTCCGCCGTCGCCTTTGGCGGGGTGCCGGACTTTGGTGCCATCGACCTGCGCGGGATCCGCGAGGTGAAGCTCGAAGACATTGAAATGGCAGCGGAATTCGGCTTTTCACTCAAGCTGCTAGGCGTAGCCAAGCCGCGCGTCGGTGGGCCGGGCGTGCGCCAGTACGTGGCGCCGGTGATGGTGCCGCTGGGCAACCCCATTGCAGCGGTCGAGGATAGCTTCAACGCCGTGGTGGTGCAGGCCGACCCGGTTGACGAGATCATGATGCGCGGGCGCGGCGCAGGCGAGGGGCCGACGGCCTCTGCTGTTGTGGCTGACATCATGGATTTTGCGCGCGGGATCAATCCGCCGTTGTTCGGGCATTTTGCGCCGGGTGCGGCTTCGGGTGCGGCTTCGGGCGAGGGCGCTGCCGAAGAACGCCGGTTCTGGCGTCTGCTGGTCGACGACCGCCCGGGCGTGATCGCCGAGGTCAGCCAAGTGCTGAGCGAGCAGGGGCTGTCGGTTGAGAAAATCCTGCAGACCGACGCTGACGGCAGCCGCGCACACATTTTCATCCTCACCCACGCCGCGCCGCGTTCGGTCGCAGACAAGGTCGCAGGCGCGCTGGCCGGGCTGTCGTGCATGGTCGAGCAGCCAGCGGTTTACAGCGTCGAAGACTGATATCCTGCGCTAGCCCCGGTCGTCGCGGTTGCGCTCCAGCGGCACGGTGCGGTTGCCCCGATGCCAGATCGGGTGCGCGACGGTGTTGACCGGCCGCAGCAGGTGCTGTGCGATCATCGCGAAATAGCTGCGGTAGCCATAGCCGCCGTTGGCGGTCTCGAAGTGTGTGCGTTGCTCGTGAAACAGGCGCGGCAGCCGATACCAGGCGACGGTGGGGTGGCTGTGGTGGACCGCGTGCAGATTGTTGTTCAGGAACAGTAGGGCGAAGAGGCCGCGGTCAGGGATGATCGCGGTGCGGTGTTCCTTGGCCTCTGACGCGCGATGCTCCGCGAAGGAGCGGATCATCAGCACTGACATAGATGGTAGCGCGACAAAACCGAGGTAGGCGAGCAGGCTGAAGCCGGCCAGGCTGAGGATCAGCAGCACGGCCGTGACACCGAGCAAATGCAGCACCCAGTCCCACAGAATCCCCCGATCCCCACGCAGGATCGCGCGCAGGTCCATGCGCACCAGTCCGACTACCGACAGCACCGGGCCGAGCACCAGCCGCCCCAGCAAGGTGGCATTGGCCCGCCACAGCCAGCGCACGGGCGCTGGCTGCCGGGCGAAGTCCCCGGGCTCGAAGTACCAGGATTCGGGGTCGTCGAACGGGTCGGTCAGGTTCTCATCGTTGTGGTGATGCAGGTGCAGGGTCCGGTAACGGCGATAGGGAAACAGTAGCCCCAGTGGCAGGCTCACCAACGCTTCGTTCAGCCAGCGCAAGCGGGTCGGGTGGCCGTGAACGATTTCATGCTGCAGCGACATGAACTGCACCACGATCAGCACCAGCAAAGGACAGCTCAACCACAGCGGCACGTCGGGCAAGACCACCGTGAGCAGGGCCCAAAGCCCGTAGACTGCAATCAAAATGGCCAGCGTCCACGCCTCAGCCGCGGAACGCAGCAGGCTGCCGACAGGACGCTGACGCCGGTTGCGCGAAGGCATGGCGTCTCCTCAGGCTCAAGCTGTCAAAATAAACCAGACGCGCGCCGGTATGGACGCGTTGGGTGCGTGCTTACGACGAACGTGAGCAACGCATTCCAATTCAAGCATGGTGCCTCATTTTAAGGGCTAAGGCAACGTGTCTGCGCACCTGTCAATCAACACGTGCGTGCGCGCGATCGCCGGCGCGCTCGACGCGAGTGAATGGGCGGCGCACAGCGCGACACCCTGGACGTAGGCAGCCTTCTTCTCGTGCCGTGGGGCCGGATAGGGGTCAGGCCGGCGGCACTTCGGCTGCGTCTTCGATAATCATTTGCACGTTACGTCCGCCTCGGTACTCGTCGAGCGCGAGGTGTCCGGCGACATGGAGCGGGCGGTCGCTTCGGTGCAGCAGGGCATGGCCCAGTGGGGTTTCTACCGCGCGAAAGGCGATAGAGCGCACCCGAGCGCCATCGGAGCCTTCGAGTTGCACAGCGATGTGCTTCTCGCCCACAATGGTGGCGTTGGATACGCGCGGGCGGGTCAGGGCGACGCGCGGTCGGGGGTTGCCCTGGCCGAAGGGTTCCATGCCTTGGAATACTTGTACGGTTTCAAAGGTAACGGCCGCCGGGGTCATGGCGACATCAAACTCCATGACATCCGGGTCGGGGGCCTGGTCCAGACGGGCGGTGACTTCGGCTTCCATGAAGGCGACAAACTCTGGCCACTTGTCCTCACTGATGGCGAGGCCCGCGGCCATGGCGTGCCCCCCGCCTTCGAGCAGTAGGCCACGTTCGCGCGCTTCGAGGATCAAGCCACCGAGGTTAATGCCGGGAATCGAACGGCCCGAGCCTTTGCCGATGCCGCCTTCGAAGCTGACGACGATAGCGGGGCGGCGGTGGTTGCCCTTGAGCCGTCCGGCGACCACGCCGATGACGCCGGGATGCCAGCCTTCTCCGCCAGCGATCAGAATCGGGGGAACGACAGCGCGGTTCTCCAGCGCCACGCGCTTGGCCTGCTTCATCACGTCGGCTTCGACCGCGCGGCGTTCGAGGTTCAGGTCATCCAGCCGTTGTGCCAGTTCCTTGGCGCGTTCGGGGTCATCGGTGGACAGCAGGTCCGAACCAATCCAACTTTCGCCCATGCGTGAACCAGCGTTGATCCGTGGGCCAAGGTCGAAGCCGAAGACCTCTGGCGTCAGCGCGCCGTTGCGTCCGGTGATCTCGCGCAGGGCCTTCATGCCGGGGTTGGCCCAGCGTTCGAGGATCTTTAGCCCTTGGCTGACGTACACGCGGTTGAGGCCGAGCAGCGGAACCACGTCGCACACTGTTCCCATGGCCACAACGTCGAGCATGCTCATCAGGTCCGGTGGGGTGATGCCGCGGTCTTCATAGAAATTCATGTCCCGCAGGGCGCGGTTGAGCGCCACGAGGAACAGGAAGGTCAGGCCACAGGCGGCGATAATGCCGTGCTCGCTGGGGTCATCGAGGCGGTTCGGGTTTACGACCGCCACCGCGGGTGGCAGGACTTCGGGTGCCATATGGTGGTCAAGCACAATGACATCCGCACCGGCACCGTTCGCAGCTTCGACAGCATCGTTGGCCATAACCCCACAATCGAGGGTGATAATCAGGTTCGCCCCGTCGAGCGCAAGCTGCCGCATGCTCTCGACCTTGGGGCCATAGCCTTCTTTGTGTCGGTCAGGGATATAGCAGCGGACTTCCTGGCCCAAAGCGCGGAAGAAGCGGCGGACCAGTGCCGAACTGGTCGCGCCATCAACATCGAAATCGGCGAAAAGTGCGACTGACTCCTCGGTCAAGATTGCCGCGATCGTCCGCTCGATCGCCGTGTCCATGTCGAGCAAGTGTGACGGATCCGGCAGGACATCACGCAGGCGGGGTTCAAGAAAGTGCTGCACCCGCTCAGGGTCGACCGATCGTGACGCCAGCGCCCGGGCGACGGGGGCGGGCAGGCCAGTTCGCGCGGCGATTTCAGTGGCAACTTCCTCACTGGCCTTGCGTGAGACCCAACGGTTCCCCGTGACCGAACGATGTACACCCAAAAAGGCATCATCGGCGCGGAAACCGGTCGCAGTCAGCGCTCCGCGTTTGACCGCATCAGCGTCTTTGACGAGCGCGGTGGAGAGAGAAGGGTCTTGGTTCACCAGGGGCTGATCCTCGCCCCGGCGCTTGAAGCAGCGCCGGTTGTTTCAGTCCCTAGCTATGCCAGTGACCAGTCCGGGCTTCAACATGTTATGCGAGTGCGGGAACCGGTTTTCATCCACACGCAGCGGGGGAGCTGGGAAGTTATTTTCATCCGGCGCGGCGGGCGTTGTCAGGCATCAGGGAGCCGGTGTTTGTTGTCGCGCTTCGACACGGGCAGCGCGACAACTCACAAATGACCTCGTCTTAGTAACGATAGGGCTCAGGCTTGAAAGGGCCTTCCGGGGTGACGCCGATATACGCAGCCTGCTCCTGGCTTAGCGTTGTCAGCTTTGCACCCACCTTAGCGAGATGCAGGCTGGCCACTTTCTCATCCAGATGCTTAGGCAGAACATAAACCTGACGCTCATAGTTATCGGCGTTGGTCCAAAGCTCGATTTGCGCCAGCGTCTGGTTTGTGAACGATGCCGACATGACGAAGGACGGGTGTCCGGTCGCATTGCCGAGGTTCACCAATCGGCCTTCAGAGAGCAGAATGATGCGCTTGCCATCGGGGAATTCAACCTCGTCCACCTGCGGCTTGACGTTATGCCACTTAAAGTTTCGCAGCTCGGCCACTTGTATCTCATTGTCGAAGTGGCCGATGTTTGCGACGATCGCCCGATCGCGCATGTCGCGCATATGGTCGAGCGTGATGATGTCGATGTTGCCAGTCGCGGTGACGAAGATATCGCACTGCGAAGCAGCTTCTTCCATGGTAACGACTTCAAAGCCTTCCATCGCAGCCTGCAGTGCACAGATCGGGTCAGCTTCGGTCACCATGACCCGGCAGCCCGCGTTGCGCAGCGAGGCCGCCGAGCCTTTGCCCACATCGCCAAAGCCGGCGACGACGGCAACTTTCCCGGCCATCATCACATCAGTGCCGCGTCGCAGCGCATCCACCAGCGATTCGCGGCAACCGTAAAGGTTATCGAACTTAGACTTGGTCACGCTGTCGTTTACATTGATTGCTGGCACCAACAGCTTGTTGTCTCGTGCCATTTCGTAGAGGCGGTGAACGCCAGTGGTGGTTTCTTCGGAAATCCCGCGTACGTCGGCCAGCATCTCTGGGTACTTATCATGCAGGATCTGAGTCAGGTCGCCGCCGTCATCGAGCACCATGTTTGGGGTCCAGCCGTCAGGTCCAGTGATGGTTTGCTCGATGCACCACCAGAATTCTTCTTCGGTCTCGCCTTTCCAAGCGAAGACCGGCGTGCCGCACGCCGCAATAGCCGCGGCTGCCTGATCCTGCGTCGAATAGATGTTGCAGGATGACCAGCGCACGCTCGCGCCAAGCGCTTCGAGTGTCTGGATCAGCACGGCTGTCTGTATCGTCATGTGCAGGCAGCCGGCAATCCGCGCGCCGGCCAGCGGTTTGCTCTCACCAAATTCCTCGCGCAGCGCCATGAGGCCTGGCATCTCCGTTTCGGCGATAGCAATTTCTTTCATCCCCCAGTCGGCCAGGCCGATATCGGCAACCTTATAATCAACGGCGCTCATGTTATTTCTCCCGCACGCTGTGTTTTGCCAGCGTTAATACCGGCTTTTGCTCAGGTAAAACAGATTTACATCGTCGCATGCAGACTATGGCTGTCATCCTCTTGCAGTAACCCTAGTCTGGGTTAAAACCATTCGGACAATTATTTAACCGTCGGAGTGCAGAGATGTCATTGAAACTCTTTGGCCGTAATGATTCCGTCAACGTTCAAAAGGTCATGTGGCTCTTAGCTGAGTTAGGCCTGCCCTATGAGCAGATCGAAAAGGGCGGTAAATTTGGCGGACTGGACGATCCAGAATTCCTGGCCATGAACCCGGTTGGTCGGGTGCCGGTGCTGCTCGATGGTGAAACAGCAGTTTTCGAATCGAATGCCATCCTGCGCTATCTCGCGACCACACGGCCGGGCGGTGAGGGGGTCTATCCTGCTGATCCAGGGCTACGCGCGCAGATTGATGCATGGATGGACTACGCTCTGGGTACGCTCTACAGCGACTTTGCCCAATTGTTCCTCGGTGTGGTGAAGACCCCGCCTGCCAAGAGAAACATGAAGGTGATTGCCATCACAGCCCGGCGTTTTCAGGCCAACATGCTGACCGTGGGCCAAACCCTTGGGGACCGTGATTGGTTGGTTGGGGACAGCCTGAGCCTGGCGGACATCGCCGTCGGGGCATTCATGTATCGCTTCTACGCGCTCCCCATGATCAAGCGCGTGGATCAGGCACGGGTGCAAGCCTGGACAAACCGTTTGGTCGAGCGGGATGCCTATAAGCAGACCTTGGGCTCGAGCTTCAAGCACATGTTTGTGACCTGAACTGGCCTGATCCGTCCGCCCTGGCGCGGTCGACGCGGGGCTTATTTTGATTGTGCTGAAGGGCAAAGGCCATCCGCGCGGCGCGGACGGTCAACTCTGAACAGGTAAGGTGTATCGATGGTAACCGCGCCATGGGTCACCGGCCACGGGCCAAGGGGTCTGAGGCTGCAATACGCATCCTGAAGCGCCGCGCGACCGCTCGCGGCGTCCGCCGCGAGCACTAAGAGCGGCGTGGCTTGTGCCGTCCGCGTCGCATCGTTCGGATCTGCGAACAGCCGGAGCTGATGCGGTCGGGGGTCGGTGCCGACTGACGGGCGAACGTGGTTCTGATGAAAGGCCAATTGGCTGGCCAGCAGATAATAGTGTCCGACGATGGAATGACCGGGATAAACCGCATCTCGGTACGCTTGCAGGTCTGCAATGGCTGACCGCCAACCGTATAAATCGCGGGCATTCTCTAGCATCCAGCGCGGTTCCCGCATCGCCAGCGGGATGAGAAGAAGCAGGCAAAGCACGGCTCCGGTGGTCACTGACAGCGTGCGACCGGCCCCTTTGAGCCATGCAGGGCCGGCACCGGGCCAGCGACTGGCCGCGACCGCTGTCAACACTAAGGTGCTGGGGAGTAGCCAGTTCAGGAGCACGTCCCGCGCCAGGCTAAGGCCAAAGATGAACAAGAGGGGCAAGGCGATAAACAGGGTGATGCCAAGCCTTTCGATACGCTGATAATCGGGCCGTTTGCCTGGCTTTACCGGAGCAGGCCACCCCGGAATTCGAAACAGTACCAGTGCGCCCGGTCCGGCCAGCACCGCAACACCGATGGCCACCAGACCAAAACGACCCAGACGGTCGCCCAACCTGTCGGGTTCGGCGGTGAGATGTTCCGTGCTGACGTGGCGGAAAGTTACCCAGCCATGGTTGGCGTTCCAGACCACGAACAGCGCCACTGCCGCCAAAACAAACAGAGCTGAGATCCAAGGGCCAGGCCGGGTCAGTTGCGCTCGCCCCGAAGGAGAGATCAACAACGCTAGTCCAAAGGCTGCAATCCAGAGGGCAGCCGAGACTTTGGCCGAGAAGGCCAGCCCGAGAGCCAGGCCCGTTACCAACCACAAGGCCATCGATCCCTGTTGCACGGCGCGGGTGCCCAAGAGTAGTCCGAGACTAAGACAGGTCATCATAACGGTATCGTGGACGTAGAACAGCCCGAGCCCCCACAGGCCAGGACTGGTGATGAAGAGGAACAATAACCCGTTCGTTGCCTGCTTCAGCTGGCCGTCATCAGCCGTCGATACCGTATGAGACGCCGCAGACAGGTCCAAGGCCAACCGGGCGAGAAATGCGCTGGTCAGCAGGGTCAGTCCGCCGGAAGCCAGCCGCAAAACCCATGCTTGATCCCCGAGTAGGCTGACAAAAGGCCACAGTAGCCATCCGACCAGAAACGGCTGGTCGTAGTAGCCATAATCAAGCCGCTGGCTCCAGGTCCAATAGTAGGCCTCGTCATGGATTGGTCCGGTGCCGAGCATCAGGGTAAAGCGGATCACCGCCATGCACCCCAGCGCCAGCCAAAGTGCTGGAGGCAGGCGCCAGAGGGGCGGCTTGTATTGGTTTATGCGTTCAGCCGCGGTTGTCGTCTCAACTGGGTCCAGGGGGCTTGCCATAGAAGTAGCGGTTGACACGTTTCAGTCCGCCGCTTCGTCAATGCGCCGCTGCAGGCGCTGTGCTAGCAGCGTACGCTGAGGCGGCATCGTCCAATTATGGACGTTAAACACCCGGCGTTCGAGGAAGTGCCCCGCCAGCTTTAGCCCTGCAAGCACGTCTGTGTCTTCGGCTCGGGTACCGCCGAGCAAAAACGCGGGCAAGGGCAGGAGTCGGTCGAGATAGGGCTCTGCTGCTGTCGCGGAGACCGCCCGTCCGGTCCGTGGTGATACGTGTGTGAGGTTGTCAGTCTCCCCGGTCACAGCACAAGACGAGAGGTCGAGGCCAAAGCCCAGGACCTCCAACAAACCCAACTCAATCCGCACCAGAAGCGGTGCCCAATGGGGTTCGTTGATTTGGTCCAGCCATAGATTGAAAGCCGCGCAGAGCCCGGGCGCAGGTTCGTGTTCGGGCAGGGCGGTGTCGATCAACGCGCAAAGGCTGGCCAATCCTGCTAGTCGGTCGGCATCATGCATGATGCTGGCTGATGGGGCGTCGATCAGGTCGGCCCGATAACGACCAAGGTGCTCGTTCAACCGACCCGCCCAAGAAAAATCGAGCCTGTTACCGATTTCGAAGTCCACGCGGTTGCGCTTGGCACCGCCGCCGTGCACCAGTCCGGCATGCAGCCCGAGTTCCTCCGTCAACGCATGCACGACCAGATCGCCCTCTCCGAAGCGACGCGCTGAGACAACGACACCGGGCATACGCCATTCAACCATGATTTTCTTTCAAAGCCTGTTGTCGCCACATTGGGGGTAAGGCACGGGTATTGTCGATGATAGCGCCACATTGCGCAGTCGAATGTTCTAGAGAGTTGAGATTAAAGTGCGCATGTTCCGGTCTGTTCTCATAACTGAGTCTTCTGAGTCACAGGGCGTCGACCTGGTGCAAAAATGACGCATAATCTCGCTTGCGCCCGAGTCGTTTTATGACGTACTACTGGCGTACAGCTTTGGGGTGTTGAGAGAAAAGCCAAGCCTGCCTTTAATAATGGTTTGTTTTCAATGCGTTACCGCTTTCCTGTATGCTTTAATTGGGGTGCGAGCAGGGAACTTCAATGTGGCCTGAGCTGTTTTACGGATGGGGCCGTCTCTGGCGGTTGCAGCCGGACGAAACTGGGCAGAATTTTGCCCCAAACAAGGGATGGAACGCGGAAGGCCAGCGATTTTCGAGGTTGGATGCGGCACATTCAAAACGGGCCTTACAGCGCCCGAACACGGCAAGAGAAGGGCGGTCAAGTCTGATCGTGCTCTCATTGATTTCGTGAGGCTGCCGTCGGTCCGGGCGAGTTTGGTCGGGCGGCAGCATCCACGAGCCGAGAAAATCATCTTCCATGTCCTAAAAATGCCGTTTTGATTATGCGCCAAAGTGGCCTAATAAGGTTCAAAATAGTTCAAAGTTTCAAGAAAGGCGTGCCTGCATGACCGCAGCATCGCAGAACAGAAACCGCGGCGCTGCAGCGCCCAATGCGGCGCGACAAGCGCTTGATAGCGCACAGGTTGGTTTTTGGGCCATTCTGGTGACATCGGTTTTCACCAATCTCCTACTGCTTGTAAGCCCAATATTCATGCTTCAAGTGTATGACTCGGTAATTCCGTCGCAGTCAGAGGAGACGCTTTACGCGCTCATGGGAATCGCGGTTGCGCTCATCGCTTTGTTGGCGATGCTCGAAGCCGCTCGTTCTCGCATTCTTGCTAACGTCGGGCGCTACGTTGATCGCGAGTTGTCGGGGCAGGTCTTTGGTTCGCTGTTCAGGGTGCGGGCCGCCTATGGTGCGCGTCCGGGCGATGCAGGAACGCAGCCGCTGCGCGATCTTGATCAGCTGCGAAATTTTCTTAGCAGCAACTCGGTGCTTGCGTTCTTTGACGCGCCGTTTGCCCCGTTCTTTATCGGTATTCTTTGGTTTCTGCACCCGTGGCTGTTCTGGATGTCCTTCATTGGTGCCATCGTCATCTTTGCACTGGCGCTGATCGCGGAAGTATCGACCCGTGGCCTTTTCCGCGAAGCCGGACGCTTTGGCGTACAGGCGAATTCGTTCTCCGAAAGCTCGTTGAAGAACGCCGGTTCGCTCGAAGCCATGGGCATGCTGACCCGGCTTCTGACCCGCTGGATGAACAAGCACGACCCGTCAGTGTATTTTTCTTCGCGTGCTGTCAGTCGTCTTGGCGCGATACAAGGCATGACCAAGTCGATCCGTCTGGGGCTGCAGATCGGGGTTCTGGGCATCGGTGCTTACCTCGCTATCCAGCCTGGCTCGACCTTTACCGCCGGAATGATGATCGCTGGCTCGATTATAATGGGGCGAGGATTAGCGCCGGTTGAGCAGGCCATTGGGGCATGGCGCGGTGCCATTCAGGCGCGTCAATCCTATAAGCGGCTCGTCGGCCTGCTCGAAGATGTGCCAAAGCGCGCCGAAGCCATGGAGCTGCCACAGCCAAAGGCTTCGCTTGTCGTCCGGGATCTGGTCGCCCAGCCACCGGGCACGCAGAAGCCGGTGATCCGCGGTCTGTCACTGGACGTCCAACCGGGGGAGTTTATGTGCATTCTCGGCCCCTCTGGGGTCGGGAAATCAACGCTGGTGCAATGCATTACGGGGGTCTGGCCGGTGCGAGGCGGCACCGTCCGCTTGGACAATATCGATGTCTACACGTGGAACTCTGGAGACCGAGGGAAGTATTTGGGCTACTTGCCTCAGTCGATTGATCTCTTCGACGGCAACGTTGCTGAGAACATTTCCCGGTTCGAGGAAATCGACAGCCAGAAGGTTGTTGCCGCTGCGCAGCAGGCTCACTGCCACTCTCTGATCCTCAATCTACCGCGTGGGTATGAAACGGCACTGGGGGAGAGCGGTGCCGGGCTGTCCGGTGGGCAGCGTCAGCGTTTAGGGCTCGCACGTGCGATGTATAACGATCCTGTTCTCGTGGTGCTGGATGAGCCGAACTCTAACCTCGATCAGGAAGGCGAGGAAGCACTGGCGCGCTCGATCCTCGGCCTGAAAAAGCGCAATGCCGCTGTCATCGCTGTGACTCACAACCGCAATTTGGTCGGAATCGCGGACAAGCTCTGCATCATGCGCCCTGACCGTGCCATCGTCGGCCCGAAAGCGGTCGTGCTTGAAGCGATCAAGAAAGAGCAGGACGAGGCCACCGCCGCAAAGCAAAAGCAAGCTGAAGCCGACGCCGTTGGTCGGGCTGCTGCAGCGCAGCCCGTTAGACCAAAGACAGAGCAGATGGGTGCCCCGTCCGAAGACAGCCCTGGAGAAGCAGAGGGTGACGCACAATGAGCGATCAGGAAAAAGACCCGCCTGAAGGCGTGAAGGCCAAAGCCCGCGCCCAAGCAGAAGCCCGAGTGAAGCGCGTCGAGGCTGCAGAAGCAGCCAAGGCAGCCAAGACTGCTCCTACAACCCCACAGGCAGCTGAGGCTTCCAAGTTGAAGTCTGCAGCGCAGTCCGTCTCCAACCCCGCAACGCCGGGTACCGGTTCGGTTTCTGCCGCAACGCCAGAGGCTGATCCCAATCAGGAGCAGCCAATAACGGCCCGCGCCAGTGCGGAACAGCGCGCGTTGGAGGCAATCTATCTGCCGGCTCGAACGCAGGACAAGTCCGAGCTGGCCGTCCTCGAAAAATCCGAAGAACCGATTACGATTGTTCGTGATCGAACGGTCGTCTTTGCCTTTTTGGCGCTGTTCATCGGCTTTGGTGGGTTCATTACCTGGGCCTCGTTGGTGAAGCTCTCTCAAGGGGTGTTTGCGCAGGGGCAAGTCGCCGTGGACAGCCAGCGGAAGACCGTCCAGCACCTCGAAGGCGGGATTATCGAGAGCATCTTTGTGCGAGAGGGCGATATGGTCGAAGCCGGCCAGCAGCTGATTGTGCTCCAAGACGTTCAGTCGCGCTCCCGGCAGGACCAGATGATCAAGCGCCTCGGGGTGCTCACAGCGACGCTGGACCGGCTCAAAGCTGAACAACGAAACGATGGTTCGCTGGGCTTCAACAGCCTGACCGACCTAGGGCTGTCCGAAGCGGACGAGTCCGAGATTTTCTTCCAGCAGCGGGAGCTTTACCTCGACAGACTCGATCAGCTCGAGGGCGCAAAACAAATGCTGATCACACGTATAGCGCGGTTTGAGGAAGACATCACAGGCCGGTTGGCCCAGATCAGGGCATTGGAAGCGCAGCGTTCGATCAATCAGGAAGAGTTGGCCAATCTGCGTGCTTTGCTGGCGAGTAATTTAACGCAGCGTGACAAGGTTGTGGCCAAGGAGCTGTCGCTGAGCGAGACGGACTTCCAGATCGCCCAGCAGCGGTCGGCCATTGGTCAGCTCAACGTCCAGATCGAGGAAGCCAAGGCTGAGTCGCTCCAGCTCGACCGCGACCGCCGCCGGGAGGTGTCAGAGGAGATTGCAAAGACACAGAATGCCATTCTGGAGATCGAAGAAGAGCTGCTTGGATTGCGTGATGTTGTCTCCCGGACGCAGATCACCGCACCGCAAAAGGGGCGGGTGCTGAACCTTTCGTTTGCAACCGTGGGCGGGGTTATTCCGCCCTCTGAGCCCATCATGCAAATTGTGCCTGACGATGACGAACTTGTCGTCGAGGCCCAGTTGCGCACCATCGACAGGGATTCGATCAGCATGGGGGCTGAGGTCAACGCACGATTTACCGCCTTTCCCACGCGTTCCACCCCGGAGCTCATTGGGTTGGTCGATAGCATCTCAGCCGACGTGATCACCGATCCGAATTCCGGTACGCCGTACTACAATCTGCGTGTGGTCTTCACGCCGGAGGAATACGCGAGACTGAACGCAGCGCTGGCCGAGCAGGCGCGCTCGGATACGTCGCGGCGGACGCTTAGCCTGACACCGGGCATGCCGGTCGATATCTTTGTCGATAATGGAGAGCCTAAGCGGCCCATCGAAATCTTCTTCCAGCCGCTCGAAGAAGTGCTTGACCGAGCCCTGAGGGGGAGCTGACCGCATGGCCTATCAGATCGTGGACGACGACATTCAGAAACCGCTGGCGCGCCTGCTGGCGGCTGTCGTGGTCAGCCTGGCTGCCCTCTGCATGTCTCCGTGTCTTGTGCTCGCTCAGCAGTCTGGTCCGCAGGAAGCAGCCGCATACCCGGTGGCAACAGCAATTGGCGATGCGCTGAACCGGGATGCGCGCGTCGGCGCTGCGCAGGCAGAGGCCGAGGGCGCTCGCTATACGATTAATCAAGCCAAAGCGGGCCGCTATCCCACAATCCGGTCCGTTACAGACCTCTCGGGCAATCCGATTTCCGGGGACAGCACGCAAGTGCTGGGGATCGCAGTCGAACAGCCGCTGCTCGACTGGGGCAAAACCCGAGCCGAAGTCCAGGCGGCGCGACGGCTTGCTGAAGCGCAGGCTTCGATGGTGGATGCCACCCGCCTGGATATCGCTGAGGAAGTGTCAGAGGCCTACCTGACGCTGGTTCGGGAGCTAGACCTGCTGAACATTCTCAATCGCCAGCTCGCCGACCTCGTGGAGCAGGTTGGCGGATTGCAGGCGCAGGTGAATGCGGGGGTCGCAACACGCGTTGACCTGCGCAAGGTCGAAACTGAGATTTCCCTGACCCGCTCGGAAATTGCCCGCGCCGAGTTCCAAGTCATCCGTGCGCAGCAGCAGCTGCAACGTCTGACGGGAACCAAGCAGACTAACGGCGTAACCCAAGTCCAGATCGAAGCCTTCTATCTCGCCTTTCGCGCAGAAACGTTGGAGGAGGCGCAGACCCGGGCACAGATCAACCATCCTGATATCATTGCCTTTTCTCGTCGACTCGCAGGCAAGCAGGCCGAAGTCAAAGCTGCCCAACGTGGCCGGTTCCCAGGCATAAACCTGCGGGGACAGCTTGCGGGCGGTTGGCGTAACGGCTCGTTCGGAGACGAGTCAGGGATTTCGCTCACGCTGTCCGCACCGCTGTACCAGGGAAACCGCCTGTTTGCCGGACAACGCCGGGTTGAAGAAGAGCTGAAGGCGCTTCAGCAGGAATATATTTTCGAACTTGAACGTCTTGTGGAGAACGTAACTTTTGGCTGGAACAACATAGCCTCTTTGGAGCGTTCAGTTGGGCAGTTGCAGCAACAGGTTCGTCAGAACCAATCAAGGGTGGCAGACGTGGAAGAAGAACGTCGCGCGGGCCTTGCTACGACCAGTGATGTGATCGACGCAAAAAAAGCGTGGTTCCGCAGCCAACAACTGGTGGTAGAGGAAACGGGTCGCCTCAACGAAGCCCGTATGCTCAGCCTGTTAAATATGGGTACGGTTCAGTAGCACCACAGCAGCGTGCCGAGGCGGGGCCTCAGGCCCTGATGCTCGGTGACTCATCCCCTTCTTCGCATAATCTTCTGCGGCAAAGTGGCGAGACCTAGGCTCTCTGATTCAGGTAATTGTATTGCTCGGTGCGGCAACAAGCCCGCGCCATAGTGGCTTGTTCGCCTGCATTCCGCGAACATAGTTTGATGCATGGCTGTTAAACGAGCCAAATTTGGCGAAAGTGTGCTAGGGCTGTTGAAATAGGTCAGCAATACAGACGTTTTTTTTTGGGTCCTTCTGCCGAGGTTTGGGGGGCCCATTCGCGTCTTAACAGGGAGAAGCAATTTGAAGACAGGTGTGCCAGCTTCTGAGTCCATCAGCCTGCTCGATTTCGCTGAAGATCATTCCAGCTGTGGGGTTGGTTTCCTGACCCGCAAGGGCGGAGACTTTTCGCACGATATCATCGAGAAAGTGCACGAAGCCCTGTGCGCGGTTCCACACCGCGGTGGCATGGGAGCAGACGGCACGGGCGATGGCGCCGGAGTCTGCATTGATCTGTCCCCCAAATTTTTCGCTAAAGTGACGGGTGAGACCGAGCTCGCCTATGGCAAATTTGCTGTTGGAAATTTCTTCCTGCCCGTGCGCTCTGAGATGCACGGGGAGGCAATTGCCATCATCGACCGCGCACTGAAGCACTATGACTTCCACGTCATTGCGCAGCGTCGCGTGCCAGTGAACCACGAAGCCCTGCGACCTGCTTCAGTCGGCGCGCAGTTGGACATGCATCAATGGATTTTTGTGCCTGATGATACCAGCTTGAGCGCGCGCCAGATCGATCAGGCAACCTATGATATTTTGCTGGAAATTGAGGAGCAGGCCTACACGCGCGAAAACCTCGCTGGGTTCTACCCGGTCTCTCTCTCTTCGAAGACGCAAGTGCTGAAGGGCCAGCTGAATTCGTGGGAAGTGATTCCCTATTTTCTCGATCTGCAGGACAGTGACTACGAAGCTCGTTCGCTGTTTTTTCACACCCGGTTTTCGACCAATACAGACAGCCAGCCTGCCATGGCCCAACCCTTCAGACAGATGGCCCATAACGGCGAGTTGAACACAGACAAGAAAAACCGTCTGTCCGAAGACGCCATCGCCCGTACGAAAAACCGACGCATCCACTCGCCTGTTGGGCAATCAGATTCGGCGCGTCTGGATCAGACACTGTCACGCCGTATTCACGAAGACGAGTTGGATATGATCGAGGCGGTGGTCGCAATGATGCCTCCGGCGTGGGAGAACGATCCCTCAATTCCGCAGCACGTTAGAGATATGCTGGAGTACTTCTCGCTCTATGAGGAAAAGAACGACGGTCCAGCAGCGGTAATTTTCGGTGATGGTGAAGTCGTAGGCGCGCGACTGGACCGTTTGGGCCTGCGCCCGCTTCGCTCGATCGAAACCGACGATTACCTGTGTGCGATGTCCGAAGCCGGGCAGATTGACTTCCCCTCAGATAAAGTAATCTCGCGCGGTCGGGTCGAATCGGGAGGCACGCTTTACTACGATCACCGTCGCGGGCGTTCTTTCAATACCATGGAGACGCTTGAAGACCTTGCGGGCCGCAAGGACTACCGCGCGCTGCTCGAGGCAGCTCGGATCAACCTTGAAGATTTGCCGGTCCCAACGGTTTCTGAGTCGGCGCTGGACGACAGCCTGAACGCCTATCAGCGGTTTGTTGCCTATAGCTTGAACCAAGAAAGCCTTAAGCTGCTCATGGATCCCATGTTGCAGAACGGTGCGGAAAAGGTCTCCGCTATGGGCTACGGGTACGCCATTAATGCGCTATCTGATGAAGAAGGCGGAATGGCGAAGTACTTCAGCCAGCGGTTTGCGCAAGTGACCAATCCGCCGCTTGATTCAATCCGGGAGGCCGACGGCATGACCCTGCGCGTTGCGCTGGGTGCCCGTCCGATGTTCTCGACGGCGTCGACCACGCAGATCGTGATTCCTTCTCCAGTGCTAACGCCGCGTGAGTTGTCCCAGTTGGAAGCGCAGGCCCAGGCGCCGGTAGCGCGCTTTGACATGCTGTTCGATCACGGCGCGAAAGTAGACAGCGATGCGCTCGAAGGGGCACTGGCGCAGCTATGCGATGCCGTTGCCGAGCGTATTCGGGAACATGGTGGTCTGATTGTTATATCCGATCGGGGGATCAGCAAGGATCGGGCGGCGTTGCCGCTTATCCTCACCATTGCGGCGCTGAACCAACGACTGATCAATGAAGGGCTGCGCTTTCGGGGATCAATCATCGTTGAGAGCGGGCAAATGGCCTCCTCCCACCATGTCTCCACGGCGCTGGGCTTCGGGGCATCAGCGGTAATGCCGTTGTCTGTCATTGCTCGGGCCCAGGACAAGTACGCTTCGTCAGAGGAACAAGACGTAGCCATCCGTAAGTTTGTTAAGGCTTGCGAGAAGGCACTGATGAAAACCATGGGCAAGGTTGGTCTGTGCACTGCGGAATCCTACATCGGCGGCGAGTTCTTTGAGCCCAACTTCTTCGACACCAATTCCGGCAAACTGGCGGAGTTCTTTCCCAACATGCACTCGCCGGTCGGCGGGGTCGGGCTCGAAACGGTAATCAAGAGCGCTTTTGATTGGCACAGTCACGCGCTCGGCGTCAGCGAGGAAGGGGATATTCCATTGCTGGGGCTGTTCAAAGAACGCAACGACGGCGCCGGCCATTCGTACGGTCTGGCGGCCGTGCGTGGCTTTGAAGAGCTGACGGCGGAGCCGATCCGTCTGACTTCCAAGGTTGATGACGAAGGTGAAGATGGGCAGGACGCCAGTAACGTCAAGATCAGCGAAGAAGACATGTCGCTGAACACCGTCAGCCGATTGTTCGATGCCTTCGGTGTGGACGACCGCGCCTATGTCGATACTAGCTTTGACGTGCGTAGTCCGGCGGAAATCAACGGGTTCGAGATGACCCCTGGCTACCGCGCGTTTATCGACATGATGGCGAAGGAGCGCGCTCGTCGCCCTGCAGCGTTGCGTGACGTATTGGCGTTGCCCGCTGATTTGAGCGACTGCGTTAGTGATGCAGATATTCTGGCTAGGCTGGAGGCCTTCGACACCGTTGGCAATATCAGCATCGCCGTGCAAGGGGTGGGCGCGAACCGGCTGGCGCAAGCAGTGGCTGGGTCAGCCTTTGAGGGCAAGGCGGTTGCCGTCGATGGCCCGCTAGGGCTGAAGGGCGTGCAACCAGCCGATGAGATCTGCCGTACATTTGCCGGTGGTGCTATGTCACACGGTGCGTTGGTCGCAGCGGCACACGAAGCCGTGGCCCATGGTATCAATATGGTTGGCGGCTTTTCCAACTCTGGCGAGGGCGGTGAACACTTCACCCGCTACGGCACCCTTCGTGCCAGTCGGATCAAACAGATTGCTTCGGGCCGCTTCGGTGTCTGGACGGGTTACCTGGCCGATCCGAGCCTTGAGGAACTGGAGATCAAGATCGCTCAGGGCGCTAAGCCGGGCGAAGGCGGACAACTGCCGGGGCAGAAGGTAACCGTTGAAATCGCCGCCGCCCGGGGCGGAACGCCGGGGGTTGAGCTGGTCTCGCCGCCGCCCCATCACGACACCTATTCAATCGAGGATCTGGCCCAGCTGATTCACGACTGCAAGGCTGCGCGGGTTCGGGTGATCGTCAAATTGGTTTCCTCGGAGGGTATCGGCACCATCGCTGTCGGTGTGGCAAAGGCTGGCGCTGACATTATCAACGTCGCCGGGAATACCGGCGGGACCGGTGCTGCGCAAGTGACGTCGCTGAAGAATACCGGGCGTGCGGCTGAAATCGGGCTGGCTGAGGTGCATCAGGCGCTTTGCCGTACCGGCCTACGCCAGAAGGTAACATTGCGCTGTTCAGGAGCGCACCAGACCGGTTCCGACGTGGTAAAATCCGCGTTGCTGGGCGGTGACAGCTTTGAGTTCGGCACCACGGCGCTGATGATGCTCAAGTGTGTCATGGCCAAAAACTGTAATGTCAAATGCCCGGCGGGACTGACCACCAATGCTGAGGCTTTTGAAGGCGATCCGCGTGCGTTGGCGCAGTACCTGATCAACGTCGCTCACGAGGTTCGGGAAATCCTTGCCCAGCTGGGCCTGCGGTCGCTGTGGGATGCTCGTGGTCGGACTGATTTGCTGCAGCTGCTGGCGCATCAGAACCGGGTAGGGCAGATGGACATGCACCGCATGCTCGCGGTTTTGCCAGAGCGGCCGATTGCCGAGCCTGTCTACCTGGAGGCTAACTTTACCGTTGACGATGCGCTGCTTGACCAGATCCGTCCGGCCCTTCTCGACCCAGCCTCGACCGAGATCAACGTGAGCTATGCCCCGCGTCTGTCCAACCGTAACAAGACCACCGGTGGTCAATTGGCCATCGATATCGAGCGTATCCTGCAGTACGAGATGCAGGCGGCGGTGGCAGAGGCCTCGCCCATCATCAGTGTCGATGACCGCGGGCGGCGGACGCTGCTGCCTGAGAGCTTGCGGGTGAACCTCACTGGTCCAGCGGGTCAGTCTTTTGGTGCCTTCTGCAATGCCGGTATGGTCCTCAACTTGCGCGGGACGGCCAACGACGGCGTGGGCAAGGGTCAGTCTGGCGGCATCATCGCGGTCGTCTCACCCGGGGGCGGCAGTCGTGAAAACGCACTGATCGGTAACTTCGGCCTCTTCGGTGCGACTGGCGGTCAACTGTTTGTCGAAGGCAAAGCTGGAGACCGGTTCTGTGTGCGCAATTCCGGTGCGACGGCGGTGATCGAGGGCGTGGGCGATTTCGGCTGTGAGTACATGACCAATGGTGCCGTTCTCAATCTGGGCGGTTTTGGTTACGGCTTTTGCAACGGTATGTCTGGAGGTGTTGCCTACCAGTATGACCCTGAGGGTCGACTGGATGATTTCTACTCGCGTGATTCAGTCTCCCTGACCCCGCTGTCATCCGATGACGCGCTCAGTGCAGAGCACCGGCTGGCTGCGCGCACCATGTTAGAACGGCACGTGAATCAAACAAATTCGGCGCTGGGGCGCCGGATTTTGGAGAACTGGGCAACTGAGGTCGCCCACTTCCGCTACGCCACGCCGTTGGCGCTGGAGGACTATCAGAACTATCAGCACATTGTTGCCTCGCGCTCGCGCAAGGATCTAGTCGATGAGCTTGCTTTTGCCATGGTCAGCCATCAGCTCGCCAAGCTGAAGCGCGCCATAAAGGATCACAAACCCATGCTTGGCGGGGCCGTGCCCAATCCGCAGGCGGCTGATTTTGATCCGCAACAGATGTTTGAGCTTGTCAATACCTCGGCCGTGCTCGCCATTGCTCAGAACATAGCGCGCGAGCGTTTGTCTCGGACAATGGGAAAGGATGCTGTCGTTGCTGCGCTGTCGCTCGACGTGGCGGTGCAGAAGCTGATTCTGACCGAAGATTTCTCCGTTCTCTCCAAGCTGTCGGCCTTCGCCAAGACGGCATTGACCTCCTACAGCGATGAGGAACTGGCTGTGCTGATCTCCAACAAGAGGATGCACGACTACAAGGCGGCGCTGGATCTGCGCAACGTGCGATTGCGTGATGGGTTTGGCACGTTTGCCTGGATTACGCACCAGGATCGCCTGAACGAAGAGCGTATGGGTGCGCTGCCAAGTCTGGATGAACTCTTCGCCAAGGCTTCGAGCGCCGAAGTCGTCAAGCTGGCCTCTTAGGGGAAGGTGAAGACATGATGCCGATCAAACCGATCCTGACCATTCCTGATTTTATGCCTTTGTCTGCAGAGCAACGGGCCTGGCTGCAGGGATATTATGCTGGCATGGCCATGCAGGCCGAGATGTCGGTTTCTGCGGGCTCGGGGCTTTCCTCGTTTACTGTCGATGTCCTTGTTGGCACCCAGACCGGCAATGCCGAAGGGCTGGCTGAAGACATGGCAATGACACTGGGGGCCGCTGGGGCGCAGTCACGCCTGCACCAGCTTGATGATGTTGAATTGGACGATCTTGCCACGATGGAAAACGTGCTTGTTATCACGTCGACTTATGGCGAGGGAGAGATGCCCGACAATGCTCATCTGTTTTGGGAGGCTTTGGAGAGCGAGACCGCGCCGCGGCTGGAGGCCATGTCGTTTTCCGTTCTGGCATTGGGTGATACAGCCTACGACGAGTTCTGTGCGGCTGGAAAGATGATCGACAAGCGTTTCGAACAGCTTGGTGCCACCCGCCTGGTCGACCGGGTCGACTGTGACGTTGACTTTGAGGATCTGGCGGCGGAATGGTCAGAGAACGTGATGGCGCAGTTTGGGCCTTTGATCGCCGAGGCCGCCCCTGTGGCGGAGGGAACTGCTGGCGCTGCTGCTGCCGTCTCTGGTGGCCATGTTAGCGCCAAGTCGAAATGGACGCGCAAGAACCCGTTCCCGACGCAACTGAGTGTGAATCGTCGGTTGTCCGGAGCAGGCTCAAAGAAGGATATCCGACACTACGAGGTTGCGCTTATCGGTGACGATGCGCCGGCTTACGAGGCAGGCGACGCAGTGAACGTACTGCCGGCCAATGATCCTGCGCTGGTCGAGCTATGGCTCAACCGGCTTGAGATGAAGGCGGACAGCGCCGTGCCCGGACACGATCGGCCTCTGGCTGATCTGATGCTGCGCGATTGGGAGATTGTCACGCCGACCAAAGACTTCGTTGCCATGGTTGCGATGAAATCTGGGGACAGTGAGTTGGCCCATGTTCTCGAACACAACGACAAAGAGACGCTTGAAGATTTCCTGTGGAACAAAGATACACTCGACCTGCTGATTGATTTTCCGCAGATTGCGCTTGATCTGAACGAGGTAGCCACGCTTTTTAGGCCACTTCAGCACCGTGCCTATTCGATTTCGTCCTCGTCGAAGGTGTACCCAGAGAGCGTGCATATGACCATCTCGACGGTACGTTTCCGAGGGAATCGGCGTCTGCACCAAGGTGTTGCATCAGGCTATTTGGCTGAGCGTGTATCAGAGACCGATGCGCTGTCGGTTTTTATGTCACCGAACAAAAATTTCCGGGTGCCTGAACAGGGTGATACACCGATTATCATGGTTGGTCCTGGCACTGGAGTGGCACCGTTCCGAGCCTTTTTGCAGGAAAGGCAGGCGACGGGCGCGGGCGGTAAGAACTGGCTGTTCTTTGGCGATCAGACCAGGGCCGATGACTATATCTATTCCGAAGAACTCGAAGCCATGCATACGGATGGTCTTCTGAGCCGGCTTGATCTGGCCTTTAGCCGTGATCAGGCTGACAAGGTGTATGTGCAGCATCGCATGCTGGAGCATGGGAAGGCGCTGTTCGACTGGCTTGAGAATGGCGCTCACTTTTATGTGTGTGGAGATGCGACGCGCATGGCGCGTGACGTTGATGAGGCGCTGCATCAGATTATCGCCCAGCAAGGTGGGATGGATGAAGACGCTGCGCGGGACTACGTCAACGCAATGAAGAAGGCAAAGCGCTACGCCCGTGACGTTTATTAGGACTGTATAGCGCGTTCTGCGGCAGTGGAGGCGTGCGCGTGGGAGGGCCGCAGGCCGCGAAGCGGCCAAGGTCCGAGCGCGCCACAACACAACATAACGCGCTGATTCCCTAGCCAGCGCTGGGAGAGTGCCAGCAGCAACCGATATTCAAGTGAGACCCGCTTAGCTCTCGGTCAGAACAAGCCACGTTTCAACGTCAGCAGCGATATCATCAAGCTTCCGCTCCCCATCAACCATCAGGCAATCACCTTCGTCTTCCGACGGTTCCGGACGCTCAAAGGTTGCGAGTTGAGTGCTCAACAGGCCCGGGGGGAAGTAGCTGTGCGCGCGGGTCGTCACCCGCTCCAACAGAACCTCTTGACTGACCTCTGGAAACACGAACCGCAGTTTATGGGGCAGTGCTCGGCGCAAATAGTCCCGATAGCTCCGCTTAAGGGCGGAACAGGTCATGATCAATCCACCAATTCCTTGCGCGTTCAATCCTGCCTCTGGGCGCTGCCTCACCGCCAGGGCCATGGCCTCAAGCCAGGGCCATCGGTCCATGTCATTTAAGGCCTCGCCTCGACGCATCTTCTCCACATTTTCAGCAGGATGCAGATCATCACCCTCGATCACAGGCCATCCTTGACGGGCCGACAGTCGCGCGGCGAGGCTGGACTTGCCAGATCCTGCCACCCCTCCGACAATCAGCAGTTTAGGAACCATGTTCATGCATTTCACACCTAGGTCGCGTGGATGGGGGGGCAGTTGCGAAGAATTCTCTTGGGAAACCAGCACTTTCGTGGTTAATGCGCAACATGTGCTGCTCCCTGCGACGGCCTTTCGGCAGTTTTCCTGAGTGATCCTTGCCCTTTTCGCCTCGGCGGGTTTCTCGCCGGTTAAAGACCCTCAGACTTGTCTGCCTCCCAAAGCCAGCCCCAAGTGGCCGCTGGCGAATAGAAAGCTATTCTTACGTTGACGACTTTCGAGCGCCTTAATTTGAATGAGGCCGTGCTGCGCGGTATCGAGCGCGCCGGTTATAGCGCACCCACACCAATCCAGGCAGAACTGATCCCGCACGTGCTGGCGGGACGGGACTGCATTGGCCTGTCACAGACCGGATCGGGCAAGACCGGCGCTTTCGTTCTGCCCATCCTGCACACCATCGCGGAAGAAGAGCAACATGCTGGACCGGGGCACTGCCGCGGCCTGGTGGTGGCGCCCACGCGTGAGTTGGCGATGCAGATCGTCGACAACGCCCGCACTCTGTCCAAGTTTTCCAACACCAAAATCGCGCTACTGATCGGCGGTACAGGCTACGGTCCACAGATCAACGCAATAAAGCGTGGTGCCGATTTGTTAATCGCCACGCCTGGTCGCCTAATAGATCATCTGGAAAGCGGGTATCTGAGCCTGCACCGAACTCAAATTATTGTGCTTGATGAAGCCGACCAGATGATGGACATGGGATTTTTGCCCGCCATGCGAAAGATCATGCAGGCTATGCCGGAGAAGCGGCAGACGCTTTTGCTGACGGCAACCATGCCAAAGCCGATCCACAAGCTGGCCAGCGACTTTTTGCACAAGCCTGTTGAGGTCGAAACCTCTCCGCAGTCCAAGCCAGTCGAGCGGATCGAACAACACGTATTCAGCATCAAGGCTCGTGACCGCCGCCGGGCACTATTGGCCTTGATCGACCAGTATGGTGTAAACCGCGGGATCGTGTTCACGCGCACAAAGCGCACGGCGGATTCGCTGGAAAAGCTGCTGCGGCAGGCTGGGATCAAAGCCTTTGCCCTGCATGGCGATAAATCGAAGGGTGAGCGCAACCGCGCCCTGACGGCGTTCAAGAAAGCGGACGTGCCGGTGCTCGTAGCAACCGATATTGCCGCGCGCGGGATTGACGTCGCCTCAGTTGGCCATGTGATCAACTATGAGATGCCGCACGTGCCCGAGAGTTACGTCCATCGTGTGGGCCGGACAGCCCGCGCTGGCAAGGAAGGTGTGGCACTGTCGCTTTGCGCGCCAGCGGAACAACCCTTGCTGAAAGATATCCAGCGGCTCATCGGCGTGAAACTTTCCATGGAGCAGTTGCGACTTGATGGCGCAGAGCTTCCTGACAGCGACGCAGCGCCAGTGATGATTGATCCTGAGCCGCAACCGTCGGCGGGACAGAGAGACAAAAAGAAGCGAGGTAGGGCTGGTGCCCCCTCGAATCGGGCTTCTGATCAGCGCCAGAATGGCCCGCGACCACTGAAAAAATCAGGCTGGAATCCCATCCGGGTAAGGGTTGAAGAGCCATCTGCGGACCAAGCAGAGCAGTCTGATTCGAGTAAGCCGTTGAAAAAGAAAAAGAAAAGTGGCACTCGTAAGCCTAAGGTCGGTAATCACCGAAAGGGGCAACCCCGATCAGCAGGATCTGCAGCGGCCAACCCTGGCGCTGCGCCCGGACGCAAGCCCGCGCGGAAAGGTTCCTCGGGCCAGGCGCAGGGTGGAAAAAAGAGACAAGAGGCGCGAGATAAACGCGACTCAAGAGGCAGGGCCAAAGGGCCAGGCGAGGCGGCGGCTTGAAAGGCTGCCGCTGTGTTTTTGTTTATGAAGGAATACCCAGATGGAAACCGGTACCGTTAAGTGGTTCAATGAAACCAAAGGCTATGGCTTTATCGAACCCAGCGCAGGCGGCAAGGACGTCTTCGTCCATATCTCCGAAGTCCAGCGCTCCGGCCTTAAAGGGCTGAACGACGGCCAGGCAATCTCTTACGAGCTCAAGGTTGATGATCAGCGTGGCAAGACCTCGGCTGTAAACCTGCAGGTCGAAGAATAGTTCAAGCCTGACGCGGTTTTTCGGGCGACTGACGTCGCTCGACCCCGCTCTTTATCAATCGCGGCAATTTCCGAGGAACGGGTTGAACGACCTGACCTTGAGATCCGGGCTAGTCAACAAACTGGTCCGGCCGCGCATTAGGCCTATTGGCCGTCGGCCCACCCGCGGCGGCGCCACTGAGGCGTGCTCGCCTGCGCGGGTATGGCTCATGGCTGACGCGTCCCGGCGACGCCTTCCCGCATCCATTGTTGCAGGGCACGGATAGAGTGTTCCGAGTTCACCCCGCATCCAGGATCCAGCACAAGCGGTCCGGGCACGTAGCCTCGTGATTTCAGGCCCCGTTGGACGCTCTCAACCAGATGAATGTCCTCTTCTACCGTGGTTTCGCGATCTTGTACGGCCAGTTGCCGCACCACCGAGTCTTCCTCGCCATCGATGGAATACCATCCCCGCCAGACTGTGCAGTCATCCACTCCATGCGGGCGCCAGTGGTAAGTGTTGAGGCGATTACCGGGGTAAACTTGGAACGAGAAGGTCGGCCAAAGGAACCAACTGCTGTAAGAGCCGGCGAAGTCATTTCTGTCCAGATCAATGGGATAGGTCATCTGGTCGAGGTTCTGACACTCTGTGGTGTGGCGCAGGCAATAGCCCTGCGGCTGGATGTCGTACGTTTCCGGCTTGATGACGCCGGTGGCAAAGGTCTTATGGTTGATCGAGCAGTGGTAGCACTCAGAGTAGTTTTCAATCGAAACTTTCCAGTTGCACTTTTCCGGAATTTCCACCCACTCAAGGGGGGCAAGTTGGTCGATCTGCGGGACGAAGGCACCCAGCTCCTCGCGAACGCCGGGGAACCAGTCGTCCATGGGCGCGGCATCGTCATCGAAGTTGACGAAGATAAATCCATGGAAAACTTCCGTGCGTACAGAGGTCAGGCAAATTTCCGACTTGGGAAAGTTCGGCACGGAGCGGATATTCGGCCCGGCGCGCAGCTTGCCGGTCAGCTCATAGGTCCACGAGTGATAAGGACAGACAACCAATGAGGCATGACCACTGCCGCTGACCAGCTGGTGGGCGCGGTGCTGGCAGACGTTGAAGAAAGTGCGGACTTCGCCGTCGCGATCACGGACGCAGAACAGATTTTCGCCTGACATTTCAAAGGCAAAAAAGTCACCCGGATTAGCCACCTGACTGACATGACCAGCGAACTGCCAGGTGCGCATCAACAAACCCGCGCGCTCAGCTGTGAAAATCTCAGGGTCGGTATAGTACCGTCCTTCAAGAGATCGGATAACAGGAGAGGTTTCGTTCATCGTCTCAAAACTCCGCCGCTAAACGCCGCTGTCATAAACTGCTGCTGAGGGTTACGGGAAAATATAATCACCAAGAGGGAAGGGTGGCGGACTCATTAGTCTGTTGCATCCATGTAAATGCCCAGAGCGTGCCGCCGCTGGTGAAAGCGATCAATCGAAGCCACAACATGTTCGCCCGCTTCTGCAATCACGAACGCCATCAACGTTTCCAGAAAAGCAGCGAGCGCCACTGTTGAGGTAAAGAACTGTGGGGTATCCACTGGCACAAGGAACCCGTGTCGGGCACCGACAAGGATGGGGCTGGCGGGGCTGTCGGTCATCGCAATGATCTCCAGTCCCTGCGCTTTGGCCGCTTCAACCGCTTCGACCACTTCGCGTCGATAGGGTTTGAAGGTCATAGCCAGCAGGACGTCGCCTGCGCGCGCTCGGGCGAGCGCATCAACCGGCAGGGCACCGTCCTGTGGAATTGCCTGAATGGTATCGACCGCCATCGACGCCAGATAGGCAAAGTTACGGGCCAGTGGGTTAGCGATGCCCATGCCGAGCACGAAGGTTGCCCGAGCGCGGAGGATTTGCTGGGCAGCAGCCTGCACGGATGCGCGGTCTGTTCCTGAAAACACCGCTTCGATCCCGTTCATCGACGCTGCTGCCATATCACCAAACAGCCGGTCCAGTTCACCGCCGTGAGAAAGGTCCTGCAACCAGCGGGCACGGTCGGTATAGCTCTGGCCGCCGCCACGCCGCACCTGTTCCTGAAACGGGCGGCGAAAGTCTTCGAAACCTTCAAACCCCATTGCGCGTGCCATCCGCACAAGCGTGTTCGGCTTGACCCCTGCTGCATCGGCCAGTTGGCGCATGGAAGAGACCGAAATGGCCGCCGCGTTTTCCAGCAAGAATGTCGCAGCCCGACGCAGTTGAGGGGGCATGTCCCCCTGCCGGGCGGCCAGCCGCTCGAGCACAGCCTCCGGAGAGTTGGCGTCAGGGGTAACCGTCAGGTCAACAGCAGCGCTCTCGGTGGGCGCCGTTGGTGCACGGGTTTCGTCGTCTACACGGGATGATACATTCATGCCATTCATGGGCTAAGGGCGTACAGTTGTGCTTTCCCCTTGTCCAGAACCTTGAACTCATTGGCTGATTTCATCCCCTAGTGCGGCGGAAACCGACCATAAAAGTCGGTCTGGTTTCAGACGCGGGCCATGGTCTCCGGCAATTGCACGCCCAAAGTAGAAACTTCCAGTATGGCGCGATTCTCTTGCTGACTTCACCGACACTTAACGCAGCCTGGGACCGGGTTCTGGGTCAGTTTGCCAAGCGCTACGCCGCCGCTCCCTGTGCGCAAGGGCCGGAGACAGCCACTCAGATTGAACGGATGCAGGGTCTTTATCCAGACTGGGAATTTTGTATTCATGATGTAGTGCTTTCGGCCAGTTTAGCGCCATTGGCAATAAACCGTGATCCGTTGGCCGGCGCGCTGGAACACCTGCAAGCTGTGCTGTCCTGGCACACCCGCGGTGTCTTTACCGATGCTGAGTTTACCAACCGGGCCTATGTAGAATTGATCGGCCCGGATGGTATGGTGCGCAGCGATGATATCAGGCTCGGCTTTTACTGGCACGACAGCCATACCTTCTATCCCGCTCACCGGCATAATGCGGTCGAGCTTTATCACGTGCTCTCCGGTACGGGTCTCTGGCAATATCAGGGTCGGGCCTGGACGCCCCGCCCGGCTGGCAGCTTTATCCTGCATGAGAGTCGGCAGGATCACGCCACCCGCACGGAAGCTGAGCCGATCCTAACCCTCTGGTCCTGGACGGGCGATATAAGCTTTGACAGCTACTCGATGGACACCGCTGGGGCGCTTCTGTCGTAGTGCCGTGGCCGGAGCTGCATGAAGCGCAGCGGGCTTAGCGCCACTGAGTGGTCTGGATCTATGGATCTATGGCCGTCCGAGATTAGCGCTGCGCCTGCCGTGCGGCGGCTATCCCTGCGGCGAGGCGGGCGTTATTCTTGATGAGCGCGATATTGGTTTCCAGACTGTCGCCGCCGGTCAAATCCTTGACCCGGGCGAGCAGGAACGGCGTTGCTTCCTTGCCGCTAATGGCCTGGGCATGGGCTTCCGCGATGGCCTGAGCGATGGCGGCATCAACTCGGTTGGGATCGAGCGCCTGATCCTGCGGCACCGGGTTCGCGACCAGTACGCCGCCGTGCAGCCCGAAATCCCATTTGGCCCTCATCAGTTCGGCGATTTGTGCCACTGAATCAGCGCGGAAATCCACCCCTAGTCCGGTTGAGGTGGTGTAGAATCCCGGCAAATCATCGGTGCCAAAACCGACAACAGGCACGCCGTGGGTTTCAAGGTATTCCAGCGTCTTAGGCAGGTCGAGGATGGCCTTGGCCCCAGCACAGATAACGGCAACATTGGTCTGCGCCAGCTCTTGCAAGTCGGCTGAGACATCAAATGTCTGCTCGGCGCCGCGATGTACCCCGCCGATCCCGCCAGTGGCGAAGACCTCTACACCCGCGCGTGCGGCAAGGATCATTGTCGCGGCCACCGTCGTTGCGCCATTGCCTGCGTTGGCGAGCGCGAGTGGCAGATCACGGCGGGAGAGCTTTGGCACGGCCAGACCGCTTTTGCCCAAGTAGCTGATCTGGGCCGGCGTCAGCCCGACACAGGCCCGGCCTGCGAGCACCGCGATGGTGGCGGGAACCGCACCTTCTTCGCGCACGGTTGCTTCGACCGCCAGCGCGGTCTCGACATTCCGTGGATAGGGCATGCCGTGGGAGATGATTGTGGACTCAAGGGCGACCACCGGTTGGCCAGCAGCAAGGGCCGTTGCAACTTCGTCCGATAGGGTCAGCATGGGATGGACAGTGGTCATAACGTTCGCTCCAGTTCGGCCTGCACCGCAGCCTGACACAGGCCGGGGTGGATCGCACGCACCGACTGCAGCGACAGGCGGGCGGCGGCCTGCGCACGGAGCAACGCGGACGCCAGCGGCAGGTTTGCGAGCGTGGCATCGACCAGCGCCGCCATGAGGGTATCACCTGCACCGGTCACAGAGCGAATATCTCGGGTCAGCGCGGCCGGCTGATGGAGAAGGGGACCGCCGGCATCCTGCCCCCAAACACCAGCCGCGCTATCACTGATCACGACACGGTCGATGCCATGGTGGAGCAAGGCGGCGATGAGGTCTGCGGGGGCGTCGTCTGGCTGCAGTCCGGTGAGGGTTGCAGCTTCTATCCGGTTTGGTTTCAGCAAGGCAATTTGTGAGAGATAAGGGTGCAGGCGCAGGGCCTTTGTCGTGCTCACTGGCTCGGCATAGACCGGGCGGTCGGGGTCTGCGATACTGAACAGATAGGCAAGCGCATCTTCACTGAGGTTAGCATCCACGACCCAAGCTTGGGCTTTTTCGAGGTCTCGCCGACGGTCTTCAAGCACCTCCCGGCTCAGCGCGCTGACCAGCGCCATATCGCTTATCGCTACGCGCATTTCGCCGGTGGGCTCCAGCACCGAGAGATAGGTCGAAGAGCGCCGCTCTGGCACCCTCAGTGTTGCGCGCAGGTCGACTCCTGCAACCGCTGTCTGTCGGGCAATGTCCTCAGCAAATCCATCGTCACCCAAAGCGGTGATTAACTGTGTGGGGCGTTCCAGCCGGGCCAGCGCCTCGGCGATATTGCGGCCAACCCCGCCGGCGGTTGCGAGCACCGCGCCGGGGGTTGAATCGCCTGTGATAAGCGCGGATTGCGCTTGCCCGGTCAGATCCATGTTCGCCCCTCCGATAACCACCACAGGTCGTTTCTGGCTGGCAGCACTCATGGGTGGTGTCTCATCCGTCGTCCACGGGGCAAAGCGGGGCCGACGGCCCGAGAATGGCTCATTGCAACACCAACATTAACAGCACTATGTTTCATGACGGCAAGCTTACCGAGCCAAACCGGGAAAGCCAGTCTCAAAAACTTGCCCGTCCTATTGATCGGATGGCGGTCAGGCGAACAGCGCGATCCGGCTGACGGCCAGATCTGCCTCGAAGTCGCGGGCATAGGCGGTCAGGTTAAGTCGGTTGATGGTGCGTGGGTCCAGTGCCCGACGGAAAGATTCCGATGTGAAATCTTCCCAGGGCAGGCGGTGACGTGTCCAGGCGCTGCTGGTCGCGAAACTGTGCTTGTAGAACCGCCAGGGTGGGAAGCTGCGGGTGGTGGTCAAGTGAACGTTGTAATCCTCGCCATTGCCCGAAACGTCGATCTCAATACCCCGGTATCGCTCGGCTGCGAGGCTGCGCGGGTCCAGACGCAGGCTGACTTGAATAAATCCCCCGTTATTGGCGGTACTGACCTGGCCGAACAATCGGATAGCCATTCGGCCATCAACCTCATCGTAGCCACCACCACCGTTGGAAACGCCGCCCATCACCCGGTCGGAGGTGTAGGACCAGCGCCCGCCAATCGTGGAGTCAGGAAGGCTGCTGAAATCGTCGATGATCAGTGCATCGCTCATGCCGCCTTCTCCGGTATCCTGTCCATCCGCCGCCGCTGCTGGTTCGGCCCAGACAAGACCGCCAAACCCAGTGGCCGTCACGCTGGCTGCCGAAACGCCTGCGCCAAGGAAGCCGAGGGTTTTGCGTCGGTTGAGTGTCATCGCGTCGGTCCTCCACAAGCCGTTAATCACTCACAGACTTAGGCGGCTTCAGCTGGCCGGCAATGGTGGCGGCGGGATGATAAGGCTGCTCCGCCTTGGCAAGCGCGCGTTTGTGATTGACCTTTGTTTGCCGCCGCGCCTCTATTTCTTTGTGCACTCTGTCATCCGTGCACGCGGGGCAATCTAGATTTTGCGAAGAAAGGGAAGCTAGCATGCAGATCGACGCGGCAACCGTGGAGGCCTTCCAGCGTGACGGTGCGGTACGTATCAAGGGGCTATTCACCGACTGGATCGATAAGATCGCCACCGGAATCGAGGAGAACATGGCTTCACCCGGGCCATACGCAGCGGAAAACCTGCAAAGCGGAGAAACCGGCCGTTTCTTCGACGACTACTGCAACTGGACTCGGATCTCAGCCTTTGAAGAGATTGTGCAGCAGTCCCCTGCGGCCAGTGTTGCCGCGCAACTGATGCAGTCTGAGAGCGCTCAGTTCTTCCACGACCACGTGCTTGTCAAGGAACCCGGAACCAGCAAGCCCACGCCTTGGCACCAAGACAGCCCATACTACTTCGTCGAAGGCCAGCAAACGGTAAGTTTCTGGACCACAGTCGAGCCGGTCGAGGATGCCACGCTGCGCTGCGTGGCAGGCTCGCACCGGTGGCCCAAGCCTGTTCTGCCGACCCGGTGGCTTAAGGAAGATAAGTTCTATCCCGATGAGTCAGCTTATATCCCCGTGCCTGATCCCGACGCCGAGGGCATGGCAGTCCTGGAATGGCCGCTGACCCCCGGCGATGCGGTCGCCTTTAACTTCAGGGTTCTGCATGGCGCGCGCGGTAATATGTCCACACGACGGCGACGGGCGTTCTCGCTTCGTTTTGTTGGGGATGATGCGCGCTATGTCGAGCGGCCGGGGCGGACCTCACCGCCCTTTCCAGGGCACGGTATGCAGCCCGGCCAGCGCTTGCGTGAAGATTGGTTTCCAGTGATCCGCAGCAGCTGAGCCACTGAGCCTTTGAACCTGTATCCATCACCGGTAGGTCTCGAACCAAGCCTTGATGGCCTGTCGCTCTTCTTCCTGCATACCGGACTTATTCGCGGGCGGCATAGCGTTGGAGAGGGCAGCGTGCAGATAGATCCGCTTGGCGTGGAGCGCGGTTTCCTCGGGGGTTTCCAACGCAACCGCTTTTGGCGCGCCGTACAGGCCTTCCCAAGCCGGCGCATTGGCATGGCAGACTGTGCAGCGGTTCTGGATGATCGTGTGCACGTCGAGAAAATCAGGAGCCGCCATCAGCCGCTGCTGGGAGGCCGATAAACTGTCAGCCAGTGCGGCGGCTGCTGCCTCTCCCCGGTCCGCCTTGAACACAAATGGCCAGACCGATAGAGCAATGACAACGGCGAATAGGAACATGGCCGCCGACCAGGTCCAGGCCGGGTTGCCCTTGCGCGCATCGCGGGTGTTGAAGAAGTGCCGAATGCAGACCCCAATCAGGAACACAAGACCTGCGATCAGCCAATTAAAGTCGCTGGCAAACACCAGGGGGTAGTGATTGCTGAGCATGAGAAAGAGAACAGGCAAGGTAAGGTAGTTGTTGTGGGTCGAGCGCTGCTTGGCGATCACACCGTATTTGGCGTCCGGTTCACGGCCTTCGCGCAGGTCCTTTGTGACAATCTTCTGATTGGGAATAATAATCATGAAGACGTTGGCCGACATGATCGTGGCCGTGGCTGCACCCAAATGCAGCATAGCGGCCCGACCGCTGAATACCTGCGTGTAGGCCCAGGCCAGAATCACCAATATGATGAACAGGATAATCATCAATCGCGTGTTGTCTCGGCCCAGCGCGCTTTTGCACAGCCGGTCATAGACGACCCAGGTCAGGGCAATGGACCCCAGCGAGATCAGGATGCCGCCCCAAATCGGGATGTCGAGGACGTTGGGGTCAATCAGATAGAGGTCAGCACCAAGGTAGTAGACCAGCACCAGCATCGCAAAGCCGGTGAGCCAAGTGGCGTAGCTCTCCCATTTGAACCATGTCAGATGCTCGGGCAAATTGGGTGGGGCGACGTTGTATTTCTGGACATGATAAAACCCACCACCATGGACCTGCCACTCTTCGCCATTAACCTTCTCGGGCAGCGGACCTTCTCGGCGTAGCCCCAGATCGAGCGCGATGAAGTAGAACGACGAGCCAATCCATGCAATGGCCGTGGCGACGTGCGCGATCCGAAAGGCAGTTTCGATCCATTCGAGCAGGATCGGATATATTGCGATATCCATGGCGGCCCCATTTGCCGGAGTTCTTCTCGCCTCTATTTACCCTTGAACGCGCCGAACGAAAAGCGACGAGATCACGCGTTAGCGGCGGCGATGATCGTGTCACACCTGCGGTAAGACGATTTTTTCGCGCCAGTGGCGTTGAGTTGGTTTATGGGAGCGACAAAGGGGCTGGCCGCGGTCGCCCCTCACCCCTAAGCCAGAAAGGAAACGACACCATGCAGCACGATTTGTTCGAAACCGGCCTTGAGCAGCGAAAGGCAACACTCGGTGCCGCTTACGTGGAAGCCAATCTCGCCTCCGCCGATGATTTCACCCGGCCATTCCAAGAAGCCATGACGGCCTGGTGCTGGGGCTTCGGCTGGGGTGACGCGGCCATCGACGCAAAGACCCGGTCAATGATGAACCTCGCCATGATCGGGGCCTTGGGCAAAATGCACGAGTGGGAAATCCACTGCCGTGGAGCCATTAATAATGGCGTAAGCACGGACGAAATCCGCGCCATCATCCACGTGGTTGGCATTTACTGTGGTGTGCCGCAATCGTTGGAGTGCTTCCGTGTGGCGCGCAAGGTACTGGAGGAGAAGGGCTTACTCTGAGACTTCCTGTAGAAACCTCTCAGCGATGGGGAACAGCGAGCGACACGGACTTAGGCATTGGCATAGGGCTCGCAGCGGGAGCAGAGCTGGGACAGGGTGCCAGTTTTCTGACCGAGGTCGCAATTTTGGTACAAAAGTCCTTTTTCAAGTTGAGAACTGTACAACTGTACCTTAGGCCTTGATCTCTCATGCACCTCAACCCGGAGTCCTGTTCTATGGCCGAGCCTACGCAGAAGTCTTTTCCTCATTCGGCCCGTGTAGTTATCGTCGGCGGTGGCGTCATGGGCTGCGGGTTGGCTTATCACCTCGCCCACGAAGGCTGGACAGATGTCGTGTTACTGGAAAAGGCTGAACTGACGTCGGGCTCAACCTGGCACGCGGCCGGACAAATCACTCATTCGACCAGTTCTTTCGCGCTGGGGAAGTGCGTCGATTATAACATCGGGCTTTATTCCGGGGTGCTGGAGGCCGAAACCGGGCAGTCGGTGACCTGGCACGGCTGCGGCTCGTTCAGGCTGGCGTACAGTGAAGACGAGATGGACTGGCTGCGGCACACCTTGTCCGTCGGACGGACTCTGGGCTTTAACATCGAGTTGGTAAGCCCCGAGCGAGTGACCGAGTTGCACCCCTTTTATAATGTCGAGGGCGTGCTTGGTGCGCTGCACACCCCTGATGATGGTCATGTTGATCCCAGCGGCATTACGCAGGCGCTCGCGACCGGAGCACGCCAACTCGGTGCGCGCGTCATCCGCCGCTGCCGGGCGACCGACATTAAGCAGCTCGAAACTGGCGAGTGGAAGGTGTTCACTGAGCTAGGTGACATCACCTGCGAACACGTGGTCAACGCAGGCGGCACGTATGCGCGGCAGATGGGGGAGTGGTCAGGCCTGACACTGCCCATGACCTCGATGACCCATCACTATTTGGTCACGGACGCTGTGCCTGAATTTCAGGACCTAGAGACTGAACTGCCTGTGGTTCGCGATGACGCTAAGGTCTCGGGCTATATCCGCATGGAACAGAAATCCGGCCTGATCGGTATCTATGAAAAGGCCAATCCAAATGCGGTCTGGATCGACCATTGCCCTTGGGAGGCTGAGAACGAACTATTTGAAGCAGACTATGACCGCATCATGCCGTGGCTGGAAAACGCCATGGAGCGAATGCCGGTGCTGGCTGAGTTGGGGATCAAGCGCGAAGTCCACGGTGCTATCTCGCACCCACCGGATGGCAACCCGCTGATCGGTCCGGTTGCAGGCGCAAAGAACTACTGGTGCTGTTGCGGCACCCAGATCGGTATAGGCTGGGGTCCGGGACTGACCCGTGAGTTAGCGCGCTGGATGGTTCATGGCGCTGCAGACATTCAGATGCGGACATTTGACCCGCGCCGTTTCGGTGACTACGCCACTAAAGATTGGCAGGTCGTCAAAGCCAAGGAAGACTACTGCCTTCGCCACGAAATCCCATTCCCGCACTTCAATCGGCTCGATGGTCGCCCGGTCAAGCCCAGCCCGATGTACGATCGCCTTCGGGCAAAAGGCGCGGTGTATGAAGAGGTCTTCGGTCATGAGCGGCCACGTTGGTTCGCCCGAAATGGTATCGAGCAACGCGACCACTATTCCTTCCGTCACTCGCCGGTCGACGACATGGTAGCGCTCGAGTGCCGCGCGGTGCGCGAGGGCGTAGGGATTATGGATATCTCTGCCTTCACTAAGGTCGAAGTCAGCGGCCCGGATGCCGCCAGCCTGCTGGATCGACTATTGCCAAACCGTCTGCCGCAAAAAATAGGTGGCATCGGCTTGTCGCACTTCTTGCAAGAATGCGGGCGAATTGAGCTGGAAACCACGGTAGTGAAACTGGCCGAGGACCGCTTTTATCTTGTCTGTGCGGCCTTCTTCGAAACGCGGCTGACCGACTACCTCCACCAACGCCGGGACGGGGCTGAGGTTAGCATCCGCGTGCTCTCCACCGACTGGGCGGCGCTGGCATTGCAGGGAGCGAAGTCCCGCGACGTGCTGGCTGCTACCACCAGCGCTGCGCTGGATAACGCCCATTTCCGATGGCTGAGTGCACAGGAAATCAGCATCGCCGGGCACAGGGTCTGGGCTATGCGGCTGTCCTATGCTGGCGAGTTGGGTTGGGAGATCCACGGTCCCGCAGAGAGCATGCTGGCCGTCTATGATGCCCTTGATGCGGCGGGCAAGGCCTACGGAATCACCGATTACGGTTCCTTCGCCATGAACGCCATGCGTATGGAGAAGATGTTCAAAGGCGCGGGGGAACTGACCAACGAAGTCACACTGCCTGAGGCGGACGTGATGCGCTTTGTCCGGCTGGATAAGGATTTTGTCGGCAAGGCGGCAACACAAGCTTCGGTGCAGACCGCGGAAGCGGGTTATTTGCCATGGATCTGCGCTTACTTGGTGATCGAACCCGAGGGCGACGAGGACGGTCACGGCGGAGAAGCTGTGCTTATGGACGGCGCTGTTGTAGGCTCTACGTCCTCGGTGGCCTTTGGTCCAACTGTCGGTAAGATCCTTGCCTTCGCCTATATCCGTCCTGCAGCCGCCAACCCCGGACAGGCCTTGGAGGTCGTCATTCAGGGCAAGGCGCGCAAGGCGGTTGTCGCGGACCGGCCTTTGTACGATCCTGACAGCCTGCTCCCACGGATGGATGCCGTCTAGGGAACTGATTTATTGATCTTCTTTTAAGCGAGGGCCAGTGGCCATGACTGTGAAGCCACACATGAAGCAGAGCATTCCGGCAACCATGACCGCCGTCGTTCTCACCGGCCACGGCGACTTCGACCGGCTGGAGGTGCGCCACGACTGGCCCACACCATCACCCAGCACGGGCGAGGTGTTGATCCGGGTGGCGGCTTGCGGGCTCAACAACACCGACGTGAATACCCGCACGGCCTGGTACTCCAAAGGTGTCGAGGAGAACACCACCGGTGGCGCCTTCGACAGCGCCAGCGACGACGACGCAACTTGGGGCGGTGCGCCACTGACCTTCCCGAGGATTCAGGGTGCAGATGTATGCGGAAAGGTTGTCGCCGTGGGCGACGGCGCAGATTCGACGTTGATCGGGAAACGCGTGATGCTGGAGACGTGGATCCGTGACTGGAAAAACCCGATGAACCTTGACGCGATCACTTACTTCGGCTCGGAGTGTGATGGAGGTTTCGCGCACTACACCAAGATTGACCAGCGTTACGTCCACCCCATCGAGAGCGACTTGTCAGATCCGGAGATTGCCAGTTTCGCCACCTCTTACGTTACGGCAGAGAACATGCTCAACCGCGCTGCGGTCGGTAGCGGTGATACAGTTCTGGTTCCAGGGGCTTCGGGTGGGGTCGGCGGGGCGCTGATCCAACTCTCTAAGCGGCGCGGCGCGCGGGTTGTGGCCTTGTGCTCGGAGAGCAAACGCGAGGGCGTGGCGGTCTGCGGACCCGATGCCATCTTGCCGCGCGAGCCAGATAACCTGCGCGCCGCGCTGCGCGGGGCCATCGGCAGCGATACCGTCAGCGTGGTTGCCGATGTTGTCGGTGGTGATTTGTGGCCTGAACTGATCAACGTGCTCGAACGCGGTGGGCGCTACACCTGCGCCGGCGCTATCGCCGGACCGATGGTGAACATGGACCTGCGCACCTTTTACCTCCGTGATCTGACCTTCACAGGGGCAACGATTGTCCCACCGGGGGTGTTTGCCGATCTGGTGGGCTATATCGAGCGCGGGGAGATCAAGCCAATGGTTGCCAATGTCTTTCCGCTGGAGAATCTTGTTGATGCGCAGAAGGCCTTCATTGCCAAACAGCATGTTGGCAACATCGTTGTTGACTGTCGCTAAGCGTCGGCAAGAACGTTGATCTGGACGCGGGAGCCATACGCCAATGAAGATTAGCGGTATCACCCTTTGGCATCGCCGGCTGCCACTCTCTAAGCCCTATTGGCTTTCGGGCGGACGGCTGAAGTTCGAAGCGCTAGATAGCACCTTCGTGCGGATCGAAACCGACGGCGGGCTGGTCGGTTGGGGCGAGGGCTGCCCGTGGGGTGAAACCTATCTGCCAGCCTTTGGCGGGGGCATACGGGCAGCGATGGAGCTGCTGGCGCCTGTGTTAATCGGAGAGAATCCGGGAGACATCGACCGTCTCAATCGGGCTATGGACCTGGCCTTGCCCGGCCATCCTTATGCAAAGTCTGCGCTGGACATGGCGCTGTGGGATATCGCAGGCAAACGCGCTGGCGCGCCTCTGTTCGAACTGTTTGGCGGGGCAGAGGGCGAGGGCGTTGCAGTCAATTCTTCGATCTCAACGGGTACGCCAGAGGAGATGGTGGCGTTGATCGATCAGGCGCGAGCCAAGGGATACCGCACGCATTCGGCCAAGATCGGCGGAGCAGATATTGCCGGCGATATTGCCCGCATTGAAGCTATAGAAGCCGCGCTTCCAGCCGACGAGAACGTGACCTATGACATCAACCGTGCCTGGGTGCCGGGAGTCGCTATTCAGGTGATGCAGTCAGTGGCGGGTAGCGCCCGCGGCTGGTTCGAACAGCCTTGCCAGACCCTTGACCAATGCGCGGTCGTCGCCGCCAGTACCACTCAGCCGATCATGCTGGACGAGTGCCTGCACACCTTTCAAGACCACCTCGACGCCTGGTCCCGCTCGGCCGGGCAAGGGTGCAAGATCAAACCCAATCGGCTCGGTGGCTTGACCCGAACCCGCCGGATCCGCGACTTCTGCGTCGCCGTGGGCTGGCAGATGCACGTAGAAGACGTCGGTGGCACTGTACTTGCCGATACCGCTGCCCTTCACCTGGCCCTGTCCACGCCGGTTGAGAACCGGCTCGCCAGTTGGCTTGCACATGCGCATCTGGTGGATGACTATGCATCGGAAGATGGTGCTCGCAACGACGGCGGTATCGTCCGGCTGCCGGCCAATAAACCGGGCATCGGTGTTGAACCGCCCGAAGACTGGCTGGGTGAGCCGCTGCGTGCCTTTTCCTGATGCCAGTGCAAGAACAGCGACATAGACGAGGGTGACATGAACCAGATCGACACTCATCAAATCAACGCCATGGGTTCCCCGGAGGCGACCGGGCTGGCCCACTGGCAGGCGCGCGCCGCCGAAGTGCTCCCTGCCGCCGGCTTTGGTAATTTCGATCCCGGCGTGATTCTCGCGCGCGGTCAGGGTAGCCGCGTCTGGGACGAGGACGGCAACGAGTTCATCGACCTGCTCATCGGTTCCGGACCTATGATCCTCGGGCACGGCAATGAGGAAGTTGCCGGCGCCGTCGCTGAGCAGATGGGTCGTGGGCTGACGTTCTTCACAAACAATAGCGCCGGCATCGCGCTGGCTGAACAGATCGTTGAGGATATGGCCTGCGCTGAGCAGGTCCGCTACGTCTCAACGGGGGGCGAGGCGGATATGTACGCCATGCGGTTGGCCCGTGCCTTCACCGGGCGTGATAAGATCCTGAAGTTCGAGGGCGGATATCACGGCATGTCAGCCGAGGCGCTGATGTCACTGGCCCCCCAGCAATTGGTCAACTTCCCCAATGCCGTTCCTGATAGCGCCGGAATTCCGCGTAGTGTCGAAGAGAGCATGGTCATCGCCCCCTACAACGACCTGGACGCCGTGCGGCAGTTGCTCGACCAGTTCGAGGGCGAGGTCGCAGGAATCATTGTTGAGCCGCTGCAGCGAATCCTGGCGCCTGCTGAGGGCTTCCTCGATGGCTTGCGTGAGGAAGCGACCCGTCGCGGGATCGTGCTGATTTTCGACGAGGTGGTGACGGGCTACCGCTTCACTTATCATGGTGCGCAGGCCTACTACGGGGTGACGCCAGACCTCTGTACGCTGGGCAAGATCATTGGTGGCGGCTTTCCGTTGGCTGCCATTGCCGGCCGGGCCGATATCATGGCGCATTTCGATAAAAGTCGTGTGGGCGCTGATGGCTTCACCATGCAGGTTGGCACACTATCCGGAAACCCGGTGGCATCTGTGGCGGGCCTGAAGACCATGGAGATCCTCCGTCGACCCGGGGTCTATGACGCGATGGCGGCCAAGGGGCGGGCCATAATGGGGGCCTATACGGAACACCTCGGTGCAGCAGGGATCGACCACCAGATCGTTGGTGAGCCCTGGCTGTTCGACTGTGTGTTCTCAGCGCATGCCGTGATTGATTACCGCGGCGTTCTGGGGGGAGACGCCGACCTTGCAAAAGCTTTTAACCGCTCGATGAGGCAGAGCGGGCTACTTAAAGCGGACGCCAAGCTCTACACCCATGCGGCGTTGACCGATACTGATATGGATCAGATCCTCAGCGCCGTGAAACAGGCGGCCCGCAGCCTCTGAACCCTGTCGGATGACTGGAAACCAATCGAATCAGGCGGCCATGTGGGCCCAAGGACGGTCGCTGCGATCGCCGTTTTCGAAAGTGGTGATATCGCCTTCGTGTTCCAGGGTCATGCCAACCGGATCGAGCCCTTCGAGCAGGCGGCGTTTGAGACCTGCATCCAGCTCGAAGCGGATGATTTCGCCGTTCGGGAGTTCGATCGTCTGTTCTTCGACGCTGACGGCAATGGTTGAGGCCTGATTGGCGTCGGCCATTAGCTTGTCGACCTGCTCCTGGGGCAGGCGGATCGGCAAAATCGAGTTGTTGAAGCAGTTGTTGTAAAAAATGTCTGCGAAGGTCGGGGCGACGATCACTCGGAATCCCCAGTCCAGCAGTGCCCAGGGCGCGTGCTCACGAGAGCTACCGCAGCCGAAATTATCGCCTGCGACCAGAACCGAACTGTCCTGATACTGCGGCTGGTTGAGCGGGAAGCTATCGATGGTCTCACCCTCGGGCGTGCGGCGCATTTCGTCGAACAGGCCGATGGACAGGCCGGTGCGCTTGATCGTCTTCAAATACTGCTTGGGGATGATCATGTCGGTATCGACGTTGACCAGATTGAGCGGGGCGGCGATGCCGCGATGAGAAACCAGCTTATCCATGGGGCTCTGTCTCTTTTCTCGTATTTCTTATGCTTGGGCGAGCGCCGCCGATCTCGCGGCGCGCGGGATCAGAAGTCGCGAACGTCGGTCAGATGACCAGTGATCGCGGCGGCGGCGG
The DNA here is from genome assembly GCA_002690455.1 of Kiloniella sp. Taxonomy (GTDB): domain Bacteria; phylum Pseudomonadota; class Alphaproteobacteria; order UBA7985; family UBA7985; genus UBA7985. The sequence continues at coordinate 66,187 of NZET01000017.1, forward strand.
CCATGGCCGGTGAGACCAGATGCGTGCGACCGCCGCGGCCCTGACGGCCTTCGAAGTTACGGTTGGAGGTAGAGGCGGCGCGCTCACCCACAGCCAGCTTGTCATCGTTCATAGCCAGACACATGGAGCAACCTGGCTCGCGCCAGTCGAAGCCGGCCTCGCGGAAGATGGCGGCGAGACCTTCTTCTTCTGCCTGAGCCTTCACCAGACCCGACCCCGGTACAACCATGGCACGCACGCCGTCCTTAACCCGGCGGCCTTTGGCAATCTCAGCGACTGCGCGCAGGTCTTCGATGCGCCCGTTGGTGCAGGAGCCGATGAACACGGTATCCACGGCAACATCGCTCAGGCGTGCACCGGCGGTGAGGCCCATGTACTCCAGACTACGGGCCGCGGCGTCCCGCTTGTTGTCGTCCTCAAAGTCGTCGGGGTGCGGAACGTTACCCGTAATCGGTGCCACGTCCTCGGGCGAGGTGCCCCAAGTGACCATGGGGGGAATTTCGGCAGTATCGAGGGTGACGGTCTTGTCAAAGTGTGCGCCAGCGTCAGTCCGCAGCGACTTCCAGTATTCAACAGCCGCGTCCCAGCTGGCACCCTGGGGAGCCAGCGGACGGCCCTTAAAGAATTCGAATGTCTTTTCATCCGGCGCGATCAGGCCTGCGCGCGCGCCGCCCTCGATTGACATGTTGCAGATGGTCATCCGGCCCTCGACCGAAAGACCGCTAATAGCTTCACCAGCATATTCCATGACGTAGCCTGTACCGCCGGCAGTTCCGATCCGGCCGATGATGGCAAGGATCAAGTCTTTGGCGGTCACGCCCAAGCCCAGCGCTCCGTTGATCTGAATCAGCATGTTCTTGGACTTTGCCAGCGCCAGCGTCTGGGTTGCGAGAACGTGCTCAACCTGGCTGGTTCCGATACCAAAAGCCAGCGCCCCGAAGGCACCATGGGTGGAGGTATGCGAATCACCACAGACCACAGTCGTGCCTGGCAGGGTGAAGCCTTGCTCTGGGCCAATGATATGCACGATACCCTGACGTGGATCATTCATGCCGTACACGGGCACGTCGTTTCTAGCGCAGTTTTCCATGAGGGTATCGACTTGGATCCGGCTCTCCTCGTTCGCGATACCGCCCGAGCGGTCGGAGGTCGGAACGTTGTGGTCTGGCACCGCAAGTGTCAGGTCCGGGCGGCGTACCTTTCGTCCGGCCAGAGCCAGGCCCTCAAAGGCTTGGGGCGAGGTTACTTCGTGGACCAGATGGCGGTCGATGTAGATCAGTGACGTCCCGTCTTCATTTACACGGACGACGTGCTTGTCCCAGATTTTGTCGTAAAGGGTTTTGGGGCCAACCGAAGTACTCATGCGATGGGTCCACCTTTCTAGAGCGGTTCAAATCATCAATACGAAAGTCCCTTACAACGCGCACGGGGCTTTGTCATCGCACTGTAGCGCAAGTCATGGGTGCAGCGACGCTGCGTGCGGATAACCTGCACAACCTCGATAAATGCGCGTGGCGGTGGCCACCGAAAGCGGATTCTGTCAATCTTTGCTCCCGAATCCTTCCGATCCAATCAAAGTAAGGCCTGTATGGTGGCTTCATCGTCGTCTGCGTCCTCTTCCTCTTCCTCGCCAAAGCCGTTCCCCTCAGAGTCGACGTCGGCAGGTGAGGTTGCACGCTCGGACCGGGTGCAGGCGCTGGAACGTTTGCCGCTTGCGGTCGATCTGGACGGGACATTGCACAGGGGGGATCTGTCCTGGTGGTCGTTAAGGACGGCGTTTTGGTTCAACCCGTGGAGGGCTGCAAAGGCCGTTACCAGACCTCGTCCTGCGGCGAAGCAGGCCCTATGCGCCATTTCACTGAGTGCCTTCGATGTCTATGATCTGCGATGGAACGTTCTGTTTGAGAGCTGGCTGGATCAGCAGGAAGCACTGGATCGGACCTTGGTGCTGGCCAGCGGTGCCGCGGGGGAAATGGTGCGTCGCGTCGCGGCCGAATGCGAGGTTTTCGACACCTTTTTGGCGAGTGATGAGACGACCAACCTGACCGGTGAGGCGAAGGCAGAAGCCCTGACAAAGATGTTTCCTGACGGCTTTGTCTACGCTGGTAACGCGTGGCAGGACTGGCCGGTTTGGCAGGCTGCCCGGGGAGCCGTGCTCGTCAACTGCCCCCCGCGGCTGGAGCGACAAGCGCGGGACGCTTTCGCCGTCGAAGCTGTTTTCGGCCGACAATGACCGCAAACGACGCTGAGATTTCCTGAAGACCGGTCTGCACGTCGTGTTAACCTTGCGGCGAAGGATGCAGAACGACGCGTTATAGACGGGGCAGGAGAGAGATAGCCATGGCCAACAAGATCCTCGTTACCGGTGGGCTGGGTTATATCGGCAGTCATTGTGTCGTTGCGCTGTGCGAGGCTGGTTACGAGCCCGTTATCGTCGATAATCACTCCAACGCCCGGGCTTCGGTGCTGGAACGGCTAGAGCGCTTGACGGGCCGGGAGTTGTCCTGTTTTGACATTGATATTCGCAACCGCGCTGGTCTGGAAACTTTGCTCCAGCGCGAGCCCTGCCAAGGCCTGATTCACCTTGCCGCGTTCAAGGCTGTTGGTGAGTCCGTTGCCCAACCGTTGCGGTACTATGACAATAACGTGGGTGGGTCAGTCAGCCTGTTCGACGCATTTGATGCCGCCGGTGGTGGGGCGATTGTGTTCAGTTCTTCGGCCACCGTCTACGGTGATGTTGAGGCGAAATCGCTGCACGAAAATATGCCAGTACAGCCGACAAACCCGTATGGCCAGACCAAAGCGATGATAGAGCAGGTGCTTGCGGATATGGTCCGGGCGCGCGATGCTCGCAGTCGCGGACTCGCGCTGCGCTACTTCAATCCCGCAGGCGCACACGACAGTGCGATCATCGGAGAAGATCCCAAAGATGCGCCCAACAACCTGTTCCCCATAATTGTTCAGGTTGCGGTCGGCCAGCGCGAGCGTCTGACTATCTTCGGCGAGGACTACGACACGCCGGATGGAACGGGTGTGCGCGATTATATCCATGTGGTCGATCTAGCGCAGGCGCACGTCAAGGCGTTGACGGTACTGTTGTCGGGGGGCTTTGATGCGCCATTTACAGCGCTCAATCTGGGCACCGGCACGCCCTATTCCGTGCGTGAAGTGATTGCTGCTTTTGAGGCAGAATTGAGCCGCAAGTTGCCGCAGACGATGGGCGAACGCCGACCGGGCGATGTTGCTACTCTTGTGGCTGATCCATCGGCCGCCATGGCACAGTTGGGCTGGCGGGCCGAACGGGGACTGGAGGCCATGGTGAGGGATGCCTGGCGTTGGGCGGGTGCAGCGCGGCAGTGGGGCTTGTGGGATGAGGATACGTGAAGATGGTCTTCGCGCTTCCCGGTGTTGCGGTCAGTGAAATTGTGACGCAGTTTTGCTACCAGTTGTGCATTGGTTGATGTAGCACGATCCGATGGCCAGTCGGCTTGCACCGCTGCGCCGCCGTAACTGAGAAGAAACCACGATGGTCGATGCTGCAGCACCAAAACGGCCCTATGCGCGCTTGCTCAACCCGGCCTCGATTGCCGTCGTCGGGGGTAGCTGGGCCGCCGCCGTTATCGAACAGTCCGAACGCATGGGCTTTGCAGGTGATATCTGGCCAGTGCATCCGACCCGTCACGAAGTGCGCGGACGGAAGGCCTACGCCAGTATCAACGATCTGCCTGCGCCGCCGGATGCAACCTTCATAGGAGTCAATCGGCAGACTACCATCGACGTGGTCCGCGACCTCGCTGCTCGTGGCGCTGGTGGGGCGACTTGCTTTGCTGCTGGATGGGCAGAAACCGCCGACGGCGTTGGCTTGCAGGACGACCTTCTCGCCGCAGCCGGGGATATGCCGATCTTTGGGCCGAATTGCTATGGGCTGATTAACTATACCAGCGGCGCGACGCTTTGGCCCGATGTCCATGGCGGGGAACGGGTCGAGCGCGGTGTCGCGCTCATCTGCCAGTCGTCCAATATCGCGATCAATCTGAGCATGCAGCAGCGCGCGCTACCATTGGCATATGTCCTGACCGTTGGTAATGGCGCTCAGGTCAGCCTTGGTAACATGATCGAGGCGATGGCTGCAGAAGACCGGGTCAGCGCGATTGGTTTGTACATTGAGGGCTTTGGCGACCCGGAGGCGTTCATAGAGGCGGTGCATTTCGCACACCAGCGCGGGGTTTCGGTCGTGGCACTCAAAGCTGGCCAGTCAGACGGCGGGCAGGCGCTGACTCTTACACACACGGCAACGCTGGCCGGCGGTGCCGCGGTTGCCTCGGCGCTGTTGGCCCGCTTGGGCGTGGCGGAGGTTTCGACGCTGCCCAGTTTACTGGAAACACTGAAAATCCTGCACTTCAAGGGGCCACTGGATAGCCGCCGCGTTATGTCGGTAAGCTGTTCGGGCGGGGAAGCAGGTCTCATGGCCGATCTGGGCGAAGCGGTGGGGCTCGAATACCCTGGGTTAAGCACAGCGGAAGCTGAGCGGATCAAGGCTAGTCTGAACCCGTTGGTCACGGTCTCCAATCCGTTTGACTACAACACCTTCGATTGGGGTGACGCTGAGGCGCTGAGTGCCATGTGGCACGGGATCATGGCTGTGGACGTTGCTCACCCCATGCTGGTGATCGATTGGCCGCGTGCGGGGACAGGGCCCACTCACACCTGGGACATCGCCATCGAGGCAGTCGCCAGCGCGCTGGACAGTCCGGACCGCCAGGCGGGCGTCCCGGCATTGGTGACCAGTTTGCCAGAAAGCATGCCGCCTGATGCGGCAGCCAAGATTTCTGCGCTGGGTCTGATCCCCGGTCACGGTCTTGAAGACCACCTGATCGCTGTTGCCCGTGCGGCCGATATCGGGGTTTATCGGACGACACCCTCTTCGCCGCCTCGGATCCTGCCCGGCGCGGCACCCAAAAGTGCAGTAATGCTCGACGAGGCACAGGCCAAGACCGCACTCGCGGCGCATGGTCTGCCGACCCCACCGCACGCGGTCTGTGTGTCAGCGGATGAAGTCGTTGCTGCCGTTGCAGAATTCGGTGTTTCAGCGGTGAAAATTCTCGGCAATTTTGCCCACAAGACTGAACTGGGCGGTGTCCGGTTGGGCATCGCGGACACAGCGGCTGCTCGAGCGACAGCGGGGGACCTGTTGGCGCTGTCCGAGCGTGTGCTTGTCGAACCCATGGCCGCTCAGCCACTGGCCGAACTGATCCTCGGTGTTGCGCGTGACCCGGTCCTGGGCCTGCACCTGGTCATTGGCGCGGGCGGAGTGCTTACTGAAATCCTGCAAGATAGTGCAATCCTGCTGTTTCCCCTGGACCAAACCGCAGTAAGCCGCGCGTTGGCAACGCTGAAAATCTGGCCCATGCTGACCGGCTATCGTGGTGCGCCACCGGCTGATCTGGATGCGCTGGTTGACGCTGTTATGGCGCTAGCAACCTTTGTTGAGGCCGAGGGGGATCGGCTGGTTGAACTCGACATCAACCCACTGTTCGTGCATGCGAAGGGGGAGGCGTCAGGGGTCAGCGTGGTTGACGCTCTGATCCGGCTCTCGGCCGACACGAAGTCTTCCCACTGAGGAGATCACGAGGAGATCATCATGAGTTCACCCATTTCGACCCGCCGCGATGGCGGCATCCTCGAAGTCACGCTCGACCGGCCCAAGGCCAATGCCATTGACCTGCAAACCAGCCGAGAGATGGGGCTGGTGTTCCAGGATTTTCGCGATGACCCTGATCTGCGCGTGGCCATAGTGCGCACGGCGGGCGACAAGTTTTTTTGTGCGGGCTGGGATCTGAAGGCGGCAGCTGATGGCGATGCCGTGGATGGTGATTATGGCGTGGGCGGATTTGCTGGCCTGCAGGAGCTGCGTGATCTGAACAAACCCGTGCTCGCCTGCGTCAACGGCATGGCCGTCGGCGGAGGCTTCGAGCTCGCATTATCTTGCGACTTGATCCTTGCCAGTGCGCATGCGTCGTTTGCCCTGCCAGAAATCAAGGCTGGCACGCTGGCCGACGCGGCAACCATCAAGCTGCCCAAGCGCATACCCTATCATGTCGCCATGGATCTGCTGCTTACTGGACGGTGGATGGACGCCGAAGAGGCCCACAAATGGGGATTGGTCAACGAAGTTTTGCCTGATAATGATGCGCTTGAAGCCCGCATTTGGGAGTTAGCGAGATTGCTCGAAAGCGGGCCACCGCTGGTTTTTGCCAGCATCAAAGAAGTCGCCCGTGCGGCCGAAGGTCAGAGATTTCAGGATACCATGAGTGCGGTCACAAAACGGCAGCTACGAACCGTAGACCTGCTCTATGGCTCGGAAGACAATCTCGAAGGGTTCAAGGCGTTCGCCGAGAAGCGTGACCCGGTTTGGAAAGGCAAGTAAGGTTCTCGCCAGAGCTGCCGGTACTATAGAAATGAACTTGTAGACCGATATCCAGTCCTGTTCCCGGTCGATCACAACCTGCGAAGAATTCAGGCCTTTGCGTGCCTGATGGAGATTGAGAATGGCCTTCGAAACCATCAAAACTGAGATCGACGGGAATGTCGGCATTCTGACCCTCAACCGACCAGACTCCCTGAACGCCTTTTCTAGCCAAATGCGCGCCGATTTCCGCGCTGCGGCTGCTCAGCTGGAGGCCAGTCCCGAGGTGCGTTGCATCGTTCTAACCGGTGAGGGACGAGCCTTCAGCGCCGGTACAGACCTCAAAGAAACGGCGGGCCTGCGAGACACCACGGTCGAGCGGGTGCTGGTTGAGGAGTATAAGCCCTGCATTCTCGCCATTACCCAATCGAACAAGCCATGGATCGCCGCTGTCAGCGGCCCAGCGAGCGGCATCGGCGCGGCCTTTGCCCAGTCCTGTGATCTTATGATGATGGGCGAAGGCGCGTATATCTATATGGCCTTTGCGGCTATTGCGCTTGTCCCGGACGGGGGAAACACTTGGCAGATGGTCCGCCAGCTTGGCTACCGCCGTGCCTTCGAAGCGATTATCGAAGGGCAGAAGATCCCGGCTGCGCAGGCGGTCGAATGGGGTCTGTCGAACAGAGCGGTCGCCGATGAGGACTTGCAGCGGGAGGCCCGTGCTTGGGCCGCACAAATAGCACAGGCAGCGCCCCTGGCTGTTCGCCACGTCAAGAAATTGCTGCGCGGGGCGATGGAGCAGGGCTTGGAAGCGACGATCGACGCTGAATCCGTCCGCCAGAACGAGTGTATCACCTCAAAGGACTTCGCCGAAGGCGTCTCGGCTTTCTTTGAAAAGCGCCAGCCGAGCTTCAAAGGCCACTGACCCCGCTCAGCGCTGAAGCGGTTTGGGGTCGGCTCAGGCTGGCTCAGTCTCCGTCCTGTTGACGGCGTTCGGTGACCTTTCCGTCTTCGACCCCGATGAACAGACGCCCGGCGAGCAGTTCAAGCGCGGCTTCACCGAACAACTCGTACCGCCAGCCAGACAAAGCTGGCACTTCTGAATCGGCACCCTTTTCGGCCAGTAAATCGAGTTCCTCGGCATTGGCAACGATGCGTTGAGCAACTTCGGCGTTCTCCGCGCGGGCCTTGAGCAATACCCGAAGCAGAGCCGCGCCCTGGGCTGCTGCCTCTGAGAGTGGCTTGCGTTTTTTGACTTTTGGCGCGTCTTCGCGCGGTTTTGCCAGCCCTTCTTCCACAGCGGCCAGAATCGCTTGCCCCTGTTTCCCGCGTGCTGCGTTGTCTGAATAACCCCGCACGCCGCCCAGATCACCCGCGGTCTTGGGGGCACTGGCAGCAATTTCCATGACGGTGTCGTCACGAATGATGCGGTTGCGTGGGACATCGCGGCGCTGCGCCTCGCGCTCGCGCCAGGCCGCAACCGACACCAGCACGTTCAGGAACTGTGGTTTGTCACCCCGCGGCTTTAGCCGCCGCCAGGCATCCTGTACGTCTGGCTGGTAACGCCGCAAATCTGCGATGGCAGCCATTTCTTCCTCCACCCACTGCACGCGCCCGTCGCGTTCGAGGCGGTTGGTCAGCTCGACAAAAACTGTGCGCAAGTGAGTCACGTCGCCGAGTGCGTAGTTGATTTGTGTATCCGTCAGCGGACGGCGCGACCAGTCTGTATAGCGCGCGGTCTTGTCCAGTTCGGCACCCGCAAGACTGCGGGCAAGCCGCTCGTATCCGACCTGATCCCCAAAGCCGCAAACCATCGCGGCAATCTGTGTGTCGAATAATGGCGAAGGAAGGGTGCCTGCTAAGTTTGCAAAGATCTCTAAATCCTGCCCAGCGGCGTGGAAAACCTTGGGCATACTGGTTTCGTTCATCAGCGCTAACAGTGGCGCCAAGTCCATATCCGGGGCAAGCGGGTCGATAGCAACAGCCTCGTCATCGCTGGCAACCTGCACCAGGCACAGCAAAGGGTAGTAGGTCTTTTCCCGGACAAACTCCGTGTCCACGGTGAGAAAAGTTGCAGTGGCCGCGCGCTTGCAGAAGGCTTCGAGAGCGGCTTGATCTTCGATCATGGCAGGATGAGTCATGCGATGTATTTAGCGCTGGGTTTGGTCAAAGACCATGCCTGAGGGCGCGGGGGCGTGCTGCGTGAGTCGAAACCTCATGACTCAGGCTCGTGGCCGCGTTGCCAGCCAAACCCCAAAGCTGGCCAAGAGGATGCCGATCCACGTCGTCCAGCGCAGGTCATCACCAAAGATGAACCAGGAGGTTACGGCTACCAAGGCTGGGATAAGGTAGAAATAGCTGGCCACGTTAATGGCCGACTGTCGCTGCAGCAGCGTGTTCAGTAGTGCAACCGCTGCAACACTGAGGATGAGGATTAACCAGGCCAGCCAGAACATGTATTCAGCGGTCGGCGTCGGCATGCGCTGCTCGAACAGCCCGGCAAAGGGCAGGGTAACGACCAGAGAGCCGGCAAACTGCCACACCGCGCCGGTCCGCCAGTCGAAGGCCGTCACGAATTTCTTCTGGTAGACCGAGCCCACCGCGATACCGATCAACGCGAGGACAATGGCGATTGCCGAACGGCCACTGCCGATCTGACCGGCATCAAAGACCACCACCAGTATGGTTCCGGCCAAGCCGAGGATGAGCCCGGCCCATAGTGTCACCGAGGATCGCTCAGCAAGCAACCACAGCGCTAGCAGCGCCGTAAGCATGGGCTGCAGACCCACAATCAGCGACGCTGTCGCACCCGACATGCCGTGTTCCATCGCCCAGAATACACCACCCAGATAGACCCCGTGCAGCAGCCCGCCGGCCACCATTAAATGCCCCCGCTGCGCCCAGCTTCCTGGCCAGACAGCCCGGCCCAGCCAGGCCAACACTGCCAGCAACAGAAGCACCAGTGCAAACCTGATACTCAGCGTGGTCAGTGCAGGTCCATGGGGCATCGTACCCCGCGCACCGAGAAAGCCCGTGTGCCAGAGGATAACGAAAAAGACAGGGAGAAGGGGCACGAGCCGCTGCATGAAAAGCCTGCTGGAAGGGAAAAGCCAGGACGATCATCCCAGTCCCCCGCAAAGCACGCAAGCGCGTGGGGCAATTGCCCGGTCTGCGCGCCTGCTTTAGAAGGCGTGGGACCCTTGAGAACAAGGCCCCGGCGGAGACAGCTGGACCGGCCACCAGACAGGAGCCTAAGTGATGAGCGACGCCCTGCATCCATACCGCAGCCATACATGTAACGACCTGCGTGCCGAACACGTTGGCACCACAGCCCGGCTGTCAGGTTGGATCAACCGCCGCCGTGAGCACGCCGGACCACTGTTCATCGACCTGCGAGATCACTACGGAGTGACACAGTGTGTGGTGCTGGAAAGCAGCCCGCACTACGAAACCCTGCGCCGGGTCAAGCTTGAGTCTGTGGTTACCCTGACCGGCCGGGTCATGCAGCGCGATGCAGAAGCTACAAACGACAAGCTAGCGACGGGTCAGATCGAGGTTTATGTCGACGAAGCCGAAGTGCAATCTGCTGCTGAGCAGGTGCCGTTGCAGGTCAACTCAAACGACGACATCAACGAGGACCTGCGCCTGACTTACCGTTATCTCGACCTCCGCCGAGAAAAGGTCCATGCCAACATCATGCTGCGTGCCAAGGTGATCGAATCCCTTCGTCGCCGAATGGTTGAGCAAGGCTTTACCGAGTTTCAGACCCCAATCTTGACCGCTTCTTCACCCGAAGGAGCGCGCGATTTTCTGGTGCCATCGCGCCTAAATCCCGGCAAGTTCTATGCGCTACCGCAGGCTCCGCAGCAATTCAAACAACTGCTGATGATGGCTGGCTTCGACCGCTACTTCCAGATCGCGCCTTGTTTCCGGGACGAAGACAGCCGCGCCGACCGTAGCCCGGGTGAGTTCTACCAGCTCGACTTTGAGATGAGCTTCGTTACCCAGCAGGATGTTTTTGACGCCATCGAGCCGGTGCTCCATGGCCTGTTTACCGAGTTCCATGATGCTTCTGGCAGCCCGCACGCGGTCACCCCAATGCCCTTCCCACATATCGCATTCGATGAGGCCATGACCCGCTATGGCTCGGATAAGCCGGACCTGCGCAATCCGATCATCCTCGACGATGTGACCCAGCACTTCGACGGCTCGGGTTTCAAGATTTTCGCTAAGCTGATCGCAGAGAAGGACTTTCGCGTTATCGCCGTCCCGGGCAAGGGTGGCGGATCACGTGCCCTCTGTGACCGGATGGACAGTTGGGCCAAGAAGCAGGGCAAGCCGGGACTGGGTTACATCTTCTGGCGTGCAACGGAGGATGGCGGGCAGGAGGGCTCCGGCCCGCTGGCTAAGAACATTGGCGAAGAGCGGACCGAGGCCATTCGACAGCAACTGGGGCTGGAGGCTGGAGATGCCTGCTTCTTTACCTGCGACAAGCGGCTACCGGCTTTGCAGTTTGCCGGGCAGGCGCGGAACGAGGCCGGTCGCGCGCTGGGCTTGATCGAGGAAGGCGCGTTCAAGTTTGTCTGGATTGTCGACTTCCCGATGTTCGAGGAAGACGAGGAGACCGGGAAAATCGAATTCTCGCACAATCCGTTTTCTATGCCACAGGGCGGCATGGCGGCGCTTGAGAACGACGATCCGTTGGAGATCAAAGCATTCCAGTATGATATCGTGTGCAATGGTATCGAACTGTGTTCTGGTGCTATCCGAAACCACCTCCCGGAAGTCATGTACAAGGCGTTTTCCATCGCTGGATACGGGCAGGACGTGGTCGAAGCCGAATTCGGTGGCATGCTCAACGCAATGAAGTTTGGTGCACCGCCGCACGGTGGGGCTGCACCCGGTGTCGACCGCATGGTAATGCTGCTCGCCGATGAACCGAGCATTCGCGAAGTGATCGCTTTCCCACTGAACGGTCAGGGACAGGATCTGATGATGCAGGCCCCCTCCGTGGTCAGCGATGCGCAACTCGACGACCTGCACCTGAAGTCGGTACCGCCACTAGAAATTTCCTAATCCTCGGCTGGCAGGCCTGTTTCAGGTCAACCCGAAGGCCGGACGATGGAGTGAGCTTGGAAAAGCGGCGAACCCGAGAGTGCAGGGGGAGGAAGTCAGGAGAGAGACACCCTTGGGCCCGCGCGCTTTATCTGATGCTGCGCTATGGCCTGCGGCCTGACCCCATTGGTGACCGCAAGCAGCGCGACGGACGATGAATTAATCTGCGCCCGGTCGGATCAAAAACCCGACGATCGCAGTATGCCCGGCTGAATTGACGCGGCCAGATAATCCGGTCGATGATGCTAGATTATCAGCCGGTTGTTGCAGAAATGCCGTTGAAATCATTGCATTTTTTCCGAATCCACAAATTGTAACATAAATAGAATGAATCCGTCGTGGTGGTCCATTCAACTGAACTTCCGCATGGAGAATTCCGAATATCCTAGCTACAGCCAGTCTCGCACGTCATTTTGCCTGGTAGTGGTGATTTGATTACAGGTCTTGGTCGGACTACTCCAAAGCCTTAAGCAGCGCGTCGATGTTGTGGCGCATCATGCTCAGGTAAGAGGTCGCTGGCCCCCCCCGGACAGAAAGGGCGTCGGAGTACAGCCGCCCGCCGATGCGAAGACCTGTCTCTGCAGCAATTTGGTTAACCAAATCCGGGTTGGTGATGTTTTCAACAAACAGTCCGACTACGGCTTGTTCACGGATCTGCTGGATGAGCGCCGCCAATTCGCGTGCAGATGGCTCGGATTCGGTGTTAACCCCAAGCGGCGCGAGAAAGCGGAGACCGAATTGGGCTTCAAAATAGCCAAAGGCATCGTGCCCAGTGACAATTGTGCGGCGACCTTCGGGCAGAGCGTCGAAGCGGGCGGAGGCTTCAGCAAAGAGGGTGTCAATCTCAGCCTCAAAGCCAGCTGCGTTGGCGGCAAAATTGTCCGCATATTTCGGCGCCAGAGCACTCAGGCCGGCGGCAATGCTCGCCGCATAGTGCGTGGCGTTCGCCAGCGCGTTCCACGCATGAGGGTCTGGCTCGCCTTCGATCAGCAAAGGCACGATAGCCTCGGTCGCCGTGATCACGGGTGCGCTGGCTTCAGCGGCGGCGATCAGGTCGCTGATCCAGCCTTCAAAACCAAGCCCGTTTATGATGATGATGTCGGCTGCTGCGACCGCTCGGGCATCACTGACTGTGGGGGAGTAGACGTGTGCATCACTGTCCGGGCCAACGATGCTGGTCACGGTGACGTGTTCGCCACCGACCACAGCAATTATATCGGCGAGGATGGAGAAGCTGGCCACAGCGTTTATGGTGTCAGTTTCGGCCTGTGCCTGGTTCGCAAAGGCTGTGATCCCGGTCAACGCGATAAGACCAAGAAACAGGCGGACCAGCGGGCCGACCAATTGAATATTGTTGCTCATGATCAATCTCCAAAAATACTGTATTTGGTTGGACCGGTTCTAATCAGGTGCACGGAACCTTCTGATCAGGTTGAGGCCGTTTTGACCGATGGCTAGCGATACGAAAAAGACGAGGCCAGCGACCAGAATAATGGCGGGGCCGGAGGGGACATTGTCGAGCCAGAAGGAGAGCAACAGCCCCAGCAGTCCGCTGCCGGCACTAAAGGCGAACGCAAGCAGTATCATGGGAGTGAGTGCGTTGACCCAGTACCGTGCTGCAGTCGCTGGTACAATCATCAGCCCCACCGCCATAAGCGTTCCAAGCGCACGAAAACCAGCAATTAGGTTGAGAACGACGAGGACCATGAATAGCGACCGGGTTAGCCAGCCACGCTGGGACTGCGATTGTGCAAAGGCCGGATCGACGCTTTGCAGCACCAGCGGCCGCAAAATCAAGGCTATGACCAGCAGCGTTAGCGTTGTCGAGCTGCCGATCAGCACCAGTGTACCGTCGCTGAGGCTGAGCACGTTACCGAATAAGAAGCTTTCCAGATTGACGGCGGTGCCGCGTACAGAGAGCAGGAAGATCCCTCCAGCCAGCGCAAGGAGGTACAACGTAGCCATACTCGCATCTTCTCGAAGCAGCGTTAATCGCGACAGCAAGGTCGATGCGAGCGCCACACTCAGCCCGGCGATCAATCCGCCCAGCGTCATCGATAACACAGACAGCCCTGCCACCGCGTAGGCCAGCGCGATCCCGGGAATGGCCGCATGACTCATGGCCTCGCCCGCAAGTGACAGGCGACGGAGCACCAGAAAACAGCCCACTGGCGCCATGCCTAGCGACAGGATAATCACCGCTGCGATTGCCTTACGCATGAAGGCGAATTCTAAGAATTCAAACATACTTTCCGACCTTAGCGGCTGAAGTCGAGGCTGCAGTGGCATTCAGGTAAGGCTTATCAGCGGCCATATAGCCCAGACCTACCAGTTGCTCTGGGATTAGAACCTCATGCGTGGGGCCGAAGGCGGCGCCCCCGCGTCCCATCAGCAGAACCGAGGAACAGTGCTCAAGGACCGCCGACAGATTATGCATGACCAGGATCAGGGCGCACCCCTGCCGACTCCAGTCAAGGATCAGGGCCATTAAGTCGGCCTCCGTACTTTGGTCGACGGCGGCAAAAGGTTCATCGAGGATGATCAGTTGCGCATCCTGCATGATAGTCCTGGCGAACAACGCACGCTGCAGCTGTCCCGCGGAGAGTTGATGCAGGGGCATATCGGCTGCATCGGCAAGGCCCACGCGCTCAAGGGCGGCTTCGGCGTTCCGACGTGCGCGCCGCCCGGCGCCTTCGAAGAAGCCAAGCTGCGACCAGCCGCCAGTCGCCGCCAGGTCGATGACCCGCATGGGAAAACGGCGGTCGAAGTCGGTGAGCTGCCCGAGGTAGCCCACCGGGGTGGTCGGTCTGCCGGCGTCCCAGCGCAACCGGCCGCCCAGCAGTGGTGTCACGCCAAGGATTGACTTTACCAGCGTCGATTTACCCGAGCCGTTGTAGCCGATAACCGCGAGGATCTCGCCTGAAGAGAGGGAAAAGTCGACCTTGCTGGCAACGGGGTCGCCGCCATAGCCGATCACAAGGCCTTCGCCATAAAGCACCCTCAGGAAAGAATAAGCAGGGCGAGCCCGGCCCAGCACAGGGTGGCAAGGGCAGCGGCACCGCTCAGCAGCATGGCGCGCGAGGGGGCCGTCATGTCAAGGCCGACAGATTCGCGTGACACAGCTGTCGCGCGGTCTTCAAAAATGGTCATGGTCTCTCCTGCAGGGTCACCCGCCCGTGGAAAAGGTTGATCGTCACTCTGGCAGGTCTTCTGGCTCGCGGGTCTGTGCGCCGTTGCTCCAGCCTTCCCAACGCGATGCCTGGATCAGGCAGCCTGCGTCAGTGGCTATGTTGGAGCTGCGCTCGCCGCTTACAGTTGCGGGGACAGCCTCGGACTTGGTCCCTGTTGGGTACGCCGCACCGATGTTCCCTATTAAGTCTCCAGCCTTGGACTGTGTGAGACACCAAAGGTACCTAAGACCCTGCCGGAGATTGCCGCGACCGGCAAGAAACCGCGCGGCGCTAAATCATCTATATGCGACTTGCGTTGGTCGTACGCCCCTGTCGGGCTGCCCCTGTGCCTTGCGAGGGTCTTGTGCTAGGCCGAATACAGAATTTCCCGGACGACCGACCATGTCAGAACAAAGCGACGACCGCAAAAGCCTCTATACCGCCGCCGATCTGGAGGGCGTCGAGCACCTCGACAGCCAGCCAGGGCAAGCGCCGTTTGTGCGCGGTCCCTATGCTTCTATGTACACGCAGCGCCCTTGGACCATCCGGCAGTACGCCGGATTTTCAACCGCTGAGGAAAGCAACGCCTTTTACCGACAGGCGCTAGAGGCCGGGCAGCGGGGGCTTTCCGTCGCCTTCGACCTTGCCACCCATCGCGGTTATGACAGCGATCATCCAAGGGTACGTGGGGACGTCGGAAAGGCCGGTGTTGCTATTGACAGTGTCGACGACATGCAGCGGCTGTTCGAAGGCATCGCTTTGCGCGACGTTTCCGTGTCCATGACCATGAACGGTGCCGTGTTGCCGGTGCTGGCCGCCTTTATCGTTTCCGGCGAGGAACAGGGCGCGGGCCAGGCTGAGTTGGCCGGCACCATCCAGAACGATATTCTTAAAGAGTTCATGGTCCGCAATACCTTCATTTATCCGCCCCAGCCCAGCCTGCGGATCGTCGGCGATATCATCGAATACACGGCTCAGGCCATGCCGCGGTTCAATTCGATCTCGATCTCCGGTTATCATATGCAGGAGGCCGGGGCGTCGCTGGTGCAGGAGTTGGCCTTTACCCTCGCTGACGGCCGGGAGTACGTGCGTGCAGCGCTGGCGCGTGGACTGGACGTGGATACCTTTGCCCCTCGGCTGTCATTCTTCTTTGGGATCGGGATGGATTTCTTTGCCGAGGCAGCGAAGCTGCGTGCAGCGCGGCTGCTGTGGTCCCGGATCATGGAAGAGTTCAGCCCGCGAAACCCCAAGTCGCTGATGCTGCGCACCCACTGCCAGACTTCGGGCGTGTCGCTGCAGGCCCAGGACCCTTACAATAACATTGTACGCACGGCCTTTGAGGCCATGAGTGCGGTGCTCGGTGGAACCCAGAGCCTACACACCAATTCCTTCGACGAGGCCCTCGCGCTACCCACGGCGTTCAGTGCGCGGATTGCCCGAAATACGCAGCTGATCCTCGCCCACGAAACCGGCGTCACTGACGTGGTCGATCCGCTGGCCGGGTCCTACTACGTTGAGCGGCTGACGGCTGATCTCGCGGAGCAGGCCTGGGCGCTGATCGAGGAGGTCGAAGCGCGGGGTGGCATGACAAGTGCCATCGAGGCAGGTTGGCCCAAGGCGCAGATTGAGACCGAGGCGATCCGGCAGCAGGCAGCTATTGATACCGGTGAACGGGTTATCGTTGGGGTCAACCGCTTCGAACGCAACGAAAGTGACGCTGTTGATGTACTGGATATTGATAACCACGCCGTTCGGAAGGCGCAGGTCGAGCGGCTGGTGGCGTTGCGCGCCAGTCGTGATGCCGGACGTGTCGACGCATCGCTCGAAGCGCTTGAACAGGCAGCTCGGTCACAGGGCAATCTGCTCGCGGCTTCAATCGATGCGATGCGCGCCCGGGCGACGGTGGGTGAGGTTAGCGACCGCCTGCGTGTAGTCTTTGAGGAGTACGACGGTAGCCCGGCGCTGGTTCGCGGGGTCTACGGTGAGGCGCTGGGACAGGATCCGCAGATGCAGACACTGATCGAGAGGGTTGCCGCGCAGGACGAGACACCGCGGCTGTTTATGGCCAAGCTGGGGCAGGATGGCCACGACCGGGGGGCGCGGGTCATCGCCTCAGCCTTCCTCGACTTCGGCTACGCAGTCGAGACCTCTGCGCTGTTTCAAACCCCAGAGGAAGCGGCGGCGCAGGCTATCGCTGCTGGTGCGCACGTGGTTGGGGTATCGTCACTGGCGGCCGGGCACAAAACGCTATTGCCCGCACTGATCGACGCCCTGCGCGTGGCGGGGCGAGAGGACATCCTTGTCATCTGTGGCGGTGTCATCCCTGAACAGGATTACGCAGCACTGGAAGCTGCTGGAGTGGCGGCAATCTTCGGCCCCGGGACTAATGTCCTCGAAGCTGGCGCTCGGGTGTTGGATCTGGTGATTGGTAAACGGCGCAACGCCTGATATCTGTCGATTGCCGTCTCTGGCAGATTGTTAGCTGCAGCGGCGGGCTACAATGTAGTGCGATGGCGGTTTGCCGCTCGGGAAACTACCCGCTTCCATGACTTTAAATCCCGCCTGGGTAATCATCGCTTCAAGCCCTTCCGTGGAGAAGAATCGGATCACTGGAGGTGCCTTCCCAATCAACTGCATCAACGGGATCATCAGCCGCATCGCACCACCCTGAAGCCCCATGCCGCTGGCGCCCAGACACGGCGTTTTGCTGATAAAGTATCCCCCGGCCGGGATGGCCAGCGCCACGCGCGCAAGGAGGGCTTCGGGGTCGGGGATCAGATGCAGCAAGCTGTGTGCGAAAATTGCGTCGTAGGAAACGCCGCTATCAAAGCTGTCTGGTGCGCTAGCGACTCTAAACCCCACCTGCTCATGGGGAGCGGTTTCAGGTTGACGTTCTCTTGCAATTTGGATCAGCGCTTCAGAAATATCGGTTGCTTCGAAGGTGCTGACGTGCGCTCGCAGTCGGAGCGCTGTTGACCCTGTGCCGCACCCTATTTCAAGGGCGCGGAATTCCGGCCGAAGGTAGCTGATCGAGCGCTCGCATGTGAAGTTATAGGCTGCTTCATCGAGTACCGGATCTTGCGCGTATTTGGCGGCAATCTTGTTCCAGAAGGTCGCTAAGTTGGTCACTTGCCGGGTTCTCTGTTGTTTTATTGCGTGTCGTTTGGACGAATGCAGCCGATTTAGCATTTTTCGGGGTATGCAAATATTGGGGAAATTTACTGAAGTGATATAAATATTTGTATAGATACGGAGACTGGCTCATGGACTGGAATCACGTGAGGGCCTTTGAGGCCACGGTACGATCTGGCTCGCTTTCAGGCGCTGCGCGGGCGCTGGGCCAGACGCAGCCAACGATTGGACGACAGGTGGAGGCCCTCGAAGCGCAGCTCGGGGTCATGCTGTTTGAGCGCGAGGGGCGCCGCCTTTCTCTTACACCCACAGGCAAGGCGTTGTTTCAGCACGCAGGAGCCATGTCAAAGGCAGCGGAACTGTTGAGCCTCGCAGCGACACGGCATTCGGATGAGATTACTGGTACGGTTAAAATCACGGCCAGCGATATGCTTTCGCTGTACGACCTGCCAGGCATCATCGCGCAAATTGCCCGGGACGCTCCGGGGCTGCGCCTCGAGATCGTTGCTAGCGACGATATCCAGAATCTTCAACGCCGTGAGGCCGACATTGCAATCCGGCACGCCCGACCCGAGCGGGGCGATTTGATCGCTCGACTGGTTGCGGAAAGTGAGGCGGGCGTCTATGCCGCGCAATCTTACATCGATGTTTACGGTGAACCGAGCCGTTCTACTGGCCTGAAAGGGCACCGGTTTATCTCGTTCGGAGATCCGGCACGCATGATGGCGATCATGAAGGGCCATGGTTTTGAACTTACAGCTGAGAACTTTTTTCATGACACCATCAGTGGTCCAGTCGCTTGGGCTATGGCGCAAGAGGGCCTTGGTCTGTGCCTCACGAGCCGCCACATCGGTGATCGCTCACCTGCCATGGTGCGTGTGCTGCGCGATGCGCCGTCTTTGTCCTTTCCGGTCTGGCTTGTGACCCATCGTGAACTGCATACGAGTGCCAAGATCCGTCTAGTATACGATGCACTGGCAGATTTGATTCTTCGGACATTCGTGGTGGTAGAGAGCGGTAGAAAGGGGGACCATGCTAGCTGAAGTGGTCCAGTCCCGGTTATACAAGTGGAATTTGAAGCTCGAGGAAAAGCCGGTTGAGACC
Organism: Kiloniella sp.; assembly: GCA_002690455.1. GTDB lineage: Bacteria > Pseudomonadota > Alphaproteobacteria > UBA7985 > UBA7985 > UBA7985. The sequence continues at coordinate 85,114 of NZET01000017.1, forward strand.
GACTCGTCCTGGGTGGTACCCGTGCTGGCGGAGGGTCCGGGCTTCGACGGACTTGCAGGCATGCTCAAAGTCGCCAAAACCAGCAGCGACGAGCGCCCCGGCATGGCGCTGCTTGACTGGTGGGACGGCATTGGTGCGGTTGAGGTGCTCCGTCGCGACGCTGACGCTATCCTGATGCCGCGGCTGGATGACCGTCCTGCGCTCGGAAATCCCGATGATTTTGATGACGCTACCGCCTTTGACATTCTTGTAGCGACGACAAATAGGCTGCACCAGCGTGCACGCCAGAGGCTGGCGACGGGCCATCGCGAGCCTTTGCCCGCCGGATTGACGCCGCTCACAGAGATCAGACGCCACGTGCTTGACCTGCCCTTGGCAAAGAGCGAACGGTTGGCAAGCTGGCGGGCTTTTGCGATTGAATTTGACCTCGTTGGCCCATCCCCGCTGCCCCTGCACGGCGACATCCACCATGGCAACGTGATGCACGATCCAGCGCAGGGTGCCTGGGTTGTCATCGATCCCAAAGGCTATGTCGGCCATCCGGGCTACGACTTTGGCAACTTGTTCTTTAATCCGCTGGACCAGCCCCAGCGGGTGGGAGATCCCTTCCGCATGCGCCGGCTGACCGAAGCCGTTTCCGCTTCGACCAGCTCGCCGGGGGAAGGCGTGGTTTACCGCCCAGCCGATATTCTGGATTTTGCCTACCTCTACGGTGGATTTTCTGTCAGCTGGGGCGCTGAGGCATATTGGGTCGAGCACCGAATGGCGCAGTTCGAAATGATTCAGTGTCTGCGGGATGAGGGTGTCTAAAGAACCGCAGATCAATTGTAACGGGACTTGATCGCGCATGCCTGCTGGGGTCTGATGCGCGACACACCATCACAGGTCTCAATCGATGACCTCATTCACCGTTAGCCCTGTCCCCAGAGCAGTGAGAAGGCGCCCGACGCATGCAAGCCAAGTCCCTTTACCCCGTCTCCGATCGCGATGCCGCTACCGTGGCGAAAACGCATGCAACCGCCGAGCAGTACGCGGCGCTCTATGATCGATCGCTGGATGAAAACGAGACCTTCTGGGCTGAGCAGGCGCAGCGCCTCGACTGGATCTCACCCTTCACCAAGGTCCGGCACGTGGACTATGGCGCAGGCAGTGGCACCGATGTTCAGATCCGCTGGTTCGAAGACGGGTCGCTGAACCTGTGCGTCAATGCTGTCGACCGCCACCTCCCTGAACGCGCCGACGAGGTCGCGATCATTTTTGAGGGTGATGATCCGGGTGAAGATCAGCGCATCACCTTTGGAACACTGTCGGTACGGGTGAATCAACTTGCCAACGGCTTGCGTCAAATGGGAGTTCAGAAGGGTGACAGGGTCACGCTGTACATGCCTATGATCCCCGAAGCGGCCTATGCGATGCTGGCGTGTGCGCGGATCGGCGCGGTGCATTCGATTGTGTTTGGCGGTTTTTCGCCCGAGGCCCTAGCCCAACGCATTATCGGCTGCGAGAGTGATTTCTTGATCACGGCTGATGAAGGCCTGCGCGGGGGCAAGGCGATCCCGCTCAAGACCAACGCCGACCGCGCGATCGATATTTCCGGCCGAGATGTCGCGACGCTGGTGGTGCGGCGCACCGGTGGAGCCGTGGACTGGAACCCGCGCGACACCTGGTACCATGAGTTGGTTGCAGATCAACCTGAGGTCTGTGAACCGGAGCCGATGAACGCCGAAGACCCGCTGTTTATCCTCTACACGTCCGGGTCAACGGGGAAGCCGAAGGGTGTGCTCCACTCCACAGGTGGTTATGGCGTCTATGCGGCAACGACCCACCACTTCGTATTCGACTACCGACCGGGTGAAGTGTTTTGGTGTACTGCCGACGTGGGCTGGATCACGGGCCATTCTTACATCGTCTACGGCCCACTGATAAACGGTGCGACCACGCTGATGTTTGAGGGCGTGCCCAACTTCCCCAACGTCAGCCGCTTTTGGCAGGTGATCGAGAAGCACAAGGTGAACATCTTCTATACCGCGCCGACTGCGATCCGCGCGCTGATGCGTGAGGGTGATGACTTTGTGACGGTGGCCGATCGGTCTTCGCTCCGATTGCTGGGTTCGGTGGGCGAACCCATCAACCCGGAGGCTTGGCGCTGGTACCACGACGTTGTGGGGGAGGGACGCTGCCCCATCGTCGACACATGGTGGCAGACCGAAACCGGTGGCATCCTGCTAACGCCACTGCCCGGTGCCACCGACCTCAAACCAGGTTCTGCTACGCACCCGTTTTTCGGCATCGAGCCGGTCATCGTTGACAACGAGGGCGCGGAAATACCCTGGGCGCCGGGGCAGGAAATCGAAGGAAACCTGTGCATGAGAGCCAGTTGGCCCGGGCAGATGCGCACGGTCTACGGCGACCATCAACGATTTGTCGACACCTACTTCAGTCAGTTTCCGGGCATGTATTTCACCGGCGACGGATGCCGCCGCGACGGCGATGGCTACTATTGGATCACGGGTCGGGTCGACGACGTGCTCAACGTCTCCGGCCACCGCATGGGGACAGCTGAGATCGAGAGCGCTCTGGTGCTGCACGCGCAAGTCGCCGAGGCTGCTGTCGTCGGCTACCCGCATGAAATCAAAGGGCAGGGGATTTATTGCTACGTCACACTAAACGCTGGTGAAATGCCCTCGGAAGAACTTCGAGCGGAACTGGTACGGCATGTACGTAACGAGATCGGTCCGGTGGCAACCCCAGACTTAATGCAGTTCGCCCCTGGGCTGCCCAAGACCCGATCGGGAAAAATCATGCGACGGATACTGCGCAAGATTGCCGAGGACGACTTTGGCAACATGGGGGATACCTCGACTCTCGCTGACCCGTCGGTTGTCGACGTGCTCATCGAAAACCGAGTAAACAAGTGAAGGTCATCTCCAGAGAACCTGCACCATTAAAACGGTCGGACCGCTGTGCGGTCCGGCGCTTGTGAGTACCGCGCAGCGTCGCTCTGCTTCGCTGCTTGGCACGACCGGGGGCGCTGCCCCATCACCGGGTCAAGGCCGCTTTGCGCCGCCGTTGGCGGTGGCGCTTCGCGCCAGCCCTGACCTGGCTCCCCCCGCGTTCGCCACGTGGCAGGGGTTCAGGCAGGCTGAACCCCTGATTTGATGCGCAGGTTGGCGATTGCCGATGGTGTCGCAATGGGGGGCCAGATTAATCGTGCGCTGGGCCTGCACGCATAAGCCAAGGGAGAAGGGTGACCGTGACATTTTTGTCGACTCTGGGGGTGACTCTGCCGATTGCCGTGGTGATCGCCTTGGGCTTTTTGGCGACCTGGCGGGGCTGGTTCCCTGCCGAAGCCCTTCCTGGCGTTGGGGTCTTCGTGCGCAACTTCGCCATTCCCGCGGCGATTTTTGTCGGACTGAGTGTGCAGGATTTTGGCGCTGTCTTTCATGGCGGTTTCGTACTGGCCTTCACGTTGGCTTCATTGCTGTCGTTTTTGCTGACTTATGCACTGGTGCGGGGGCCGGGGCGCGAGGGGGCAAGCGCAGGGGCGCTGTTCGCCCTCGTGGGAGCCATGTCCAACGGAATCATGATTGGGCTGCCGCTGGTCGTGACCCTGTTTGGTCCACTGGCGTTGGCAGCCATTGCCCAACAGCTGCTTGTCGAAAACTTACTGATCATCCCGCTAGCGCTGCTTTTGGCCGATCTGGGCCAAGCTCAGATCAAATCCGCCAATTCCGCTCAACGCCCTACCGACCACCCCGCCGTCCGATTGCTGCGGGTCCTTGGCGGTGTGGCGCGCAACCCGATTGTGATCGCCACCCTGCTGGGTCTGGTGTTTGCGGCGCTTCCTGTCGCCGTGCCAGCAGCAGTGGACCGGGCAGTTAGCCTGCTGGCCGGCAGCGCCGGCGGACTGGCGCTGTTTTTTGTCGGCGCGAGCCTCTATGGCACCCGTTTTGGTCTTGGTCTAAGCCGGGTTGCGGCGGCGGTCAGTGTAAAGATGCTGATGCACCCTATGATCATTCTGGGAGTGTTTTGGACGGTCATGCTTGTGTGGCGGGCGCTGGGGTGGCTGCCGGCGAACCCGGTGGTGGTCCACGCCTGCCTGATCATTGCCTGCTTGCCGACGGGCGGTATGCTGCCGGCTATCGCCGCGCGTTACGGTCTAGGGCAGCCGGTCTCTATGGCGTTGGCGGTCATGACGCTGATCAGCGTGGTGACCGCACCGCTGACGGTTTGGCTGGTGTTGCGTTTCCAGCCCTTTGGCTGACCAAAGGCGGGGAGCGGTTGCGGATTCCCCCCTCAACTAGGTTGTGCCAGGAATCGCCAGCTCGGCCATACCGCCGCGCTCAGCGGACCAGCCCAGCGGATCGCTGAGGAAGGCTTCGACCTGATCGAGCGTGATCTTATCAAAGGCCTGCTGTGCCCTTGCCTCCGCTAGCACGTCACGCCAGGTTGCCAATGCATGCAGGCTGACCCCGTGGGCGGCCAGTGCCGGGCGGGTCTGCTCAAAAATATCGTAGAAGAACAGCACGAAAGTATGCGCGCACTTGCCTTGTGCAGCCCGGATGGCGTCGATGAAGCGGAATTTGGAGCCACCGTCGGTGGTTAGGTCCTCGACCAGCAACACCCGCTTCCCCGCCACGGGCGCGCCTTCGATCTGCGCGTCTCGGCCGAAGCCCTTGGGCTTCTTGCGCACGTAGTTCATCGGCAGCCCCATGCGCTCAGCGATCCATGCGCTGAAGGGAATGCCCGCGGTCTCACCCCCGGCGATGGCGTCAAAGGCCTCCAGCCCGACGTTACGCTGCAGGGTGGCGACGGCGAAGTCCATCAACGTGGCCCGCAACCGCGGAAACGAAATCAGACGACGGCAGTCGATGTACACAGGCGATTTCATGCCGCTGGTCAGGGTGTAGGGCTCGTCGGCGCGGAAGTTGACCGCGCCAATTTCCAAAAGGGACCGGGCTGTGATCTGCGCCATCAGGGCAGGGTCGATAAAGGCCGGAGCTTGCATTGGGATCCTCTTGAGTGGCGGGCTTGTCGGGCAGGCGCGGCGGGGTTCAGGGTCTGACGCGCCAGTGCACGGGGCGCAGGGGGTCGAAGACGGTGACTGTCTGCTCCCCGATCTGTATTGGTTCGCGCGGGGGTAGGGGCGCTTCGCAACGCTCCAGAGTCAAGGTTGAGTCGTTCACCGGCAGGCCGTAGAAGCCAGCGCCAAAGCGGCTGACAAAGCCTTCTAACCGGTCTAGCGCGCCGGCGTCCTCGAAGGTCTGCGCCAGACAGGCGAGCGCGTTCGGCGCCGAAAATACACCCGCGCAGCCGCAGGCGTTTTCCTTGAGGTGGGTCGGGTGCGGGGCGCTGTCGGTTCCCAGAAAAAAGCGCGGATCACCACTGGTCGCTGCCCGCAGCAGCGCGTCCTGGTGGCTCGCGCGCTTGAGCACGGGCAGGCAGTAGTAGTGCGGTCGCAGGCCCCCC
>NZET01000018.1 GCA_002690455.1 Kiloniella sp.
TCTTCTTCGAGTTTCTTTGCGAGTTCAGCGGCTTCCAGAATGGTCAGCTTGCCGAGTTCTTCTACGAGAGCATCAAGATCAGCCATTTTCGTATTTCCAGTCTAATCAGAGATTGTTGAGTTCAGTTCGGTTCAATTCGGGTAAGAGCCGCCGGGTCAGGCGCCTTCTTTTGCGCCGTAGGCCGCGAAAACACGCGCCAGCTTGGAAGCCGGTGCGTCCACCACGCCCACGATCTTGGATGCAGGAGCATTCAGGAGACCAATGATCTGGGCCCGCAGCTGGTCGAGCGATGGCAGTTTTGCCAGAGCATCAACTTCGCTGGCGCTCAGGGCCTTGCCGTCCATCGCACCGCCGAGGACTTCGATCTTGTCGATGTCTTTGGCGAATTCGGACAGCGCCTTGGCCGGACCAACGGGGTCGTCGGAGTACGAAATCGAGGTCGGGCCGGTGAGCAAATCGCCAATGCCTTCAAAAGCGCCACCTTCGATGGCGATCTTGACGAGACGATTTTTTACAACCCGATGCTTCGCACCCGCTGCACGCATTCGCGCGCGGAGGTCCTGAGCTTCAGACACGGTCATACCGGACTGGCGAGAGACCAGCACGATAGCGCTTTCTTCGAAGGCCGACTTGATTTCGGCGACGAGGGCTTCCTTTTCAGAACGATCCAAGGGAACGCCTCCTTCTTCAGGTTTGGGCCAACCAGCAAACCAAAAGGCGCAGGTAGGCCGGTTCGTTAAAAACGACTGAACAACAAGTTTCGGAGAAAAACGCAGACCATCCTCAGGACGCGTCCGGAGACGCAGAGGCTGATCGACATGGTTCTTGCTCGTCTGCGCAGGCGATGATTAAGAGCCTCTTGGACTCACCGGCGGTCTTGGACAGTCGAAGGTGGGTATAAGCTCCCTTCACCGAGACTCAACCGGTAAATCGCTTATGCGTCTGCATGGCTGGACCCGCTTGGCCGAAGACCTGCAGAATAGGCGCCCTCAGGGCTCGGCAAAAACCCGCCTGAAAATCGTATCGACATGCTTGAAGTGGTAGTCCAGATCAAAAAATCCCCGCAAAGCCTCTTCCCCTAACGCTTCAACCACCTGCGTGTCATCCAGCAGACGATCGAGCAGCTGCCCGCCCTCGTGCCAGACCGCCATCGCATTGGTCTGCACCACACGGTAAGCGTCTTCGCGGCTCATCCCCGCCTGGGTCAGAGCCAGCAAGATGCGTTGTGAGTGCACCAGCCCGCCCATGCCCTCGATGTTCGCCATCATCTGCTCAGGATAGACCACCAGCTTTTCAATCACCCCAGCAAGACGATGCAGTGCGAAATCCAGCGTGATCGTCACGTCAGGCGCAATCATCCGTTCAACCGAAGAATGTGAGATATCCCGCTCGTGCCAGAGCGCAACGTTCTCCATGGCCGGCAGCGCCTGTGCGCGGATATACCGGGCCAAACCAGTTAGGTTCTCGGTCAGCACCGGGTTCCGCTTGTGCGGCATGGCGGACGAGCCCTTCTGTCCGGCGGAGAAGAACTCCTCTGCCTCCCGCACTTCAGAGCGCTGCAGGTGGCGAATTTCGACCGCTAGGTTTTCGATCGCCGAGGCCATGAGCGCGCATGCGTTGAAGAAGTTGGCATGTCGGTCGCGCGGGATAACCTGCGTTGAGTGGGGTTCGACATGAAGCCCCATCGCAGCAGCGACGTGAGCTTCCACCGCCGGGTCAATGTTAGCAAAAGTGCCAACTGCGCCAGAGATCGCACAGGTCGAGACCTCGTCAATGGCCTGAGCAAGTCGGTCATGACAGCGCTGGATCATAGCGTAGTGACCCAAGAGCTTCAGGCCGAAGGTCGTCGGTTCAGCGTGAATGGCATGGCTACGCCCGATGGTCGGCACGTGCTTTAGCGCCTGCGCGCGCGCCTTAAGCGCGTCCAGCAAGCGCCCTGAACCGCTGAGCAGCAAGGCCCCGGCTTCCTTCATTTGAACCGCAAGGGTTGTGTCGAGCACGTCCGAAGAGGTCATCCCCTGATGAACAAACCGACTTTCCTCGCCCACCAGCCTGGCCAGCCAGGTTAAAAAAGCGATGACGTCGTGCTTGACCTCAGCCTCGATCTTGTCGATCGCAGCAACGTCGATATCGCGGGCTTCCATCCGGTCCCGCACCATCCAGACTGCGTCTGCGGCCTGCTGTGGCACCACGCCGAGATCGGCCTGTGCTTGCGTTGCATGCGCCTCGATGAGGTACCAAATTCGGAATTTGTTCGCTGGTTCCCAGACGGAAACCATATCGGGTCGGGAATAGCGCGGGATCATCGCTCGGCAGCCTTTCAGCCCATTCGTCTTAGATCAGTCCCTTACTCTTTAAGGACACGTGGCCTGACTTACCAATGATCAGATGGTCATGCACCTTCACGCCCAGCGGCCGACCAGCGTCCATTACCTGATTGGTTATCGCAATATCCGCGCGCGAAGGTGCCGGGTCGCCTGAGGGATGATTGTGCAGCATGATGATGTTGGTTGACCCCAGGTCCGAGGCGCGGCGCAGCACCTCTCGGACGTAAACTGGCGCCTGATCGACTGTACCGATGCCCTGTCGCTCGTGGCGGATCAGTCGGTTCTTTGTATCGAGAAACAGAAGGTGAAACTCCTCAACCCGGCTATGGCTGAGGTGCAGGCGGCAATATTCGAGCAAAGCATCAAAGGACGTCAGCAGTGGTTTGTCCGCAATCTGCGCCGCAGCAAGCCGTAGCGAAGCTTCCCGTACTACGGCAATGGAGGCTGCCGCAGCTTGGCCAACACCTGTCATTCTCATCAACTCATCCAATGACGCCGACAGAACATCGCCAAGCGTCCCAAATCGAACAATCAGCGCCTTGGCCAATGTCTTTGTGTCCCCGCGCGGAAGAGCCGTAAACAACAGCATTTCCAGTACTTCGTAATCTGCCAGTGCTTCGGCGCCACCTCTGATAAGCCGGTTACGCAGGCGCCGTCGGTGTCCGCTGATTTCGGTTGCGTCAAAGGCTTGTGCCTTGGCTTCTTGCAGGTTCATGGATCAGCCGAGCAAATGTCTTATAAAATTTATCAACCTATAGGTAATGTTATTGCTGCTTTTTTCAATCCTAAAATGTCATCGGCCCGGCGTTCCGCGCGCACTCCCGCTCCCACTCACGCTCATGGCTTCACGCGCCACAATTCTTTGCTCAAAGATACGGTGGCTGTTCAAAGCCCTTCGGCGAAGTCGTGAAAATCTCGAAACCATCGGCCGTAACCCCAACCGAGTGCTCGAATTGAGCCGAAGACTTGCGGTCCCGCGTCCGGGCCGTCCAGCCATCGCTTTCATCGATTTCGACGCGATAAGTCCCGACGTTCAACATGGGCTCAATGGTAAACAGCATGCCGGGCACCAGTTCCACGCCCTTCCCTGGCTTACCGAAGTGGAAGATGTTCGGCGCCATGTGGAATTGCTCGCCAAGGCCATGTCCGACGAACTGCCGGACGATTGAAAAGCCTGCCTTCTCTCCATGCTTCTGGATTGCTGCGCCAACATCGCCCAGCGTCGCCCCGGGCCGGACGGTATTTATACCGTGCCACAGCGCCTCGTAAGTCACACGAACCAGCTTCTCCCGCGTGGGAAACGAAGAGCCGCCGACGATATACATGCGCGACGTATCGCCATGCCAGCCATCGACAATAACCGTCACATCGATGTTGAGAATGTCTTTGTCGACCAACTGTTCCTCATCAGACGGAATGCCGTGACAGACGACCTCGTTAATCGAAATGCAGGAGGCATGCTGGTAACCGCGATAGCCAATTGTTGCCGATACCGCGCCATTGTCTTCGACGAAATCCTGAATGCGGCGGTCGAGTTCGCCGGTACTGACACCGGGCCGCACGTGCTCGGTGATCATGTCCAGACATTCGGCAGCAAGCCGACCAGCCGCGTGCATCCCTTCGAAATCTTCAGCTGTGTGCAGGGTAATAGCCCCGCTGCTGTCCGGGTGGTCGTAGATCTGGCGTTGAGTGGGCAGCATCGTCGGGTGTCAGTCCTTTATCGGGATCGCGTGAGTCAGGGTGATGTCGTGAGCAGAGACATGACACACGTAGGCGAGCGCTTCCACCCCTGCGGCACGCGCGCGGCGGAACGCGTCCGCATAAGCAGGATCGATGTCGCCAGCGACGTCGAAGTGATCACAGTCCGAGCGCTGCACGCAAAAGACCATGACTGCCCGATGGCCAAGCGCCACCTGGTCCGCCAGTTCGCCGAGGTGCTTAGCCCCCCGCGTGGTCACTGAATCCGGGAACTCGGCCAGCCCGGCTTCTCGGCGTAAGTGACAGTTCTTGACCTCGACAAAGACCTGCGGCCGTCTCGGATCTTCAAGCAGCAGATCGATCCGGCTGTTGGTGCCATATTTCACCTCACGGCGCAGGTTGGCATAGCCACTCAACTCACTGATCACCCCCGCACGGATCGCTTCTTCGACAAGTCCGTTTGGACGGCCGGTATTGATCCCGACCCAGTGGCCCTGATCCTCGATCAGTTCCCACCGATAATCATACTTCCGCGTCGGCGCAGGTGCGTGCACGAGCCAGGTCGCGCTGCCCGGCGTCGTCAGGCCCAACATCGTCCCGGTATTGGGACAAGACGCCGTGATCACCTCTCCGCTTTCCAACTGGTGGTCGCACAGAAAACGCTTGTAACGTCTGACCAGCGTTGCGGGTACCATCGTGGTCTGGTCGAGTTGCATGGGACATCCTCATTTGCGTGCGTTGTTGACGGGGTTGAATGCTCGCTAATGTCGCATTTGACACACTATTTCCCCAGAGGACCAGCCCTATGGCCCCTAGCCCTTCTTCGTTCAGCCCAATCAGAAAACTGCTCGTTGCCAACCGTTCGGAGATTGCCATCCGAGTGTTTCGTGGCGCAACAGAGCTCGGCATTCAGACAGTAGCCGTTTACGCTCACGAAGACCGCTTCGCCCTGCATCGATTCAAGGCGGATGAAGCCTACGAAATCGGTGTCGGTTTGGAACCGATTGCAGCCTACCTGTCGGTCGAAGAGATCATCCGGGTTGCTCAGCTCTCTGGCGCGGATGCCATCCACCCGGGTTATGGCTTTCTGTCTGAATCTCCCGAACTGGCAGCAGCAGCGGATGCAGCCGGTATCACCTTTGTCGGCCCGCGCGCGCAAACGCTGATCGATCTGGGTGACAAAGTCGCATCGCGCAAGCTTGCCGAAGCCGCCAACGTGCCCACGGTGCCCGCCACTGACGCCTTGCCTGACGGCGATGCCGCGGCAAACGCAGCGGGCGAAAAGATCGGCTTGCCGGTGATGGTTAAGGCCAGCTGGGGCGGTGGTGGACGGGGCATGCGCCGTGTCTATGACGCGGACAAGCTGGCCGAGGAAGTCGCCAGCGCCCAGCGCGAGGCGGCAGCCGCATTCGGCAAGGACGACGTGTACCTCGAAAAACTGATTGAACACGCCCGGCATGTCGAAGTGCAGGTTATCGGCGATACACATGGCAACGTCACACACCTGTTTGAGCGCGACTGTTCGGTTCAGCGCCGCAATCAGAAAGTCGTGGAGATGGCACCGGCGACCTGGCTCGACGAAGAAACCCGACAGGGGATGTGTCAGGCAGCCGTGCGGCTCGCCGAGACTGCCGGCTATCAGAACGCCGGCACGGTCGAATTCCTCTATGACGTGCGCGACGGCGCCTTTTATTTCATCGAAGTCAATCCGCGCATTCAGGTCGAGCATACGGTGACCGAAGAAGTCACCTCGGTCGACATTGTTAAGACCCAGCTCCTGATCGCTGGCGGGGCAACGCTTGCCGAAGCAGGCGTGCCGGAGGCCGAAGAAGACCGCCGCCCCCGCGGCGTGGCGATCCAGTGCCGGGTAACCACTGAAGACCCGGAAAACGCCTTTGTTCCAGACTATGGCAAGATCGTCGCTTATCGATCACCCGCGGGCTTTGGCGTGCGTTTGGATGGCGGAACGGCCTTCGCCGGAGCGGTGGTAACCCCACACTATGACTCACTACTGGCCAAAGTCACCGTTCGCGCCCCTGACCGGGATCAAGGTATTGCCCGCATAAGCCGAGCGCTGGCCGAGTTCCGTATCCGGGGAATCAAAACCAACCTACCCTTCCTGCAGCGAGTGGTCAGGCACGATGATTTCCGCACAGGCGTTCTGACCACGCGATTTATCGACGATACCCCCGAGTTGTTCCACTTCCCACCCCGCCGCGACCGAGCGTCGAAACTGCTCAGGTTCCTTGGTGAAACAATTGTCAACGGCAACCCCGAGATGGAGGGCCGTCCTGCCGTCGCGCGCGCACCGCTGCAGCGCTTGCCGCTGGTCGAAGCCGATACCCGGCACCGTGAGACAGCGAAAACAGTCTTTGATCGCGACGGCGCGGCCGGCTTGGTCGCGTGGATCAAGGCGCAGGATCGTTTGCTGGTAACTGACACCACCTTCCGCGATGCCCACCAATCACTACTTGCAACCCGGATGCGGACGGCCGACCTGGTTGCCCCGATGGCTGCCTATGAAAATGGTCTGCGTGGCCTTTTCAGTTTGGAGGTCTGGGGCGGTGCAACCTTTGATGTCGCCTACCGCTTTTTGAAGGAAGACCCCTGGCAGCGGCTGGAGCAAATGCGCGCAGCTGCCCCCAGCCACCTGTTCCAGATGTTACTGCGCGGCTCCAACGCCGTCGGCTACACCAACTACCCTGACAACGTGGTGAAGGACTTCGTGGTTAAGGCCTTCGACGGCGGACGGGGCGTCGACGTCTTCCGCGTGTTCGACAGCCTCAACTGGGTTGAAAACATGCGCGTTGCCATCGACGCAGTCATCGATGCTGGGGCCATCTGTGAAGCCACGATCTGCTACTCCGGTGACGTGCTGAACCCGGATGAAGACAAATACACACTCGCCTACTATGTTGACATGGCGCGGCAGTTCGAGGCTGCCGGTGCGCATACGCTGGCCATAAAGGACATGGCTGGGGTCGCCCGCCCGGCTGCAGCGGCCAAGCTGGTCGAGACGCTGAAGGGCGAAGTCGGTCTGCCGATCCATTTCCATACGCACGACACGTCGGGCGGACAGGTCGCAACCGTGCTGGCCGCAAGTGCGGCGGGCGTCGATATTGTCGATGCGGCCATGGATCCGTTATCTGGCCTGACCTCTCAGCCCAACCTGGGCACCATCGCCGAAGCCTTGCGAGGGTTGGAGCGAGACCCAAAGTTAGCGCGCGACACGCTGGACAAGATCGCACACTACTGGGAAGGAGCGCGCCGCCACTATGCCGCTTTTGAAGCAGATATGCGCGCGGGCTCCTCTGACGTGTTCGAGCACGCCATGCCCGGGGGCCAGTATACCAACCTGCGCCAGCAAGCACGGAGCCTTGGGATCGAACACCGCTGGCCCGATGTCGTCAAGCGCTACGCTGACGTCAATCGCCTGTTTGGTAATATCGTCAAAGTCACACCCTCCTCTAAGGTTGTTGGCGACATGGCGCTGTTCATGGTCTCTCATAACTTAACCCCAGAGGAGGTTACTGATCCCAATAAAGAGGTCGCCTTCCCGGATTCGGTAGTCTCCTTTTTCCGTGGTGACTTGGGCCAGCCCACAGGAGGGTTCCCTAAAGCGCTACAACACAAAGTGCTGCGCGGCGAAGCGCCACTTTCCGAACGCCCAGGGGCGTCTCTACCGGCGGTGGATTTTTCCGCCACTCGTACAGAGCTGGCCGAAACTTTTGGCCGCATGCCCGATAGCATCAGCGACCGCGACATCGTTGCCTACGTGCTCTACCCCAAAGTTTTCCTCGACTTTGCCAGTCACCGACGCGATTTCGGCGATACGTCCCTGTTGCCAACTCCGGTGTTCTTCTATGGCCCCGAAGTTGGCGAAGAGCTTTCGGTTGAGATCGATGCAGGCAAGCGGCTAATCATCCGTTTGCTTGCCGTATCCGACCCGGACGCCAAGGGCCGCCGGACAGTATTCTTTGAGCTGAATGGCCAGCCGCGAAACGTTGTCGTCAAAGACAAAAATTCCGCGGCTGACACTACCGCCCGGCCAGTGGCGACCGGCGCACCGGGCGAGGTAGCAGCCCCTATGCCAGGTGCCATTGTGACCGTGAACGTTGCAGTCAGTGATGAGGTGCGTAAGGGCGATGTCTTGCTTTCACTGGAAGCCATGAAAATGGAAACCAGCGTGTATGCGGACCGTGATGGCCACGTCGCCGAGGTTTACGTTAAGTCGGGTGATCAAGTTGATGCAAAGGACCTGCTCCTCAAGTTCGAAGACTGATCTAGTCCCTGAAACAGAATTTAAGTGTGCTGCACTCTACCCTTTTCAGCGGAGGTGTAGCGGCACTTTCACAGGGCAACCATGACTTTGCAGCAGCTCGAATTCTCGCTACAAAATAGGGCATTCGCCGCGTGAATGCATCCCGGTGCGCCTGCCGCTCGGAGCCACAGCCGATGAGAGTGTCTGAATGGACCAACTCCGCATAGTAGTGGCACAGATCAACCCGATTGCCGGGGACATTCTGTGCAACTTCGAACTTCACAAGCAGGCCTATGAAGACGCGGCAAATGGCGCTGATCTGGTTGTGTTCGCCGAGGCGTCGCTGACCGGCTACCCCATCGGGGATCTCGCCTTGCACCAGCAATTCGTGATGGACTGTGCCCGCGCCAATGCTGAACTGATCGCGTTGACCCGAGCCGATGGTGCGCCCGGCATCCTGTTTGGTACGCTGGTGCAGGACAGCGGGCAGGAGCCGCCGTTCTATGCCTACCAGGGGCAGCACCGGCGGATGAAGGGACAGGTGTTTAACGCCGCCATCCTCGCAGAAAACGGTGAAATCATCGGCCAACGATTCAAGCGCTCGTTGCCGACATTTGGGCCCTTTGACGAAGCCCGCTGGTTCGAGCCTGGACCGCTTCAGGGACCGATCCAGTTTCGTGGCACCAAAATCGGCGTACAGATTTGCGACGATGCCTGGCGTGAGGACGGTCCCGAGACGCTGGAGGAAACCGGCACAGAGCTCCTGATCGCCATGAATGGTTCGGGCTATACAGCCGACATTATGGATCAGCGCTATGCGGCCATGAGCCGACTGAGCCAGATCCACGGCTACCCGGTAATCTATACCAATCTCGTTGGCGGGCAGGACGGTATGGTTTTCGACGGGGGTGGTTTCTGCATCAACCCAGGCGGCGATCTGGCCGGCAGTTTCCCGCTCGCCGAGACCGGCAGCTTCTCCACACGCTGGATGAAGGTCGAGGGCAGCTGGCGCTGCGTGTCCGCGCCCAAGGACGAACCCGAGAGCGGCTGGGCCGCATCGGCCAAACTCATTGCGCTGGGTGTGCGAGACTTCGCTGAAAAGAACAAACTATCTGTCGAGATTGCCGACATTGCACACCCGGCGACCGCAATGCTGCGCCAGTTAGTACCGATGGAGACGGACTGGAAGTCCGGCAATACCCTTACCCTCCTGCCTTGGACCAAGACGGAGTTAGCACTGGGCGACTTTGAGAACCGCGATGGTCTCGAAGGCCCGCGCTTAGCGCCTTTCGGCGATGTCTACAGCTCCGACTTATCCTCGCTCGCTGAAGCCATGGGCGAAGATGCTCCACCGGTCGGCAATACCGAAACCGATCGCCAGCTTCAGGCACTGATCGAAGACGAACTCTGCGTCGATGCGCTTGCGGACGAGGGCTTTCGCGTCGATGCCTGCATCGATCTTTGGAAGCGTATGGCGCGATCCGAATTCAAACGGCGCGCAGCACCGATGGTCTTGCGGCTGAGCCAAAGGGCGCTCATCGGCGACCGAGTCTACCCCGTGACCAACCGTTACCGCCTGCCGGCAGACAGCTAGGAATCCAGCCCGTGACCCTTCGCGTTCGTTTTGCCCCTTCGCCCACTGGCTGGCTACATCTGGGCAACATCCGCACCGCCGTAATCAACTGGATGCACACCAAACAAGCTGGTGGCGAATTCGTGCTTCGGATCGACGATACCGATTTAGAACGCAGCACGGACGAATTCCGTGCAGGGATCGAGGAAGATCTGAGCTGGCTTGGACTGGACTGGGACGATTATGCCAAACAATCCGAGCGCTTTGATGCCTATGACGCCGCGCGCGACGGACTTATCGAAGCCGGTCGCCTCTATCCTTGCTATGAAACTGGCGCCGAATTGGAACTGATGCGTAAAACCGCATCGATACAGGGCAAGCCCTTCATTTATAACCGTGCCACTTATCCTCTTTCGGCTGGAGAAGAAGCCGCATTCAAGGCTGAGGGGCGTTTGCCGCATTGGCGATTTGCACTCATCCCCGGGGAAATTCGATGGCAGGATCTGGCCCGGGGCGAGACCAGCTTTGAGGCCGAGAACCTCTCCGATCCTGTGCTGATCCGGGGCGATGGTTCCTACCTCTACACGCTGTGCTCCGTGATCGATGACATTGATCTGGGAATGACAGACATCATCCGGGGTGAGGATCATACCTCCAACACGGCGACTCAGATCCAGCTCTTCGATGCATTGGCCGCAATGAAGGGTTTGCGCGATTTTAGCCTTCCACGTTTTGCCCATATGCCGCTGGTGACGGGCGCTGATGGCTCCAAGCTGTCCAAGTCCAANGGCGCNNTGTCNATNCGNGANCTGCGCGAAGACGGNGGNCTGGAGCCACTNACGATCGTGACNTTCCTCAGCCGNNTGGGNACNCCCGATGGCCCGCANCCNGTNTCNGCNATNNCCGAACTGGCCGGAGAGCTTCGANATTGNNCGCTTNGGCCGNTCNAGCCCNCGCATGGANCCNGANGAGCTGGTNCCGCTNAANGGCAAGATCGTGCGNCANCTGCCCTANNCCGCCGTNGAAGGCCGCTTCGANGGNNTGAACGAANNNCGCTGGGCCGTNATCCAGCCCAATNTGGAGCGNNTGGGCGACNTCNCAGACTGGCTNCGNCTGATNGAAGGCCCNGTNACGCCNGTGATCGAGGATNCNNNNTTCGNCGCNACCGCNGCNGGNTTGCTGCCNGANGGNGCGCTNGACNGNGANAGCTGGTCGGNCTGGACNNANGCAGTNAANGNCGNNACNGGTNNCAAGGGNCGNNGCCTGTTCATGCCNCTGCGNCAGGCNCTGACNGGGCAGGAACGCGGGCCTGAAATGGCTGTGCTGCTGCCACTGCTCAACCGGGAGACCATCCTTGCACGGTTGCGGGGCGAAGCCGCATGACCCGTCCCGCAATCCGCCTGACCAACACCCTTAGCCGACAGCTGGAAACCCTAGAGCCGTTGGTGCCTGACAAAGTGGGAGTCTACCTTTGTGGTCCCACAGTTTACGACCTTGCACATCTGGGAAACGCGCGCTCTGCGGTCAATTTCGACGTCTTGCACCGGCTGCTGCAGCACGACTTCGGTNTGGACAACGTCGCCTTTGTCCGCAACATCACCGATGTTGATGACAAGATTATTGCCCGCGCCCGCGACTCTGGGGTTTCGATCGCCGATCTGACCGCGGGGTCAACACAAGACTATGTCGACGACCTGGAGGCGCTCGGCGTGCTGCCGGTGACCAACCAGCCACGCGCAACCGAGTATATCGCCGAGATGATCGCGATGATCGAAACCCTGATCGACAAGGGCCACGCCTATCAGGCCAGCGACGGCAACGTGCTGTTCCACGTACCCTCTATGGCCGACTATGGGCAGCTTTCGCGGCGCAGTCAGGATGATATCATCGCCGGCGCGCGGGTCGAGATCAGCTCGGCTAAGCGTGACGCCTCTGACTTCGTGCTGTGGAAGCCACAGAAGCTGGACGAGCCCGATCACGCGACGTTCGACAGTCCTTGGGGTCGGGGTCGACCGGGCTGGCATATTGAATGCTCAGCCATGTCCAAGGCGATCCTGGGTGATGTTTTTGACATCCATGCCGGGGGTAATGATCTGATCTTCCCTCACCACGAAAACGAAATTGCCCAGAGCCGCTGCGCCAACGGCACTGCGCATATGGCCCGCACTTGGCTGCACAATGGTATGCTGATGGTCGAAGGGCAGAAAATGTCCAAGTCGCTGGGTAACTTTTTTACGGTGCGCGACCTGCTGAGACAGGGACACCGGGGGGAAACGCTGAGGCTGTCGCTGCTCTCGGGGCATTACCGCGCGCCACTGGACTTTACGCAATCTAAACTGACCGAAGCCCGCAACCGGCTTGATGGCTGGTACAGGGTCTGGGACGGCGTTACCCCGAGCGNCCGCGTGCCAGCGACCGTGCTTGACGCGATCCGTGATGACCTGAACACCCCACAGGCGATGGCAGAGATTGACGCCTTGCGCGGTCAGCCGGCAGAGCTTGCCGCCGCTGCGCAATTCCTTGGCTTACTCCGACACACGCCTAAACAATGGTTCCAGGGGGAAACGGGCGAAGGGGCGTCAGCGGGTGACTTGGGTCGACTGAGCACGGCTGATATCGAAGCATTGATTGGCGAGCGTGCCGACGCGAAACAGGCGCGAGACTTTGGCCGCGCGGACTCCATCCGGGAGCAGCTGACCGACGCTGGCATTCTGCTCGAAGACGGCGCAGGCGGGACCACGTGGCGCCGCAAATAGTCGTCACTGGAACAGGGGCCCTCAACCGCCTATTCCTTTCTGCGGCGCTGTTACTTGCAGCTTGCTCGGCAACCGATCAACCAGCAGGTCCGGCCGCCGATGAACTTCCCGCCCCCGGAGAACTCACTCGTGAGGCCCCCGTGATGGTCTACGAGCTGGATGGCCCAACCTTCCTCGCCGTCTACGACCCAGCCGTGATTTCTGACGACGGCGTGCTCTGGCATAGCCATAAAAATTGCCCTGATACCCCGAAGAACTACGCGTTCCCCGTTTCCGAACCACTCCCGATCCGGAACGACTTGCGGCGGGTGACCATGGCCTGCCAATATGGCTTCAAATGACCCAATTAGCCCGGCACCACGAGAGAGAATAAAGGAACCTTCACCATGCGCGCTCTGGTCTGTGACACGCTCGGCCCCGTGAATTCTCACCAAGTACGGGAGGTACCCGACCCGGTTCCAGGTAAGCGCCAGGTCGCAATCCGTGTTCATGCCTGTGGCGTCAACTTCGCAGACACACTGATCGTACAGGGCAAGTATCAGGAGCGGCCCGACCTGCCCTTTATCCCCGGCTCAGAGGTGGCCGGCGAGGTGATTGCACTGGGCGAAGGCGNCAAGGGCATCGGACTGGGACAGCGGGTCATGGCCCTGACGTCTGTGGGCGGCTTTGCTGAGATCGCACTGGCAACCACAGATACGCTCATCCCCTTGCCCGACGGTATTGAATTCGTTGATGCGGCGGCCTTTACAGTGGCTTACGGCACATCTCACGTCGCCCTTGAAACTCGGGCACGGCTGAAAGCGGGTGAAACCCTGCTCATCAATGGCGCATCTGGCGGCGTTGGACTGACGGCGCTGGAAATCGGCAAGATGATGGGTGCGAAAGTCATCGGTCTGGCCAGCACGGAAGAAAAACGCACGCTCGTCGCAGATCGCGGTGCCGATCACGTCTTTGACAGTGCTGATCCCGAGCTGCGCGACAAGATCAAGGCACTTGGGGGCGCCGATGTTGGCTACGATGTTGTTGGTGGTGAGGCCTTCAACACCATGCTCCGCTGTATGAAGTTTGAAGGCCGTTTGCTCAGCGTCGGCTTTGCATCTGGCGAGATCCCGCAGGCCCCTGCAAATCTGCTGCTGGTCAAGAATATCTCAGTGGTTGGGGTCTACTGGGGCAGCTATGCGCGCCATAATCCGGGGGTGCTGATGAAATCACTGATGCAGCTGACCCAGTGGCTCAAGGAAGGTAAGCTGCGACCCCATGTTTCTGCTATTTACGCACTTGGCGACGCCACGCAAGGGCTCGAAGCCCTCGCCAATCGCCAGTCGATTGGCAAGGTTGTGATCCGACCCTGACAACGTTCGCTTCATCCTCGATCCTGCGCGGCCATCTTAATCTGAGCCAACTCGACCTCTAGGCTAGCAATCCTGGCATCTCGGGTCGCCAGCGCTTGTGCGGTGTCTTCATCGAGTGATCCTGCAGCCGTCTCATTGGCATGAGCGGCGGGCGAGAACCATAGCAAGATGGCCCCGGCCAGACCGGTAATGGTCAACGGCCAAATGAGCCAGAACGGAAAGTCATCCAGTCCGATCGCACGTAACAGCCCAAACTTGGCAAGCAGGCTCAGTGCCGCCGCCACCCCCAAAACCAAAGCGATAATCCGTCGTGCATTCATGGTATCTTTTCCCGCGCNCTGTATTCCGTATCNCGTTCCAGGCCCGCCATTGGCAGGCCGTAGATCGCCTAGCGAAACCGTAATTCTAGTCGCCGGTTTCGGGCGTAAGCTGCGGGGTTCGCCTCATCAATCAGCGGGTGATACTCGCCTAGACCGACGGCGACCAGCCTTTCAACGGGCACACCAGCATCGGCAAGCACCCGCACGGCTGCTGAAGCCCGATAGGCCGACAGCTCCCAGTTCGACGGCCAGCGCTGCCCGGAAGTTGGGCGAATATCGGCGTGACCTTGTACCTCCAGCCGCCAGTCAGCGTCAGAGGGCAAGGTCGCAATCAGGCTTAAGATCTCGGCTGCCAGATCGGCGAGAAGCACCTGTCCCGTTTCACTTATGGCCGCGCTGCCGGTCAGAAAGATTGATTGAGAGCCCGACAGAACGAGGCTATCGCCGGGCAGCGCCAACCCCTCGACGTCTGGCCGGGCTTGCCGNGCGGCAAGGGACCAGTTGTGCAATCCATCATTGAGAGCATCTGCCGTATCACTTGGCCGGGCGCCAGCCTCCACCATGTCCCTCAACCGATCGATTTCCGCCTGTGCTGCCGCCAGATCACCGACCATGCCGCCTACGGCGTCAAAGTCAGTTTGAGCGGCCTCGGCCTGCGACAGCGCCTGNTCGAGTAGGCTCTGCAGTCGGGCTATCTCGGCAGCACTGTCATCGCTGGCCTGTCGAGCAGCGGCCTCGGCCGCCGCCATGTCAGTGCTTACGGCTTCAAGTTCAGCGGCGAGTGATCGGGTTTCGCCTTCGATTATGGCTTTGCGAGAGATAGCCTGACGCAGCGCTTCGAGAGTCCGGTCCAGATCCGCCGCGCGCTTGTCTGCCAAAGCCTGCAGGGCGGTAAGGCTTACGCCGGCGCCATCGTTCAACGCCCGCTGGAGACGAGTAATGGTTGCATCTCGTGCTGCCAGCTCCGCACGGAGGTCGGCGTTTTCAGCACGCAGTGCAGCCTCCCTATTCTCCTGCCCAGCAACGCCTGCCTGACAGCTTTCGACGCGCTGATCCAGTCCAGCAATCTGCGAGGTCAGATTTTCCTGCATGGCCAGCAGATTGACGGCCTCCGCCTCCCGCT
Source organism: Kiloniella sp. (assembly GCA_002690455.1). GTDB lineage: Bacteria > Pseudomonadota > Alphaproteobacteria > UBA7985 > UBA7985 > UBA7985. The sequence goes on from NZET01000018.1 coordinate 15,411, forward strand.
GATCCAACTCAGCCTGCAGTTCGTCAGCCCNACACTGACCCAAGGCCAGCAATTCAGCCTGCAGCGCGTCAGAGCGGGACAGCGCCACGTCCCGCGCAGCCTCCAAAGCGCGATTCGTTAGCGCCATTTCAATCAGGCGTGCTTGTTCAGCAGCGAGTTCTTCGCCCACCTGGCACACATCATTCTTAGTGACGTAGGATCCGCCGATAAAGCGCAACAGGCGATTGCTCTGCCCGCCACAGCCGCTCAGCAGGCTGTCGGCTGCGCGACTTTCCATGCTCGCGTTGATTGGACCGGCCTCTAACTGCGCCGGAGCGACCACGCCAAGACCAAGACCAAACACCACCAATGGCAGCGCGGCCAGCCAGACGAGCGCAGAGGATGGACGAGAGCGACCGCGGAAACGGTTCAAACGCTGAAAAAGGCGCATGCGCGGAGTATCCTGCATTTAAATCGAGCACGACATTAGGGCCGACGGCGACTAAAGGGCCCATAATCTATAACGAATCTACACGCAAAAGTCGTTCCAGATTANGATTCTTGCCTGAAAAAATAANGAATTTCCATTGATGAACCGCCGAAATAGCGATGCCAAAGGGCCGTTTACACTGCGTTCCCGCCTGAAGCAGCACCAGAAGACATCTTCGAAATGAGGCTCCTACAGCGCGAATAGGGCAAGGCGCATCGGGCCTAGCCTATCGATAGCGCATTCATTTTTTCGGGAGTTTTGTATATAAAATCAAACCACAAGGTGTTTTTTCCTTGATTTTGTATCGGAAACGCATAAACCAGTACACGTTATGCGACTTTAAGGTTTTATGAACTTAACCGAGTTGCACGACGCCTAGTGCACTGGCGAGCACGATCGGACGTTGGCTGTCCCCTGCCTGGCGTTCAATAGACCATTGCACAAAGGAACTCGGACCCAGCTGCCAAGGGTTTCGAGAACACGAAGGCGCCGACGGTACAAAAGACACCCCCTCAACGCCGTACCGTCGGCGCTTCTCAATCTATGACAAATACGGTCATTGGCGCAGGGCTGCGATGGCCGCGCCGTAGTCTTCAGCCTTGAACACACTGGTTCCGGCGACAAGGATCGTTGCTCCGGCACTGATCAGGTCTCGTGCATTNCTTTCACCCACGCCGCCATCGATCTCGATATCAATTGAACGCTCACCGAGCATCGCTTTCAGATGAGCAACACGTTCCAGTGTTTCAGNGATAAACTGCTGGCCACCGAAGCCCGGGTTTACCGACATGAGTACGACCTGATCCACCGAATTCAGCAGGGGATAAATGGTTTCCAATGGCGTACCGGGATTGAGCGCCAGCCCGGCAACCAACCCCATATCGCGGATCGCCTGCAGCGCACGGTGGGGGTGCGGGCCAGCCTCAACGTGGACCGCGATCCGGTGCGCACCTGCGTCACGGAAGGCGTCAAGATAGGGCTCATAGGGCGCAATCATCAAGTGAACATCCAGCGGGATTGACGCCGCGCGAGCAATGGCCTCGACCTCGGGCAAGCCAAAGGACAAGTTAGGCACAAAATGACCATCCATGATGTCAATATGGTGCATATCGGCACCGCCAGCCTCAACCGTACGTACCTCGGCTTCGAGGTTGCCGAAGTCACAAGCGAGCAAAGACGGGGCAATTTGGGTCATGGTGCGTTCAGCCTTCACAAGGGTTGCGGGAGTCTTCCTCGGGGTCAGTCCTCAAACGGGTCGCGGACAAGGATGGTGTCCTCGCGCTTGGGAGAAGTCGACAACAGCGCGATTGGCACGCCGATGAGCTCCTCGACGTGGCGTACGTACTTCACGCAGTTTGCGGGCAGGTCCGCCCAGGACCGCGCGCCAAAGGTGCTTTCTGACCAACCGGGAACGACCTCGTAGATTGGTTCCACCGCCGCTTGCTCATCCGGCGCGGTTGGGAAGTAGTCGATGCGTTCATTGCCCAGCCGGTAGCCGACGCAGATGCGCAGCTCGTCGAAGCCGTCCAGCACGTCCAGCTTGGTAAAGGCAATGCCGCTGATCCCGGAAATCTGTACCGCCTGCCGCACCATGACTGCATCAAACCAACCACAGCGGCGCTTGCGCCCGGTGACCGTTCCAAATTCACGGCCACGCTCGCCCAGACGAATGCCAACCGCATCATCCAGTTCGGTCGGGAAAGGACCGGAACCCACGCGGGTGGTATAGGCCTTGGTAATGCCCAGCACGTAGCCGACCTGCCCCGGACCAACGCCCGCTCCGGCCGAGGCTTGCCCAGCGACGGTGTTCGAAGAAGTGACGAATGGGAAGGTACCGTGGTCGATATCGAGCATGGCGCCCTGTGCGCCTTCGAAGAGGACACGCTGGCGCTGGCGGCGCGCTTCGGCCAATTGCTGCCAGACGCGGGCTCGGTAAGGTAGCACCTTAGGCGCAACCTCCTGCAGCAGTCGCAGGTGCTCGTCGAAATCCGGCTCGGGCTCCACCATGCCGCGAGCAAGCGCCGTGTGATGACGGAACAACTCCGTCAGCGCAGCACGCAGCCGGTGCGGGTCGGCCAGGTCCGCCAGTCGGACTGCGCGGCGGGCGACCTTGTCCTCGTAAGCCGGACCGATACCACGTCCCGTCGTGCCGATTTTTTCCGTACCGCGCGCCCGCTCGCGGGCGTGATCGAGCGCCGAATGCACCGGCAAGATGAGCGGGGTATTTTCCGCAATGCTCAGACGGCTTTCATCAATGTCCAGTCCCAGCTCACGGCAGCGATCGATCTCGTCAACCAGCGCCCAAGGGTCGAGCACGACACCGTTGCCGATAAGGGCCCGCTTGCCCTTGCGTACGACGCCAGAGGGCAAAAGTGAAAGCGCGTAGGTGACATCGTCGACGACCAGCGTGTGACCGGCGTTATGCCCGCCCTGAAACCGCACTACTACGTCAGCGCGCTCGGACAGCCAGTCTACAATTTTGCCTTTTCCTTCGTCGCCCCACTGGGAGCCTACGACAGCCACATTCGCCATATTCCGCCTTCTCGTTTTTCAATTTCGCTTAGTGGGGCTCGCGCAACTGAACCCGGTTTAGTTCAGGTCCGCAACGATGACTTCACCCGCGGCGCGGCGGCGCGCAATCTCTAACGGATCCGCATCGACTGGCACCTTCACTTTCGGTTGTGGGGCGGGCTCGGGCAGCGCACGCAGGATCGTGTCCATGTAGAGTGTAAAGCCCGCAGCCTGTTCTTCCCCAGCCGGGTATAATCCACCGCGGCCTAACTCTCCGCGAATCCCTTTCGCATAGAGAACAAACGAAAGGCCGGAGTGGTAGTCAAAGCCACGCAGTTCCGCCGGATCGAGCAGAAGCTCTGCCCTTGGATGACGGCTGGCCATGGCGCCAGCCACAGTGCGGACATCCTCGACCGCTGCAAGAATCGGCGCAGATGTTCCCGCAGCAGCAAGCGCATCGACAGCAGCATCCCAGGGTCCGAAAGCAGCGATCAGGCGCGCCACTTGCTTTCCCGCCGCGCCGGTATTTTCGGCCAGTGCCGCATTGCGTTCGCTCAGGGCACGGATCAGCGCCATGTCGCCGCCAGCCGCTTCCCGGGCCAGATGAGGCAGGGTCAGATCAAGTGTAATGTCTGTGACCCCAATTGTCCCCAGCGCGGTCAGGCAAACGTCGGCAATTTCAATCAACGCCCGGGTTTCTGCTCCGACCGGAACCCCGATCAGCTCTATCCCAGCCTGAGTAAACTGCCGCTCAGGCCGAAGTTGCGAGCCTTTAGCACGCAGGACTTGCCCGCCATAAGACAAGCGCAGCGGGCGGGGTTGGTCCTTCAAACGGGTCTGAGCAATGCGCACGACTTGACCCGTCTTGTCCGACCGCAGGATCAGAAGGCCCTCGGCCTGAGGATCAGCGAGCTTAAATCCCTTGCGCAAGGCATCGGGTGCAAAGGCGGTCAAGGTGTCTTCGTATTCCAGCAGAGGCGGCTTAACCCGGTCATAGCCAAAGCCGCGGACTGTTTTGAGAATGAGGTTGAGGGCTTCCGCCTCGGCTTCGGCCCAGGGCGGTAGCTGGTCTTCAAGGCCAGCGGGGAGCAAGGATGGAGAGTCGCCCATGGCGGCAGCCCTCTGCGCTGTTTATTACGGTCAAGATACAGCACGCAGGACCCGGTCAGCACAACCCGGCCAGCCAATAGGCAGCCTTGCACCAAAGCGGACAGCGGCGAACTCAGGCCTCGCTCGGTTCCCAGTGAATGTTAATGCGGCGGTTCTGACGGCCTTTTTTCTCGATCTTTCCCACCCGTATACGGCCAATTTCGCCGGTGTTGGCGACGTGAGTACCGCCGCAGGGCTGGAAATCTACGCTGTCGTCTTCCGCCCCGATCCGTACCACACGGATAAGGCCGCTCGCATCCCGGGGTGGTGCCACTGACATGGTCCGCACCAGCTCGGGCCGGCGATCGAGTTCTTCGGCTGTGATGGTTGAAGAACTGACGGCATGTGCCCCGGCAATCAGGGCGTTGAGACGCTCTTCCAGGGCTTCCTTGTCTGGGCTTTCTTCGAGGTCGAAGTCCAGCCGCGACTTCTCCGCACCGATCGATCCGCCTGTCACCCCGGCGTCAACGCTGGCGCACAGCAAGTGCAGGCTGGTGTGCATGGCCATGTGAGCAAAGCGGCGGTCCCAGTCGAGCACGGCTTCGACAGTGTCACCAACACGCAGGTCTTCGATTAAGCCTTCAGCAGGAAGGAGGATCAAGGCCTCTTCCTCACCCTTTATACAGGTGTTGATAGCCACTTCGGCGCCGCCAGAGAGACGAAGCCAGCCGCTGTCCCCTGGCTGCCCACCGCCGGTGGCATAGAAAACAGATTGGTCGAGTACGACACCGCCCTCAGCAGTGATCGCCTCGACTCGGGCGGTGCAGGCGCGCAGGTAGGCATCTTCTAGAAACAGTTTGCGGGTCATCTCAGCTGTCCTTGGATAGGGTTGAGCGTTTCAGGGCTGCAAAGTGCCGGAAGAACGCATTAAACGGCAGCGTCTTCGGCGGCATCTGCTGCGAACCAGTCTTCTGTGGCGGCATCCAGCGGGTGAGCATGGTTGATCGGGCCATGCCCGTTACCGAAGCCCGGCGCGCTAGCAATGGCACGATCGACATAGGTCACGGCACGCTCGACCGCACGCTGCAGAGTCATGCGTTGTGCCAACCCGGTGGTGATAGCGCTGGCCAGAGTGCAGCCAGTACCATGGGTATGGGGCGTTTCCCTGCGCGCGCGACCTAGCCCGATGATGCTGGCGCCGTCTGCCGTCACCAGCAGGTCAGTCATGGCAGCACCAGGCAGATGTCCACCCTTCATCAGCACCGCCTTTGGGCCGAGAGCCAGGAGGGCTTCACCGACCCGGCGCAGGTCGGCTGTTGTCTCGATGCTTAAACCGGTCAGGGCTTCGGCCTCCGGGACATTAGGGGTTAGTACAGCAGCGCGGGGCAGTAACAGCTCTGTCAGCGCGGCTTGGGCCTCAGGCTGCAGCAGCGCAGCGCCACCTTTAGCCCGCATTACCGGATCAACCACCAGCGGCGCTTGAGACTGGGCCAGCGCCGCAACCACCGTCTCGATCACCGAGGGGCTGTGCAGCATTCCGGTTTTGATTGCGTCCGCACCGATATCATCGAGCACGACGTCAATCTGATGGGTGATGAAGGCGTCAGGCACCGCGTGAATACCGTATACCCCCCGCGTATTCTGGGCCGTCAAGGCGGTCAGTGCCGTCATGGCGAAACCACCCAGCGCAGTCACTGTCTTGATATCGGCCTGAATCCCGGCGCCACCGCCGGAATCCGATCCGGCCACGATGAGAACCCGGCCCCTCATGCCTGTACCCCCTGCTTGCCTTTCATAAAGACGCCGCCTTAACTTGCTTGAGCGCGGACCGCTTCGCAGATCCGGTCGACCACTGCGCCGACCTGCGCTGCGTCATCGCCCTCTGCCATGACCCGGATCAGGGGCTCGGTCCCAGATTTACGGATTACCAGCCGGCCCCTTTCGCCGAACTCCTGTTCTGCTTCGGCGATCAACGCCTTCACCGGTTCAGCTTCAATAGGATTGTCGCCTGTGAAACGGACGTTCTTCAATACCTGTGGCGCCGGGGAGAAGAGGTTCAGCACCTCGCTCGCCTTCCGTTGCCGACGCACCATAACGCCCAATACCTGCAGCGCNGCAACCATGCCGTCGCCGGTGGTCGCAAAATCCGAAAGGATCATATGACCCGACTGCTCTCCACCGAAATTCCAGCCGAGATCGCGCATGCGTTCGAGCACAAAACGGTCACCGACCTTGGTGCGCTCAAGGCGAAGACCGTGGGACTTCAGGAATCGCTCCAACCCGAGGTTGGACATCACGGTTGTCACCAGCCCCTCCCCGCGCAGACTGCCAGAATGCTGCATGTTGAGCGCGATCAGCGCCATGATTTGGTCTCCGTCAATCACCCGCCCCTGCTCATCAACGATGATCAGCCGGTCGGCGTCACCATCCAGTGCAAGCCCGATATCCGCGCCAACTTCCAACACCTTCAGCCGGAGCGCCTTTGGCGACGTTGCCCCACAGTCGAGGTTGATGTTCAATCCATCAGGATTGACCCCCATTTCGATCACATCGGCACCCAGTTCATAGAGAACCCGCGGGGCAATACGATAGGCCGCACCATGCGCACAATCGACCGCGACACGAAGCCCGTCGAGCCGCAGATCAGCGGGGAAGGACGCTTTGACAAGCTCCATATAACGGCCCGCAGCGCCATCGAGCCGGCGGACTCGACCAAGCTTATCTGGCTCAGCTAACGCGAAATCCGGACCTTCGTCAGCCATTCGAGCCACACTGGCTTCAATCTGCATTTCGACAGCATCGCTGAGTTTGTAGCCTTGTGGTCCAAACAGCTTGATACCGTTGTCATGGAAGGGATTGTGAGAAGCGGAGAGCATGACACCCAGATCGGCACGCATGGAGCGCGTCAGCGCAGCAACAGCGGGGGTTGGCATCGGTCCAAGCAGGAGGACGTCCCAGCCCGCGCTGGTAAAGCCAGAAACCATGGCTGGTTCCATTTGATAGCCAGAGAGCCGCGTATCCTTGGCGATCAGCACCGTGGGGCGATGAGCCAGCCCCTCGCGGAATACGTGTCCCGCTGCTACGGCCACGTCCATAGCGGTGCGGCTGGTCATTGGATGGGCATTGACCGTGCCACGGATACCATCAGTGCCAAACAACTTAGCCATTCAATCGATCCTGTCGTGGCATCCATTAGTGCACGGACACCGGTTCACATCAAAACGCGTCTTTGCCTGCACGGATGAAGGCAAGAAAGTCTACCGCGTCGCGGTCCTTGAACCCATGAATTTCGGCAAAACCCGGGTCATCTGCTCGCAAAAACGGATTAATTTTCTTCTCAAGGCCAAGGTTGGCCGGGATGGTCGGCACGCTCTCAGAGCGCAGCATTGCCACAAGACCGGCGTAGCGCTGGAGTTCTGCATTTTGCCCGTCGATCGAAAGGGCAAAAGCCACNTTGGTCGCCGTATATTCATGGCCGCAGTACACCCGCGTTTCATCGGGCAGGCTCCGCAGTGCTTGCAGCCCCGGCCACATATCCGCCGCGGTGCCTTCGAACAATCGACCGCAGCCTACGCTAAACAGCGCGTCCCCAGCGAACAAAGCGCCTTCATTCTCCGCATGGAAGGTGATGTGGCCCGCGGTATGACCGTAGACGCCAATCACGACAAAGCGCTCCTCGCCGAACGCGAAACTTTCGCCGTCTGCGACACTCTGATCGAGTCCGGGGATCGCTTTACTGTCGGCACCAGGGCCGATGACCTGCGCCCCGGTCGCCGCCTTGATAGTGGCCACACCACCGACGTGATCGCCGTGGTGGTGGGTGACAAGGATCGTGTCGATATCCCAGCCCTTCTCTTCCGCTGCAGCCAGCACTGGCGCAGCCTCCCCCGGGTCAACGCAGGCAACCCTGCCTGTCGCCTCATCCCGGAGCAGATAGACATAGTTATCGGAGAGAATCGGTACGATCTCGATCTGAAGAGTCATAGACAGCGGCCTGTTTGAGGTTTCGGCAATCTTGAGTTTGTGTTCATTTACACCCTATAGCACGCCCTGCCAGACAGTCATCGCCGCCATGGACATCACTGCCGAAAACCTACTGGATTTTTATGCCACACCGCTGGGGCATAGGGCCGGTGCTGCGCTGGGCCAGCGNATCAGTAGCTGGTGGCCTGACCTCTCGGGTCTGCGGCTGCTGACCCTTGGCTACGGCCTGCCGCTGGATCCGGCGCTGATGTCGGGGCGGCCGCTTTCGCTCAGCCATCTGATCCCGGCGCGGCTTTCGGCCGTGACCGGCTCAACGCTGTTACCCCAGACAGGACGTGCCTTTGTCACCGATGACACGCTGATGCCACTGGATAGCGAGCAGATCGACCGTGCAGTCTTGGTCCATCGCCTCGAACATGCNCGCCGGCAGGATCGTACCTTTCGGGAAGTCTGGCGCGTGCTCCGCCCCGGCGGGCGGCTGATCGTGGTGGTGCCATCAGCATTNGGCCTGTGGGCGCGAATGCCGGCCAGCCCCTTTGGCCGCGGGCGGGCCTTTACCGGGTTGGCGCTGGCCGCTGCCCTAAACGAACAGCTGTTTAGCCTTGAACGCATGCGAAACGGTCTTTTCTTCCCACCCGTTTCGGCGTTGAAATGGGCAAGGCTGCCGACCGGTGGCGTGCTGATCGCCGAGGCTTACAAATTCGCCGGTCCGGCACAGCTTTTACAGCCGGGCAAGGCTGCGCTAAACCATCGGCGCAGCGCTGCCCCCGTCAACCAGGTGCTGGATCAGGAGACCCGCCGCCGTGAGCAACGACGAAAGCCGGAAGCAACACGAGGCCGCTGAGCTCGACACGCTCCGCGCAGAAATTGACCGTCTCGATCAGGAGCTTGTCGAGCGCATCCATGCGCGCTCCAAGGTCGCCATGGCCATCGGTGAAGTGAAAAAGCGCTATTCTGACAGTCCTGTGTTCCTGCGTCCGGGGCGTGAAGCCTCCATGCTGCGCCGTGCTGCAGAAAAGCATGGCGATCATCCTTTCCCGGCAAGTTCCCTGCTGCGCATTTGGCGTGAAATCATCCCGGCGGTCACTTCGCTTGAGGGCAACCTGTCGCTGGCCATCGAAGAAGACGAGGCCGCGGTTGCCCGAGAGCATGCTCAGGTTCACTACGCTGTATCCCTCAAGCGCCAGCACTTCCCCGATNGCGACGCCGTTGCCGAAGCCGTCCTCAATGGTGGCTTCACGCTCGGCATCATCCGCGCGGATATAAATGACCCGGCGTGGTGGCAGCGCATTACCAGCAAGGCCGCCGATGGTCGGCGCCTGCACATCATCCTGAAGCTGCCGTTCATCGACGGGCCCGTTGGCGGGATCCCGCGGGACAAGGCCTGGGTGCTTGCAGCCTTTCAACCCGAGGCTTCCGGCGCCGACATTAGCCGCGTGCTTGTGACCTCTGATGCCGGGCTGACACTCCACAATGTTGCGGGCGATGACAGCGCTGTTCCTGACTGGGCCAAAGCACAGGGTTACGCGCCCGAACAGGTCCATGTCCTTGGCTTCTATCCTGAAGCGGTGCAACTGAAGGCCTAGGCCGACGGTCAACCAACCGGCCCCATCGCCACAACCAGCAAAACCGCCCACCCCCTCGAAACCGCCAATAGCGGCCCTGAACCGGAAGTTTCTGCCATGCCCTCTGATTTTCAGATCAAAGACAGTATCATGGAAATCCACCCGTACTCTCCGGGTGAAAGCAATATCGAGACAGACTTGCCGCTGCGGCAACTGGCGGCAAATGAAGCGCCGTTGGGCCCTTCGCCTAGGGCGGTCAAGGCTGCACAGGACTCTGTGATCACGGCTCACCGCTACCCCGATAGTGGTGCCATGGCACTGCGTGCTAAGATCAGCGAGCGGTATGGCTTTCCGTCGGAAAATCTGATTTGCGGGGCCGGGTCGGATGAATTGATCTCACTGATTTGCTCGGCCTTCGCCGATGAGGGGTCGGAGGTGCTGTATTCCCAGCACGGTTTCCTGATGTACAAGATTTCCGCCCTTGCGGCTGGCGCAACCCCAGTTGCTGCGCCAGAAACCGATCTGCGCATGGATGTCGACAATATGATTGCCGCGGTCAACGAACGCACCAAGGTGGTCTTCGTCGCCAACCCGAATAACCCGACAGGCTCTTNCGTGACCGGGGCAGAACTGGCGCGCCTCCACGCCGCCCTGCCGCCTTCTACTTTGCTGGTCATCGATGCGGCCTATTCCGAATATGTCGACACGGCGGATTATTCTGACGGCTCAGACCTCGTCGCGGCCCATAGCAACGTCATGATGACCCGCACCTTTTCTAAGCTCTTCGGCCTGGCGGCGCTGCGGATCGGCTGGGGCTACGGCTCTGAAGAAATTGTCGCCATCCTCAACCGCGTGCGTGGGCCGTTTAACGTGTCTGTTCCGGCGCAGGCAGCGGCAGCGGCTGCGCTGGATGACTGGGACTGGGCTATGAACGCCAAACAGTTGAACAACCGACTGCTACCGGTGGTTATCCAGCGCCTACGCGGCATGGGCCTGCGGGTTTATGACTCCGTGGGCAATTTTGTACTTATCGATTTCGAGAGCCCTGAGCGCAGCACAGCAGCGGATGCCTACCTTCGCTCACAGGGGGTGATCAGTCGCAGCGTCGCTGGCTACGGCCTGGCGCATTGCTTGCGCATGACCATCGGCACTGAAGAGGATATGGACTTTATCTTTAGCGCCTTGGAGCGGTTCATCGGCAACGAAGGCCAGCGTTCATGAATAGCCCGGCCCCCGGGGCTTCCGGGCATCTGTCTGCTCCCTTGTTCGATACCGTCGCAATCATTGGTGTTGGCCTGATCGGCTCTTCGCTGGCATTGAATATTCGGGAGCAGGGTCTGGCGCGGCGTGTGGTTGGGGTATCCCGGTCACAGGAAAACCGGGAAACAATCCTGCAACGCGGGCTGGTCGACAGCGTCACCGACGATGCCGCAGAGGCGGTTGTCGGTGCAGACTGCGTGCTACTGTGCACGGCCGTGGGTGCCTACGCCACACTGGCGGAACAGATCGCCCCACACCTATCTGCAGGCTGCATCGTTTCCGATGTTGGCTCGACCAAGGGCTCAGTTATTGCCGATATTCAGCCCCACCTGCCCGACAACGTTCACTTTGTGCCCGCGCATCCCATCGCCGGGACCGAGCAATCAGGCCCGGAGGCTGGCTTTGCTTCGCTCTATCGCGATCGTTGGGTCATTCTCACACCTCTGCCCGACTGCCCAAGGGAACCGGTCGAGCGCATCGCTGCACTTTGGCGGGCCTGCGGCGCTATGATTGACGAAATGGAAGCGCTGCATCACGACCGAGTGCTGGCCATGACGTCACACCTTCCGCATCTGATCGCCTATACCATCGTGGATACGGCAACCCAGCTCGAAGACGATCTGAAGTCTGAGGTGATAAAATTCTCCGCCTCGGGTTTTCGGGATTTCACCCGCATTGCAGGCTCAGACCCAACCATGTGGCGCGATGTATTCCTAAATAACCGCGAGGTCGTGCTCGACCTGNTGCAGCGTTTTCAGGAAGATCTGGTCAACATGCAGCGGGCGATCCGTCGTGAAGATGGCGACTTTCTCTTTAAACGCTTTACCGAGACGCGCGAAATCCGCAGCTCGATCGTCGAAGCGCGCCAGGCAGGGCAATTCATACCCACTGAGGGCGACTGAGCCACAGCTTCGCGTATCGCGCATCGCACATCGCTTTTCCGCCTTGGTCCGTCTCACCCGCCGCTTTTCGCGTCCAGGACGAAGCCACGACCGATACTGCACAATTCAGTCTGCGTGAACGCGGCGACATTATCAGGCAGCGCAATCGCGGGGATCGGGTCGGGCGAAACGTCAAACCGACCCTCGCCAATGTACAGCGTCGACGGCAGTATCATCGACGGTAAAGGCACGTAGGACACCCCTGCCTGCAGCTGTGGGCAAGCCTGTATCATCAGTCGTCCATCCGGACCGAACATTGCCCGAGCAGAGACGCGCCCCTGCCACTGTCCCTGCTTGACGTCCAGCACCTCGACCAGCACGTTTCCACCGCGCGCGACAAAAAAGCGATGGCGATAGCTGGCCCCGAAAAGGGGGAAAACCGGATCAATGGTCGCTCGCAACCGGATATGATCGACAGGTTGATCCAGACCTAACCCGAGCGCGTTCAAGGTGGCATCAGCGCGCGGGAAGGTCGCCAACAGCTGCCGGTAAAGCCCTTGCACCCGCGGATGATCCGATGACGCGAGATCAAAGACATCGGCGCTGACCGTGGCTGGGGCCAGTTGTTCCGGGGCGTTCAGGCTGAATTCAAACCGACCCGCGTTTACCACATCGTGGTCGTTGACCCGGATGAGAACGGCTTCAGCCTGCGTTTGCACGCGTGCGAGACGCCCGGTGCGCTGGTTCCACAAGGGCTGTATCGCTACCCGAAGCTCTCCACCATCGAGCGAAAGTGTGAGCGGCGACTGGGCAGGCAGGGACAGTTTGTGACTGCCACTGAAATCGAGCCTGACAGAAAAGGGGCGAAACACCTGCCAGCTTAGGATTACGTCGTCGCTGGCACGCCATCTCAGATCCGGGTGATCAAGGGCCGCACCTGTCAACCGGATGGCATAGCCAAACGGAAAGCCAGCAAGCCCAAAGTCGGTTATACGCAGGCCGGGTAAAGCCGCGCTGATGACAGAGTCAGTCCCAGTCCCAACCCCCGACCGAGTACCAGCCGCTGACTCCGTCTCGTTGCGCGTACTGTCGGCCAGCTCCTCTGCCAGGAGATCATCGACCTGCGGAGCGTCGACCAGCGACGTCGGCTCCGCAACCAAGGCTGTAATCTGGGTTCGGACAAGGCCAAAACCGATCNCCCACAGAGCCGACCAGATTAGGGTCAACGCCACCAGCACGATTACCAACAGCCGCCAGATTCTCATGTACATCCCTTCTCAAATCCCCGCTGTTATGCGCATAAATGATGGCAGGAGGAAGCTCAATTTCTAAAGCAGGTTTTCGCGTGATCAAATTTGACCCTTTACGGGGACCAACTCCCGCAGGGACCGCCATTCCGGCCTTCATTCCCCGACCTAACTGCGATTTCTGGGTCTTCGGCTACGGCTCTCTGATCTGGAACCCGGGCTTTGAAACAAAAGAAAGCAGGGCCGTCCGGTTACATGGTTATCACCGTCGGTTTTGCGTCCGCTCCGCGGTGTATCGTGGCACGCCGGCCGATCCCGGTCTCGTCGTGGGCCTGCGCCCGGGGGGACAGGTTGTCGGGGTTGCACACCGCGTGAGTGCCCACGATGCCGATACGGTCCTCGCGTATCTGGAGGATCGGGAACTTCGCCACGAGGGGTATATGCCCCGATGGCTGCCGGTCCATCCTACCGCAGCGAATAGCGCTCCCTTCGAAGCACTGACCTTTGTCGTCCCCAACGGGTCGNATTCCTTGCTGTCGCTGGATGAACCGGCTGTCGCTGCAGTGCTCGCACGATGTTCGGGCAAGAACGGCAGCAACGCCGACTACCTGTTCAACCTCAATGCGGGCCTGCGCGCAGTGGGCGTCAATCCCAGGAGGCTGACGACGCTAGAACGCCGGGTCAGGGCGATCATGGCGGGGCAATCTGGTTAAGTAGCTCAGGCCCGGTTGCGGGTCAGGCTGAAGCGAGTGAGATCACTTGCTGGCGTTCAGCAGCCCGTCGAAGTAGGCGATCACCGCTGTATCTGCCCAGTCAGTATCGCCGACGAACCAGCTCACGACTGCTCCTTCAGCATTGAGAATTGCCGTGTACGGCACCCCCCGCGCACCCAGCGCGTCGCTACCAAACGCCCGGAACAGCGCGCCGCGCTCATCCAGACCAACCTCGACCTCGTCTCCCCAGCCCTGCTGTTGCCAGAAGTCGTCCATTTGCTCCAGCGAGCGGTCCAGCGATGCCGCCACAACGCGCAGCCCCCGGTCACTCAGCGCCTCATCCAGCGCAATCAGCGTAGGAAGTTCTGCGATACAGGGCGCGCACCAGGTCGCCCAGAAATTCAGCACCGTTACCGGCGCACCTGACAGCGGGATCGGGGTTCCATCAGTGCCGCGAGGTCCGGGCGCATCCTCTGGCATCACGGGCAAGGGCAGGATTTCCAGCCCGCTAAAGCCCTCGGCGTGTCCCATTCGGGCGCTCAAGCCAGCGGTGCTGAGCAAGCAAAGGGCGACGATCAGGGTTCGCCGCAAACCTGCAGTCTCCCTGCTCCTATCATGAGGCATTCTCGATGGTCCACTTCAGCAGTGTGATGCCCTCCGGCTGCTCCCAGCCCGGCACGCCCGAATAGGCTGAGATGTAGTTGCCCCGAGGATCGACTAAAACCGTGGTCGGGGTGGAACGAACACCGTAGTAGGGGTGCGCAGGCGCAATCTGGCTGAACGCTAGATGATCGCGATCGTGCAGAATTTCGAGGTTTCGGATGTTATACCGGGCATAGAAGCGCTCGATATCCGTCAAGCTGTCTTCTTTGAGCGCAATGGCGATGATCTGGAAATTGGGCCCTTCGAGCTGCGGAGCGAGGGCATCCAGCGCCGGAACTTCGTGCGCGCAGGCACCACAGCGGGTCCGCCAGAACTCTATCAGAGTTACCTTGCCGCGATAGTCCGCGATTGTCCGAGCCCGCCCATCTGTACCGTACCATTCAATCGGGAAGGTATAGCCCTGTGCCTGTACGCTCGTCGGAACCGGCACGCCCGGCTGGAATTGCATGTAGTAGGCCGAGGCGAACTTCCCGGACAGCGGAGGGAAACTGGCGTTCTGCCCGTCNCCTAAGGCAAGATGCGGTGCAGCCAAAAGCGCCCCTGCGCCCATGCCTAGCTTCCCAGCACGGCCCAGCAGAGAACGGCGGTCTAGGTTGGTAAAAGGAACAGTAGGCGTCATGGCTCTAGCCCTTTCAGCGGTCACGGCGGTNAAGCCCGGCTTATGTAGTGGTTCAGCAGCGCACGTCCAGCTGGCCGGTCCCAACCGGCAACCCCAACGTAAGCGCCCAAGATATGCCCGTCGGCGCCGATCAGCATAGTCGTCGGCGTGGCTTTGACCTGAAAGCGCGGGTGTACGGGCGCCATGAGCTCAAAGACGAATGACGTTGTATCGCGCAGAACGTCGAGATGACGAATGCCATGTCGCGCGTAGAACCGGTCGATATCGGCGAGGCTGTCCTCGGATAAGGCAATTGGCAACAGCTTGAACTTTGTCCCTTTGCGTTCTCCGGCGAGACGGTCAAGCGCAGGAACTTCTTCCTGACAGCCGTGGCAGCGCGTGCGCCAGAATTGGACCAGCGTTACTACCCCGCGATAGGCAGAGAGAAAGATTTCTCGTCCTTCCCGGTCGTAAAACGCCAGCGGTTGAATGATGCCGCTTTCCATTTGCACTCGATCCGGTGCCATCAATCCGGGCGGTGCAGTCAGGAAGTCGCCACCGGGCGCAAACCGCCCAAGCCTAGGCGGTGCCGATTGCCCGAAAGCGGCACGTGTCAGGCCTAGGCTGCCCACAGCGACGCCCAGACCCGCTGCGCTCAGATGCCTTAGAAGGTTGCGACGGTCCAGCGAAGCGCTATAGCTGTTGGTCATGCAGATTTGTCCAAACCATATTTTTTCTACTTGTTTGCGCGCTGCCGATGATGACGGCGCTAACAGCATGTGGGGCGGTCGCTTTACCAGTGGNCCCGACGCGGTGATGGAGGCGATCAACGCCTCGATCGACGTCGATCAGCGCATGGCAAAGCAGGATATCGACGGTTCACGCGCCCATGCCCGGATGCTGGCTAAGCAAGGGATTATCTCAGATGCGGACGCAGCGGCCATCGACGACGGCCTTGTTAAGGTAGCTGACGAAATCGCTCAAGGTCTGCTCACATTCAGGCGAGAGCTCGAAGACATTCACATGAATGTCGAAGCCCGGTTGAAAGAAATCGTCGGTGAGCCTGCAGGACGACTGCACACTGGCCGCTCACGCAATGATCAGGTGGCAACTGACTTTCGACTGTGGGTCCGGGATTCTATCGACCGCGTTGACGCTGGCCTGGCGGCCCTGATTGGGGGCCTCCTCGACCGCGCCGAGGCCGAGGTGGATACCATCTTACCTGGTTTCACCCATCTTCAGCCTGCCCAACCCGTCACGCTCGGGCATCACCTGCTGGCCTATGTCGAGATGTTCAGCCGCGACCGGAGCCGCTTTGCCGACGCGCGTAAACGCCTGAATGAAAGCCCACTGGGAGCAGCGGCACTGGCCGGAACGCCGTACCCGCTGGACCGGGATATGACCGCTCAGGCGCTGGGCTTCGACGGCCCGACCCGAAACTCGCTGGACTCGGTATCGGCGCGTGATTTTGCGCTGGAATACCTTGCTGCCGCATCGATCCTCGCNACGCACCTCTCGCGGATTGCCGAAGAAATGGTGGTCTGGTCGTCGGCTGCATTTGGTTTCATCAGCTTCACGGATGCTTGGTCGACAGGTTCGTCAATCATGCCGCAAAAGCGCAATCCCGACGCAGCAGAACTGCTTCGGGCCAAAATTGGACGGATCTTCGGCGCCTTTACCAGCCTGCTGCTGACGATGAAGGGGCTGCCTCTGGCCTACTCCAAGGACATGCAGGAAGATAAGGAAGTGACCTTTCTAGCCGCTGATGCAATCGAGCTGTCACTCGCCGCAGCAGTGGGACTGGTCGCTGATTTCCGGCCTGAGCGCGACGCCATGCGCGCAGCCTGCCNAAAGGGGCACCTCACCGCTACCGACCTCGCTGATTGGCTGGTGCGGACACTCAGCCTGCCATTCCGCGAAGCGCACCATGTGACCGGCAGACTGGTGGCACTCGCAGATAAAAAGGCCGTCAGACTTGATGAACTGTCGTTGGAGGATCTGCAATCCGTCCATGATGGAATCACCGTCGCGATATTTGAGGTGCTGAGCGTCGAGGCGTCTGTGGCGTCGCGGCAATCCTTTGGCGGCACTGCGCCAGACCGGGTGCGCGAGGCCATCGCCGCTGCACGGTCGCAACTATGACCATGCCTGTGTGCCGCAATTCTCCCCCTGTGCGGCTAACGCCCCGTGGGCTGATCCTCGTCGCGGTACCGGCGCTTTTGCTGGCCTGCGGCGGTCTAACCGGTTGCGGTCGTAAAGGCGACCCTCACCCGGTTGCGGCGCTTTCGCCAGCGCTGCTGACTCCCTATCCCGAGATTGAGATGGCGCTTGTCTGATGTCTGTTGTTTCCCCTGAAAACGCTCTGGCACCGCGTCCTTTCGGCCCTCTGAGCTATGACGCCGATGGCGTGTTGCAGCTTTCTGGTGTCCCGCTGGCACCGCTGACAGCTCAGTATGGCTCGCCGCTGTACGTCTATTCCGCCGCCCATATCAGCGAACAGATCCAGCGCCTGCAGACCGCGTTTGCGCGGCTAGACCCGTTGATTTGCTATGCGGTAAAGGCCAACATGAACACGCATGTCATCGCCCATGTTGCCAGCCATGGCGTCGGTGCCGACGTGGTCTCGGCCGGTGAGTTGAAGCGGGCGCTGGCCGGTGGCGTGTCGCCGGAGAAAATCGTCTTTGCCGGAGTCGCCAAGCAGCCGACCGAGCTCGAAGCCGGGCTAGAAGCAGGCATTCTGCAGTTCAACGTAGAAAGCTGGGCGGAATTGGAAGCGCTCAATGCCGCCGCTGGCCGAATGGGAAAGACCGCGCCCGTCGCACTGCGTGTCAACCCGGATGTCGACGCTCACACACTCGCTAAAATTACCACCGGCACGCGCGGAAACAAGTTTGGCCTGCCCTTTGACGATATTCCGGCACTGGTGAGTCAGATGGAAGCCCTATCCCACGTCAGGTTAGAAGCGCTGGCCATGCATATCGGTAGCCAGCTACTGAAGATACAGCCCTTTGCCGACGCCTACCGCCGGCTTGCGGACCTCACCCGGCATCTGGCGGAAGAGCAAGGGACCCGGCTTCAGCGATTAGACATGGGCGGCGGTCTGGGCATCCCCTACAGCCCCGACGACGGTTCAGGCCCTGACCCGGTGGACCTCGCTGCTGCGGCGGTCGAACACTTGGGTCCGCTAGACCTGCCAATCATTATGGAGCCTGGGCGCTTTCTGGTAGGCAATGCCGGGGTGATGATCGCCGATGTTGTTTATACCAAAAACAGCTACGACCACCGTTTTCTGCTGCTCAATGCGGGTATGAACGACCTCATGCGACCAGCGCTCTATGACGCTTATCATCACGTGCTACCGCTGATGCATTCCGAGGTTGCAACCGTACCGCAAGACCTCGCCGGACCGATTTGCGAGAGCACGGATGTCTTTGCCAAGCAACGCCTGTTGCCGCCATTGGACGAGGGGGCACAACTGGCCTTCTGCACCGCCGGTGCATACTGTGCGGTACTGGCCAATCACTACAATGGCCGAGCGCTTCCCGCAGAAGTGCTGCTCGAAAGCGACGGCACGGCACGGTTGATCCGTCCGGCAATCAGCGATGAAGACATGATTGCGCGAGAACAGACGCTGTAACCTGCGCAGGTGCCCGATGCGTCTTTCGTGATCTGCGGCAACCTACATTGAAACGCGAGACTGGTGTTGGCCGGGTTTAGTGGCCACTATCAGCGGGTGCGCTGGGGTCGAGCACAAATACCTTCCCACAATAGCCGCAGGTGACTGAACCCTCATCGCCGATGGTATAGAAGGTTTTCGGGTGCCCCAGCACACCGCCACCGCCATCGCAGGATACCATACGACTGGTCACCATGACGGCGTCTTTGCCNTCGACGGCTTGGGACGCGGAAGATACGGCTGCGTTCGGGGCCTGGGCCATGGTCAGTCTGCCTGTAAATGGGTTCTCGGTTCGTATCGGGCAGGCTGCTCAAACCCGAGGGTAGAGTAACCACCGACTGCAGGCTGTTTACCGCAAACCCCGCCCAGCCGCCAAGCGTGGAATTTATGGCTTTGACACTGGNCAATGCATGGCATGCGTTGCGCGGTTGTGGGCAAGAGTGTTTAGGGGTGATATAGACTGGCACAGACGGCGGCGTAGCATAGCCACCGTCGGCTCGCGGACCATTAGCTCAGCTGGATAGAGCGCTGCCCTCCGAAGGCAGAGGCCAGAGGTTCGAATCCTCTATGGTCCGCCAATCTNNNNAATGACTTAGNAATCATATATTTCAGTAGTTTACCGAAGCCGCGAGGCGCTCATCCCCACAATTGTCCCCACAGAAATTTTGACTCCATGAGCCCGATACCCCCCCGTCACGCAAAAACACCGGGGGCGGCTGCTATTTCGCGGTCTCGTGGACGCCGTGGACGCCTCTGTGTACGCGGATTTTTGAGAATAGGTTTTACAGAACCGCTGTGACCGCCAAAAACGATGATGGAAATGCGCGTCCACCGCGTCCACGAACGAACCGACACCACGCGCGTTTGCCCCACTCCGACTACCTCGACACAACGCCGTCACGGCCATGTCGATCGCGTCTGTCGGGGTGTGCGATCGTTTGAGACGACACCTAGCGCGCGTTCGCCCCGGCACCGACCGTCTCGAAGTCCCGCCTGGGCGCCCGCGTCGATCAGGTTGGCCGCTGTGGGGCTAACGCGTGAGGCTAGGAGATCAACCATGAAGGAGGCCTTATGCACACCTATCGACTTGGCCGCCATGCCAACGCTTTCGCCTTGGCTCAGCCGAACCTCNGCTTCTCTCGGCTTTGCAATGATCTCTTCTGGCTTGGCTCGTTTANCNATCANCCNGCTCCTTCTCTNAGNANCCAATCCTAACTCAAAANNTGGACCACTTTTTCAGGGGCACACCACCTGCGCTTGATCATCGTTTCGTGCTTGCTGATTTCCCAACCCATGGTGCCACCGCTCGCCGCAATGAACGGCTGTGCCCTGATGGCTCAAACATCAACTTTTGCGCTCCGAAGCAACGGCTGTTTTTGCAAGCCCCCGATCGACTGGGAGTTAGCGCGGTCCATAGGCGAGATCGGGCAACCAAAGACTGACCCCAGGCAAGTAAGTCACGATGATCAGGAACAGGAACAGGACACCTACCCACGGCAAGCTCACCTGCATGACCTTAAGGATGCCCATGCGCGTGATTGACGACGCGACAAACAAATTCAGGCCCACTGGCGGCGTGATCATGCCGATCTCCATGTTGACGACCATGATGATCCCCAGATGAATCGGATCGATCCCCAGTTGAAGCGCTAGCGGATAAACGATGGGCGCCACGATCAGCAGCAGGCCTGAGGGCTCCATAAACTGACCGCCGATGAGCAAAATCAGGTTGATAATGATCAGGAAAACCCAAGGCGCCATTTCTGCGGAAACGATCGCACTGGCCAGTTGCTGGGGGATGCGGAGTTCCGTCAGAACGTGGCTGAAAATCAGCGCGTTGAAGATAATGAACATGAGCATCACGCTCATCTTCGCGGCGTTAAGCAGCACCTCGCGTGTTTCCCGGTGCAACAGGTTCGCTGGCAGGCTCCATGTAATCTCAACAACAGCGCGGCCTGCAGCGAGGGGGATACTTTCATCCTGCCGTCGCCAGGGGCTGTTTTTCAGAAAACCGATGCCGCGATAAAACACGGTTGCAGTGACAAAACCATAGACTGCGGCAAAAGCTGCTGCTTCGGTCGGGGTAAAGAAGCCAGCGTAAATGCCCCAGATGATCAGGACGATCAGTAACAGCCCGGGCACGGCAAAGACGCCTTTGCGCAGGGCATCGCGGAAGCCAAACCAGAAGGGCTTCTCGATTTTCATGCGACCGATACCAATCAGAATACCACCGACCAACATGACGCCCGCCAGCAGGCCCGGCACTACCCCGGCAAGGAACAACCGCCCCACGGACTCATTGGTTGCAGCCGCATAGACAACCATCACGATTGATGGAGGGATCAGGATGCCCAGCGTTCCTGCGGTGGCAATCAAACCAGTTGCAAAGCCCTTGGGGTAGTTGCTGTCCTCCATGCCTTTGATCGCTATCGGTCCGATGGCGGCAACGGTCGAAGGCGAGGACCCGCTGAGTGCGGCAAACAGCATGCAGGAGAACACCCCGGCCACCCCCATACCACCTCTAACCTGGCCAACAGCCGCTACGGCAAAATCTACGATCCTCTTAGCTGCACCGCCAGAGGTTAGAAAAGCAGACGAAAGGATGAAGAAAGGGATGGCCGTCAGCAGGAACTTTTCGTTCATTGCGCCCACTACCGCGGTTGCCAGCGACGTCGCCTTGTCGGATTTGATCAGCACAACCATCACCGAGGGAAGACCCAAGGCAACCCCAATCGGTGCACGGATTGCCAGCAGGCCGAAGACTCCCAGGATCAGCACCCACGCCAGATGGGGCGCGAGCATGGCTTGGACGGGGTTGAGAAAGTCGAACACCTAGGCGCCCCTTTCCGCTGGATTGCTTGTGCCGGAGGCTATCGTCGGTGCCGCGCTGGAGGCGACGGCCTGATCGACTTCTTCCTCGGCTTCATGCCCGGCGGTGAGGCTCTCTTTACGGCCTGTCCATATCTCCCAAATCGCGAAACTCGCCGTCAGAGCAAGTACGAAGAACGACAGGGATAAAAAGCCGTAAGTGAAGAAAAAAGGAATAGCCAGTTCATCCGAACCTTTGCTGCGCAGAACTTTGATGGACCAGAATTTATCAAACGCCTGATAGCCTGCACGGCTCAGAAGCAAAGCGTAAACAACCGTCAGCAGTGTCGCGAGGATGTTGAAGGCTTTGCGCATTGGCTGGGGAAGTAGGTTGACCAATACGTCGATGCCAATGTGCACTCCCTTGCGCAGGACGTAGCTCATGCCAAAAAGGATGAAAAACAGGAAAATATACAGGGTCAGCTCAAGGCCCCAAATACTGGGTTTCAGGCCCCACACTTCACCACCGAAGAACCGACGAACGATCACAGCGAAGAACGCTACCGCGGTCATAGCAGCAAGCATATAGGCCATGATCGACTCTTCGATCCATTCGACCCAAGACCTAAGAGTGCGAAACATGCTAAACCTCTGAAATAAAGCGATTGGCAGGCTGGGGAACGCAGGGGATGCCAGCCCCCCTGCTCCACCGTGGCAGGCTATCACGGTAATACACCCCAGTGCACTACCGTGAACTTTCACCGTGCGACCACAAAATCTGATCGCACGCTCAGCCTCTTAGTTAGACGCAACCGCCGCGTCGATGATGTCCTGACCAATGCCATCGGCAAACTGGCCCCAAACAGGCGCCATGGCGTTCACCCAAGCTGCACGCTCTTCGGCGCTGAGCTCACGGATCACGCCGCCTTCGGAGAGGATCTTTGCACGGTTGTCCATGTTGATTCCTTCGGCCAAAGCGTTACGCTCTGCTGTAACATCCTTGATGATGCCCATCAGCTGGTCACGGTCAGCGGCGTCAAGGCTATCGACGAACTCCGTCGAAGTGACCACCAGGTAGTCAATGATGCCGTGGTTGGTCTCAGTCACGCCATCCTGCACTTCGAAGAATTTCTTGGTGTAGATGTTGGACCAGGTGTTTTCCTGCGCATCAACAACGCCCGTCTGCAAAGCGCCATATACTTCGGAGAATGCCATCTTTTGCGGGTTGCCGCCGATCTGGTTGATGTAGGCTTCAATCACGTCAGAGGTCTGAATGCGAAACGTCAAGCCTTCGGCATCGGTTGGCGCCACCAGTGGACGGTTGGCCGACATTTGCTTCATACCGTTGTGCCAGAACGCTAGGCCCTGAAGGCCGCTTTCCTGCATACTGTCAAGCATGGTCTGACCAGTCTCGGACGCCTGGAAGCGGTCAACGGCTGCGACGTCGGCGAACATGAATGGTAAATCAAACACGCGGAACGACAGGGTGAACTGCTCAAACTTTGACAGCGAAGGTGCCGCCAGTTCAACGTCGCCCAGAACCAGCGCCTCAAGAACTTTGTTGTCGTTGTACAGCTGGCTGTTTGGGAACACTTCCATGCAGAGGCGACCGTCCATTTCGGCGTTAACGCGCTCTGCGAGCAAAGCCGCTGCCTCGCCCTTTGGGTGGCCACTGTTGGCCGTCACGTGACTGAAACGAACCACGCGCTCGCCGCTGTCACAGGCCGCATAGGCTGCTCCCGTAGTTGCCAGCATGACGATGCCAGCAGTCAGGATCTTCTTCATGGGTAAACCCTCCTCAAGATTCCAAAACCGTCAGGCTCCCAACCTGACGGTGCGGCTACCTTATGCTTAGGGCCGGGTCAAGGAACCCCCTGCGGCAATAAATCCGGTCGCGCTGACCAACAATCATCGGCTGCCAAGCAGAAACCGCCTCCAGGCATCGTCTTCACCGGCTTTATTAGCACCAAACATCTGTTATCGGGGATTTTTGGGAGAGAAACAGGGCGAGAAGGTGCTGAAAGCGCTCGTCGCTTACATCTTGCTGGAAGTAGGCTTGCCCTGTGTGTACGCCAGCGTCGTTGGCGGCTGTCTAAAAGCGCTCTGACATCTTCTTAATGTCGCCCTGCTCCCGATGCCCTGCCTCATCGAAGTGGTCCAACCTGAATGTTAGGATTTGCTTCGGTTTCGAGCGGCGCCCTGCCGATGATCTTCGATGAGCTGAGACATTCCAGCCGACCTAACCCCACGCGGCGACCCCGTTCCGATCACCTCGACACAGCGCCCAGCCTGTCATGCCGATCGGGTTCGTGGTTGTGACGTGGCGGCGGTGCCGAGCTAGCGCGCGGACTTACGGTTCGGCAGGCGCTAAGTTGCGTGCGGCTTGCAATCATTGTTGTCTCTTCCGCCATCACGCCAAAAACACGGGGTGCCGCGCTATTTCGTAATGTCCGGACACGCCGGACGCCTCTATGTACGCCGATTTTTGAGACTTGCCGTTAATGAACCGCTGTTTCTGCCAAAAACCGCAATGGAAATGGGCGTCCAG
>NZET01000019.1 GCA_002690455.1 Kiloniella sp.
CCGCATCCCAGATATTGTACAGCACCAGCGGTTTGCCTGGCACATGCAGCGCCCGGAATTGCTCGATCTTGCTCGTCATTTCGTTTCCCTTCTCAGGTGACCGAGGTGACCACTTTCGACAAACACAAACCTACCGGTCAAGGCATCTTCTCTCCGATTGAGCAACCCTGCAAAATACTCTGTTGTAAAGGGTTGATTAGGTTATCACTAAGCTACACGCCGTCAGTTCAGCATAGCGTCCGCTGCCACGGTTGGTTAGCCTGCTGCAAACCAAAGGCGGGCAATGCGGATGGAAAGCCTCGACATTTTGCGGGAGTTGGTCGGATTTCCGACCCTCAGTTCAGCGCCAAACCGCGCGCTGATCGAGGCGGCTTCGGCGCGCCTGACCGCCGCCGGGGCACAGGTCCGGCTGATCGAGAACGAGGATGGCACCAAGGCCAACCTCTACGCCACGCTCGGCCCGGACGACCGGCCCGGGGTGCTGCTCTCTGGCCATACTGACGTTGTCCCCGTCGAGGGGCAGGACTGGACCCGCGATCCCTTCGCGCTGGCGGTCGAGGACGGCCGCGCCTACGGCCGTGGTACGGCGGATATGAAGGGCTTTGTCGCCTCCATGCTGGCGCTGGCCGAGCGGGTCGGGCGCGAGCAGATCCAGCTGGAAACGCCGCTGCATCTGGCGCTGTCCTACGACGAGGAAATCGGCTGCGTCGGGGTCCGGTCGATGATCGATATGCTGGCAAGGGCGCCATTCCAGCCGATGTTCTGCATCGTGGGCGAGCCGACCAGCCTTGCCGTCGCCACCGGGCACAAGGGCAAGACCGCCCTGCGCGTCACCTGCCGGGGGAGGGAGGCGCATTCGGCGCTCGCGCCGCAGGGGCTCAACGCCATCTATCTGGCCACCGATATGGTGGCAGCGATCCGAGAGCTTCAGGCGGGGTTGATCGAGCGTGCCAGCGCGCGGCGCGAGGGGTCCGAAGAGGTGGGCTTTGACGTGCCCTACACCACGCTCCACGTCGGCACCATCAGCGGCGGTGAGGTGCTCAACATCGTCCCAAATCAGGCGCAGTTTCTCGCCGAGATCCGCAACCTGCCCGACGACGACCCGGATGCCATCGTCGCGGACCTTCGGGCGGCGGCGGATGCCCTGCTCGCGCCGCTTCGGCCTGCCTTTCCCGAAGCGGTGATCGCGCTGGAGGTCATCAACAGCTATCCGGGCCTGCAGACGGAGGAAGACGCGGCAGTCGTCGCTTTCGTCAAGTCGCTGACGGGCGCGAACGACACCACCAAGGTCGCCTTCGGCACCGAAGGCGGGCTGTTCTCCGACCGGCTGAAGATCCCCACCGTCGTCTGTGGGCCGGGTTCAATGGCGCAGGGCCACCGCCCGGATGAGTTCATCGAGCTTGAGCAGCTGCGCCGCTGCGACGCCATGCTCGACGCCTTGCTTCAGCGATTGCAGGCCGGGCTCTAGCCCTCTAGCCCGCGAACCGCCGGTTTCTCAGTCGACCCCGAGGCCGGGCAGGCTGCCCGCTTTGACCCGCTGCGCCACGTGCTCGCAGAAGGCCGACAGCACGCGTGAAACGTGATCGGCCTGGTTGGTCGCCAGCCCGAATTTCATCGGCCGCAGGTCGCCGACCAACGGCACGTAGGCCAGCTTACCCCCGTCCGGCGCCCGGTCGCTGAGCCGGTGCATGTTGGTCAGGGCAAAGCCAAAGCCATTGGCTACGAGGCTCTGCGAGACAGTCATCTGCGTCGTCCGCTCCACGATTTTCGGCTTGAGGCCCTCGCGCTGGAACAGCGAAAGGAAATAGTCCCGGCTGATCGGCAGATCGAGCAGGATATAGGCCTCTTCCCGCAGGTCGTGCAGGCTCAGGCCTTCGCGCTGGGCCAGCGGGTGATCGGCGGGCAGGATGGCGATCGGCGGCAGGGTCGCCAGCGGCTCGAAATGGACATCGTTGGGGATTTCCAGATCATAGGTCAGGGCGACGTTGATCTCCGCACGCCGGATCATCTGGATCAGGTCGCTCTGATTGCCTTCCCGCACCGACACGTCGGCGAAGGGGAAAGCGGCCTGAAACGACCGACGCACCGAGGCCGTCACCAGCGGCGCCAGCGTCGACAGCGCACCGAAGGTCAGCGGTCCCCGGGCCTCACCCGAGACCTCGCTGGTGATGTCGCTGAGCGCGGCGGCGTTATCGAGGATGGTCTTGGCGGCCTTGAAGAACTGCCGCCCACCGGGGGTCAGCGACAGCCCCTGTGCGTGGTGGCGCACGAACAGCTGCAGGCCGAACTCGGTTTCCAGCTGGCTGATGGCCGAGGAAATCGACGGCGAGGACACATTGATCCGCTGGGAGGCGAGGGCAATGCTGCCCGCGTCGCCCACGGCCACGAAGTATTCGAGCTGCCGGAATGTGAACCGAAGTGCCATGGCTGTTCGCGGGCGCGTCCTTCCTGATCAGGCCTTGTACTTAATCCAGGTGGTCTTGAGCGACGTGTACTTATCGAGCGCATGCAGGGAAAGGTCGCGGCCGTAGCCGGACTGCTTGACCCCGCCGAACGGGGTCATCGCGCTGAGCGCGTCAACGGTGTTGACCGAAGCGGTGCCGACGTGCAGCCCCTTGGAGACGCGGATTGCCCGGGACAGATCGTCGGTCCAGACCGACGCGGCTAGCCCGTATTCGCTGTCGTTGGCCATGCTCAGCGCTTCTTCCTCGGTCTCGAAGGTGGTCACGGCGAGCACGGGGCCGAAGATTTCCTCGCGGGCGATGGTCTGATCCGGGGTCACGCCGTCGAAGATGGTCGGCTGCACGAAGCAGCCCTTGCCGTCGATCTGCACCCGCTCACCGCCGGTGACCAGCTGTGCGGACAGCTTGCCCTTCTCGATGAAGCCCATGACCGTCTGAGTCTGGGTCTCGTCGACCATGGCACCCATTTTCGAGGCCGGGTCGAGCGGGTCGCCGGGCTGTGTGGCTTCGGCGCGCTCGACCAGAAGGGCCAGCAGATCGTCCTTGATGCTGGCCTCGACCAGCAGGCGGGAGTTGGCTGAGCAGACCTCGCCCTGGTTGAAGAAGATGCCGAAGGCGGCCATGTCGGCGGCGGCTTCGAGGTTCTGGCAGTCGGCGAACACCAGGTTCGGGCTCTTGCCGCCGGTCTCCAGCCAGACCTGCTTCATGTTCGACTGCCCGGCGTACTGCTGGAACATCTTGCCGACTGCCGTCGAGCCGGTGAAGGCGAGGCAGTCGACGTCGTTGTGCAGGCCCAGCGCCTTGCCCGCTGTCGGGCCAAAGCCGGGAACGACGTTGAACACACCCTCGGGGACGCCGGCCTCTGCGGCCAGTTCCGCGAGCCGAAGCGCGGACATTGGCGACTGCTCGGCGGGTTTGAGCACCACCGAGTTCCCCGCGGCTAGAGCCGCAGCGGCCTTCCACGTCGCCATGTCCAGCGGGAAGTTCCACGGCACCACCGCGCCGACCACGCCCAGCGGCTCCCGGCTGATCAGCGCGAGGTCGCCCGGACCGGTGGGCGCAACCTCGTCGTAGAGCTTGTCGATCGCCTCGGCATACCATTGGAAGAAGGCAGCTGAACCGGGGGCATCCACCGTCACTGCATCCTGCACCAGCTTGCCCATGTCGAGGCTGTCGAGCAGGGCCATTTCTTCGAGGTTTTCGCGGATCAGCTCCGCCAGACGCAGCAGCACCGCCTTGCGCTCGCCGGGGGCCACCCGCGACCAGTGCCCGGCGTCGAAGGCCTTGCGCGCGGCGGCGACGGCGCGGTCGATATCCTCGGCATCGCCTTCGGCGACGTGGGCGAGGGTGTCGCCTGTCGCCGGGTTGATCGAGGCGAAGGTCTTGCCTGATGCGGCGGGAACGAACTCCCCGTTGATGAAGGCCTGATTGCGGAACTCGAGACCGGCGGCGCGGGCCTGCCAGTCGGCGTAGCTCAGTTGGGACATGGGGTGCTCCTCTTGGCTGGCATCGGCGGGGCAGGGCGCCTGTGGTGCGCCGGAGGTCCGAGCTGATGCTGTTGTTTCATCTCGCGTTCAATCGTTGTTCGTCATTCATCTCCCGGGACGCCGTATGACGGCGCCTCAGTCGGGTCCAGCGCGCGCTGAACGTAGTCGCGGAGCTGGGGCTTGTAGACGCGCCAGGCTTCGGTGATCGCGGCGATCGGGTCGTCTTCGGTCCAGTCGCAGCGCAGGTCCGCTACCGGCCACGGAACCGCGTCGCAGAGCTGCATTCCGGCAGAGTGCACCGGCCCGGCTTCCCCGCCCGCTGCCAGCCCGGCCTGCATGGCTGCGATCAGCCGGTCGCCCAGCTCTCCGGCGGCGGCGTCGAAACCGTCGACAATGGCCTGCGGCACCTCTGCGTGGGCGAGCAGATTGCCGGCTGAAATCACGTCCGAGCCCGCTGCATCGCTCCAGATTCCCAGCGAATTCGGCCCGGAGAAGATCGCCGGCGGCCCATCCCGACCGATGGCCAGTATCTGGCGATAGGCGATATGGGGCGCTTCCGCTGTAACCGTATCCACGGCCTGCTGTGCCGAAAGGCCCTGCGCCATCAGGTCGAGTGTCCGAGGCCCCAGCCGTGGGTCGGTGACGTTCTGGCTGGCCACGGCGCCAACCCCGGCGCGGGTATAGGCGCAGCGCGCAGCGACAGCCGGTGAAGACGAGGAGATCGCGACCCCGAAGCGGCCGGTCTCGCGACAGCGGGCAACCAGCGAGAACGTCATGCCGGGATCACCGCAGTGCCGTCGATCTCCACCAGCCATTCGGGCCGCGCCAGCGCCTGCACCACCAGCCCAGTCGACACCGGGTACACGCCTTTGATGTACTCGCCCATGGTGCGGTAGACCGCCTCGCGATGGCGGATGTCGGTGATGTAGACCACGACTTTGACCAGATGGCTCATGTCGCCCCCGGCTTCTTCGATCAGCTGTTGGATGTTCTTCATCACCCGGTGGGTCTGCTCGACCGGGTCGTGGCTGTCGATATTCTTCGCGTCGTCGAGGTTCTGCGGGCACTGGCCGCGCAGATAGACCGTGCGTCCGCCCGGTTCCACGACCACTGCCTGACAGAGGTCGTTGTCGAGGTTCTGCTCGGGGTAGGTCTCTTTGGTGTTGAAACGACGAATGCGGGTGTGAGTGTAGGCCACGGAACGCCTCCCTGCCGCCGGGGTATTGATCGGATGAACCCGAGTAGGGAGTAAGTCCTGCCCCGAATAAAGAAATCACCGGGACAGCATTGATTAGATTTTCCCTAAGCACAAGCCGTGGCAAACCCGGAGAATTCGAATGTCGCGGCGCTGCGTTCTGTGATCTCATTGCTTTGACCGACGACTGAGCGACCCCTCCCCTCTACCGGCAAGGACGAGACACACAGCATGGCCCAGACCGCAGATATCCTGATCATCAACGCCCGGGCGCTGACCATGGACCCGGCGGCCCCCACGGCGACCACCATTGCAGTGGCGGGCAACCGCATCCTCGCCGCCGGTGATTTCGACCCGGACGGGTTTCGGGGGCCGACAACGGAGATCATCGACGCCGGTGGCAAGACCGTCCTGCCCGGCCTGATCGACAGCCACGTGCACCTTTTCGGCGGTTCCGGAGAGCTGGACTGTCTGAACCTTGCCGAGATCGAGGGCGAGGCTGCCTTCACCGCTGCCGTCCGCGCTGAAAGCCAGCGCAAGCCAGATGACCCGCTGCTCTATGCCGTCTGCGCCAACTACAATATTCTTGGTCCGGGTCAGAGCGCCGACCGGCACGCGCTCGACCGGATCATGCCGGATCGCCCGTTCGCGATGATGGCGGCGGATCACCACACGGTCTGGGCCAACACCGCAGCGCTCGAACTGGGCGGTATCCTTCACGGGGGGGAGACCGACCCCGGCGCGGAAATCGTCATGGGTACAGACGGGCTGGCGACCGGCCTGCTGCTCGAAACCAGCGCCTTCAGCCCCGTTGTCCGGCATACGGCCCACGGTGGCCGCGATTTCCTCGGCTATATCACCGGCGACGACCCCCAGCCGTCCGCGAGCCCGGCGGAACGCGAGCGCGATAAGCAGGCATTGCGAGAAGGGCTGCGCCACTGCGCCCGCCACGGGCTGACCAGCCTGCACAACATGGACGGCAACCTTTACCAGATGGAGCTGCTGCACGAGCTGGAGCAGGAAGGCGACCTGCTGTGCCGGGTGCAGATCCCCTGCCACCTGCGCAACACCCACCCGCTGTCCAAGCTCGACGAAGCCCTGCTGATGCGCGAGCGCTATACCTCGGCCATGCTCTATTCCGGTCGGGTGAAGATGTTCTTGGACGGGGTGATCGACAGCTACACCGCGTTGATGGTCGAGCCCTATCCCGACCGGCCCGACACCCACGGGGAGCCGGTGTTCACCCCCGAAGCCTTCAACGAGGCCGCGATCCTCGCCGACTCTCTGGGACTGCAGATCAGCGTGCACTGCTGCGGTGACGGCGCGGTGCGGCGGACCCTCGACGGCTACGAGGCCGCGATCAACGCCAACGGCCGCCGCGACAGCCGCCATCGGATCGAACACATCGAGACCATCACCGACCCCGATATTCCCCGCTTTGCCGCGCTGGGCGTGGTGGCGTCGATGCAGCCGCTGCACGCGCCGCGGGGCGGGCTGTTCCCACCCATGCCGCCGGGGGTGATCTTCAGCGACCGGCAGGTGCGCAACGCTTACCCGTGGCAGACCCTGCGCGAGACCGGTGCGACGCTGGCCTTCAGCACCGACTGGCCGATCGTGCCGGTCGACCCGATGATGACCTTCGCCGCCGCCATGTTCCCCACCCGCCCCGACGACCGCTGGCAGGACCAGCGGCAGAGCCTGCACAACACCGTCGCAGCCTACACCCGCGACGGCGCCTATACCGAGTTTGCAGAAGCGGAGAAGGGGCAGATCAAGGCCGGCATGCTGGCCGATCTGGTGTGCCTGTCGGAAAATCTGGAAGCCGCCGACGAAGCGATCCTGCGCGCGACCCGTGCCGTGGTCACGGTCTGCGATGGCCGGGTGACCCACGACGGGCGATAGTGAACGATGGCGCTATCCTCGTCGCTGACAGGTAACCGGTCAGCAGTGTCTTCCGTACGAGATGACTATTCCCACTCGATGGTCCCGGGTGGCTTGGTGGTGATGTCATAGACCACGCGGTTGATGCCCCGGACTTCGTTGACAATCCGCGTCGCGACCCGCCCCAGAAACGCCGGCTCGAAGGGGTAGACGTCCGCCGTCATGCCATCCACCGACGTGACCGCGCGCAGGCCGCAAACGCTCTCGTAGGACCGGCCATCGCCCATCACGCCCACGGTCTTGACCGGCAGCAGCACGGCAAAGGCCTGCCAGATTTCGTCGTACAGTCCCGCCTTGCGGATTTCCTCGATATAGATTGCGTCAGCCTCACGCAGGATATCGGCGCGCTCAGCGGTAATCTCGCCCGGGATGCGGATCGCCAGCCCGGGGCCGGGGAAGGGGTGCCGGCCAACCAGCGAGTGGAGCATACCCATCTCCCGCCCCAGCGCCCGCACCTCGTCCTTGAACAGCAGGCGGAAGGGCTCAACCAGTTCGAGGTTCATCCGGTCGGGCAGGCCGCCGACGTTGTGGTGCGACTTGATGGTGACAGACGGGCCGCCGGTCACCGATACGCTTTCGATCACGTCGGGGTAGAGCGTGCCCTGAGCGAGGAAGGACGCGCCTTCGATCTTTTTGGCCTCGGCCTCGAACACGTCGATGAACAGGCCGCCGATGGTCTTGCGTTTGGTCTCCGGGTCGCAAATCCCATCGAGCGCGCCGAGGAAGGTGTCGCTCGCGTCCACGTGCACCAACGGGATGTTGTAGGTATCGCGGAACAGCGTCACCACGTCCTCGGCCTCGTTCTTCCGCAGCAGGCCATGATCGACGAAAATGCACGTGAGGCGGTCGCCGATGGCTTCGTGGATCAGGACGGCCGCGACCGAGGAATCGACACCGCCAGAGAGGCCGCAGATCACCCGCTTGTCGCCGACCTGCTCCCGGATTGCGGCGATGGCCTCGTCGCGGAAAGCGGCCATGGACCAGTCCGGGGTCAGCCCTGCGACCCGGGTCAGGAAATTGCGGATCAGCCCGGCCCCGTCCGGGGTGTGGTGAACCTCCGGGTGGAACTGCACGGCGTAGCGTCGCTGTCCGGGGTTTTCAACCACCGCAAAGGGTGCGCCTTCAGAAGCTGCGACCACGCGCCAGCCGGAGGCCAGCGCCGTGACCTTGTCGCCGTGGGACATCCAGACCGGGTAGTCGCCGCCCTTCTCCCACAGCCCGTCGAACAGGGCGCAGTCCTCGGTCACGCGCACGTCGGCGCGGCCGAATTCGTGGGTCTCGCCGCGGCTCACGGTGCCGCCGGTTTCGTGCATCAGCGCCTGCTGCCCGTAGCAGATCCCGAGCATGGGCAGGTCGCTGGCGTGCACGCTCGCCGGGATTGTGGGTGCTTCGTCATCGAGCACGGAGGCCGGGCCGCCGCTCAGAATTACCGCCGCCGCGCCGAAGTCGTTAAACCGCGCGGGGTCGGCGTTGTAGGGGATGATTTCGCTGTAAAAGCCGGCCTCGCGCACACGACGCGCAATCAGTTGCGTGACCTGTGAACCGAAATCGACGATCAGAACCCGATTGGACACCGATGACCCCTTCTTCTTTTTGTTTTCGTACGCTGGTTTAGTTCTGACGCGCGTAATTGGGCGCATCCTTGGTGATGGAAACATCATGGACGTGGGATTCCCGCAGGCCCGCCGCCGTGATCTTCAGGAAGCTGCATTTCTCCTGCATCGCCTCAATCGTCGCATTGCCCGTATATCCCATCGCTGCGCGAAGACCGCCGACCAACTGGTGCAAGATGGCGTTCGCCGGACCCTTGTAGGGCACACGGCCCTCGATGCCCTCGGGCACCATTTTCAGCTCGGAGCTGACTTCAGCCTGGAAGTAACGGTCCGCCGAGCCGCGCGCCATGGCGCCCAGCGAGCCCATGCCGCGATAGGATTTGTAGGACCGGCCCTGATAGAGGAACACTTCGCCCGGCGCCTCGTCGGTTCCGGCGAGCAGCGACCCGACCATGCAGGCCGAAGCACCGCCGGCGATGGCCTTGGCAATGTCGCCGCTGGTCTTGATGCCGCCGTCGGCAATCACCGGAATGTCGTGGTCCCGGGCGGCTTCCACGGCGTCAACCACTGCCGTCAGTTGCGGCACGCCAACCCCGGCGACAATCCTTGTGGTGCAGATCGTGCCCGGCCCGATGCCGACCTTTACGCCGTCTGCGCCCGCGTCGATCAGCGCTCGGGCGCCGTCAGCGGTAGCGATGTTGCCGCCGATGACGTCGGCCTCGTTGGACAGGCGCTTGATGGCGCTGACCTGGTTCAGCACACCCTCCGAGTGACCGTGGGCGGTATCGACGATGATGGCATCCACGCCGGCGTCGAGCAGGGCCTCGGCCCGGCGCAGGCCGTCGTCCCCCACGCCGGTCGCAGCGGCGACCTTCAGCCGGCCTTGCGCATCCTTTGTCGCGTTGGGGTGGTTCTGTGCCTTTTCGATGTCCTTCACGGTAATCAGGCCGACACAGCGGAAGTCCTGGTCAACCACCAGCAGTTTCTCGATCCGGTGCTGGTGGAGGAGGCGCTCCGCCTCATCTCGCTCACAGGTCTCACTGACCGTAATCAGGTTTTCGTGAGTCATCAGTTCCGCAACAGTCTGCCGCTGGTCTCGGGCAAAGCGAACGTCACGGTTGGTCAGGATGCCCACCAGCTTCTCGGTTCCCGGCTCGACCACCGGAATCCCGCTGATTCGGTGCTGCTGCATGAGCAGTAGGGCGTCAGCCAGTGTCGCTCCCGGACGGATCGTTACCGGGTTTATGACCATACCGGATTCATACTTCTTCACTGTCAGCACGGCAGCCGCCTGGTCTTCGATGCTCAGGTTCTTATGGATCACCCCGATCCCGCCAGCCTGGGCCATAGTGATGGCCATAGGAGCCTCGGTCACAGTGTCCATCGCGGCGGACATCAACGGTATACCAACGCTGATACCACGAGAAATACGGGTGCTGGTCCGGGTCTCAAGCGGGACGACCTCCGACCGCTGGGGCTGGAGCAATACGTCGTCAAAGGTGAGCGCGTCGCGAATTTTCATCTGGAAAAGGTCCTTGCCCTTTTCTTTGTCAGTTTAGGGCAAAGGCAGCGGCGGGAAAACCCGCAACTATGAGACCTGTGGGTTGAGCATTGATTATGACTCAGGCTCGTCACGCGGGTCTAAAGGAGCCGCATTTGCAGGGCGACCGCGATACCCGCTGGCGGCGATATAAGCCTCCGAGCTGTCACTTCGGCTTGCTGGTGGCTTAATCACCCGCACCTTTTCGAAGCACTGAGCGAGCTGCTGCTGCAAATCTCCCTGCGCACCACCTTGTAGGATTTTGACAACAAACCAGCCGCCCGGTGCCAATATCTCGTGTGCAAAGTCGAGCGAAATTTCGATCAGCGCGATAATGCGTAGGTGGTCAGTTGCTTTATGCCCGGTCGAAGACGCCGCCATGTCTGAGAGCACGATATCGGCCTGCGCGCCATCGAGGAGCGCACGTACGCGGTCCAGATCGCCGGGTTCGCGGACGTCACCTTCGATCACTTCGGCACCTGATACCGGCTCCGTTGGCAGCAGATCGATACCGACGACCTTGCCTTCACCGCAGAAGCGGACGGCGACCTGCAACCAGCCGCCCGGCGCACACCCAAGGTCGACAACCCGTTTACCGGGGTTGAGGAATTTCAGCTTGTCGTTTATTTCCAGCAGCTTGTAAGCCGCTCGCCCACGATAACCATCTCGTTTGGCCGCCGCAACATAGGGGTCGTTGAGCTGTCGCTGCAGCCAGCGGGTCGACGAGTTTTTGCGCCCCCGGGCGGACTTTACCCGAACGGCGAGATCGCGGCTTTGCCCCGGAGGGCCGCCACTGCGCCCTGAACTGCCGGTTCGCTTAGGCTTATATTCAACCACTAGTCGGTTCCCTGTTCCGAAGCCGGACTTGTCAGATCTTTGCCGGAGGCAATGTTGCGCCTACCGGTGTTTTTTTGGCCACTACTGTTCCGGTTTCTCGAACGCGGCCGCCGGCGGCGACCTGGCATCTTGCCCTGCATCATCCGCAGCAGCATGCCTTCACGCAATCCCCGGTCCGCCACGGATAGCGAAGGCACAGACCAGAGTGCGGTGAGCCCCTGAAGCACTGCACAGCCCGGCAGCACCAGATCAGATCGCCCTCGCCCGATACAGCCCAGCGTGGCTCGGCTGTCATTATCTCGGGCGCGAAGGTCATTGATTACGGCCCGTAAATCATCCATCGACAGTACCATTCCATCGACTTGGTTCCGATCATAGGTTGGCAGTTTGAGGTGCAGCCCGGCGACAGTGGTAATGGTGCCGCTGGTCCCAACCATCTGTACCTCCCCCCGCCCGATCGCGTCCACGATGCCATGACGCTTGGAAAAGGCCTTGAACGAGCGCTTGGTATTGCGTGCGATCAAGTCGAAATTTTCCTCCGAAAGCTCCATGCCATTACTGTATTTCTCCGCCAGCGTCACGACGCCCAGTGGCACGGATCGGCTTGCCAGGACCCGTGGGCGGTCTTCGGTCGTGTCGATCCACGAAACTTCGGTTGAGCCTCCGCCGATGTCGAAGACCAGCGCTCGTGGACGTGTTCCATCAAGCAACGAGGCACAGCCTGCTAGCCCGATAGCGGCTTCTTCCTGCCCGGAGATCAGCCGAAGCTGAAGCCCCGTTTCCTTTTCGACCCGTGCGACAAAGTCGGGGTAGTTCGCCGCCTGACGACAGGCTTCCGTTGCGACGGCGTCAACACGAGAGGCACCCTGTCGCCGGATTTTTCCAGCGCAGATACTCAGCGCAGCGACCGTGCGCTCCATTGCTTTTTCGGACAGATTGCCGTGCTGCCCCAGTCCTTCGCCCAGTCGGACAATGCGGGAAAATGCGTCCACCACCGTAAATGATTGCTGCTGGTCACGGGCATTGGGACGGGCAATGAGCAGGCGGCAGTTGTTGGTGCCCAGATCCACGGCCGCAAATACGGGTTCACCGTTGCGGCGACCGGCTCCTCCCTTGGGCCGCGAGGCGGCACCCTTGGCCTTACCCGGGGATCCGCCACTGTTCGCGGCAGGCCGGGCCATCCCCTTAGGACTGCGTCGGCGACGCTTGCGTCGGCCCGACGGGTCTTTGTCTAAGGGGGCAGACTGCGCATCGGACATGCGTGCGCCCCCAGATTGTTATCTTTGCGGTCATTCCGCGAAACTTAACACGAGTGTTGCACGGGAATTCAGGGCAGGTAAAGGGCGGACTTATTCCTGTGGGCCTAGATGCCGCTTGCCCTTCTTCGTCGCCAGCAGGATCTGTTTCAGACGCTCCACGCTGGATGCGCGGGTTCGATCATAAGACGGATCGTCAGCGCAGGACGGGCAAGAGTATCCCGCCTTGAATCGCGGATCGCCAAATTGACTCGGCGGTACAGGCATGCGGCACACAGGACAGGAAATGTGCCCGCCTGGTTCAAGGTCTTTGTCCAGCGCCACCCGGTCGTCAAAGACGTAACAATCGCCATCCCAGAGATTTGTTTCGGCATCAGTTTCCTGGAAGTAGCGCAAGATACCGCCCTTGAGCTGGAACACCTGATCGAAGCCATGCGACTTCATGTACACGCTCGCCTTTTCGCAACGGATGCCGCCTGTGCAGAACATGGCGACCTTTTTGCCTTCCTGTCCGCGCAGTTTGTCTTGAACAAAGGCCGGAAACTCACTGAATGACAGATTGCCGGGGTCAATGGCGCCCGGGAAGCTACCGACTTTTGTTTCGAATGAATTTCGGGTGTCGATAATGATCGTATCCGGATCGCTGATCAGCGCGTTCCATTCCTCGGGCCCAAGGTGGGTGCCGCCCTCTCCTTCCAGCGGGGAAGCGGTCGGCATTTTGAAGGTGACGATTTCCTGCTTCACCTGGACCTTTAGTTTTCGGAAAATCGGTCGGTCAACGCTAGACCACGTAGGGTCAAAACCAGCGGTCAGTCCAATTTTGGCTGACAGCTGTGACAAGGTTCTGGCCAGAAGATCCTGGGTCGGCGCGCACAGAGTGCCATTGGCGCCTTCTTCGGCGATCAAAATGGTTCCATAGACGCGGTCCTGTCCTATGGCCGCCAGCATCGAAGCCTTAACCGCAGCGGGGTCATTGACGCGCGAGAAGCCGTAGAACGTAGCAACCCACCAGTCGGCGTCAGTGTGGCTGACTTTGGGGGTGGCCCAGCTATTTGGAAAATCCATGTGGTCTGACCCAGAAATGGAGATGGTGATTTTGCGACCGAACGCCGGATGAATACGGCGTCAAAACCTATCAGTACTTAAACAGATCCTCGGGCGGGACCAAGCCCATGTTGCTTAACCAGTTTGCAAACCCGTTGCGCACCCGCTGACGCTCGTGATCCAGACGCCCAAGTTTCTGAGTCAACTGTCGCATCTCGTAGATTTCGCTGTAAACAACAGGCGCGCCAGCGAGCAGTCGCTCTTCGATGCTGTCGCGGATCTGTCGCGTGTTTGTCTCTTCGATGATGAGTGCTTCGAGTCTTGAACGAGCCTCAAAGCCACGCTCAAACCCCGCTGACATGGACGGCGGGCAAATTCGGGGGCTCAAATCCTGCTTTTGCCCCCAAGCCCAGCCGTTTTCGATTGTGCAGAAAGACAGCAGGCCTTGCTGGTATCCTCGGAGGTAGGATTCAGCATCCGGAAGGACACCGACCTTCATGCATGTATCGACCATCCCCGGCAGGCGACTGTCGTAGCCTTTGCTGGCGTGGAGCGCACCGGTAGCTTCCCAATCTGCGTAAGGGCAATGCTCTGGCTTGATCGGTTCGCAGGCTGCGAAGATCAGCAGTGCAGCGAGGCCGGCCAACGGGAGAAAAACAGATTGGGCAAAAGAATTCATCACCCGCACACCTTAGTGCGATCGGCGTGCTATCTCAACGTTGAGGTTTGGTTTGCGCTGGCCGGGCGATTACTCTGTGGGAAATTCACGCTGCAGCAAGGGGAGAAACTGACTGATCCGGGCCGTGGCGAGCCGATAGTACACTGTCTTTCCGCTGCGGCGGAACTCAACAATTCCGCTTTCGCGCAGGCGGGCGAGTTGCTGAGACACAGCAGGTTGGCGCATTTTGAGTGCGTCAGCGAGTTGCGAGACTGTGCGTTCCCCTGCCAGCAGTTGATTAACCAGACCCAAACGGTTCTGGTTCGACAACGCACGCAGGAATCGCGTCGCTTCGTCGATGTCGATTTCCGCCAGGAGATCGCCACGCACTAGCGGGCTTGGGTCGGATTGAACATCTAGGAAATCGGGCTCATCCCGAAGTGCTTGTCCGCCTAATCCGCTATCGTTGTCCGACGATGAGGTCATTCAAAAAACTCAGTCAAATTCCAGCCTTCAACAGTATAAGGCAATCCTAATATATTACATCAGCGTTTTCTAAAAAAGCCCCTTGTCCCGGCTGGAATCTTTTTGGTGTCAGAAATGCGCATTAACACGGTTCATAAATCGACACAGACGCTACATATAGACATTCAGCAGTTTAGGAGTTCTGGCGAAGCTGCTTTCTGTTCAATGGGATAGTGAGAGACCATCATGGCAATCCGAGGCATTCTCATCGCGCTGATCATTTTCATGTCTGCGCTGTTGGTGATGGTGTTCCAAATCATGCGCGGATCGGCTCCTGTGGAAAACAATCCGCCAGCGGGCATTGTGCTTGAAGACGCAGTGATCGACGTTCGCACTGAGGTGTTCGAACAAGCGACGTTGGAACGGATCATTGCGCTAGCGGGGCAAACTGTCGCCAATCGGCGCGAGACCATCGTGGCGCAATCGGGCGGCACGCTGGCGGAAATTCGCGTGGACAAAGGTGACGTCGTTGCTCGTGATGAGGTGATTGCGCTGATCAGTGCGGACGCCCGAGACGAAAGCCTGCGGCAGGCCGAGCAAGCATTGGTTGCTGCGGAAATCGACCTCGATGCGACCCGCAAGTTGGTAGAAGAAGGCTTCGTGCCTCGAAACTCGCTGGCTGATCGCGAAACTGCGTACGAGGCAGCGCTCGCCTCGGTTGAACAGGCGCGCGACCAGGTGACGGATCTGGAGGTTCGCGCCACCATCTCGGGGTTGGTTGAGAACCGCATTGCGCAGGTCGGCGGTTTCGTCGGTGCCGGTGATCCTGTTGTTGCTGTGACCTCCCTCGACCCATTGGTGGTCTCCGCCCGCGCCGGCGAGCGGCAGATCGCCGAGTTTGCCATTGGGCAAATCGCCGATGTTGAGCTTGCGACGGGCCAGCAGGTGAAGGCTGTGATCAGCTACATTTCGCCCTTCGCGGATGCCGCGACACGAACTTTCGAGATCGAGGCGGAGGCGCCAAACCCCGACTACACTCTTTTCGAAGGTGTGACGGCCTCGGTGGAGGTGCGGGTGCCCACTCCAGGCCTACACTACGTACCGACGGGCTTGCTCCAGCGTGCGCCTGATGGTCGCCAGGGGCTTTATTCAGTCGGCGAAGGCAATTCCGTCATATTTAATCCTACAGAGGTGATATCCGCGGACATCTCAGGGAGCTGGGTCAGTGGTCTCGACGGGACCGTCACATTGATCACAGTCGGTCAGGCATCGGTAAAGGCGGGCATGACAGTGAACCCGGTTTCGGCGGACGCGGTCGAACAGATTTCTGCTGAAGAACGGCTGAACCAATAAACGCGGGCTAAAGGCGACTACGACCATGATGAATTCAATCATCGACGCAATGCTGCGTTACAATCGAACGGTGCTGGTGTTGCTCGTCGCCCTGATTGGCGTTGGCATCTACAGCTGGACGATCCTTCCCAAGGAGGCCTTCCCCAACGTGACTTTCCCGTCGATTTATGTCTCGGTTTACCAAAACGGGATCTCGCCGGAAGACGCAGAGGACGAGTTGATCAAGCCGTTAGAAACCGAATTGTCCGGGGTCGATGGTCTCAAGACGATGACTTCGACAGCAAGCCAAGGCTACGCAAACATTGTGTTGGAATTCGAAGCTGGTTTTGATGACGAGAAAGCTGAGGACGACATCCGCCTCGCAGTCGACCGGGCGAAGCCAAAGCTGCCGCAGGACGCAGAAGAGCCGGTGGTAACCCCCATCAACCTGGCAGAACAACCAATCCTCGTCTACGGCCTGACCGGTCCGGTGCCGGAAGCAACGCTGGTGGACTTCGCCAAGGATCTGCAGCGTGATCTTGAAGGCATTCCGGGTGTGCTGGAAGTTGCGCTCGGCGGTGATCGTGAGCGGGTGATCGAGGTGATTATCAATCCGACGACACTGGAAAACTACTATCTCGATCTCAACCAGATTGCCTCAGCCATTACCAACGCTAACCTGCTAGTTGTAACCGGGACGACGGAGGCCAGCTCCGGCGCTTTCGACATCGAATTGCCAGGACAGTTGCAGGGGATTAAGTCGCTGGAAGACCTGCCAGTTGTAGTCGATGGTAATTCGATCATCCGCTTCTCTGACATTGCTGAGGTGCGGGATACGTTTAAGGATGCCAACAACTATGCCCGGGTCAACGGTCAGCCCTCAGTTTCAATCTCCGTCTCAAAGCGAACGGGCACGAACACTCTCGATATTGCCGGACAGGTCAAAGCCGTAATCGCAGCGGCTACCGCCGGGACAGATGTGGTTGCTGAAGATATCAGCGAAGAAGGCACAAGGGCCGGTGAATGGACCAAAAAGGGCAAGGAAGCTAACTGATGGAAACCCTGCAGGAACTCATTGTCGCGACCAGTTCTTACGATGACTCAGTGTTCGTAAAAACGCTGCTTGGTGACCTGATCAACAACGTTGCCTTTGCCGTGCTGCTGGTGATGATTGTTGTTGTCGCCATTCTCGGTCTGCGATCGGCCCTGCTTGTCGCGATTGCGATTCCAGGATCCTATATGCTCGGCTTTATCGCCTTGAATATGATGGGGTTGAGTGCAAACATTGTTGTGCTGTTCTCCCTCATTCTCGCCTCGGGGATGCTGGTCGATGGGGCCGTGGTGGTCAGTGAATATGCCGACCGACGTTTGTCGGAGGGCGCCAGTATGGTCGAAGCTTATGGCGAAGCGGCCAAGCGCATGGCCTGGCCCATAATCGCTTCGACCTCGACCACGTTGATCGTATTCGCGCCTTTGCTGTTCTTCCCTGGGTTTACTGGGCAGTTCATGAAGTACCTGCCAATTACGCTGCTGGTGACGCTCTCTGGCTCGCTGCTTATGGCGCTGTTCTTCGTGCCGACGCTGGGCGCCAACTTCAACCGGTTCTTCTCGGTCGTGTTCTTTATTTTTGGCCTTGCGGCGGGTCTATTCTTCTTTGTTGGCGGGATGACCGGCCAGTTGGTTGACAATATTCCGTCGCTGCAGGACTCGCCGTTGAAGACCCCGATCGGAATTGTCGCGGGTCTCCTGCTTGGTCCGGCTGCGTTCAGCATCATTTTCTTTGGTATCCGCACCATATTCTTCATGCTGATTGGCAATCCACGCCAAACCCGAACCGCTGAAGAAGCATCTGATCCTTATCAGGCGAAGGGTCTCGCCGGGCTTTATGTTGCCGCGCTGAGGCAGCTGCTGAAGGCACCGATCATGGTTGCGGTGCTGGGCCTGCTGGTACTGGTCTTTTCGTTTGTCTTCTATGCGTCGCGCAACATCCCTACGGAGTTCTTTCCGGCCACTGAACCAGACAGTGCCAACATCTTCATCAAAGCGCGGGGCAACCTGTCGATCGACGAGAAAGATGCTCTGGTACGCGACGTCGAGGCTGTGATCTATGACTTGTCGGTGGCGAACCAGGAATTCTCAGCCGTATCTGTGCGATCTCAGAGCGGCGGGCAGACCAACACCGCTGTACCAGAGTCAGAGGACACCATCGGCTCGGTTCAACTGACTTTTGTTGACTACTTCAACCGAAGTCGCCCGGTGGCGGAAACCCTGCAGGAAATCCGTGAGCGGACCGACCACTTCGCGGGCGTACAGGTAGAAATCCTCGCCATTGCTGGTGGCCCGCCGAGCGGGAAGGCTGTGCAGCTTCGCTTGCGCTCGGAGAATGCTGCTCTTCTCATTGCTGAGTTGGGCCGGGTGCGTTCAATTATGGAAGATAATCCAGACCTCGTGGATATCGAGGACGGTCTGCCACTGCCCGGGACCAAAATTTCGCTCGACCTTAAGGAGGCCGATGCGCAGCGTCTCGGCGTCACAGCGTTCCAAATTTCGCAATACATTCAGATGACCAACGACGGCTATATCGTCGACAATATCCGTCTGGATGGTTCCAATGAAGAGACGGACATCGTGTTCCGCTTTCCGCCAGAGTTCCGGTCAATTGACCAACTCGGGCGTATCCGGATCAATACGCAGGGTGGGAGCGTGCCGATCAGCAATCTCGTTGATTTCAAAATCGACGAGCGGACGAGCCTCATCACGCGTATTGATGAACGCCGCGCCTATACCATGTCCGCGAACGTTGCCGCTGCTGCATCTGGGGCAGAGCAAAAGGCAGACTCGACGGTGATTGCGG
The DNA here is from genome assembly GCA_002690455.1 of Kiloniella sp. Taxonomy (GTDB): domain Bacteria; phylum Pseudomonadota; class Alphaproteobacteria; order UBA7985; family UBA7985; genus UBA7985. Next base: position 18,625 of record NZET01000019.1, read on the forward strand.
AGCTGACCGAGGCACTGGAGGCGGCTGACATCGACCCAGACGTGAGCTGGGAGTTTGTCGGCGATAACCAGGAACAGCAGGAAGCCTTCAGCTTTCTTGGCTTCGCTTTTGCCATTGCCATGGTTGGAATGTTTACGGTGTTGATCACGCAGTTCAATAGCTTCTATCGCGCGCTGCTGATCCTTACAGCGGTGGCCATGTCCATTCCCGGTGTGATGTTCGGCCTCATCCTGACCAACTCGGGCTTTGGGGTGTTCACCTTCATTGGCGTGGTGTCACTCGCAGGCGTGGTCGTGAACAATAACATTGTTCTCGTGGATACCTTTGCTAATTTGGAGCGGGAAAATCGCCCGCGGTCCAACGACGACTACGCAAGGCTGGTAATGCTGACCGGTGCCCAACGTTTGAGGCCGGTTCTCATCACGACCGTGACGACAATTCTGGGTCTGTTGCCACTGGCAATGGGTATTGGGGTGGACTTCCAGAACTTTGTGATCACGGGCGTCGATCTCTCACCGCTGGCTTCCCTCCCGCTTGTGGGCGATTTCTTTGCATCGCTGAATGCCAGAGAAGGCGTGGTAAGCCAGGTGGCGGCATCTGCGCAGTGGTGGACTGGGATGAGTCAGGCCATTGCGTTCGGGCTGGCCTTCTCAACCATGGTCTCGCTGTTTTTCACCCCGTGCATGCTGATGATCCAAGGCCGAATGGAAGTGCGCAAGATCACAGGGGGCGCTGGACGCCGTCGCAAGCTTGAACGCTTCGCGGAGACTGCGCGTGAGCAGGGTGCCGTCGGTGGCGTGGTTGCGTCCTGATGAACATTGACGCGGCCTTTGAGCGCCTCCATGCCGAACGCCCGGCCGCGGAAACGATCAAGTGCGTCTGCGTTTATGGCGGTGCTTCTGGCGGGGCATGGGAAGGCTATGAAGCCGCTGCGGGTGCGCTTGGCCGTGTCATCGGTGAAGCGGGCCTGGGGCTGGTTTACGGTGGTGGTCAGACCGGGATGATGGGGGCGGTCGCTGATGGCGCTCTGGGTGCTGGGGCGAAGGTTATTGGCGTTATACCCGAATTCCTCGACCGCGTTGAAGTCGGTCACCGTGCGGTGACGGATCTGCGGCTGGTTCCCGATATGCATACCCGCAAGCGGATGATGTTTGACCTCGCACAGGCCATTGTTGCCATGCCGGGCGGTTTTGGTACGCTCGAAGAAGTCTTCGAGGTGATTACCTGGAAGCAATTGGGCCGCCACACCAAGCCGATCGTCTTTCTTGATACTGAGCAAGGGTATTGGCAGCCACTGATGGATTTGATCGATCACGTGGAGGCGCAGGGATTCCTGCACTCGCGCTTGAACAATCTCTATACTTCGATCCGCAATCCTGAAGATCTGCCGGCAGCCTTTGCTGCGCAGTTGGGTTGAACCTTCGCGAGAAAAGCGACGACGCATTGATCAGATGCGACCCAGTGCAGCCCTGAGCGGGTCTGGTCGCCATCTCCACCCCATGCTAGCCAAGCACCAGAATTCACCGCGCAGCGCCGACCCGGCACGAGCCAACTCGCTCCGGCATGACGCGCGCGCGTGCGTTTGTTTTGAATAAGCCGCGGTGCAGGAGAACGTCCATGTCAAAGATTAGTGTCAAGAGTCCCATCATTGAGCTCGATGGTGATGAAATGACCCGTATCATCTGGTCCTTTATCAAAGAGCGTTTGATCCTGCCTTATCTTGACGTGGACCTGCACTACTACGACCTTGGCATGGAGCGGCGCGACGAGACCGACGATCAAATTACTATCGATGCGGCCAATGCGATCAAGGAGTACGGGGTCGGCGTCAAATGCGCGACCATTACCCCGGACGAGGCGCGGGTTGAGGAATTTAACCTGAAAAAAATGTACCGCTCACCAAACGGTACGATCCGAAATATCCTTGGCGGCACTGTATTCCGACAGCCGATCATCATGTCCAATGTTCCGCGCTTGGTACCGGGTTGGACCCAGCCCATTGTCATCGGCCGTCATGCCTTTGGGGACCAGTATCGCGCCACCGATTTCCTCGTACCCGGCGCCGGTCATCTGAAGATGGTGTTCGAGCCGGCCGACGGCGGTGATGCGGTGGAGTACCCCGTTTTCGACTTCGAAGAAGCCGGCATCGCCATGGGGATGTATAACCTTGATGAGTCGATCATCGGTTTTGCCCGGGCCTGCATGAACTATGGCCTGAACCTCGGTTGGCCGGTGTACCTGTCGACCAAAAACACTATTATGAAAAAGTACGATGGTCGATTTAAAGACTTGTTCCAGCACGTCTTTGAGACCGAATTTAAGGACAAATTTGCCGAAGCGGGCATCACGTACGAACACCGCTTGATTGACGACATGGTAGCCGCTGCGCTGAAGTGGTCTGGTGGCTTTGTCTGGGCTTGTAAGAACTACGACGGAGACGTCCAGTCTGACACGGTGGCACAGGGTTTTGGCTCATTGGGCCTGATGACATCCGTGCTCATGACCCCGGATGGCAAGACGGTTGAGGCGGAGGCTGCGCACGGCACCGTGACCCGCCACTACCGCCTGCACCAGCAGGGTAAGGAAACGTCGACGAACCCGATTGCCTCGATCTATGCTTGGACCCGGGGTCTGTTCTACCGGGGGCAGTTTGACAACACCCCCGATGTGGTAAAATTCTCGCAGGCGCTTGAGTCGGTTTGTGTGAGCACGGTGGAGCAGGGCTATATGACCAAAGACCTTGCGCTGCTGGTGTCGCCGGATCAGGGCTGGCTCACCACCTCGCAGTTCCTCGATAAGCTCGATGAAGAGCTAAAGCGGGCCATGGGCCTCTGATCATCAGGTTTGGTGTGGTGGTTCAGGGCGGTTCAGGGCGGTTCAGGGGCCTCCGTTTGCCAGCCGCGCTGAGCAGGTGTCCCTTGGTCAAAATGAACCGCAAGCCTCTGGCCTTAAGTTTTTTAAATAGTGTTGCGCTCACAAGAAGATCGTCGGATGCACCAGCGAACAGAACGATGGCCAACGTGTTGGATGGGCGCGCTAAGGGCTCAGCGTCCCGCGAACAGCGCGCTGGGCTAACTCACGGATAAAGGAATACGGCCCTCATGCGCTTTCTCATTACCATCGTCGTTGTCGTGGCCATCGCGGTTTTTGGCCTCGTATACGGATCCGGTCAGATTGGCCAGCTGTTCAGCGGTGACCGTGGCGGAAACGCCCCTTCGGACGCAAGCCCTGCTGCTTCTTCGACTTCCTCCGATCAGGATGCGGCCTATTTGTCCGATCAGACCTCTTCCACCTCTGCCGATGCCCTGACCGGGCTGGCAACAACACAGGAGACCATCGCTTTGGATCCCGAAAATACCCTTAACATTCAGCTCAAAGACGGCACTGTTGTAATTGAGCTGCTTCCTGACGTGGCCCCTCTGCACGTCGCCCGCATCAAGGAGCTAACCCGACAGGGCTTCTACAACGGTATCAAGTTTCACCGTGTGATCGATGGCTTTATGGCGCAGACCGGTGATCCGCGCGGCGACGGAACCGGTGGTTCAGAGCTGCCGGATCTGCCAGCCGAATTCTCCAGTGTGCCCTTTGAGCGCGGCACTCTCGGCATGGCACGAGCCCAGAACCCAAATTCAGCAAATTCCCAGTTCTTCATCATGTTTGCGGAAGGTTCGTTCCTGAATGGTCAATACACAGTCTTTGGCCAGGTGCAGAGCGGCATGGAGTTTGTCGACAACATAACCAAGGGCGCAGGCCAGAATGGGACTTCCTTTGCTGGCGAGCCAGATACCATGATTGCGGTTTCTATTGCCGCTGACGGCTGATGACGTTTCAGTCCTGTCTACGCTTTGATGAAAGCCGCCGGTTCTGCAAAGAGTAGAGCGGACCGGTGCTCAGCCGGATCGCGGTTCCGTCGGATTTAAGCCACAATATTGATGGCCGCAGGTCACATTTTCGGCCTGCGGCTATTTTATTGGAAACCAACTTTCCAGCGCCCTAATTGCCGGTTCCATAAAACCCGAATCCGCATTAACTTGGCGCTATCTTAGCTCGTATCAGCAGGGGATTGCCTTCGATGACCAGAATTATAGCTGCCGGCATGCTGTGTATTGCTCTTTCAATGGGCGGGGCTTCGCTGGCTTCAGCTCAGTCTGCACTTGTGGTCCGTAGCGCCGATGGCGACGCAGATTGTAGCGATGCTGTGGTGGGGTCGCTCCAGACAGCAGGCTTTTCCGTGCAGGTCGAGGCGATTTCTCCAGTGCCGGAGGGGCAGGCCATCGACAATGCGCTGGGCGCATTGGTCAACGGACATTCTTTGTTGATTGGCCTGGATTTGCCGCCCGCGACCTTTACTGCCCTCGGGGTGCCCGCCTATGGCAACCTACTTTGCCAGGCGCGGTTTAGCAGTGAAGGCGGTGAAGCTGTGTTGGCGCGCGCACTGGAAATCGGTCAACCTATTGCGTTTCAAGCGGCAGTGATCCTCTATCCCGAAACCACTGCTGGTTCTTTGGCGTTGGCAATCCTGTCAGGCTTCGACAGCCTCGCTAAACCGTCCCTGACGCAGCTCGCCGCGCAGGTGGCTGCCGCCGGGGGAGAGGCGGCGAAGACCATGGTTATTGATACCCGCCACGGTCTGATTGCCATAAACCTGCGAGATGACCTTGCGCCTCAGCACACGGCCCGAATGTTGGAGCTGACCCGGGAAGGATTCTACGACGGTGTTGTGTTCCATCGCGTGATCGATGGTTTTATGGCGCAGACAGGTGACCCAACCGGGACTGGGCGAGGGGGCTCAGACAAGCCAGACGTGCCAGCAGAGTTCTCGGATCCGACTGTTGCAAGCTTTACCCGAGGAATTGTTGGGATGGCGCGGTCGCAGTCACCAGATTCTGCCAATTCTCAATTCTTCATTATGTTTGAAGATGGGCCGTTCCTCGACGGCCAGTACACCATCATTGGCGAGGTCCTCGTTGGCATGGATGCGGTTGACCAGATCAAGCGTGGGGCAGAAGGATCTGGGGCAGTGACGAACCCTGATCGGATGCAGCGCGTGTTTGTTCTGGCTGATGAAATCTGAATGGCGCCGACCTCAGCCATGGCCGCTTCGCGGCCACAGCTGAGGCGTCGCGCAATTTCTTGCTCGAGTTCCGTAACGCGGAACCAATGTTGAGCCGGTCTATTGTGATTTGGTCGTGATTGAGCGATCGGCCTTGAGGCCTCTGGTTTCCATTGCTTTGATCAGGCAAAAACGGTTGCGCCGACTTGTCCCCGACCGCGCTCCGCGCGTCGGGGCCAAGCGTCGCGCAGCCTTAAACAAAAGGCCGCCACGGCGGACAAAGTCCGGTGTGTCTTCTTGACTGCGCGGATGAGATTTGTAGGCCGCGAAGCGGCGTCAAATCGAGTACGCCACCAAATGTCACCCCTAAGTGCCCGAGGCATCGAACCTATTCCGGTCCGATTACCAGTCTACTCATTTTGTCAGGGGCAGGGATATGTGTGGAGGCGATGCAGACGGTGGATTTCCTGAAGCAGTTCGTCACTCAGCGTCACTGTTGTGGCATCAAGAGCAACCTGCAACTGTTCAATGGTGGTACCGCCTGGGATTGAGGCAGTAACAAACGGCTGCATGTAAACAAAGGCATGCGCCATGATTGATGGATCAACGTTGAACTTCCGCGCCAGCGAGATGTATTTTGCGGCCACTTCATTACCATAGTCCGAGTTATAGCCAGACCGTTCTGGCCAGAGCGCTAAACGGGACCCTGAAGGTCGCTTTCCATCCAGATATTTTCCGCTCAGGTGTCCGGCAGCCAGCGGCGAGTATGCAAGCAGGGCAACATCTTCGTTCATAGAGACCTCTGCGTTGCCCGTATCAAATACCCTGTTGAGGAGATTATAGGGATTCTGGATCGAGGCGACCCTTGCTTGGCCTGTTGCCTCACTGCGGGCAATCCAGTCCATGACGCCCCACGGGCTTTCATTGGATACGCCCCAGGCGCGAATTTTCCCCTCTTTCACCAGTGCATCGAGCGCCTCCAGAGTCTCAGCCCGGTCTGCGCCCTCATCAGGGTTTGGCCGGGTCTGGCCAAGTTTGCGGAAATGGGTCCAGCCCCTGTCGGGCCAGTGCAACTGATAGAGATCGATATAATCTGTCCTCAGGCGTGTCAGAGAGCCTTCGATCGCCTCGCGAATGCTCTGTTTGGTGTGCCGAGACACGCCGCCCCGGATCCAGTTGAAATCATCTTCCGGGCCCGTGACCTTGCTGGCCAGAATGATATCTGATCGCTTACCGGTCTTCGTAAACCACTCCCCGATGATTTCTTCTGTCTGGCCTTGTGTGTCAGCTGTTGGTCGGCTGGGATAAAGCTCCGCGGTATCGAAGAAGTTAATACCATTGGCGCTGGCCCAATCCATTTGAGCGTGCCCTTCGTCAGCAGAGTTCTGCTGACCCCACGTCATTGTGCCAAGGCAAAATTCTGAAACTTGGATGCCAGTCCGGCCGAGGGGTTTCATCCGCATTGAGTTAGATTTCCTTTTTATCCCAGGGGCGTGTCGTCAAGGGGGTGCCGTCGGCCCGAGCCTGTAGCAGGTGGTCAGCCAGCACAATCGCCATCATGGCTTCAGCGACGGGAACGCCTCGGATAGCCACACAGGGGTCATGCCGCCCTTTAGTCACAACCTCTACAGTTTCCCCAAACCGATTGAGGGAGCGCCGCGGCGTCAGAATTGAGGATGTCGGCTTTATCGCTAGTCTTGCGATTACGGATTGCCCTGTACTGAGTCCGCCCAGAATGCCTCCGGCGTGATTGCTGGTAAATTGTGGAGTGCCGGCGGCATCGATTTCCATCTCATCCGCATTACCGACGCCGTTGAGTGCCGCTGCTTCAAATCCATCACCGATCTCGACGCCTTTGGCAGCATTGATGGACATTAAAGCTGCGGCAAGATCGCTATCGAGTTTGCCGTAGATCGGCTGCCCGAGTCCCACAGGCACACCATCAGCAACGACTTCAATCACACCACCGGCCGAATTACCGTCTTTGCGGAGCTTTTCGAGGATCTCGGCCCACAGTATGGCAGCTTCGCTATCTGGGCAGAAAAATGGATTTTCGGCGACTTGGCTCCAGTCCCACCGCGTCCGATCAAGCCCGTGGCCGCCCATAGTGATCAGAGCACCGCGCACGATAACCGGCTTTGGGGGAAGATCACGCAGAATCACTCGTGCGATAGCACCTGCTGCTACACGCATTGCGGTTTCGCGAGCGGACGATCGACCGCCACCCCGGTAGTCCCGCAAGCCGTATTTATGCCAGTAGGTAAAGTCTGCATGACCCGGCCTGAACTGATCCCGGATCTGACCGTAGTCTTTTGAACGTTGGTCGCCGTTATGGATGATCAATCCGACAGGCGAGCCGGTCGTAAAACCTTCAAAGACGCCGGAGACGATGCTGACCTCGTCGCTCTCCCGTCTCTGAGTCACGAACTTGCTAGTTCCAGGCTTGCGGCGATCGAGGTCCGGTTGAATATCTGCTTCACTCAAGCGCAGGCCGGCCGGTACACCATCGACAACGCAACCGATTTGGGGGCCGTGGCTTTCGCCGAAGGTTGTAAAGCGGAACAGGGTCCCGAACGAATTGCCGGCCATAGATCGCTCAGCCTTTCTTGGCAGCGGTTTCGGTGAGCAACGCGCCCAGTTCTCCGGCCTGGTCCATCGCAATCATGCCATTAATGTTCGCACCACCGTCTACGTAGTGGATTTCGCCAGTGACACCGTTTGACCAGGGAGAGATCAAGTAAAGACAGGCATCACCTACGTCCTGAATGGTAACATTCCGGCGTAGTGGCGCGTTGAGCTCGTTCCACTTCAGCATTGTACGGAAGTCACCAATGCCCGAGGCCGCCAGAGTCCGTACTGGTCCCGCGGACAAGCCATTTACCCGCACGCCGCGCGGGCCGAAGTCAGAGGCAAGATAGAGCACAGAAGCCTCCAGAGCCGCTTTTGCGACGCCCATGACGTTGTAATTGGGAACAACCTTAACCGCGCCCTGATAGGTGAGGGTCACGAGCGACCCACCCTTGTTCATCAACGGGGCTGCGCGCTGGGCTACAGCTGTGAACGAGTAAACCGATATATCCATCGTTAGAGCGAAGTTTTCGCGGCTGGTTCCGAGATATTCGCCCTTGAGTTCCTCTTTGTTAGAGAAACCAATGGCATGAACAACAAAATCGATGCTGCCCCACTTGGCTTTCAAAGCGCTGAACAGAGAATCGATCGACGCGTCATCCGTGACATCGCAGGTCAGCATGTCCGCGCCGACCTGAGCGGCCAAAGGTGCCACGCGTTTCTCGAGCACCTCGCCCTGGTATGAGAAGGCCAGTTCGGCACCTTCGCGAGCTGCTGACTGCGCGATGCCCCAGGCGATCGACTTGTCGTTGGCAACGCCCATGATTAGGCCTCGTTTCCCGGCCAGAACGCCTGTTGTCATGCTTGATTCCTTCCGTGAGTGATTCCGAGCGGGTCGGCTGTTAAGTCATACCTTCCGCGGTCTTAAGCGTGCAAGCGCGATGCTGCGCTTCTCAGCCTTGCTCAAAGACAGCGCTATCCGCCGTGTTGAGCGTGCCATATGCGGTGGCGTGCTCGATTTTACGCCGCTTCGCGGCTTACAAATCTCCCCCGCGCAATCGCTGGTCCTCAGAGTCCCGTTTTGCTAAGGAGAGTCATACCACGGCAAGAGGTAGCCTCTCCTTTGACCCTTTTCGATGCCTTTGATACCCCTGTCAGCCCTCGCGAGACAGACCACAGCCTGCGGTCTATGCTTCGACGCGCACGGCGAGAGTACTTTGCGCGGTTCATGCCCGTTTGGGCTGGTATCCTGACGCTAGGCACGCTGTGTCTTGGTCTGCCAGGCTTCGTACTGTTTATCCAGGCCATAGCGCCTGAACTGCTCATCGAGGAGCAGGCGGCAGGCATTCCCTGGGCTACCGCAGCTTCGCTTGCTCTGAACATCAATCCTTTTCAGCCGGGTTTCGCGTCTGTGGTGGCCTGGAGCGCTCCAGTCACAGACTGGCTCCATCCCACCCTCGATCGCTTTGGTCTTGAAAGTTTTTTCACAGGCTGCGTCTGTGTGCTGGCCTTGGCCGCTATCATCCGCACAGCGGGTGGTCGGCAATGGTACCAGACAGTTTATGACGACATTCCCGGGCGTCGCCTGCTGCTCACTCTGTTGCTGGCTGTTCTGCTGCCTGTCCTGGCTTATGCACTGCTGACGTTGATCGGCGTGATGGAAATGGCAACGGCTCGCGCGCCCCGTGTCGCTTCCGGCCTCGTCTGGCTGGTCGCTGTTTTGGCGCTCACGTTTGCTGTGTTCCTCGTGTTTCTTACCTTTACAGTACGACGGCCCGCACCTGGGGCTTTGCTCGCCGGCGCCGCGGTCGCTGGCTTTGGGCTTGGTGGGTTCGTTGCCCTTGCCAATCAGATCTTTGTCTCTGAAGCGGATGCGGACCTGTGGTCGACGGTGGCGGCTGTGCTCGCCCTCTTCCTTGGTTGGAGTCTTTTTCTGGCCGGGTCCCAACTGGCGGTCAGTGTTGCGAGGTTGCGTGATCCAATCGGCAGTTTTCTGCATGCAGGACGTGGCGAGCAGCTCGATTTTGCTCTTCGGCTGGTGCGCGATCTTGAGAACCAGACGCGGATACAGCGCTGGTCCGATGTTGAGGCGCTGAGGCGCTCCCTGACGGCCCATCCCGCTATGGTGAGCTACGTGCTCGACCGGTTGCGCCGCTCAGGTCTGGTGGAATTCGATGAAATGGGCCGTCGGCCTCCTCAGCGTTGGGCGATCCGAGATGACCTAGAAGCCCTGAGCCTGCATGATCTTTCGCGCGCCATGGGAACGCATCTGGAGCCTTCCCCGGGGTTGCACGGTCAACCAGCAGAGCAGGCGATCGAGGCCCTCGCCGCGCGAGAGCATTTGGATCAGAGTCAGGATCTGCTGAGTTTGTTCCGTGAGTCGGATGATGCAGCGCTGGCTCCTGGATCGCCTATGCTGACCGTCGCAGACGTGCGGTTTGGTCTCGCAGACATCGATGCCGTAGCCGGTGCACCTGTCTTTCATCCTGATGCTGAACTGATCGATAGGGCTCAGGGTGATAATGGCGGCCCGGTTGATACCGAACCGGGCTACATCTTTGTTGACACCGTGCTACTGGATAGTGGGGGTCTCAACGCTTCGGCTGCGGGAACGGCCCTGGACTTGACCCAGGACATGCGTCTGCGAGATGATTATGCGATGAGAGCACAGACACAGATTGCCATTGCAGAGGGCACTGATTCTCAAGCTGGTCAGGCCGAGAGAGAAAGCGCCGAGTCACCAATCATTCTTGGTCAAGTGTCGCCGCTGGCTGCGGTCCAGCGTGAGATCGACAATCTGCTCGACGTTCAGAGTGATGCAGCTGACCCTCCTGCCACTCTTTACATCGCGCCTTATCGCTCCTGGCGCAGCGATTTGGCCGTGTCACGCGCGCGCGCGGGTGTGGTCGCTGAACCAGATACGGCAATGCCGACCGACCACCAAGCCACCACTTTCCGAACGGTACCCAATCCGACGTTTGTTGATCCGGTCGCCAGTTGGCGTGGGTTTCGCATTCCAATTCAGCGCCCGCACGTCTCGGCCGATCTATTTGTTGCTGCCAAAGCGCATCACTCCCTAGCGCCGTCAGCCGAGACCAACCTGAGTGCTCCCATTCCTGCGACGGTGACGCCCCTTTACCGGGTGACTTTCGGGGCCACTTAAACGGGTCCATTATCTTCAAGCGCGGGCGATCAATCGAAGCCTCTGATGGACCGTCAGCAGATTGAGGAACCGCCCTTTCGAAGCCGTCACCCTGGCATGTTCGCCCTGTGGAGAGAATTCGGTATGAGTTTTAACGTTTCTGACCCCCTTTCCCTCTTTTCCCAGTGGTTGGATGAAGCTGCTGGGACAGAGGTTAACGACCCAAATGCTATGGCGCTAGCGACCCTTGATGCTGATGGGACGCTGAGCAACCGCATCGTATTGCTCAAAGGGCATGACGCTCAGGGATTTCGATTTTTTACAAACTATGAGGGGCGCAAGGGCCTGGCGTTGGAAGCAAACCCAAAGGCAGCTGCGCTGTTCCATTGGAAAACCCTCGATCGGCAAGTGCGTCTTGAAGGGCCCGTCAAACGGCTCAGCCCCGAAGAATCTCAAGCATACTACGATACCCGTGCGCGTGGTTCACGGATTGGCGCCTGGGCTAGCCTCCAATCACAGCCCTTGCCTGATCGCGAGGCGCTCCAGTCAAGGATTGACGATTACGAAACCCGTTTCGAAGGTCTGGAGCAGTTTCCCAAACCCGATTATTGGGGCGGATTTATTCTCCAGCCTCTGGCGATGGAGTTTTGGAGAGCCGGTGACTTTCGCCTTCACGAGCGGGTGCGTCTGACCCGCCGGGAGACAAGGGGTGATTGGACGCAGAGCCCGCTCTATCCCTAAGCCACCGCTTGTTTCTTGCTTTGTAGGATGGCGCGCTCGATTTGACGCCGCTTCGCGGCTTACAAATCTCCCCCGCGCAATCAAACGGACACGCCGGCCTTCGCCCGGCGCGGCCCCTGATCGTTTTGGGTTGCGCCGACTTGTGCCCGACCGCGCTTCGCGCGGCGGTCCCAAGCGTCGCGTACTGTCCCAACCCACTCCATGCTTGAAGTGCGACCTTTAAAGAGAATCTTTGGCGCTGCTGCTAACGGCGCCCATATTGGCATGAATTCGAAGGCGGCTTGGTCCTTTCCTTTCCTTTCTGGCCTGCCCTGTCATTCCGTGCGGTCGGGGTCTGCAGTCACGCGCACGATCGCACCACTTTCCAGCTGCAATTCGCCATCAATGAACGCGTGCCGCATCAACCCCAGCGCCATCCCATTCACAGCTGAGAGAATTTCACCTGCCTGCCGCTCGCCCGCCAGAACAGGCTCGCCCGGCTGCATCGCTGTGTCTGCAGAAAGCGTCATCATCCGTTTCTTGCCAAGATTTCGGTATTTCATGCGCGCGGTCACTTCCTGACCGACGTAGCAGCCCTTCCTAAAATCCAGCCCGCCCAACCGCTCGAAGCCGCTTTCCATCAACAGCGCTTTGTTGGGCGGCAGGTCTACCGGACCCTCAGGGATCACGGCAGCAATCCGCGCGCGATCATAATTCTGTAGCGATTGTGCGTCGCTGATCTCGGATCTCGAAGACGTAGCATTTGACCGAGGAACGGCCAGTCCAGGGCCCAGTACCCGTTCACCCAGATCTGGTGACCGTGGATCAACGAAGCGTCGCACCTCACCTGAAAATTGCCCGGTGCCGAAATCGCTTAACAGGCCACCCGCCTCACCCGCTTCATCAGCTAAAGCGGGCGCCAGCGGCAGAATGGTTGCCACCTGCCAGTCATCGAGTACGTCAACCGCAATAGCCGCGCGCAATTTGTACATCTGCAGCCGCTTGGCGAACGCGCTACCCGCCGGGAAATCGATCAGCACCCGGCCCTCATCAGTATAGCAGAGCAGGTCGGCAAGCAGTTTCCCTTGGGGCGTCAGCAAGGCGGCCAAGGTCGCACCACCAACATTCGGCGACATGTCGGCACTGAGCAATGTATTCAGAAAGTCAAATCGGTCCTCACCAGACACAGCGAGAACGGCACGATCCGCCAACCGGCACAGGATGGCGGTCATGGAGCGATTCGCCTGATTGTATCAGCCCGCTGTGTCACGGCCCGCTACCGGCATTACCACAGGGCCAAATTCCTCTTCCACACTATCGCCGTTCTGGCTCAGCAGCACGGCGATCCAGCGCGTTGCAGGCACAGAGGCAAAGATGATGGCAAGCATCACTGTCACTGGCACAGAAATCAGCATGCCCACCGGTCCCCACAGGAAGCCCCAAAACGACAGCGAAACCAGAATGATCAGGGGCGAAAGATTCAGGGAACTACCCAGAAACCGCGGTTCGAGGATACTGCCGACCAACTGCTGCACCCCGATCAACAGACCGGTGACCACCAGAATGACCCACGCATCGCCGTCCCAGAACTGCAGCACAGCCATGGCCACCGGCAGGATCACCGCGATGATGGAGCCGACCACCGGAATGAAATTCAGGAAGAACACCAGCATGGCCCATACGGGTGCGTAGTTGATATCAAACACCAGCAGGATGATGTACGCCAACACGGCCGTAATCAGGCTCATCAGCGTCTTAACAGCCAGATAAGCCTGGATCTTCCGACTGATGGTGCCGAGCATGATCCGCGCCCGTGAATAGTCATCGGCACGAGGGAACAGATGCTTCAACTTCGAGGAGAAGCGCTGATCTTCAACCAGCATGAAGGCGACGTAAATCACAACAATCACCAGGTTCTGCGTCACCAGCCGCAGCTGACCCGCGAAATTGTTGGCGATACCGAGGATGCGGTCGAATTGATCTTGCAGATTGACATCGAGTGACAGCCCGTCGGGCAGCAGGCTGAGCAGGAGTGCAAGTAGCCGGTTGGCATCGGCGGCATAGGCCGAAAAATCAACCACCAGCGCCGAAAAACTCGCCAGCACAATGTTGACGACGAAGTAGGCGATCGACCCGATCACCCCCATGGCCAATAGCAGACAGACCCAGCGTGGCAGTTGAAAACGCCCCAACCGAAGACCCGCCATGAAATCCCGCAGGCTGGCAATCACGTACCAAACTACAATCGCCAGAACCAAAGGCAGCAAAAAGGGGCGCCCCAGTGCCAGCGCTGCCACCACGGCAGTCAGGATAAAAATAGCGGCGCCAATACTCAGGATCGACGTACGAACCACCCCCGATGGCTTTTTGGATGTCATCGACTATGTCTCAACAGTGCGGAATGAACGGGCGATCATTCTGCGCCTAAACCGGAATCATGCAACAGATTACGTTATCTTTGGCTCTTTTTTATGCGCCGGAGTTAAGGCAATGTCGCAGAAGTATTGCCCGGGTCACTGCCGACCCCGCTTTTCAATGGAAGGACACAGGCGTGAGCAAGGCCATCATTATTCGAAAGACGGGTGGGCTGGAGGCCCTGAGGATCGAAGACCGCGACGTCGGCAAGCCGGGTGAAGGAGAGATCCGCATTCGCAACACCCACATAGGTCTGAACTTCATTGATATCTATTTCCGTAACGGCCTCTATCCCAGCGAGCTACCCTTCGTCCCCGGGTCAGAAAGCGTGGGTGAGATCACCGACATTGGCCCCGGGGTGAATGGCTTTAAGGTCGGCGATCGAGTCGCCAGTCTCGCACCAGGGGCCTACGCCGAAGAGCGCCTGATACCTGCCGACAAAACGGTACTGTTGCCCGACGATATCAGCAACGAGGCGGCTGCTGCTGCCTTGCTCAAGGGCATGACGGTCCAGTACCTGCTGAAGCAGTCCTACGCGATCCAGCCGGGTCAGACCTGCCTCTTTCACTCGGCAGCCGGCGGCGTCGGATTGATTGCCTGCCAATGGGCCCGCGCCATGGGGGTGACGCTGATTGGAACGGCTGGAAGTGCTGAAAAATGTCAGCTCGCCTTGGATCATGGAGCCACGCACTGCATCAATTATCTCGACGATGACTGGGTGGAGCAGGTCAGAGAATTATCCGGTGGTGGGGTTCCGGTTGTCTATGATTCTGTTGGGCAGACGACGGTTGAAGGCTCGCTCGACTGCCTGAAACCCTTGGGCTACTTCATCACTTACGGTAATTCGTCTGGTGCCATCGCCGGGGTCGCACCATCAGCTTTGGCCGCGCGAGGATCTTTGTACATGCAAAGACCGTCTCTTTTCGCGTATATTAGCACGAGGGCGCAACTCAACCGGGTTGCGGGGGATCTCTTTAGCGTGATGCAGTCCGGCGATGTCAAACCCGTCGTTGGGCAGCGTCTTCCTTTTGTTGAGGTGGCGGAAGCCCACCGCCGTTTGGAGGCCCGTGAAACCACGGGGTCTACCATTCTAGAAATCTGAGGATCACCCCAATTTATGCTGAAAGAATTCAGGGAATTTATCGAACGTGGCAACGTGATCGACCTGGCGGTCGCTTTCATCCTTGGCTTGGCGTTCAACGGAATTGTCAAATCGCTGGTGAACGACATCATCATGCCTCTCGTCGGGCTGGTGACGGGCGGTGCCGATTTTTCCAACCGCTTCATTGTTCTTGGGAGCGGCAGCTTCGAAACCCTCGCAGCAGCACAGGAAGCTGGCCTAGCGACGCTCAACTACGGTGTATTCATCAACACCACCATTGAGTTTATCATCATCGCGTTCGTGCTGTTCATGGCGGTGCGCACCTACAACCGCTTCAAGCGCAAGCAGGAAGCCGAACCGGCAGAGGCGGCTGAACCGGCGGCTCCGCCACGGCAAGAAGTCCTGCTCGAAGAGATCCGGGATGCGCTGCGCAGTCCTGCAAGCTGATCTAAGGCGAGGTCTCAGGGGCGAGCTGTTCATAGCTTAGCCCTGGTAACTTTTGGGACAGACCGAGGAGAAAGCGGCCGGGGGAGGGCTCAGACCTCCCCCCATTTGTCAGCAAATGCCGAAACCAAATCTGCCAGCCCAGAGCGGCTGGCATTGAAAACATGCCTGAGGCTTGGCCGACCTCTGTTCTTATCTGTCGCTGAGCGTCCGCTGCACCGCGTCATTCCAAATGCTAATCTTGCGGGCGCGTCGCGCAGCATCCCATCCGGGTTCAAAACGCTTATCGCGTTGCCACCTCCGTGCAAAGTCATCCTGACTTCCAAAAAACCCGACCTGTGCGCCGGCGAGATAGGCCACACCCAGCGCAGTGGTCTCCGTCACCACCGGCCGTTCTACCGCCGCGTCCAGCACGTCGGCCAGCGCCTGCATGGTCCAGTCGCTCGCGGTCATCCCGCCGTCAACCCGCAAGATAGTTCGTGCCGCATCAGCCCAATCTGCCTTCATCGCCGTCAGCAGGTCGTTGGTTTGAAAGCACACCGCTTCCAGCGCCGCACGCGCGAATTCCGCAGGACCGGAATTTCGGGTCAGGCCATAGATCGCGCCCCGTGCTTCGCTATCCCAGTGGGGGGCGCCGAGACCGGTAAAGGCGGGGACCAGCACAACGTCCTGCTCGTCATCTGCACTGTCGGCCAGTGCCCCTGACTGAGCGGCATTTTCAAGGATGCCAAGACCGTCGCGCAGCCACTGAACCGCCGCCCCGGCAATGAAGATTGAGCCCTCTAGCGCGTAGGTCGGCGCACCGTTCAGCCTGTACGCTAACGTGGTGAGCAGACGGTTGTTGGATGGTACAGCCTCTGTCCCGGTGTTGAGCACGGCGAAACATCCGGTGCCATAGGTCGATTTCAGCATGCCAGGCTGAAAACACCCCTGTCCCACGACTGCCGCGTGTTGATCTCCGGCCATGGCCGAGATTGGTACGGACGAACCGGCACCAAGGAGCGCGGTGGTCCCAAAGTCAGCCGCATTGTCACAAACCTCGGGAAGCATGGCTTCCGGCACGTCCAGCATCGAGAGCAGTTCCGCATCCCAGCGCTGTTCATGGATGTTGAACAGCAGCGTGCGGCAGGCATTGGTTGCATCGGTCCGGTGCACCGCGCCGTCGGTGAGCCGATACAGCAGCCAGGTGTCGATGGTGCCAAAGGCCAGCGCACCAGCCTCTGCCCGCGCCCGAGCACCCTCAACGTGATCCAGCAACCATGCCAGCTTGGTACCTGAGAAATAGGGATCGAGCAGTAAACCGGTTTTAGCCGTGACCATGGCCTCTCTGCCTTCGGCCTTCAGCTGCGCGCAGAAGTCGGCGGTGCGTCGGTCCTGCCACACAATGGCGGGGTGGATGGGCTTACCGGTTGCGCGGTCCCAAACCACAACGGTTTCGCGCTGATTGGTGATACCGATGGCGGCAATGTCAGCCGCCGTCAGGCCTGCTTCAGCCATCGCGTCCCGGGCCACCTCAACAACTGAGTGCCAAATCTCATCTGCGTCGTGCTCAACCCACCCGGACTTGGGGTAGAACTGAGTAAATTCCCTCTGTGCGATGCTCAGGCTATTGAAGTCTGAATCGAACACGATGGCCCGACTGCTCGTCGTTCCCTGATCGATCGCCATTACCGCTTTCGTCACTGCCTGTTCCTCCACGAAGTCGTGCTGGGCCTCGCCGCTACCCTAGGGATAACGTTCGCGCCTCGCCAGTCCCGGGAAAGGATTCCGGGGAATTTTCAGAAGGCAGCTTCATCCAGGCCGATCACTTCATCGGCGCTCGACCGCACGGCTTCCAGCAGGCCCGAGGACCGGGGCAGGAACTGATCGGCAAAAAACCGCGCGGTTATCAGTTTGGTGGACAGAAAGCGCGTTTCGCTGTCGCCCGCGGTGAGGCGCTCTTGGGCGGACAGCGCCTGCAGCGCCATGGCCCAGCCTCCAGCAACAGTGCCCCAAAGGGTCAGGTAGGGCGTCGCGCCAACGGCAGCCGAAGGCATATTGTCCCCGGCCGTCGCCAGCAGATAGGCCGAGGCGGCTTCAAGGTCAGCCAGCGCGTGCTTCAGCCGCTGGCCGATCGCTCGAAGGCTCAGGTGGTCAGTGGCCTCCAACGGTTTCACGACACTGGCCATTTCTGCAAGCATTTCACTAGCAGCTCGGCCACGGTCCCGGGACAGCTTCCGCCCAATCAAGTCGAGCGCCTGAATGCCGTTGGTGCCCTCATAAATCGGGAGAATGCGAGCGTCCCGATAGAATTGCGCAGCGCCCGTCTCCTCAACAAAGCCCATACCGCCATGGATCTGCACCCCAGTGGATGCGATTTCGCAGGCGATATCGGTGCCCCAGCCCTTGACGATAGGGGTGAGCAGGTCGACCCGGCGTTGGGCTCGCGCGGCCTCATCGCTGTCTGGCGCGCGTCGAGCGCGGTCGATGTGGCTCGTGGCGTGGTATGCTAAACCCCGGAACGCCTCGACCTGTGACTTCATCAGCAGCAGGTTTCGGCGCACATCCGGGTGTTCAATGATGGCTACGCTCTCCTTGCTGGGTCCACCGATTTTAGCCGACTGCACCCGGTCCTTCGCATAGGCGAGGGCATGTTGGTAGGCGCGCTCGGCGATGCCAAGCCCCTGAATTCCAACACTCAAGCGCGCGTTGTTCATCATGGTGAACATGCAAGACATACCGCCATTTTCGGGCCCGATGAGGTAGCCGATGGCACCGCCGTCGTCACCGTACTGCATGACGCAGGTAGGGCTGGCGTGGATGCCCAGTTTCTCTTCAAGCTTGATACACTTAGCGTCGTTGCGGGCACCGAGGCTGCCGTCCTCATTCACCAAAAACTTGGGCACGATGAACAGCGAGATACCCTTGGTTCCTGCCGGGGCGTCAGGGGTCCGGGCCAGCACGAGATGAACGATGTTTTCTGCCAGGTCGTGCTCGCCGAACGTGATGTAAATCTTCTGGCCGAAGATGCGGTAGGTGCCATCAGGCTGGGGTTCAGCGCGAGACTTGAGCGCACCAACGTCTGACCCTGCATGCGGCTCGGTTAGATTCATCGTCCCCGTCCACTCACCCGATACCATCCGTTCGAGGAACGTTGCGCGCTGCTCAAGTGTGCCATGGGCTTCGATGGTTTCGATCGCGCCTTGTGAGAGCAGTGGGCAGAGCGAAAACGACATATTTGCAGCGAACAGCATTTCCTGACCCGCTGCATTGACGGCCCAGGGCAGGCCCATCCCCCCGATATCAGTGTCGTAGGCCGCACCAATCCAGCCAGTTTCACGATAGCTCTGGTACAGCGACGGAAACTTTTCGTAGGTCCGAACCACCCCATTTTCGAGGCTACATGCAGCCTGATCTGCATCCCAATTTGTCGGGGCCAGCTCGTCAGAGAAGAATTTACCCCCTTCTTCGATGAGCTGTCCGATCAGGTCACTGCTGGTGTCTTCCAAACCGGGCAGTTCGCCCAGAGAGTCGATGTCTGCCAGCGTTTGCAGGGCGAAGACGATATCTTGCGTAGGGCTCTGATAGGTCATGAAAACTTCCTGGGGCGGCGAACTAAGTATGCGGCACGATAGCGGAGGCAACCGCGCGCGATCAAGCTATGGCGGCTGTGACTAAAGAGCCGGCTCGGTTTCGCCGCGTTAGCATGCCTCTGGCACCCTATCTCAACCCCGTCGGTTGGCCGGGTGCCGTGGCTTGAGCTGACCCAGACGGGTTTCTCGCCATAGGATTACCAGACCGGCAAGCACAATCACCAACGCGCCGCTGTACTCGTTCCACTGGGGTACGGCTTTAAAGAGCATGAAATCCAGTACCATCGCGCTGGGAAGACCAACATAGCGGAACGGGCTGATGAGGCTCAGCTCCCCTGTGCGCAGGGCGAGGGCAGATAGGTAGTACGCGACACTGATTAATGACGCGGAAAGAACCAGTTTGATCCAGACCCCGGGACTGAATCCCATGAGCACACCAAAGTAGCTCCGCCCTTGCATTGTCGGTTGAAAGACGTCCGGGAACATTGGTGTCACAATAAAAAAGCTGGCCACCGCCGATAACAGGACAAAGACCGCGGCATAAGTAGCATTGTAGGTTGTTGGCAGCTTTGACGGTATGGCGCGGGCCAGCATGTCGCGGACCGAGAGGCCAAAGGCCGCGAACAGGGGGGCGAGCAGAATCCACTGCAGCTGGCCACTCAGGCCACGCGCCTTTTCGTCGGTCGGCACGCCGGATAGGCGCAGGACGAGTTCTGGGAACAACCCCCGCGCCAGTGGTTCACCCACTGCGATCATGAGCACGCCAAGGAATCCCAGAACCACGGCGCTCCAGCGGTAGCGCCCAACCTTCTCCCTGAGCACAATGGCGCCGAGCGCTGTGGTGATAATCGGTGCTGTGAAGATAAGTGCGGCGGATACGCCAAGCGAAAGAAACATCAGTGCCGTCAGATAAGGCATGGCGATCAGGCATTCGCCGGCGCCAAAGATCATAGTTCCACGGTCGCGCAGGCCCAGCAGCGGGTTACCCCGCACGAGGACCAGAATGCAGGTTGTCAGAATGCCGACGACCAGCAGTGCACGCATGCTAATCACCACGTAGATCGGTTCGCTGACAAACAGCCCTTTCATCAGGCTGTCATTGATATTGAAGAACAGAACCGCCAGCACGACGTACAGGACAGCCATCAGATTGTTGGGCATGAACGCCGCCTCCCCGGCCGACTGATGAGACAGTCGCCGGGCCGACTTGCCAAGCACGAAAAAGGCCGCGCAGGGATGACCTGCGCGGCCTTTAAAAAATCAGAGTGGCGTTTTGCCCCGGATTTCGTCCTTGGCGGGCTTAGCCGTTAAAGGACAGCACCACAACGCGGTTGCCTTCGAGGGTGTCGCTCAGCGAGTCGGTTTCACCAGCGCCTGCGATCGGCGCCACGAGGTCCATATCGACACCATTAGCCACGAGGAACTCGTACACGGTGGCGGCACGTTGTTCGGACAGGGTCTGGTTATAGTCCTCAGGGCCATCAACAGATGCATAACCCGTGTTAGCAAAGCCAACGGCACCGGAATGCATGATGATATCGAGGTTGTCGAGCAGCACCTGCTCGCCTTCTTCTGTCAGGTCAGCGCACGCGATTTCGAAGTGAACCATGATATCGCATACGGCGGACTTGTCGTGAACGTAACCGCCGCTTGCGGTCCGTACCCATGTCCCGGAGAGCGCAGTGGTGACGAAGTTGTGACAATTGCCTTTACACTCTGCGACCGCAGCCCCAGCAGTCGCAAAGGAAAAGACCAGAGCTGAAGCTGCAATTATCAGACGCTTCATTGTTTTTCCTTCAATACATTCCCGCGGCTAAGCCGCAAGGTTCATGACAAAACAAGGTCACACTCAATTCTGCTCTCGATGATCCAGTTTTTGATGTTCTCCACCGAAGTGGGACATTCGGAACCCGTGAGTTAAAACCGCGCTCGTGGGCCACTGCACACCCACTCCCGCCTTGTGTAACCAAACTATCAACAAGCAACAGCTATGGCCCGTTCTCTTTTTGATATAGGCAAAAATAGGTCATAGCGTGGCACAAACGACACTTCAAGCAGTGAAATTACCCGAAAAGACGATAAAAAATTACGCGAGCGGTAGAAATTGCCCCCTCGGAGCCCTTTTTCAGCCAAATTGTGCTGGTTCCATGGAGCCATGGCATTGGGCGAAACCATACCGGTTGGGGCCCAATGAGGGTTGGTTGGCCTCGCCGTTCCAAAACTGTGGTTAGCCTGTGTAAAAATCATCACGAAGACTTCCTGCGGATAACGACACGTCTGTTCACAGCGAGTTCTGGTCCAAAAATACTGGTTTCACCCCGTCCGTCGGTGTCGAGCTTGGCCCGATTCACCCCTGCGAGAGTCAGCATGTATGCAGCGGCTTTTGCACGCTTAAGTGCTAGCTGCCTGTTGATATAATCTGTCCCGTCATGGGACGCGTAACCTATGACATCGTAGCGTCCGGTCGAGGCGTTGATGGCAATGGCTGTCATTTCCAGCGCACGCTTGGCCTGCAAAGAAATCGCATCGCTGTTATCGTCGAACAGGACTGAAGCTGAGAAAATTACGCCGTGGCCGGCTTCGAGCGCCGCGCGGATCAGCGTCTCGCAATCAGCCCCCAGTATCATGGCCTGATAGCCCGTGCCGCCAGTCGCGATCAGCGCGCCTTCGCTGGTCAATGCAAAGCCTTGGCAATGAGGCTGTCCAGAGAGATCTGCAGCTGCACTCAAACCAGAAAAGCCACCGTTGGCAGCCTGCGGACCTTGAATCAGAATGGTCTCGGTGCCCCGGTAAGCTACAGCAGGGTAGACCGACAATCCGGTTAGGCGGCCGAGAGTGACATTGCCCAAGCGATCGGCGCTGCCGGACAGGCTGGACTTGGATAGGATGACGCGTTCTGTAACCGACTGGCGGGTGTTCGGCGCCGCCGGCAGAGGCTGAGCCATCAGGACCGTGCCCGAGGAAAACGGCACAACACGTGGTGTGGGATTAACATCCCGCTCTGGGTCGACGAGCGGTCCGGCGACGCCCCCTGCGGGCATGCCGTTGGTAACCTGTACCTGATTGAGGCCCCAGGCTGCTACGTTAGGCACGGCGCCAGGAATACCGGTCGCCGGAGCAAAACTCTCGACTGAGGATGGTGCCCGGAACGGGGCCAGCACCTGCGCGCTGGCGGATTGCACAGTGCTCAGAGCAGCCAGAGTAACGGCAGCCTGCGCCAGACCACAAAAAATGGCGTGTCTCATTAAAATTCGAGCCCTTTGAAATATTCGTGCAACGCAAATTGCAACGGCGGGACTTTGTGAAGGTCAAAGGTTCAAATACGCTGCCAGCTGCGGCCGCGAGCCGGCTTTTTGCCAAAAAGAGCGGGTTTATGTGTTGATTAGGTATCGAACTGACCGCCTTTGTTCCGAAATTTCACGTTATGCGCGTATTTCGATACATTATGCGCAAACTTAGAACACCCCTGCATGGCGCTATATGCAACAACTATTGATTATTATGCGCCCGCCATAGCGTTATGCTCATGAGCAGAATGAGCGCTCCGCCCTGGTGCGCTGCGCCCAGTGGTATCGGCACGGCGTAAAGAAGTGTGATCACCCCGAGAAGGTACTGTCCAACTACGGCCAGTAGGGCTGCAAGCGCCCACCTGCGAACGGCCGACGCTTGGGTCCGCATGGCCGTAATCACGGCTGCAACGCCGACGATCAGGACCGTGGCGCTGGCAAATATGCGGTGGTGAAACTGTGCCGCCACGGGGTTTTCGAAGGGATTCCGCAAAAGCGGAAGATAGGTCTGATAATCTGAAGGTATCAGTCCCTCACCCATACTTGGGAATTCGTTATAAATGAGGCCTGCATTCAGTCCTGCGACAAAGGCACCGGATACCAGCGTGGCCAGGACCAGAACCAGCAGTGCCGTGGGCAGGTTCAGCCAATGGGCTGCGCTAAAGGCCATCGGGGCGCCTGCTCCCTCGCCGCCATGGTCCTTCCCTGCCTGCACCAGCGCGCGGACGCCAAGACCGACGAAATACAGCAGGATGATCACAGCTAGCGACAAGTGTGCGGCGAGCCGATAGGCGGATACATCGATCAGATCGGTGTCAAAGCCGCTGCTGACCATGTACCAGCCCAAAAATCCCTGGAAGCAGATCAGCCCGAAGCCAAACCAGGCATGCGGCGTGAGCCAAGCCAGCCGCGACCATTGGCCTCGCAGCCGGGCCATTGAGAACACAACTAGTCCTGCAAGGAAGAATAATCCAATCAGCCGCCCCCAGAGCCGGTGGATGTATTCCCACCAGAAGATTTGTTTGAAGCCATCCATGCTGAGTGCGCCGAGGTGCTGCTTCAGGTATTCGCCGGTGAGCTTGTATTCTGCAAAAACACGCTGCCATTCCGCCTCGGACAGCGGTGGGAAGGTGCCGGCCAGAAGGTTCCATTCCATGATGCTCAGCCCGCTCTCCGTCAGCCGCGTGATGGCGCCGATCAGCGCCATGGCAAAGACGAGAGCCGCCGATCCCCAGAGCCAGACCAGCACCGTTGCCAGACTTGCCTGACGGCCAACAGACTGGGAAGCGAGAGTAGAGGCGCTTTGCGCCGCTGACTTTGATGCCAAGGGGGATGCGTCGCTCATTTTGCTGTGAGTGCCTGTTGTTTGACCGAGCGCGTCGCGATCGAAAGGAAGCAAAGCGCGGTGTTTGGTTACACATAAGCGCAGCAGAAAAAAGTCACAGGCGTTGGAGCGTCGCAGGCATCAGGCTTGCACGTTTCATCACCTGTATGGAAGCTGAAAGGGAAAATGTATGAGCACCCGGAAGATGTGGACTTACAAACGCAGCTTGCACCGCAGCCGGCCCATTCACACGCCAACCCGGCGCCGCGTTGTGGCTGGCCTCGCCGGTGGCGGGATTGTCGTCGCTGGTTGGACCGGTCTGGCCGGGGGTCAGGTGGCGTTCGCTCAGTCATCAGCAGATGAGGATAAGCGGGTGCGTTTCAGCCGTGCCTTTACCACCGCGCAACTGCCCAAGGATCTCGACGCTCTGGGCGCTCGGCTTGGTACGCCGATGCTGCTGCGGGTTTTCAAGCAGGAGCGAGAAGTCGAAGTTTGGGTCCAGCCCGACGACCAGCAGACCTTCGTGCTGTTCCGCATTTATCCAATTTGTTTCTTTTCCGGTGATCTGGGGCCAAAGATTGAAGAGGGCGATATGCAAGCGCCCGAAGGCTTTTACTTTGTCGGCCCAGAGCAGATCCGGGCCCACTCGCAGTTCCATCGCGCCATCGAATTTGCTTTTCCCAACAACTATGACGCGGCCCAAGGCTACACGGGAACAGAGCTCTTGATTCACGGCAACTGCGTCTCCAGTGGCTGTTACGCTATGACGGACCCTTTCATTGAGCAGATCTACGAACTCGCGTCGGCCACCGTTGCGTCACCTGCGAGGGGTTTCTGGATTCATGCCTTTCCGTTTCACATGAGTGACGCCGCCATGGCTGAGCAGCAGGACAGCCCCTGGCTAGCGTTCTGGCAGCAGCTGAAGCCAGGCTATGATGCGTTTGAAAGCCGACGGATACCGCCCCTGATCCGCGTGGACGGCGAAGGCTATAAGATCACCGAACTCTGAATGAACGATGACTGCGTTGGCCGCTTTCGGCCACCAAGACTGGTGAGTCTGACAGCCCCGTCACAGAGCCCACCTCGGGTCGTCGTCCTTCGATTATTGCAACAGCCAATTGCGCAGGTTGCAGACCCCACCCGCTTGCACTGGGGGCATAGGCTCCCTAATTAGCAGTCTTAAGCGAGGAGTGCTAATGAGCGCGCCGCGCGCCAATTCTGGCATTATTTTTTTACACTTCAAAAAAAGGAGTGGGACAGATGAAGTTTCGCCCATTGCACGACCGCGTTTTGATCAAGCGTCTGGACAGCGAAGAAAAAACCGCGGGCGGCCTGATCATCCCTGACACTGCCAAGGAAAAGCCGATGGAAGGCGAGGTTATCGCCGTCGGTGAAGGCGCCTACAACGACGATGGTGACCGCATAAAGCCTGACCTTAAGGCTGGAGACAAAGTTCTCTTCGGCAAGTGGAATGGCACCGAAGTCAAGATCGACGGTGAAGACCTGCTGATCATGAAAGAAAGCGAAATCATGGGTGTGCTCGAAGCCTGAGCCCCGCTGCCCACACCTGTTTCAACCCGATATCGAATAAAAAGGAGCCTCTTCCATGGCTGCAAAAATCGTAAAGTTCGGCGGTTCTGCCCGAACCAAGATGCTGGATGGCGTGAACACACTCGCCGATGCTGTTAAAGTCACTCTTGGCCCAAAGGGCCGTAACGTTGTTCTCGACAAAGCCTTTGGTGCACCTCGTGTGACCAAGGACGGTGTTTCCGTTGCTAAAGAAATCGAGCTGGAAGACAAGTTCGAGAACATGGGCGCACAAATGCTTCGCGAAGTCGCGTCCAAGACCAACGACGTCGCTGGCGATGGCACCACCACCGCAACAGTTCTGGCCCAGGCGATTGTTAACGAAGGCGCTAAGTCCGTTGCCGCTGGCATGAACCCCATGGACCTCAAGCGCGGCATTGATTCCGCAGTGATCAAGGTCGTGGACAAGCTCCATGCCATGTCAAAGGACATTTCCACCAACGAGGAAGTCGCGCAGGTCGGCACCATCTCCGCCAACGGCGAAGTTGAAATTGGTGGCATGATTGCGGAAGCCATGCAGCGCGTTGGTAACAACGGTGTGATCACCGTTGAAGAAGCCAAATCGCTGGAAACTGAACTCGATGTCGTAGAGGGCATGCAGTTCGATCGCGGTTACCTGTCTCCTTACTTCGTGACCAACACCGAAAAAATGATCACCGAGTTCGACGATCCACTGATTCTGATCCACGAAAAGAAGCTGTCTTCACTGCAGCCACTGGTCGGAATTCTGGAGGCTGTGATCCAGTCTTCCCGTCCGCTAGTGATCATCGCTGAAGATGTCGAAGGCGAAGCGCTCGCGACCCTCGTGGTTAACAAGCTGCGCGGTGGTTTGAAGATCGCCGCCGTTAAGGCGCCAGGTTTCGGTGATCGTCGCAAAGCTATGCTCGAAGACATCGCTATTCTGACCAACGGCACGGTGATTTCTGAAGACGTGGGCATCAAGCTCGACAACGTGACCATCGAAATGCTCGGCACCGCCAAGCGCGTGGTTATCAACAAGGAAGAGACCACGATCGTCGACGGCGCCGGGGATAAGGATGCCATCGAAGGCCGCTGCGCTCAGATCAACGCTCAGGTTGAGGTTACCACGTCAGACTACGATCGTGAGAAGCTTCAAGAGCGTCTGGCCAAGCTTTCCGGTGGCGTGGCCGTTCTCCGCGTCGGCGGTGCGACCGAGGTCGAAGTGAAAGAGCGTAAGGATCGCGTTGAGGATGCCATGAACGCAACCCGGGCTGCGGTTGAAGAGGGCATTCTGCCTGGCGGCGGCACTGCACTTCTCTATGCCACCCTGGTGCTCGACGGCATGGAAGGCGAGAACGAAGACCAGAACGCGGGTATTGCGATTGTTCGGCGTGCGCTTCAGGCGCCGCTGCGCCAAATCGCTGAAAACGCGGGCGTGGAAGGCTCGATCATCGTCGGCAAGCTGCTCGAAGGTGGTAATGAGAGCCAGGGCTTCAACGCTCAAACCGAAGAATACGTAGATATGATTGCGACCGGGATTGTGGATCCCACCAAGGTCGTGCGTACCGCGCTGACCGATGCGTCTTCGGTTGCATCACTGCTCATCACCACTGAAGCCATGGTTGCAGACGCGCCAGCGAAGGACGGCCCAGCAGGTGGCATGCCGGGTGGCGGCATGCCCGATATGGGCGGCATGATGTAAATCATCACTGCGTCTGACTTCGCGCCTGCGGATCAGAAACAATCGAAGGGCGCTGGGGTCTTGGGCTCAGCGCCCTTTTTCATGGGTTGAAGCATCATGCCGCTGATCTCTGCAGACCCCCTTAAGGCAGTCGGGACAGTCTATCTTTCAGCAACGCCCAGTAGCCGTTAACATCGACCTCCCGGAGATAGAGCACGTTGGCCGGACGGTCCGTGACCCGCCACCAGTCTGCAACCGTCATACCACGTGTCAGAGACGAGTCTGTTTCGATCTCAACGTTGATAAGCCTGCCGCCATAGAGATCAGGCTGGAGCAGATAAGCGATGACGTTAGGATCATGGAGCGGCCCGCCCTGAGAGCCATATTTTTCCACATCAAAACGCTCAAAAAAATCAAGTAGTCCGGCCGTCGCTGGTCCCGTCGCATTGGGCATGGCCCGAAAGTCTTCGATAATGGCGTCGCTGGTCAGCGTCTGGTGGGTGAGATCCAGTGGGATCATAACCACCGGCGCGCCGCAGTGCATGACCAGTTCGGCAGCTTCCGGATCGACAAAGATGTTGAACTCAGCGGCGGGTGTGGTGTTACCGCCTTCAAACAGACCGCCACCCATCAAGACGATCTCTCGCAGACGTGCGCTGATTCCCGGAGCCTGCCGCAGGGCTAGCCCAAGATTGGTGAGGGGACCGAGGGCACAAAGCGTCATGCTGCCGGGTTCGGCCTCCATCACGGTGTCGACGATGAAGTCGACCGCCTTTCCTTCCGCCAGTGGCATAGTTGGTTCCGGAAGGTCATAGCCATCAAGACCAGTTTTGCCGTGGACATACTCTGCCGTTACAAGGGGGCGTTCGAGAGGCCCCGTGGCGCCAGCGTAGACGGCGATGTCGGGGCGTCCCGCCAACTCGCATGCGATCCGAGCGTTACGGCTTGTAAGGGCCAAAGGCACGTTTCCCGCCACGCAGGTAATGCCGCGCACATCGAGCTCTGGCGATGCCAGAGCAAGCAGGATGGCCAGAGCGTCGTCCTGTCCAGGGTCGGTGTCAATAATGATAGAACGGGTCATGGGCAGGGGCCGATCATGCAATGAGGTTGCGGTACAGGCCGACATCTTTCAGGATTTCGCCCTCTGGGTCCAGACGTCGGGCTCGTGACAGGTCGAAACGGAACGCTGACAAGTCAGTCTGACCGTGTGCTGTCGGCGAAGGACATAAAGGTTGCGCGTAGGCGATTTGTAGGCGGTGAAGCGATGTCAAACCGAGCGCGTCATAGAGCCTGTCCAATAGACCCTGAATGCCAACTTCAGACCTGTCTTCCGGTTAGAAAACGGCTGGACGCTCCTAGTTGAGAGTCGAAAGCGCACCAAAGCAATCGTCTATTTTGGTTCCGTCGCCCAAGAGACAAGACGCAACGTCTACCACCTCAAAGGTCTTGAAGCCTGCACAGCCTTCGACGATGTCCAGCGCCGCTTCAGCAAAGCGGACCTTGCCAGACCGTGGATTCTTGAAGGTGACTCGCCGGCTCATGCGGTAATCGCCGCCGCCATCTAAGAATTGCAATTCGAGCTCAACTTTTTTCAGATCCACCTCAAATCCATTACCCAGACCGAAGATCAGCGTACACCGATTGGCTCTTGTCTCGGCTTGCCGCTGATCAAGAAGAGCCAGTTCCAACAGGCCAGAGCTGCCCCCATCCGGGTCAGTTGACCACGTACCATTGCTGAACAGGTAGACCCGCGCGCCATCAGCGGTAAAGGCCGTCTTTTGCGCGGTCGCCACGCGCGCGGCAACCAGAGCGACCACTAAGAACAGAAACAGGATCAGAATACGCCACATCGCGAAAAACTCCGCTATTTTGCAACCTGATAGGGTAAACAGATCGATAAATCCAACGTTAAATGTTTACGCGCGCCCCAGTTCTGACAAAGCGTCGCCTTGACGGAACGACATGGCCGATGCACTTCCACGAGCAGCACTTCAAGGACGCTATTTAGTCAATGACCGCCATCGAGAACATTCGCAACTTCGCCATCATCGCCCACATCGATCACGGCAAATCTACGCTTGCTGACCGGTTGATCCAAACCACTGGCGGCCTGACCGATCGTGAGATGAAGGAACAGGTCCTCGACAGCATGGATCTGGAGCGAGAGCGCGGGATTACCATCAAGGCAAACTCGGTCAGGCTCAACTATCGCGCCAAAAATGGAAGCGACTATGTGCTCAATCTGATCGACACCCCCGGCCATGTCGATTTTGCTTATGAGGTGTCGCGCTCACTCTCTGCCTGCGAAGGGTCGTTGCTGCTTGTGGATGCATCGCAGGGCGTGGAGGCGCAAACCCTGGCTAACGTCTATCTGGCGTTAGAAAATGATCATGAGATCATCCCTGTGCTGAACAAGGTCGACTTGCCCGCTGCTGAACCAGAGCGCGTGCAGCAGCAAATTGAAGATGTCATCGGCCTCGATGCGTCCGACGCGATCCACGTTTCCGGAAAAACGGGGGAAGGGGTGCCGGAGGTGCTTGAAGCGTTAGTCGACAAGATTCCCGCTCCGACTGCCAACGTTGATGGGCCTCTCAAGGCGCTGCTGGTCGACAGCTGGTACGATGTCTATCTTGGGGTGGTCATCCTCGTCCGCGTGGTTGATGGTACCGTCCGCAAGGGCATGAAAATCCGCCTGATGGAAACTGGTGCCAGCTACGAGATCGACCGTGTCGGCGTCTTCACCCCGCATCGCACCGAAACCGGTGTGCTTGGACCGGGCGAGCTTGGCTTCATCACCGCGGGCATGAAGGCGGTCGGCGACTGTCAGGTCGGTGATACCATCACGGAGGAACGAAGACCGGCCAATGAGCCGCTGCCTGGCTTTAAGCCGTCGGTCCCCGTCGTGTTCTGTGGTCTGTACCCGTCTGAGGCTGCCGACTTCGATAACCTGCGGGAGTCGCTTTCTAAGCTGGCGCTTAATGATGCGTCGTTCCAGTTCGAGACCGAAAGCTCGGCCGCACTGGGGTTCGGGTTCCGCTGCGGCTTCCTCGGGTTGCTGCACCTTGAAATCGTGCAGGAACGCTTGAGCCGTGAGTTCGACCTCGACCTCGTCACAACGGCGCCGTCTGTGGTCTACCGCTTGCACCTAACCGACGGTACTGAGATGGAGATGCACAATCCTGTCGACATGCCTGACGTTCAGCGTATCGAGTACATTGAGGAGCCTTGGATCAAGGCGACCATCCTCGTCCCCGATGAGCACCTGGGCCCGGTTCTGAAACTCTGCGAAGAGCGACGCGGTGTGCAGCAGGACATGAGTTACATGAACAACCGTGCGGTCGTCGTCTACAAGCTACCTTTGGCGGAAGTCGTCTTCGACTTTTACGACCGACTGAAATCGATCTCGCGCGGGTATGCCTCCTTCGACTATCAGATTGATGGGTATGAAGAAGGCCATTTGGTCAAAGTCTCAATCCTGATTAACGGAGAGCCGGTCGATGCGCTCTCTATCATGGTCCACCGTGACAAGGCGGAAAGCCGGGGCCGCGACCTCTGCGTCCGTCTGAAGGAGCTGATCCCACGGCAGCTGTTCAAAATCGCGATCCAGGCCGCCATCGGTGGCAAGATCATCGCCCGCGAGACCCAGTCCGCCTTGCGCAAGGACGTCACCGCCAAGTGCTACGGCGGGGACGCCACCCGGAAGCGAAAGCTGTTGGAAAAGCAGAAGGCGGGTAAGAAGCGTATGCGCAACATCGGCAACGTCGACATCCCGCAATCGGCCTTTCTCGCAGCGCTCAAGATGGGTGACGACTAGCCTGGCTTGACCGCGCCGGACTGACATCAGACGGCCCGATGCGAACTATGCCCAGCCTGGCCTAGTCCAGCCCCACCAAATCCGTTTCGGCCGGCAGGCGTCGCCCCGTCAAGACGCGTTCCGTCGACGGTACCGACCCAGATAGAGCAGAACGGCACCGATCAGCCCGGCAAAGATCCACGGCGGTAGAGAGCTAAGCCCGTCAGGCATCCAACGGCCCGATTCTGGCCCGGCCACCATGATCCACAAGTCACGCAAGGTCAGCAGTCTCGTCCACGAACCGCCAAAGCCTGCGAACATGCCTTCGATTGCCAATTGCACAACGGCCACAGCCATAAAGATGCTGCCAAAAATCCAGCTAATGAGTCGCATAGTTGCTCCGTTATGGCCCACGATACGAGCTATACACCAATCACAGGGGTAATACAGGCTCGGGGGCATTGCGCGGGGCCGCTTAATTGTCTAACCAACCCCCAAGCGGTGAGGTGGCCGAGTGGCTTAAGGCGCTCGCCTGGAACGCGGGTATAGGGGAAACTCTATCGTGGGTTCGAATCCCACCCTCACCGCCATTTTTCTCCTGTTTTCTGTGAGTTCAGAGAAGAGTTTTAACGCGTGAGCAAGTGATTGTTTCTGCGTTGCCTCGCCAGGCGATGCGCTCAGGAAGCTATGTTCAGGACGCTGGAGTTTTCGCGCAGCATCGAGGCACGCCCAGGCCCATCGATGGCGGCTGCGCTTTTCACGCGCGCGCGCCAAAATGTCAGACATCCGTATAAACCTGAGACAACATTTAAGTCGTTAATTCTAATGCCCTAGTTTAGTCTTGATGCGTTCATCGCCGTGTTCAGTCCTGTTTCTTATGTCGGCAAAGGTGGACGACCCCAGTGACATCACAAAAACAGGAGAACAACGATGGCTGCGCTCGCAATGGTGATGCCGATTCTGCCCGGCAAAAAAGATAAGTGGCTGAAAATGATTGAGGAAATCAACAGCCCGTCCCAGAAGCCCGACTTCGACGCAGTGCGCGAGAACGCCGGTCTGCATGAGCGCACATTTCTGCAAGAGACACCCATGGGCGACTTCGTGATCCTTACGTACGACGGAGATGATCCAATGGCCGGTTTTGGCCAGATTATGCAGACGATGGACGATGAATTCGCAGCCTTTGCGCTCGACGTTCACGGTTTGGATGCTTCTGCCCCACCACCGCCTATGCCAACGTTGGTGTATGACAGCCGCTCCTAGGCGATGATGACGTGGTGATCGGGTAACCGAATAGAAACCGCATCTGACCGCTGACCCGCGGACATCCGATAAACAGGGGATTAAGGGCACAATGGGCCGTAAATCCCCTTCTTCTTCCGTATCGAACTCCGACTTGCCCATTCTAGCCCACGGTGCTGGTCTCGCAGCGGCGATTGCGCTTAGCTGGCGGGCCACTATCGGAAAACAGAAGGGAAGTGCAGTATGAGCGAAGCGATTATCGATCTGCAGATTCGGTTGGAGCATCAGGAAAACGTGCTCAATGAGCTGAGCGATATCGTCGCTAAGCAGCAGCGGGCGATCGAGCGACTTGTGGCTGAGGTCCGCCACCTCAGCACGACGCAGGCCGAGGATGGTGGCGTTAATCGCAGCACAGTGGATGAAGCCCCACCTCCACACTATTGAAACACCCAGACCACCGATAACCGCGGGTGCCGAGGACGGTTGCGCGCGGCTGATCCAGGCAACGTCTTGCCCGTTGCCCCCGGCGCGCGCGCTGCTATTCTCGCGCTTTGAGTCCCGAAGATGGAAAGTAGAAGGGCAGGCCAATGACGCAGAACAAGGCCTATCATGACGTTGGCGGCGACGATTTTGGCCCGGTGCCGATGATCGACGGCGAATATCAGCTCTGGGAGAAGCGCGTCGATGCCATGATGCGGCTGCTGTCCTCACCCGATATCGCATTGATGCGGGTCGATGAGCTTCGGCGCGGGATCGAGACGCTGGGCGAAGCTGCCTATAACGCAGAACCCTATTACGGTAAGTGGGCGCGTTCGCTTGCCAAAATCATGCTCGAAAAGGGCGTGTTAACCCAAGAGGAACTTGATGCCCGGATCAACGCTCTGCGTGCCCAGCGGGGGCTGTCCGAATGACGGCGGTGCAGTTCGCTAATGGCGACCGGGTCAGGGTGCGCGATCTGGCCGCGGAAACCGGGCTGAGTGGGCACATGCGTGCGCCGGTTTACTGCCGTGGACACAGCGGTGAGGTTGAGCGGGTATGTGGCGTCTTTGGAAATCCTGAGACGTTAGCCTACGGCGGGGACGGCAGACCGACGCAACCGCTTTACCGCGTTCGTTTCCGGCAGAAAGAAGTCTGGCCCGACTACTGTGGCCCTGCAGGTGACACCATCGAAATCGAGCTTTACCAACACTGGCTTACAGCGGAGACCTCATGACCGCGACACCGTCCCATCACGACCATGACCATGACCATGACCGCGACCATGACCACGACCATCATGCCATTGATGTTGTGGACACGTCGAACTCTGACACTGCGTTGCTCGCCGATGCGCTCCGACTGGTGCTGATTGAAAAGGGTGTTTTCACCGCAGCTGACGTGACAGCCCAACTCAACTTGATGGAAACGCGCTCTGACCGCAACGGGGCAAATCTGGTCGCTCGGGCTTGGCAGGATCCGGTGTTCAAGACCGCTTTACTCGAAGACGGTGCAAGAGCAGCGTTCGACGCTGGCTATGACATGAAGGGTACGCCGTTGGTGGTGCTGGAGAACACTGACGCGGTGCACAATGTTATCGTTTGCACCCTCTGTTCCTGCTACCCCGTCACGCTGCTGGGACCATCGCCTGAGTGGTACAAGTCCAAGGCCTACCGCGGGCGGGTGGTGCGCGATCCGCGTTCAGTGCTCCAAGAGTTCGGCACCACGATTGCCTTTGAACGCGAAGTCCGAGTGCACGATTCCACGGCTGACATGCGCTACATGATTTTGCCACGGCGACCTGAAGGCACAGAAGGTCTGTCTGAACCTGCACTAGCGGATCTCGTCACCCGAAATGGCTTGATCGGAGTCGCCGAAATCTGAGTGTCGTTTGTCCCTCAGAGGCGGGGTTCGGCAAGCCATGAAGCATGGGCGCTTGCCGTTCGACGCTCGATGCTCGACGCTGGTCGCTCGACACCGAGCCACTGCGTCCCCGCCTTCGGGTGCTCTCGTGTTATCCGTCGAGCAGGACTTCGCCTTCAACTTCAATCGCGAACCCCATAGGCAGGGCGGCGACGCCAATAGCCGAGCGCGCATGCCGCCCCACCTCCGCACCAAACACGTCGAGGATCAGATCGCTGAAGCCATTGACGACCAAATGCTGTTCGGTGAATTGCGGCGTTGAAGCAACCATACCGAATACCCGAACCCAGCCNCTGACTCGCGACAGTTCGCCGATTTCGGCTTTGAGGTTTGCTAGTGCTGACAACCCGATGTCGCGCGCGGCGTCGTAGCCTTCCTGCGTGGTCATATCAGCGCCGAGTGTTGCAAAGGGGCCATTGATCGATCCTTCTGNGCTTTGGCGCGGGTGACCAGAGATCAGCGCCCGGTTACCGCGCACGTTGATGAAGGAGAACGGCAGCTTAATCTCTGGTGAGAGCTGGATCGGTGCGGGGAGGCTGAGGCCGAGGGCGGTGATGCGGTCTTCGGGCGTGGTCATGGTGGGATTCCCTGCGTTGAGAGGTGACGACAAACGTCAAATGGGTGGTGAGAGGGAGGCTAACCGCGCTGATGCGTTCGTCAAGCGCTCTCAGCCCTGCCACCAAGGTTTCCGCCTTGGTTTGAGGGTGAACCTTGTCTTTGCCCCTGACTTGGTTGAGAATCAGGTCCAGACGGAACGGGACGGAACGAGACGAAGGGAGGCTCAATCATGGGCGAGCGACTAGGTGGCTGTTCCTGCAACGCCACGCGTTACAGACTGACCGAAGAGCCGATGTTTACCCACGTTTGCCATTGCAGCATTTGCAAGCGACACACGGGGACAGCATTCGTGACCCACGTGTTCCTCGAAACGGCTTATCTTGAGGTGATTGAAGGGCGGGCTGTGCCTTATGCGGGACAAACGGGTAGCGGCGGTGAGCATTGGGTTCATCGATGTCCCGCCTGTCAGAC
This sequence comes from Kiloniella sp., assembly GCA_002690455.1. Classification (GTDB taxonomy): domain Bacteria; phylum Pseudomonadota; class Alphaproteobacteria; order UBA7985; family UBA7985; genus UBA7985. The sequence continues at coordinate 53,444 of NZET01000019.1, forward strand.
TGCGCTTTTTAGCCACTACGCCGGCAACAATCAGATTGCGCTGATCAAGGGCGGCACCCTTGATGATCCTGGCTCTGTTACGCCTGGTGCTCATTTGTGGGTCGAGGGCAAGGTGCCGTGGATAGAGATTCCGGCAGGAGTACCCGCCTTTGCGCAAAACTATGACGCTGCGACGGTCTGGCCGATTGCTGGCTTCGAACGGCGTCGGAAAGCTGGCTGGGGCTGAGCGCCTGATCACTTGCTTATTGAGGCTCTTGGGCGGTTGGGCTTTTGACCGCCTCAGTGCCCGACCGCATGGGCGCTTGAATTTCTGCCCGTATGGGAGCCGGCTTGTGATGGCGTCTGTGGCTTTGTATCGACCTTTTACGCGTTTGCCTTGGCTCTAGCCGAGAGGTTAGCGAAAGTTCTAGCTTGTTGGCTTATGGNTCAGGGTCGATTGGCCCTTGGCCCGAACAACTGATCGGACCCTAATATGGACGAGACTGCACTCGCTGATCCTTTNTTCACTGCCCGGCGGACTAAGGACACGCTCCCCTTAATCACCATACCTGAGCAACCCAACCGGACTTGGTTCCGGGGCCTGCCTGACCGGCACGCAAGATGGCTGCGCGGACAACGTGGCGACATGGCAGCGGCTGGTCTCGTGCTCCCGGTGCCGGGGGAAGATGGCAGTCTCGAAGCGGTTTACTTTTCACCCACTCATCATGCGGGTGATTGCTGGCGCCTAGCGCACCTGCCGAACAAACTGCCCCCTGGGCGCTATGCCTTGGCCGATGAGACGGGTTTAGGCCGGGCCACGGCGACGCAAGCGTGCTTCGGTTGGGCACTGAGCCAATGCGTTGACAGACGCTACAAGTCAGGTGGTGCGGGTGAACAGGAGGCTCCTGCGGTTCTCGTATGGCCCAAGGCGGCTGACCGAGTGGAAGCCTCGGCTTGGCTGGATGGAGTGGTTATGGCACGCCGGCTGGTTAACACACCGGCAGAGGATATGGGCCCGGCCGATCTGGCGCAGGCAGCGCAAGCGTTGGCTGCGCAATTTGGCGGCCGGTTCGAACAGGTGGTGGGTGAGGCCTTGTTGACGGAGGGTTTTCCGGCTGCCCACGCAGTCGGCCGTGGGGCAACAGCGGAGCGCGCGCCGAGAATCCTGACGCTGCAGTTTAACAAATCGCGGTCAGCGCCGACGGTGGNTTTGGTGGGCAAGGGCGTTGTGTTTGATACCGGTGGCCTCGATATAAAGCCTCGCACTTCCATGCGAAATATGAAGAAGGATATGGGCGGTGCGGCGGTCGCACTGGGGCTGGCACGAACACTCCTGGCACAGGCTGTTGACGTGAACCTGCTNGTGGTGATCGGAGCGGTTGAGAATGTGGTAGCGGCTGGATCGTTTCGGCCGGGGGACGTGCTTCCAACACGCAAGGGTCTGACGGTTGAGGTCGGTGATACGGATGCCGAGGGACGATTGGTGCTCGCAGATTGCTTGACCTACGCGGGCGAACAGGGGCCCGATTTGATTCTCGATTTTGCAACGCTTACGGGTTCGGCACGGGTGGCGCTGGGGCCGGATCTGCCACCCGTGATGGCGCGGGACAATGAATTATCGGTGGCTATGGTGCGAGCGGGCGAAGATGCCGGTGACCCGCTTTGGGCTTTTCCGCTGTATCGCCCTTACGCTCAGCATTTACGCAGCAACATCGCCGATCTCTGCAATATTACAGAAGGTTTTGGCTTTGCAGGATCGATCACGGCTGGGTTGTTTTTAGAAAGATTCGTGCCGGACGGGATCGCCTGGGCGCACTTCGATCTTTTCTGTTGGAACCCATCGAGCCGTCCGGGGCGCCCCGCTGGCGGTGAAGCTCACGCCTTGAGGGCAATGGCACGATTCCTCAAGAGCTGGAAGCCAGGGCGTGTCCCGTAAAGCTCGATTGGATCAACCCGGCATTGGTTGCGTGCTCGATTTGACGCCGCTTCGCGGCTTACAAATCTCNCNCGCGCAGTCAAANGGACACGGCGGACGNTGTCCGCCGTGACGATCTTTAGCTTCGGGTTGCGCGACGCTTGACCCCGCCGCGCGAGGCGCGGTCGGGGGCAAGTCGGCGCAACCCTGTCG
>NZET01000020.1 GCA_002690455.1 Kiloniella sp.
ACCCGTAACGCTGGTGAAATGATCAACCAACTGACGCTGCTCTACAACCGCTCGCGTCAGGCGGCGATCACCAAGGAACTCATCGAAATCGTATCCGGCGCAGAAGCGCTGTAACCACGCAACCTTCACTCGGCGGCGTCTGCGGTCGGGTGGTCCAAGAGATAGGAAAAGAAAATGGCTGACAACAATGTAGGCCGCGTCTCGCAGGTACTGGGTGCCGTTGTAGACGTACAGTTTGACGGCGACCTGCCGCCGATCCTGAACGCGCTGAACGCCGAGTTCAACGGCCAGCAGCTGGTTCTTGAAGTGGCACAGCACCTGGGTGAAAACACCGTGCGCTGTATCGCCATGGACACCACCGACGGTCTGACCCGAGGGCAGGACGTATCCGACAGCGGCGACGCGATCTCCGTGCCTGTGGGCAAGGAAACGCTGGGCCGGATCATGGACGTCATCGGTCGCCCGATCGACGAACGCGGTGACGTGAAGACCTCGGCCAGCTGGCCGATCCATCGCGCTGCGCCCGAGTTCACCGAGCAGTCTACGGAGACTGAGGTTCTGGTGACCGGGATCAAGGTTATCGACCTGCTCGAGCCGTACGCAAAGGGCGGTAAAATTGGCCTGTTCGGCGGTGCCGGCGTGGGCAAGACGGTTCTGATCATGGAGCTGATCAACAACATCGCGAAGGGCCACGGCGGTTACTCCGTGTTCGCGGGTGTGGGGGAGCGGACCCGTGAGGGTAACGACCTCTATCACGAGATGATCGAATCCGGCGTTATCGACCTCGAAGGCGACAACTCCAAAGTGGCGCTGGTCTACGGCCAGATGAACGAGCCTCCGGGTGCGCGTGCGCGTGTTGCCCTGACCGGTCTGACCCAGGCGGAATACTTCCGTGATGAGGAAGGCCAGGACGTGCTGTTCTTCGTCGACAACATCTTCCGCTTTACCCAGGCGGGCGCAGAAGTATCGGCCCTGCTCGGCCGTATTCCTTCGGCCGTGGGCTACCAGCCGACCCTGTCGACCGACATGGGCGCGATGCAGGAGCGGATTACCACGACCAACAAGGGCTCGATCACCTCGGTACAGGCCGTATACGTGCCAGCCGATGACCTGACCGACCCGGCGCCTGCGACCACCTTCGCCCACCTCGACGCCACGACGGTTCTGAACCGTTCGATCGCAGAGAAGGGGATTTACCCGGCCGTGGATCCACTGGACTCCACCTCGCGTATTCTCGACCCGCGCATCATCGGTGACGATCACTACGCGGTTGCCCGTGGCGTGCAGCAGACGCTGCAGTCCTACAAGAACCTGCAGGACATCATCGCCATTCTTGGCATGGATGAACTGTCTGAAGAAGACAAGATGACCGTGGCCCGCGCCCGGAAGCTCGAGCGCTTCCTGTCGCAGCCGTTCCACGTCGCCGAAGTCTTCACCGGGTTCCCAGGCGTGTTCGTTTCCCTCGAAGAAACCATCAAGGGCTTCAAGGGCATTCTGAACGGCGACTACGACCACCTGCCAGAGTCGGCCTTCTACATGGTTGGGACCATGGATGAAGCCATCGCCAAGGCGGAGAAAATGGCTGCTGAAGCGGCCTGATCGGACGACAAGACACCGGTGATCGGGGTGGGGCTGCCGTCTTGTGCGCAGCCCCGTCGCCCCGCCACCGGATCCTGACGACAAGCAAACACCGAACCGGACTTTGACCCATGGCACTGACTTTTGAACTGGTGACCCCCGAAGCCTCCGCCGCGACCATCGACGCCACCATGGTTGTCGTTCCCGGCGCCGAAGGCGACATGGGTGTGCTCGAAGACCACGCGCCGACCGTCTCCAGCCTGCGCCCCGGCGTGGTCTCGGTGAATGGCACGGACGGCGGTGACACCGGCTATTTTGTTGCGGGTGGCTTCGCCGAGATCACCGGCGAGCGCTGTGTGATCCTCGCCGAAAGCGCGACGGCGCTGAGCGACCTGACCGCCGAAGCGGCGCAGGCGGCGATGACTGAAGCCAAGGCGGCGCTGGATACGGCGACCTCCGAGGGCGAGAAAAATGCCGCCGAGCGCAAGCTGGCTATCGCCGATGCGATGGTCGATGCGGTCGCGGGCTAAGGCGCAGTCGGACAGCAGAAGGCTCGGGTTGGCGGTGTCAGCCAGCCGGATACGATTTTAACGAAAAGGGCGGTCGGACCTTGTGGTTCCCCCGCCCTTTTTTGTGCAAAATGGGGTGATTTCAGTGCCGCAAGCCTTGCCTCTGGCCATTTCGGTAAAATCTTAGGGTCAGTCCAGTCCCACATCCCACCGAGGAACAGCCCCCGCCATGGTCACGGTCATCCTGCTCGCCACCCTGCTCACCTTCATCATTTCCCTCGGGCCCGGTGCCTATAAACTCATGACCACCAGTGTCGAGGACAAGCTGCGCACCGACGCCAACGTCATGGTGCTCGAAGGCTGGGGCAAGCGCGCGCAGCGGGCCATGGAAAACCACCTCGAAACGTACATCAGCTTCATGGCGCTGGCCGTGCTGGCCGTCTACCTCGGGGATCGCGTTGGGGTCGACGACATCAAGCGCGTCTCGCTCGCCGGGGGCTGGCTCTACCTGATCAGCCGGGTCGTGCACTGGCTGTGCTTCCTCGGCGCCGTGCCTTACGTCCGCACCGCCGCCTACGCCGGGTCGATCATCGGGATTGTCATTGTGGGCTGGAGCGTATTCCGCCTCGCGCCGATCTGAGCCATAGTGCGCAGGCTCTGATTTCGGGGCCGCGCGCGCGGGTTCAACGCCTGGGCGCAGCCTGTCACCCCACTGAACCGGGATTGATCCGTTCATGCCCACACTGATCGGCTTCGGCGCGATATTGCTCTGGGCCGCGCTCGCCCTGCTCACCTCCCTGACCACGCGGCTGCCGCTGTTTGAGTGGCTGGCGCTGACCTTTGGGCTGGCGACCCTACTGAGCCTGCCCATGCTGCTGCGGCGCGGGGCGCTGGCCTCCCTGCGCGCGGTGCCCGTGGGTGGCTGGGTGCTGGGGATCGTCGGGCTGTTCGGCTACCACNCCTTCTACATGCTCGCGCTCAAGAACGCGCCGACGGCGCAGGCGGGGCTGATCGCCTATCTGTGGCCGTTGTTGATCGTGCTGCTGTCGATGCTGGGGCAGCCGCTGGGTCGCTGGACGCTGCCGGTCATCGGTGGCGGGCTGGGGCTGGTCGGGGCAGGGCTGCTGGTTTTTGACCCCGGCGAGGGCGGGTTTCGCGCTGAATACGCGTCGGGCTACGGCTTCGCGATAATCTGCGCCCTGCTGTGGTCCGGCTACTCTGTGCTCAACCGGCGTTACAGTGCGGTGCCGACCGTGGCCGTGGTGGTCTATTGCGGCGTGGCGGGGCTGGGTGGTTTGGGGCTTTCTTTGGCCTTCGAGGACTGGGTGACACCGCGCGGTCTGGAGTGGGTCGGGCTGGTCGGGCTGGCGCTGGGGCCGATGGGGCTGGCGTTCTTCGTCTGGGATTTTGGCACCAAGCACGGCAATGTCACGCTGCTCGGGGCGCTGAGCTACTTCGCGCCACTGCTCTCCACCGTGCTGCTGGTGCTGGCTGGGCGGGCGCAACCGACCTGGGCCTTAGCGGTGGCAACGCTTTTGATCGTTGGCGGGGCTGGCCTAGCGGCGGTGGGGCTACGGCACAAAACGGCGGCAGGAACCAACACCTAGGCGCTGCTGTTTTTCTTCGCTGTCTTTCTGGATTTCGCCGCGTTCCCCGCCTTCACCGCTTTCCCTGTATTCTCGGTCTCATTCCCGGTACGAGAAGGGGCCTTGCGCGCTGCTGGGGCCTGGTCCTGTCGTTCGTCTAGCTGAGCACGAAGATCCCGAACCTCGGCGCGGATTGATCNCAGCTCGTCCAGTATGGCGCGTTGCGCCGGGTCGGCCACTTCCTCAGCGCTCATGTGGCTTTCTTGTTCGTCCTTGGCGCTGTCCATGGCGTTGACCAGAATACCGATGAACAGGTTGAGGGCAGCGAAGGCCGAAATCACCACGAACAGCACAAAGAAGATCCACGAATTTGGGTGCACATCCATGATCGGCCGGACGATGCCGTGCGACCAGCTTTCCAGCGTCATGATCTGGAACAGGGTNTAAAGCGCTCGGCCCAGATCGGCGAAGTAGTCGTAGCCAGTGTCCCCGTAGCCGCCGTAGACCGTGCCGCCGTAGAGTTGCACCCCGATGACCGCGAAGACGTAGTGGATCAGCAGCAGCAGCAGCGCGGCCGAGCCCATGCCGGGCAGCGCACGGAACAGGCCGGAGACCACCAACCGCATCGCTGGGATTGCTGCGACCAACCGGAGCACCCGNAGCACCCGCAGCGCGCGGAGCACTTTGAGCGAATCGGACGCTGGGACCAGGGCGATGATCACCACCACGAGGTCGAACCAGTTCCACGGATCGCGGAAGAACCGCTGGCGGTAGGCGACCAGCTTGATCCCGATTTCACCGATGAAAAAGCTCAGCGCGGCCATGTCCACGATAACCAGACCACGCCCAACTAGGCCACCACCGGCCGCACGTACAGTCTGCGACGTGAGCAAGCCGAGTACGATGGCGTTGATGACGATCACCACGATCACCAGCGTGCGGAACCAGCGCGCTTCAACCAGCCGGATCAAGGCACTGGTCGGGACCGCCTCCGCCTCCGGGCTTACCAAGGGGGTCTGGTTGCCGCCGGGTTTGGTGATGTTGGGGGCGTTGTTAGAGCGGGCGGCGGCGTGTGCGCCGGAGAGGGGAGCTTTCACGGGTCGTCGGGCTCGTCGTTTGCAGAGGGTTCAGGCGTGATCAGCCGGGGCCAAAAAACAGCTCGTGCATAACCCGTCCAGGCAGCAGAGTGAACCAAAAGTTCAGGCCCAGCGCCCCGATCCACNTCGCGATCATTGTAAACTGATGGGTTCGCCGATCGTGGCGCCTTGCTGCACGCCATCCGAAGATCAGGGCGCACACCGTGAAAACGGACAGCAGGTGGATGGGGCTGAACGGCCCCCACAGCCGGATTTGGTTGATGAACAGGGACGACAGCACGGCCAGCATCATCCCCAGCAGCCAAGCATAGCCTAGGCAGCGATGCACGAAGTTACCCTTCGGCCTCACCAGAATGAAGATACCGACCAGCAGGGACAGCACCGCCGTACTGGCGTGCAGGGTTATCAACCAGCCTTCATCGGTTAGGGGGGAGAGCCAAACTATCAACAATCTGGCCTTCCGACTCTGCAGCGATTCAGGTTGCTGTTACGCGAGCAGCGGACGCGACGGTCGACGCCAGCGGCGCCGGTAAGCACCACTACGCGTCGGAGGGTGTCGCGGCGGTCCGCCATGGGATCGACTCCTTCACTAATGCGGCCTGCCGCACGGCTCTGCTGAACAAANCATTGATAAAATTTGTTTTATTATGGANGGAGTGTCAACTGGAGCCAACAAAAGATCAGCGCAGGTCATTTTCCGTCAAAAAGGCGCGGATGCGCGCGCAGGCCTCCTCCAGCCCAAGCCTGTGAATCGGCACCCCAATCGGGAAAGCGCTCTCCAGTCGTGACGGCATCATAGGGTCGAGCAGCACGAACACTCCCCTGTCAGTCTGCCGCCGGATCAGTCGACCAAAGGCCTGTCTCAGCTTAGCCCGCGCCAGCATATCGTCCAGCGCCCTGCCACCAAAAGCTTCGCGGCGCGCACGGTGCAGGATATCAGGTCGAGGCCAGGGCACCCGCTCGAAGGCCAGCAGGCGCAAGCTGTTGCCGGGAACATCCACCCCATCCCGGACGGCATCGGTTCCGAGCAGGCAGGCGTTGGTCTCGTCCCGGAAGATGTCGACCAGCGTGCCTGTGTCCATGGCATCGACGTGCTGGGCGAACAGCGGCAGCCCACTTTCCTCCAAAGGCGTCCGAATGCGATCGTAGACGCCACGAAGTCGGCGGACGGCGGTGAACAGTCCAATCCCACCCCCGCCCGAAGCCTTGAACAGGCTTTCAAAGGCGGCAGCAAGTGCGCCGGGTTGGTTCTTGGGTACGTCCCCGACGATCAGCACTTCGGCCTGGTTGGCGTAGTCATAGGGGCTGGCCACACGAGCGCGGAAGGCGCCATTGCGCAGGTGGCGCGCGCCTGTCCGCTCCTCAGCAACGGTCCAGGCGTCCTCAGCATCGGCAACCGGGTCTGTCAGGGTTGCCGAGGTGACAACGAAGCCCTGCAACTGCTGCGCCATCAGATGTGAGAAGGGCTTCATGGGATCGATGAAGTGGCGGTAGTAGCCAAGATCGCGGTCGCGGCCGTCCACGCGTTCGACTGAGAACCAGTCCACGAAGTCGGGTGGCGGGTCGGTTTCCAGATCGCGCAGCATGTTGGACCAGGCGGTCAGCGGATCGATGGCACGGCGCTCGAGCGAGCGCACCATGGCCTCGGCGCGGCGCCTCGCATCGGCCTGCGACCTCCACTGCACGGGTTGATTGCTGGCGGCTTCCGGACCGGACTCACCTGCTGTCGCCCGGTCATCCGACTGTTCGCCGGTCGCGTGCTGTGAAAATCCCTCTGGCTGTTCACTGTGTNGAACATCCGATTTCTCAGTGGGCTGCTCCAGCACATCGATCAGGCAGGCACGCAAGTCTTGCACCGGCTTGAGNAGACCGCTCAGCGCCTCACCAAATTCGCGCGCGGCTGCCAGCAGGCCGGTCACGGGCGGGCGTGGTGTGCATTCGATGGAGAAGGGGTCACCGGGTTTATCAGCCCGGGCGTAGACCTGTTCACCCACGAAACTCAGGAAGTATTCACCCGCGCCATCCGGGGTGCCGTCTCGCAGTCGTTGGTACCAGCCAGGACCAGGCAGTGTGTAAGCCCGCTGTTCAACCTGCTTGAGCAAGTCCGGCAGGCGTGGGTCGAGAGCAACGACTTCTTCCATGCGCACGCGCAGGCCCCGACCCCGACCGCGCCGGTCGCTCTCCGGTCCCAACAGCCAGCGCCGCAGTTCGGCTGTTTCCAGTCCGGAGAGGCCGGCACTGAAGAAGGAATCCGAGGCGTCGAACAGGTGATGGCCTTCGTCGAAGACCACATGTTCCGAGAGGTCGGCTTCAGGGCCCTGTCCGGCTTGATTCAATACCAGCGCGTGGTTCGCGATTACGAGGCGAGCGTTGCGGGCGTTGCGGATGTTCTTTTCGATGCCGCATTTGCCATAGTGTGGGCAGCCGGAGTAAAGACATTCACCACGTTGGTCGGTGAGGTCGGTGGTAACCTTGCCGCCAAACAGATCAATCAACCAAGCCGGGAAGTCTCCGCCAATCATGTCGCCGTTGCGACTGCGTTCGGCCCACCGCGCGGTGATGAGCAGACCAATACGGTCACGGTCTGAAAGCCCGCCGGCCTGTCCGGTTTCCTGCAGATTGAGCAAGCAGAGATAGTTTTCGCGACCCTTTCGAACCACCACGCTCCGGTTCTTAGCGCCACCGTCAGCGAACAGGCGGTCGGTTTCCTGGTCGATTTGCCGTTGCAGGGCGCGGGTGTAGGTCGAGACCCATACGGAGCCTTTATTTTTGCCTGCCCAAACGGTGGCGGGGGCAAGGTAGCCCAGTGTCTTGCCGACGCCCGTGCCCGCTTCGGCAAGTACCATGTGCGGCGAGTCGCGTTCCTCGCGGGGGTGAAAGGCCTGGCTGACGGCAGAGGCAAAGTCAGACTGAGAGGGCCGCTCCTCGACATCTCCACGGCCGAGGCTGAGCAGTTTCGAAAGCTGAGTGCGCGCTTCGGTTTCAGTCACTGGGTCGGTGCCGGGACGCCCCTGGGCAGCTTCGTCTTCCCAGGCGTCCATTCGTTCCCACACGCGGAGGGCGCGAGACTGATCGGCGCCCGGGTCGAGAGCGCTATCGCCGGCGCTAACTGCGAGGCCGCGCACCAGAGGCTGGGCCCATGGCCAGTGAGCCCTTGCGGTGATCCAGATGCCAGAGAGTAGCACGCGATCAGCGGTACCAAGGCCGGTGGCTTCAGCCAGAAGCGCGCGGGCGAGGGCGCGCAGATTGGCCGCCTGTTCTTCTGGAGTTGCGTCTTCTGACAGGGCTTCGAGGTCGAGGGCACGGGTCAGTGCCCGAGGGGTCGGCGTGACAGTTCGAGCGGGGCGGACAAAGGCGAAAAGTTCCAGCACGTCCAAGGCCCGAAACCGTTGCAAACCCCCACGCCGAGCAAGAGCCGGCATGTGGCAAACAAGGGGAGCGTGCTCGGTCAACGCCTGGCTCAGAGCCTGCGAGCTCAACTGTTGACCCGATTGCCCTGGTGCGCACCACCACAGGCAGCCTTCGTGCCAGATAAGGGCAGGCGCAGTTTCGACGGATAGGCCTTCGGAGCGGTCGAACAAGTCAAGCATAGCGAGAGTTTTATGCGCTCTACCGACGCTTGGACAGGGGTAGTTTGTGATCAGACAAGTGTTTGAAATGGTTTACGCACCGCGAGGAGGTTGCGTACTCGATTTGACGCCGCTTCGCGGCTTACAAATCTCTCCCGCGCAACTCACCGGACATGCCTCGCCTCGCTTTGCTTTGGCGTGACGCTATTCCAATGTTTTGTCGAAAGGGTTTCGCTGGGTTGGTGGCTTTTGTTGATCGGAGGCGGTAGCCGACCGGGCGCGAAGCGGTTGATTTGCGTGACGGCTTGACGAAGACCGCGAAGCGGTCGAGGCAAGATCGGCGCAACCCTTTCTCATGGCGGGGCTCTTCCCCGATCACAAGGGCGATGACTGGCTCAGGACAAACGCTGCCGGACGAACATCGCGACATTCAAGCTCAATGTCAGCCGAAGCATGAATAGTGGCGCGCTCGGACCTTGGCCGCTTCGCGGCCTTCGGCCCTCCCACGCGCAATCACCACTACCTCAGTTTACCCTGTCTCGAGAGGCGTCCTCAAACCCGCCGCGCTTCTTCAACCAGAAGGATTGGGATACCTTGCCGAATAGGGAATGCCAGCCCAGCTTGCTCTGACACAAGTTCCTGCGCGTCACGATCGAAGTGAAGCGTCGTCTTCGTCAATGGGCAAACCAGTAATTCCAGCATGCTTGGTTCCACTGCTGAAGCTGACGCAGGCGTCGCAGAAGGCGCGTGTATCGGTTTGTCCTGTTCCGTGGCGTCGTTCATGCCTTGGTGCGTGTCCAAAAGAGGCTTCTTTGATTTCTGCAAATATGAAAACCGTCAGTTTACAGCCGTATTGTTGTCCCGCCCGTCACCAATAGCCGCCATGGTGAGGATTTGCGCAAGCGTCTTTGCCTGCTCTTCCACAGTACGGGCCTCAAGCAGCGCCTGTTTCTCCACCGGATCGAACGGGCAGGCCATCCCGAGTGACGTCACTAATTCTGCTAGATCCAGATTGTTGATTCCGTCCCAATCAGTGCTGTAGCCCTTGGCATCGAAGTACCGACGGGTCGCATCGATCACTGAGGCACGAAGGACATCTCCTTCATTATCAGCATCGTCTGCAGTTTTTGAAGCGTTCCATACCAAACGTTCCAAATCAGTGGCAAAGGGTCCGAAATCAGCTTTGACGCATCTGTAACCACCTGGCGCCAAAGCCAACTCATCGATGATGCTGAAGCGGGCCACGCCAGTGAGCGTAATGAGAAGGGTGCCGTCGTCATTTTCTGAAAACGCAGAAATTCGCCCTGCGCAACCGAGTCCGTGCACAGGTGCTTCACCCATGCTCTTGTCTTGGTCCGAGGACTGCACCATGCCAATCAAGCGTTGTGGCGTCTGCAGTGCATCGGCGACCATAGCCACGTAGCGCGGTTCAAAAATGTTCAGAGGCAGGTGTCCCAGCGGCAGCAGCAAAGCTCCCGTTAGGGGAAATATCGGCAATGCCCCTGGCATCTGGTCCAGCGATGTTGGCAAGAATGCCCGTGCCGTCATGACCGCCCTCTCTTTTCCGCTTTTGTGGTTATGTATCTTTGAAATCGAATATGTACCGAATTCGAGGCTGGACAATGCTGACCCAGCTCACAATGCATAGATCGCTGCAGCCGTGCAGGTTCCCAAGTCGAAAACCCTCCGTTGCAAACTTTTTGTTGCAGGTCTCTCGACACAGATCGCCCGCAGTCACGTATCCAAGCATCGGATGCGGGCAGTGCCTGACTCATCCGCCCATGGGCCTGAGATGGTTTGACGCCGGCTGATCTCGAAATCGCGGTCTTTAACTGAACAGGAGGGACGAAAGCTTTTTGCGATACGCGACAGTCAGGGGTGCCGATTGCCCCAGCGCCTCGAACAACGCAAGCAAGGCCTGACGCGCGCCATCGTCGTTCCAGTCTCGATCGCGGCGCATGATGTCGAGCAAATGGTCGGCACCGATCTCCGGTTGACCACGGCCGAGCAATGCTTGCGCCAGCGCAAATCGAGCCGCATGGTCGTTCGCATCGGCGTCGACCGCAGCCTGTAGAATCGCCGTATCCGGCATGCCAGCCGCCTGTTCGGCAAAGCTGATCATTCCGGCGAGGCTGACGATATCCGGCTGCGACAGGAGTTCTTCGGGAACCTGTTCCATCATTGCGACAACATCGGCCAGTTGACCTTCTGCCAGCGTGGCCCGAGCAAAGCCGGTATAGGCTTTGACATTGGTCTGATCCTCCGCCAGCACTGTACGGAAAAGATCGCGCGCAACTGCGTTATCCCCCGCTGTCAGGGCCGCGTCAGCTTGCTCAAGGATGTCGTCCAGACTGCCTTCAGATCCAGCGGCGTTGGCGCCACCTTCCGCGCCTGCGCCACCGGCCGCAGCAATCAGCTTGTCGACAAAGCTCTGCACCTGACTTTCCGGTAGGGCGCCCATAAAGCCATCGATCGGCTGACCTTGATAAAAGGCATAGACTGTCGGAATCGATTGGATTCGCATCTGCATGGCCAGCTGTTGGTTGCTCTCTGTGTCGATTTTGACCAGCTTGACCGCACCAGCTGCCGCAGTAACCACCTTTTCGATAATGGGCCCCAGCGTCTTGCACGGACCACACCATTCCGCCCAGAAATCGACGATCACCGGTTGCTGCATCGATGCTTCGATAACATCTTGCGCGAAAGTGGCTTCAGAGCCGTCGATAATTACATCGACTGGGGCTTTGGGTTGGACGGGGGCCTTAAGGCCAATCAGTTCACTCATGATCTTTCTGCTCTCCTTCAGGGACAGCTTGCTTGGTTTCAGCACCTAGGTGGTGGGTCGTGCGCCTGCCGACAACCCGCCGACCTTTTCACAGTCTATGAACTAGAAGTCGAGCAATACAGGCTCATGATTCTCGGCACGCAGAAAATCCGTCAGGTCTGCGGGAGAAATCGACGTAGTCAGGAAGTTGCGCAAGGGATGATAATGCAGCGCCTTGCAATCCATCATGCGTTTCTGCAGCACCACCTGCACCGCGCCCTCCGTGTCGTGAACGATAGCGAAAGGTGTGACGGACCCGGGGATCACCCCGAGGTATTCCATCAGCCGGTCCGGCTTGGCGAAGGACAGCCGCTGATCCAGCGCCAGCCCGAGCGCCTTGATGTCCAGCCGCTGATCCTCAAGCATGACGACCAGCCACATCTGCCCCTTCTTATTGCGCAAGAACAGCGACTTGCAGTGGCCTTCTTCGTTGATATCGATCCGTAGCCGCCGCGAGTCCTCTACCGTCCACATGGGGTCATGTTCGATGGTGTCAGCATTGATCCCCAGCGCCTCCAGCCGTGCCAGCAGCTGGGACGGCGTCCAAGCATGGGCAGCGTGCTGCGCATTAATCTCGTCACGGGACATTGTAGGGCTTGTCCCATTTGGTGTCTCAGGGGTTGTCTGACGGCTCATTTCGGCGGCATCTGACATGGGTAGGGTCTCCGGCTTGTTCGCCTTTGGACCTACCCGATCCGTCGCCGGGAAAAAAGACCTCACAAACCGGAATGCAGATCAATTGCCACTCATGCCAGGGTCAATTTCAATGATCGTGTCTATCTCGGCATTGTTGCGCAGCTCATCTAACGTCATGGCAATCTTCTGGTTCTCCAGCTGTGCGCGTAGGCTGCCACGAATGTCATCGAGCGGCGGCTTCATCTGCTGCCGATCTATGACTTCGACAACATGGAATCCATAGCGTGTTGTAATTGGCTCGGGCGTGCGAGTCCCGGCGAACATGGCGAATACGGCTGCGTCAAAGCGTTCGCCGAAGCTGCTCTGACCTTTCCCGAAGTAGCCCAAATCGCCACCTTGCGCCGCAATTGGCCCATGATCTGACAGTTGCCGTGCGAGCAGCGCAAAATCGGCACCAGCCTGCAGTTCGCCAATCACCTGCTGCGCCTGCATCAGCGCGCGCCGCACCTCAGTCTCGTCGTTGTTGGCCGGAGAGATCAGAATCTGCCGCGCCCGCGCCCGGTCTTCAGTCGGGAGCTGGGTCACGTAGACGCTATAAGCGATTTCAAGTGCTTCGTCGTCCAGCTGATCGGTTACAGCAGTGGCGATGTACATTTCCTGCAGCAGCCGATCGGCTTCGAATTGCAGCGCCGCCTGGTATCGCACGCTTTGTTGCATGCCGTTGCGGGCGGCTTCTTCCGCCAACAGGCGCTGTTCAATTACCAGTTGCATCACCTGCGGCATGATTTGCTCAAGTGGCAGATCACGGTAGGAGCCGGGCAACTGCTGATGCGCATAGACAATGGTAGCAAAGTTGATCGGATTACCGTTAACGACAGCAACCACAGTATCTGGCTGAAGCTGACTCAGGTCGGGGTAGGATACCGACCCCGCTTGACCCCGCGCTGGACCAGCAAGAGCGGGTGTCCATAGGAGCAGCAAAATCACCGCACAGCGTACTATCTCAGAACGGAGCCAAGGCCACGGGAGCCGGTATGAACTTGAAGACATTGGGGGTTCCTGATCTGAAAGACGACAAGCGACACCCTTGATCTAAAGCAAAGAGCGGGCCGCATAATATCCCAAGATGGAAAAAACTTCACATTTTTCACGAATTGAGCAGCTTTGCGGAGATGCTGGATTGCATCCCTCACCCACCTCGGCCAAATCTGCATCTTTGAAAACCACCCCATCCGGAGCCCCGACTGTGAGCGACATTTCAGCGCTGAACACCCTTATTAAGGAAATCTCGGACCTTGGCGGTTCAATAAAAAACATTGAAGTCGATCATGACGAAAGCGGGTTGACCCTGCGCGTATCAAAACCGGAAAACCCTTTCGAAATAACCCTGCCTGAGCACTTACAACTTGACCCAGCAGATTTCGACAACGAGAGCTGCTCCGTTCGCGATTCAGCCGACATTGCAGAGCCGGTCCGAGCATTCTGGAATGCATATGTCAGCGCCATAAATGATGACGCCAACCGTGCGGCCGCTGCCGAAATGCGGCAGGCCATCGGCATGTTATTGGAAGAGAACAGTGAGACGTTTGAGATGCTCGGCCTGACTAACTTTTTGCAAGCTGACATCGATAAAGCCGCTATAAACCAGCGGATGCTGGCTTCAATGATTATCAGGACCGAAAAGGGATCGCGGGCCATGCCGTTCATGGGCCTCGCACGTCAGGGCAGGTCGCAACTGAACATTTCCCGGACAGTCAGTGGTTCCTTGACCATCAATGGTTCATCGGCCAAGGCTGTGATTATCAATTCGGGTCGCTTCGACTCCCTGTGGGCACTGAACACCAAGGACGTGGCCGACCCGTCAATGGTCGCCATGTCGTTACCGCTGTCACTCCCGCTGGGCTCTGCATCGGGCAAAGATAAATCGCCTCGGCTCGTCGTCGGGCGCAATGTTAACCAGAGCGCACCTTTCAAGGGGGCCTTTGCCCCGATCATGAGAAAAGAGGGCAATGTTGTACGCCTCAGCCATCTGGCGTTGAGCTTCTTTGGGCGCCCGGCGCTGGCTCTCGGGATTTTCCGAAGCCTGACACGGGAACATAGCATCGGTAACCCCGATGAACTTTGGGGTCGGATCAAGTCTTACAACCTGCGGCGGCTATTTTCGGCTTATAAAGTAGCCAAAGGTATCGAAAATACACGGTTGAACGAAAAACTGTCTGGTGCGCTCTCACTGCAGATTGAGACTCTGATCGAATCGCACTAGAAGCTCGATTCATCGGTAAAGTTAACCTTCTGGCAGGCACCCTGTAACCGGAGACCAATATAATGGACGCGCAAGAAAAAGAACTCGCGACCAAGGCGGCATCTGAAGCGGCACCCGAAGAAACAAGCGAAGTGAGCACAGGCGCTGCAGAACTTCCCGAGATACCGGATTATATTCGCCCCGAGGTGGCGGAAGATCTGCGCCGCCGTCTTTCCGTTGCTGCTCTGCCGCCGGAAAAGGGGCTGATCTACCTCGCATCTTTCCCGAAATCTGGGAACACTTGGACTCGTCTGTTCCTGTTTGCGCTGTTTAACCCCATGGTTCGGGAAGACGCGAACTTTAACCTCTCAGATATCGCGGGCCGGGCCGGCCAGATGGATGTGACCTTCCATCTCTTCGAGCGTATTCTGGGCAAGCCACACTACGAGATCAGTGATCAGGAAGTGGCACAGACCATGCCGTTGGCGCAGAAACTGTTGGCAATCCAGCAGGATAAAAAGGTGTTCGTGAAAACGCACCTTTGTAATGGCGCCTGGCATGGAACCCGAACCATTGGCCTCGATACGTTCCGTTCCGCGGTCTACATCGTTCGCAACCCGCTCGACGTTACCCCTTCTTTCGCTAGCCATATGAACACGGACATCGATGGTTCCATCGCTGCCATGGCACAGCCAGCCCACTTCATTGGTGGTCGCCCGAAGAAGTTCGACCTGGAAGCTGCGATTGCCGCGGAGAAGAAGAAGCGCCCTGAACTCACCGATGAGGAAGCGCGGGAAAAGGCTCTCGCGCCTGGTCAGATCCCGCAGCTGATGGGGTCTTGGTCAGAACACGTTTCGTCCTGGACTGCGGAACCTGACCCAAGGGTCATCTACATGCGCTACGAAGACATGAAGCATGATCCAGCCGAAACCTTTCACCGCACGGCCATGCACCTTGGCCTGCCTTTCTCCCGCGATGATGTAATTGCCGCCGAAGCAGCGGTGAAGTTCGACAAAATTCAAGCGAAAGAAAAAGATCAGGGATTTAAGGAAAAAATGGGTGGCGAGGCCTTCTTCCGGAAGGGCAAGACCGGCAGCTGGAAAGAAGAGATGACGGAGGAGCAAGTGCGCCGCGTGATCCGCAACCATCACCAGCAGATGCGCCGCTTTGACTACATCCCCGAGGATTTCAAAGACTTAGACGAGCAGCTGCAGAAAAACAGCAAGCAGTTCGCCATGGATGGCATCACTGGTGTGGGCCGTAAGCTCTCCTACGCGGATAAACTGCGCATCAAGCGTAACCAGAAGAAGCACAAGAAACTCCAGAATGGCTAAGCCACATCCAACCTTTGTTCCCGGGGCACCCGTATCTGCTTCTGAAGCGGTGACGGCGCCGCTTGCGCTGAATGTTGATGCCGTGCATGCAGGTCGTCATCTTTGGCGGTGGGCGCCACGGGTAGTGGTGCTTGGGCTGCTTGCTGGGCTCACGGCTTGTGGTGCGACGGAAGAGATTAACTTCACGGCTGGCGATAACACCATGAGCTTTGAGCAGGATGCGCAGGGCCGTTATGTACGCACAGATGCCGCCATTTTGGGCGATCTCAGCGATGTCCTGCCAGAAGGTGTAGTGCCGGTCGGCAGCATTCGTTCCGCCCAGGGTGAGTCGGCGGTCGAACTGGCTGCCGCGCAGTCCGGGGACGTCAGTGGCGCGGATGCCGAGGGAAGCCGCGGTGGCGGTCTTGGATTCGGCAACTTTACGTTTCGAACCGCGCGTGGTGCGCAGCTGCAGGCCGAGCGCGAAGCTGACGAGACCCGTGGTGATGCATCCGCATCTCGGGAACGGTCTCCAGACGCTGAGCAGCCCGGGCTGCTCATGCGCCTCCTCGGGCTAGGAGGCAATATCGCCTCTGAAACGCTGGGAATCGACGAAGTGAAACTCGGCGAAGACGGGCTACCCGTCGATAATCTGGCCGGCGTCGGCCAGGTGAGTGTGAGCGTTAACCCATTCCTTTGGGACGCAACGGCGCAAACGCTGGCCTTCATGCCATTGTCGCAGACTGATCTGCGCAACGGTTTGTACGCAACGGACTGGTACACCGGCACGCAAACCCGACCTGAACGTGTTCGTGTCGATGTGCAGCACACAAGCGACGTTCTGGGGCCGGGCTCTTTCCATGTCACAGTTCACCGACAGATTCAGGAGCAGGGCATTTGGCGCGAGGCGCCGTCCTCACTGCCAGCCGCGCGCGAGCTGGAGGGTCAGATTCTCCGCGCCGCGCAGCAACTGAAAACCAGACTCAATTGAGCTGCAGTCCCTGCGGCAAGACGAGCCCTTATCTTCATTGACCGCCATCAGATCGGGACTGAGCCATGAGCACCGACCGCTACAATGCCACCGCCGCCGAAAAGAAGTGGCAGACCGTCTGGGATGAGCAGCAGGCCTTTTGCGCCGAAACCGATGCGAGCCGCGAAAAGTACTACGTGCTGGAAATGTTTCCCTATCCTTCCGGTGCGATCCACATGGGGCACGTGCGCAATTATACGCTCGGCGACGTTGTGGCGCGTTACAAGCGCGCGCGCGGCTATAATGTCCTTCACCCGATTGGCTGGGATGCCTTCGGGCTACCTGCGGAGAACGCCGCTTTTGAGCGCAAGGTGCACCCAGCAGACTGGACCTATCGCAACATCGACCTGATGCGGACAGAGCTGAAATCCATGGGCCTGTCGATCGATTGGACCCGGGAATTCGCAACCTGCGACCCTGAGTACTATGAACAGCAGCAGCGCATGTTCATCGAGATGTACCGCAAGGGACTGGTTTACCAGAAAGAGAGCTGGGTCAATTGGGATCCAATGGAGATGACGGTACTTGCCAACGAGCAGGTTGAAAATGGCCGCGGCTGGCGTTCCGGTGCTTTGGTGGAAAAGCGCCAGCTGACGCAATGGTTTTTCAAAATCACCGACTATGCCCCACAATTGCTCGACGCCATTTACAATGACCTGAGCCGCTGGCCAGATAAAGTGCGTCTGATGCAGGAGAACTGGATCGGCCGATCTGAAGGTGCGGAAATGGCGCTGCAGATCGAGGGCCGCGATGATCAACTGGTGGTCTTTACCACCCGTCCAGATACGATTTACGGCGCGTCTTTCTTCGCCATGGCGCCCGAACATCCACTGGCTACTGAGCTGTCTGCTGATAATGACGAGCTGGCAGAGTTCATTCGCGAATGCCAACGCTCCGGCACGTCCGAAGCCGAACTGGAAACGCAGGAGAAGAAGGGCTTTGACACCGGCCTGCGCGTGCAGCATCCGGCAGACCCTGCCAAAACGCTGCCTTTGTTGGTCGCCAACTTTATCCTCATGGACTACGGCACCGGTGCGATTTTTGGCTGCCCCGGCCACGACCAGCGCGATCTGGAATTTGCCCGGAAGTACAATCTGCCGGTGATCCGCGTTGTCGCCGGACCCGATGGCGAGGATGGCCCGATCGGCGAAGAAGCCTATGTCGGCGACGGCCCGCATGTGAATTCCGGCCCGTTCAACGGTCTGAGGACGGATGACGCAAAGACCCAAGCCATCGCCATGCTCGAAACCCGGGATCAAGGCAAGAGCCGTGTCACTTATCGCTTGCGCGACTGGGGCGCATCGCGCCAGCGCTACTGGGGCTGTCCGATCCCCATGACCCACTGTGATACCTGCGGCGTTGTGCCAGTCGCCGATGATCAGTTGCCGGTCGAGCTGCCAAAGGATGTCAGCTTTGATAAGCCGGGCAACCCGCTCGACCATCACCCAAGCTGGACCAAAACCAGTTGCGCCAAGTGCGGGGGGGAGGCCCGTCGGGAAACGGATACGTTGGATACCTTCGTCGACAGCTCCTGGTATTTTGCGCGTTTCACGTCACCGCGCGCCGACACCCCAGTGGTTCGCGAGGACGCAGACTACTGGCTGCCGGTCGATCAGTATGTAGGTGGGGTCGAGCACGCCGTTCTGCACCTGCTCTATTCGCGCTTCTTCACCCGAGCAATGAGCGTCATTGGGCAGGGATCTGTCGATGAGCCGTTTGCAGGCCTGTTTACGCAAGGCATGGTCTGCCACGAAACCTATCAGGACCCGGAGGGTAATTGGCTTGCCCCGGATGAAATCGAGAAGACCGACGAGGGGTTTATCACCCTCGATGGGCGCAAGCCGGTTGACGTTGGCCGCGTGATCAAGATGTCCAAGTCAAAGCGGAACGTCGTTGCGCCAGCCCAGATTATTCAGGTGTACGGCGCTGACACGGCCCGCTGGTTCATGCTGTCCGACTGTCCGCCAGACCGTGATCTGGAGTGGACTGAGTCCGGCGCAGAAGGTGCCTGGCGCTTTACCCAACGGGTGTTCCGGCTGGTTACAGAGGCCGGCTCATCTTTAGGCCAGCCTGGCGACGGTGATGCTCCGGCGATGCAGGCACTCCGCGTTTCCAGCCATAAGATGGTTCACGGCGTGACCACCGATATCGAGACCTTTGGCTTCAACAAGTCGGTTGCACGGATCTATGAATTTGCCAACGATCTGGGCAAGGCGCTGGGCCAGCCCGGGGTTGCGGGCGAGCCGCTGCGCGAATGTCTCAGCTTCTTCATTCGTGCTTTCGAACCAATGATGCCACACCTTGCGCAGGAGTTATGGTCCAGTCTTGGCAATGAAGATCTCGTTTGCCTCGCCCCCTGGCCTCAGGTTGATCCGGCGCTACTGGTTGACGACAGCGTGACCATTGGCGTGCAGGTGAACGGCAAGCTCCGCGGTACAATCGACATGCCCAAGGATGCGAGCAAGGACGACACGGAAGCCGCCGCCATGGCGCTGGAAGGTGTTCAGCGCATGCTGGACGGCAATACGCCGAAGAAGGTCATTGTCGTCCCTGGCCGCATCGTCAATATCGTGGCCTGACCGGTGGTTCGGACTGGCGCAGCACTGATGATCTTGCTGGTGAGCCTCACAGGGTGTGGGTTTCAGCCTCAACTACGCGACAACAGCACGGGCCAGTACGATATCGCAATTCCGTTGATTCCTGACCGCGACGGACAGATTCTGCGCGCCGCGCTGGTTCAACGTCTCAATCAGATCGAGCAACCGCGCGCGCCGACCTATGGTCTCGCACTTCAGCTTCGTGTTGAAACGAAAGACGTTGCCAATCTCGATTTGTCGACGTGTCAAACCACCGGTCAATCGACCGATCGTTCAGATGGCCTCAATTGTGACTGGCAAGAAGTTCTGGCGCTGGCCCACTTCGAGATCCGTACCATTAACGCAGCCCAGGGCGCAGCGTCAGGGACGGCGGAGGACGGGCGAACACTGTGGCAGGGGATAGCCCGTGGTCGATCTGACCAACGTGAGGCACAGCTGGGCTGGCGCGCTGTCCCTGCTGCCGAGTTGGCTCGTGAGCAGGCACTGACTCAATTGGCGGACGATATGGCGACACAAGTAGTGCTGGCCCTTTATGCTGCGCAATCCATGCAGTACCGATGAAAATTTCATCCGCCAATGCCGATGCCTTCTGCAGGACTGCGCCACAACGTGCACGAGTTGTCCTGATCTACGGCCCCGACCGGGGTCTGGTACAGGAGCGGGTGAAGTTGGTCCGCGCTGCGGTTTTTGGCGACGACTTCGACCCCATGAACCATGTTCGTTTTACCGCAAACGAGATTGAGGCTGATCCGACCCGGTTGGTGGACGAAGCGCGCGCGCTGTCACTTATGGGCGGCCCGCGACTAGTCGAGGCTTCGGGCAACGATGCCGATCTGGTGCGTGCTCTGACCGCTCTGCAGACTGACTTGGACAAGCTGGCCGCCTTTGTCATGATTGTGGCGGATGAATTGAGCCCGCGCGCTAAGATCCGCGTAATGGCTGAGAAGTCGGACGGTTTTGCCGCTGTTCCCTGTTACAGCGATGAAGTCTCAGTGCTGCCGACACTGATTCGGCAGGTACTGGAGGAGGAGCACGGCCTTAGCGTCAGCGCTGACGCGCGCCAGGCGCTGCAAGGTCATTTGGGTGGTGACAGGGTGCTGACGCTCAATGAGCTGCAGAAGCTGGCGCTGTATGTTGGTGCTGATGCCGAGGAAGTGACGCTCGAAGACGTGCTGGCCTGTGCACCCAATGCGGCGGGACTGGAGCTTGACCGCCTGCTCTTTGCCATTACCGCGGGGCGGGCTGCGCAGGTGGACACGGAATTCGATCGTCAACTCTCCGCTGGAACCGACCCCAACGCTGTCCTCAGCATGCTGCGTTTGCACCTCAACCGCTTTATGGCTGTGGGCGTTGCAGTGGATGAAGGCAAGACGATGCAGGCTGCAATCGCTGGGTTGCGGCCACCGCTTTTCTTCAAAACCAAGGACGTGTTCACGGCGCAGGCGCGCGACTGGCCCTTGGTGCGCAGCCTTGCCGCGCTGGATTTGGTGCGGGATTGTCTGGCGGCGGTGCGCCAGACTGATGCGCCGACCATCGCGCTGACCCGTCAGTGCTTGTTTGACGTGGCGCGCAGTGGTCGACCGGGGCGATGACAAGAGGGCAAAAGCCCAGTTTGGTTAGAGCCATCAGTTAGTCGACAGCTGAAACCTGTGCTGCTAAGTGCGCGGCTTCGAGTCGATCGCGTTCCGAGCGCCGTAGCTTCTGACTTTCGGATTTGAGTTGGCCACATGCGGCGAGAATGTCTTCACCGCGCGTTGTGCGCACAGGTGCGGATAGTCCAGCTTCTTGAATGATTGTCTGGAACGCTGCAGTCCGGGTCGCGCTGGAGCATTCGAAGTCTGAACCCGGCCAGGGATTGAAGGGGATTAAGTTAATTTTCGACGGGATACCCTTGAGGAGACGCACCAGCTGTCGCGCATCAGCGTCGCTGTCGTTTACGCCCTTCAGCATGACGTATTCAAAGGTAATCCGCCGCGCATTGGTGACGCCGGGATAGCTGCGGCACGCATCCAACAGTTCCTCTAGCGGGTACTTCTTGTTGATCGGCATGATGTGATCGCGCGTGTCATTGTCCACCGCGTGCAGCGACACGGCGAGGTTGACGTTCAGCTCCTCCCCGCATTGGCGCATGGCCGGGACCACGCCAGATGTTGACAGCGTAATGCGCCGTTTGGAGAGTGAAAGACCCTCGCCATCCATGACGATCCGCAGTGCGGCTGCGACGTTATCGTAGTTATAGAGCGGCTCACCCATGCCCATCATCACGACATTGGTGATCATCCTTGAATGGTCTGATGGTGTCGGCCATTCGCCGAAAGCATCACGGGCGAGCATCATCTGGCCTACAACTTCGGCCGCCGTCAGGTTCCGCACCAGCTTCTGCGTGCCGGTGTGGCAGAACTTGCAGGTCAGCGTGCAGCCAACCTGGCTGGAAACGCACAGTGTGCCGCGGTCAGCTTCGGGGATATGGACGGTCTCCACTTCGTTGCCGTCTGGGAATTTCAGCAGCCACTTTGCCGTGCCATCTGCACTACTGAGTGCTTGGGAAACCCGCGGGCGCTCGATCACGAATTCATCGGCCAGGCTTTGCCGGAAATGCTTGGACAGATTTGTCATGGCGTCGAAGTCTGTCACGCCGTGCCAGTAAAGCCATTGCCAGAGCTGCTTGGTTCGGAAAGGTTTGTGGCCTCGCTCAACCAGCATGTCGTTGAGTTGCGTCCGGGGAATGCCAATTAAATTGACTCGCTGGCCGTCGGCCGAAGCAAACTGCGCGGGATCCAGGCTCGACGACGGGTTTATTTCCGGTGTGGGTGCAATCTGGTTCATGGACCAGCAGTGCCACAGTCCACGGACAGGCTCAACCGGCGACGGCTATACACTCCCGTTAATCGCGTTGGCGGGGACTTCTCGTTTCCACCAGCCGTGGGCGTTGATCAGAGATTACAGGCTTGCGTGATCTTGTCGTAAGCCTTGGTGAAGCCGCGAAGCGAGAATTGGTCACGGATGTCGTTTCCTCGCGCCGACCGGCTTTCGATGGTCAAGCTCAGGCCCCGTTTCAGGGCAGTGATCATCGCGGCGTCGTCCTCAGGGTGACTCCAGGCTGTCTCTCCGCCCGTGCTGAACATAGCAAAGTTCTTGCTGCCGACGGAAGCAATCGGCCGCTTGGCGGCGTCCATCGGGAACCCGGATTCAAAAGAAATCACGCGAACCTCTTGCCCTGGGCGATGCGCGACGAGCAGCCATGGTTCACCGCGGCGCAGGTTGTTGGGTTGCGACGACTGAGGGTCGGTCAGCATCCAGCACACGACCTGACCCGAGGGCTCAACCATGCGGTATGCTTTCCACGCGGTAAACGCACCCAGATCTTCGGGCTTCTGTGCGGTTGCAACCGACCCGGACGCGAGGAGCGCAATCAGGGACAAGAGCCAGAAACGCAGGTTGTTCATTGGTACACTTCCCAAAAGTCTTGATGACCCCACCCGGCAACGTTCCCGGGAAGGATTCTTCACTGTTCTTCTAACGCGTGTTTTAGACGAAAACACGGCTGAATTTCCACTGCAGGATTAAGCCAGATGCGCAGAGGCCGCCAACTGTGGCAGACCTGCCAGCCCTGCGCCTAATTGTCCTGCGATGGAGCCTTACTGCCGGAGGACCGCGCCGGGGTGCCGGCAATCGCGATATCACCAGAGAGTGTGCCGCCGCGCTCAACCTCGAGCTCACCGAAGCGAATGGTGCCGATGATGCGACCGGTTGATGTTACCGTCAGCAGCCCTTCGACCGTCAGTTCGCCCTCGAAATGCCCGCTGATGGTGGCTGAATCCACCACGGCCATGCCTTTGAAATGGCCGCCGGGGGTAACGTCCAGGGTGCGGCTGTCCATCAGAGCGGCTTCGAGCGATCCTTCGACGACGAGGCGTTCGCAGGAGGTAATTTCGCCCTTAAGCTTGATCTCCCGACCGACAATCAGTTTTCCGGCTTCTTGCAAGGTCTGACTCCCTTTGGGCTGGTGCGCGGCGGGGCGTGGCGCTGGATTAGACAGGATTGGGTCACCGTTGCTGCTGGTCCGGATCGGGGTGCTGGTTGCTGTGCGTGGTGCCGGGGTGGAGGCTGCGGGTGCGGCTTGAATGGTTGGTGTCAGAGTAGGCGCTGGCTTGGGCGCTGCGCCTGGCGCGCTCACTGACGGTGCGGCCTGGGGTGCTGCGTGTGCTGCGCCAGCGACGGGGGAAATCGTTGGCCGAGGCGTGCCCGACAGGTCTGCACCGGTCGAGGGCGCTGGACGCGCTGCTGCTGGTGCACTGCTTGGGGCCATTGATGGTGCAGCCGCTGCCGCTACTGATGGTCCACTCGGGGCTACCGACGCACCGGGCGATTCTGATGCTGCACCACTATCGTCTTTTTTTGTCTTCGAAAACATGGGTCAGGAGACCTCCGAAATATGGAATACCGCAGATCGAACCGGTTCAGATCCGCGGAAGAATATGCGTCCTTTTACGTGTAAATAGGTGCGAATCCAAGCTTTATCCACAGCTTTGCCAGATAATGTATCGCATTGTATTTACTTGCGGGCGCTTTCGATGGCTGCAAAAACCGCCGCATTCAGCACGTCAGAAACCTTGGCATTCATCGATGTTATTTGTACGGCGTGATTGATGCCTTGTAGCACGGGCCCGATCACAGTGCCGTCAGCAAACTCCGTCAGCAGTTTCTGACTGATGTTCGCCGCGTGAAGGCTGGGCATGACAAGTACGTTTGCCGGGCCCGTCAGTCGGCAAAAGGGGTAGGTCGTTTGGATAAGGTCGTAGTCCAGCGCGACGTTGACCTGCATCTCACCGTCGAATTCGAAATCGACGCCGCGGCGTTCAAGCTCCAGAACCGCATCACGGACATCGCGGGTGGCAGGACGTGCTGGCTGGCCATAGTTCGAGTAGCTCAGCAGGGCGACGCGTGGTTCGAAACCCAATGATCGTGCTGTCGCTGCCGTTTGCACTGCGATATCGGCCAGCGCGCGACCGTCGGGGTTCTCCGCGACGGAGGTGTCGGCGAGGAAAACGGTCTGCCCGCGTCGAATGAACATGGCATAGGTCATGATGCGCTCATTGGGCGCTGGATCGCTGACCTTCAACACGTCCTCGAAGCAGCTTCCAAAGGCACGGGTCAGGCCCGTCACCATGGCATCAGCCTGCCCCGAAACGACAAGAGAGGCAGCGTAGACGTTCCGATCCTGGTGGATAAGACGTTGGCAGTCGCGGCGCAGGTAGCCTTTCCGGTTCAAGCGGGTATAGAGCATATCCACCAGTTCCGGGTTGTCTTCACGCCGCTGACCGGCGTTGCGAATCTCCAGCGCGTCCTTGGCCAGTCCCATGTCGGCCAACGTGGCTTCTATGTCTTCCTGACGTCCCACCAGAATTGGCCGCCCGAGGTCGCCGTTCTGCAGCGCTAGCGCTGCCCGGACAGCGCGCGGGTCTTCGCCTTCTGCAAAGACAACGCGTTGGCCCTTGCCCCGGGCGCGGTCATAGACCCGCTGCAGCCGGTCATAGGTCGGGTCGAGACGGCCTTTCAGCTCCTCGGCGTAGGCTTCCATATCGATGATAGGCCGCCGGGCAACCCCGCTTTCCATGGCCGCTTGGGCCACAGCTTGTGGAATGGCAACAATCAGGCGCGGGTCAAACGGGGCTGGGATAAGGTACTCACGACCAAATTTGAGTTTGCGGCCATAGGCTTCGCCGACTTCGTCCGGCACGTCTTCGCGCGCCAGAGCGGCAATGGCTTTGGCGGCGGCGATCTTCATCTCATCGTTGATCGCTCTGGCGCGAACGTCGAGCGCGCCGCGAAAAATATAGGGGAAGCCGAGGACGTTGTTGACCTGGTTGGGGTAATCTGACCGGCCGGTGGCAACCAAGGCATCGTCACGCACCTGTTCCACCAGTTCAGGTTTAATCTCAGGGTCCGGATTGGCCATCGCAAAGACGATTGGCTTCGCGGCCATCGATGCGACCATATCCTGAGTGATGGCGTCCTTCACAGACAGGCCGAAGAACACGTCAGCGCCTGCCATAGCCTCTTCGAGCGTCCGCAGGTCAGTATCGACTGCGTGCATGGACTTCCACTGATTCATGCCCTCGGACCGGCCGCGATAGATAACGCCGCGGCTATCGCACATGGTGGCGTTTTCTGGTGGCAGACCCATAGCCTTGAGCAGCGAAAGCGTTGCGATTGCCGCTGCGCCGGCGCCGTTGACCACCATGCGGATATTACTGAGGCTGCGCTCTGTCAGTTCCAGCGCATTGATCAATCCCGCCGCAGCAATGATGGCGGTGCCATGCTGGTCATCGTGCATGACAGGAACATCGAGATTCTGGCGCAGGCGCTCTTCGATAATGAAGCTTTCCGGCGCCTTGATGTCTTCGAGGTTGATACCACCGAATGACGAGGCCAAGACTTCAACCGCATCACAAAACCGGTCGACATCTTCGGTATCGAACTCGAGGTCGATACCATCAATGTCAGCAAAGCGCTTGAACAGCACCGCCTTGCCTTCCATCACCGGTTTAGAAGCCAGCGCGCCGAGGTTGCCGAGCCCTAAAACTGCGGTCCCGTTTGAAATTACGGCCACGGTGTTGGACTTGGCGGTATAGTCGTAGGCGCTGTCGGGGTTTTCGGCGATCCGAAGGCATGGAAAAGCCACACCGGGCGAGTAAGCCAAAGAAAGGTCTCGCTGTGTAGCCAGAGGCTTGGTAGCAGTAACTTCGAGTTTGCCGGGTCTGCCGCTGGAATGCAGGAGGAGGGCTTCGCGTTCCGTGATGCGGTTGACGTCCTGGCTCATTAGAAATGCCCTCTCACCCCATACTGGGTTCGTGGTTAACGAAACGGCTTGATTATGCCAGCAACAAATGACCAAGCCACGGTTGAGTCAACCGCTACAGACCGAAGGGCAGAGGCGTCACCGATGATGGTCCAGTATCTGGACATCAAGGATGAGCATCCCGAATGCCTGCTGTTCTATCGGATGGGGGACTTTTACGAGCTGTTCTTCGAAGACGCGGAGAAGGCTGCCGGCGCGCTTGATATTGTGCTGACCAAACGCGGAACGCACGGTGGTGATCCTATTCCCATGGCCGGTGTTCCACACCATGCGGCCGAGTCTTACCTGTCAAGGTTAATCAGGGCAGGTTTCAAGGTTGCCATCGCTGAGCAGACCGAGGATCCCGCCGAAGCAAAGAAGCGCGGTTCGAAGTCTGTCGTCCGGCGCGAGATCGTCCGCGTGGTCACGCCTGGCACTCTGACTGAGGACGCCGTCCTCACCGCCGGGTCGCACAACTTTCTCGCCGGGGTTGCGACGGTCAGTGGCGGCCTCGCACTGGCTTGGCTTGATATGTCCACCGGCGAGTTTCACGCGCAGCCTTTCGAAAGCATGCGCGCGTTGGCGCAGCGGGTAGAGGTGTTGGGTCCGGCCGAGATCATCTTTGCTGAGTCTGCGTTGGATGACGCAGTGTTTATGGCGGCGATCAGGGCAACTGGTGCGGCGCAGTCTCCCCTGCCGCGGGTCCGCTTTGACAGTGCCAATGCGCATGACCGCCTGTGTAAAGCCTATGGGGTTGCAAACCTCGATGCCTTTGGTGATTTCTCTCGGTCCGAGGTCGCAGCCGCTGGCGCGGTCGTCGATTACGTTGTTCTGACGCAGAAGGGTAGCATGCCCCGCCTGCGCCCGCTCCAGCAGCGCCAATCGGACCACTACCTCGACATCGATCCCGCTTCGCGCCGTAACCTGGAGCTGTTCACGACGCAGAGTGGGCAGGCCAAAGGCAGCTTATTCGCGCTGATCAATCGCACGGTGACACCGCCCGGCGCGCGTCGGCTGCGTGAGTGGCTGGCGCTGCCCTTCGCCAACATCGGCCCGATCGAAGACCGACTCGCCGCCGTCTCCACTATGGTCGAAGACAGTGGCCTGCGGCAGGATCTGCGGGCCGCACTGCGGCTGGTGCCTGATATGGAGCGGGCCCTGACGCGCCTCTCTCTGGGGCGAGGCGGGCCACGCGATATCCAGGCGATGCTGACCGGCCTTGGGGGTGCTCAGGCAATCGCCGACCGGCTGACTTCCACCCTCAGCGTCCGCCTTTTGCCGCCCTTGCTCGATGACAATCTTGCCGATCTGGGGCAGCCCGACGCGCTGTTTCCTGATCTTCACAATGCACTGATCGATGAGCCGCCAAGTTTTGCCCGAGACGGCGGGTTCATCGCTGCCGGTCACAGCAGCGAACTCGACCGCCTGCGCGGGCTTCGCGACGACGCTAAGGGTCTGATAGCCGGGCTGCAGGCACAGTACGTGGAAGCGACCGGCATCGTCTCACTCAAGATCAAACACAACAACGTGCTGGGCTACTTCATCGACGTATCTGCCGTGAATGCCGACAAGGTGCCAACCGAGTCAGATGGTCCATTTATTCACCGGCAAACCTTGGCCAACGCCATGCGCTTTACCACGGTTGAGCTCAGCGAACTTGAAGCCGAAATCCGTTCAGCAGCGGACAAGGCGTTGGGGTTGGAGCTGGAGCTATTCGCCGCCATGGTCGAAGCGATCCTCGCCCAGGCGACTGATCTTGACCGGCTGACCGCCGCACTCTCTGTGCTGGACGCGGTATCTGGGCTCGGTGATCTGGCGGCTGACCAGGGTTGGAGTTGTCCCGCTTTCGTTAGCGGCCCTCCGCAGTTAAAGGTCATTGGTGGTCGGCATCCGGTGGTTGAACAGGCGCTGCGCCAGCAGGACGGCAGCGCCTTCATTGCCAACGACTGCACGCTGGATAGCGATGACCGCTTGTGGCTCCTGACCGGGCCGAACATGGCTGGTAAATCGACCTTTTTGCGCCAGAACGCCTTGCTGGTGGTTTTGGCCCAGATGGGATCGTTCGTACCGGCGCTATCATTTACGCTTAGCCCGGTTGATCGCCTTTTCTGTCGCGTTGGGGCCTCTGATGATCTGGCGCGTGGGCGCTCGACCTTTATGGTGGAGATGATCGAGACGGCTGCCATCCTGAATCAGGGTTCACGCCATTCCTTTGTCATTCTTGACGAGATCGGGCGCGGCACATCGACCTTCGACGGCCTTTCGATTGCCTGGGCAACGGGCGAGCATCTCGTAACTCGGCTGGGTTGTCGCTGCCTGTTCGCCACGCACTATCATGAGCTGACGCAGCTTGCTGACCAGATTGACGCGGTCAGCTGTCACCGCATGGCGATCCGGGAGTGGGAAGACAGTATCGTATTCCTGCATCAGGTCGTCACCGGGGCCTCTGATCGGTCCTATGGCATTCAGGTTGCACGCCTAGCCGGACTACCCGAGAGCGTCATTCATCGCGCCTTTGCCGTGCTGCACGCGCTGGAGAACAGTGAGGCCAGGGGCGTCAAGTCCGAGGACTTGGGACTCGATCTGCCTCTGTTCGCTGCCCTGTCGACATCCGACCCAGTTAGGACTGACGATGCCCGGGCCTCAACCCCGACTGGCTGGGCGGAGGTCATATCGGCGGTTGCTGCGCTCGACCCCGATGACATGTCACCTAAACAGGCACTGGAAGCACTCTATGCCTTGCGTGACCTGCACCGATCCGAGGTAGATTAGCTGCATGACCATGCTCGTTGACATGAACCCGCCCATCCTGCCCGATTTTGGTGACGGTAACCCCTTCACCGAAGATCGCGATGAATTGGTGCGCCAAATCCGCGAGCAGCGCGCGGCTGTATTGGCGCAGCTCCACGACAGCCTGCTCGTCGGGGATGACAATGGATGGACGGCGGCGCAGCGTCTGGCGCACTGGACTGACTTTGTGATCGCGCACCTNTTCGAATTTATTCAGGATGCCTTGCCTGGCAGTCGCCGAACGCCCATCAGTCTGATCGGGCTGGGCGGCTATGGCCGTGGGCAACTGGCCCCGTTTTCTGACATCGACCTGCTCTTCCTGACCCAAAATCCCATCAGTGACCCCTCGGCCAAAGCGGTAGAGGCTTTGCTCTACGTGCTCTGGGATTCAGGATTCAAGGTCGGGCAGGCGGTTCGGTCAATGCGCCAGTGCGTCAGCGAGGCGAATGACGACGTTCGCACCCTGACCGCGATGATTGAAAATCGCATGATTTGCGGCGATGTCGCACTGGCCCGCCGGTTAGGTGCCAAAATTAGCTCCATGGTACAGGGCGGCAGAAGCCGGAAATTCACCGATGAGAAGATCGAAGAACGGAGACAGCGCTACCTTCAGCCGGGCAACAGCCGCTATGCGCTGGAACCTCATGTCAAAGAAGGAATCGGTGGCCTGCGCGACCTGCACACGCTCTATTGGATAACCCGCGCGCGCTACGACGATGCTGGTCCTGAAGCGCTGCACCGGAACGGTCTGCTCACGGCGGCGCAGGCTGAGCATATGCGCACAGCAGAGACCTTTTTCTGGACCGTGCGGTTCCACCTGCACCTCAATACTGGCCGCGGAGAAGACCGGCTTACCTTTGACCTGCAGCTCGATATCGCCAAGGCGCTGGGCTATGCCCGCCGTGGCGGCCGCCAGGGGGTCGAGCGCTTCATGACCCGGTATTACAAGATGACCCGCGATGTCGGCGCGCTGTCTTACTTCGTGCTAGCAAGCGTGCTTGACGATGTGCAGGCGGAGGGCAGCCTGAGTTTACCTGCATTTCTGATCCCACGCAGTGAGGTAGAAGGCTTCCGCGTGCAGAACAATCGACTGCGCGCTCGCACCGCCCGCCATTTCGAGGATCATCCCGTAGACCTGATCCGTATCTTCAAAATCGCACACNACGAAGGCATGGAGATCCACCCCAAGACCCTTCGCGCTATCACGCAAAAGGCCCGGCTCGTCTCAGTTCATAACTTGCAGGATGACCCCGACGCGAATGCCATTTTCCTCGATATTCTCTGCCACCCCCGCAATCCACTGGAACTGCTAAGATTGATGAATGACACGTCGGTGCTGGGCTATCTTCTGCCTGAATTCCGCGCAGTTGTGGGGATGATGCAGTTCAACCGCTATCACCACTACACGGTCGACGAGCATACCCTGCGCGCGGTTGGGATTATGCATCGCATCGCCAATGACGAGGGCGACGAAGGNATGGGAAGAGCAACCGCAGTATTCGGTGATATCGTCCAGACCCGTGCTCTGTTCGTTGCCATGCTGCTGCACGACCTGATGAAGGGTCGCGATAAGCCGCACGAGATCCTCGGTGCCGAGATGGCGCGCACCATGGCGCCACGCATGGGCCTGAGCGAGAGCGAAACCGCCTTTGTTTCCTGGCTGATCCGGGAACACCTCACCATGTCCGCCGTCGCCTTTCAGCGCGATATCGACGATCCGACCGAAGTTCGGGAGTTTGCTGAGCGGGTGGGGTCACTGGAGCGACTGCAGGCGTTGTTTGTGCTGACGGTGGCCGATATTCGTGCTGTCGGACCCGATGTCTGGAACGGCTGGAAGGCATCGTTGCTGGGACAGCTCTTCGTCGGCGTGGCGGACGTACTCGCGCTGGGCGGTGAAAACGAGAGCTCCACCGCGCGGGAGCTTGATCGGTCACGTGAGCGAAAGAAAGCCGTTGAGCAGGCCGTGCCTGACGAACACCAGGCCGCCTTCAAGATCCTGTGTGATGCTGCTCCGCGTCCGTACTGGCTGGCCTATGATTCCGAGACTATTGTGTGCCATCTGAGGTTGATTGCCGAGACCGAGGACAACGGTCGTAAAATCGGGGTCTCCTTCCGTCAGCACGAAGGCGAAGGCTGGACCGAGGTGTTTGTCTATGTTCTGGACCACGCNGGCATGTTTGCCGGAATTGCTGGTTCAGTCGGGGTCTGCGGGCACGATATCGACGGCGCCAAGGCGCATACGCTGGGCAATTCAATGGTGCTCGATACCTTTGCGGTCTCAACCTCTAACGGAGAGGCGCTGGACCCTGGTCAGTGCACGCGCCTGCATGAGACCATCGAACGGGTTGTGACCGGGCAGCTGCCGCTTGGCCCCGAGATCGAAAAGCGCCTGAAGCGTCGATCGCAGCGTCTACAGGTCCTCGACCCCGACCACGCGATTGTCGTTAATAACAAAGCGTCAGAGAACTTCACACTGCTGGAAGTCAGCGGCCCTAACCGGCCCGGCGAGCTGTATCGCATTACCCGCGCGCTGGGTGCGGATGGGCTGGCAATCCACAGTGCCAAGATCAGCTCGTACGGTCAGCGCTATGTCGACGTTTTCTACCTGCTCGATGGGTTGGGTGGAAAGGTCGAAAGCGAAGATCGCGTGAAGCGCNTCAAAGACCGGGTGATGGAAAGCCTCAGTCGTGGCTAAGGAGACGGACCCGCGCGGTGACGGCGGTCGGTTGGCCCGATCGGTTGGTACTGTCAGCGGGCTGACATTGATCAGCCGAATGCTGGGCTATGTCCGTGATGTGTTTATGGCTGTGATCATTGGCACTGGGCCTNTAGGTGACGCTTTCACATTTGCGCTGACCTTACCCAACTCGTTCCGTCAGATCTTTGCAGAGGGCGCTTTCAACGCGGCCTTCGTGCCGACATATACCGAGCACCAGACCAAGGAAGGCAAGGCCGCAGCAGCGCGGTTTGCGGGGCAAATAATGACCCTGTTGCTCGTGATTCTGGTACCGCTCAGCGTTCTGATCCTGTGGCAAATGCCGGCAGTGATCGGCTTTCTTTCTCAGGGCTACGCCCCAGGCGGCGAGCGCTTTGTTCTCGCAGTTTTGTTCAGCCGGCTTATGTTCGGTTATCTGATCCTGATAAGCCTGATGGCGCTATGCACGGCGATCCTTAATGCCAACGGGCGTTTTGCACCCGGACCGGGCGTACAAATTGGCTACAACGTTATTCTGATTGCAGCACTGGTGCTGGCGGTACCGGTGGTTGGCTATCCGGCACACGTGCTGAGCGTGGGGGTCTTGGGGGCTGGCTTCTTTCAGTTTGGTCTGACCTGGTTGCTGGCAAGTCTGCTGGTCGGGGTGACGGTGGTGCCACGCCTGCCGCGGATAGACCGGCGGATGAGGGTCATGATCCTGCTCATGGGGCCGGGNGTCGCTTCGGCAGCGGGGCTGCAGATTTCTTCGCTGCTAAACCGGGCGCTGGCTTCGGACATCGTGGGCGCGCAGAGTCAGCTGTATTTCGCCGAGCGACTCTATTTCCTACCACTGGCGATTATCGGCATTGCCTTCGGCGTGGTGATCCTGCCAACGTTATCGCGGGCGCTCAACGACGGCGATGATGATGGTGCGAGTCGAACCATTGGTGACGGCATGCTGCTCGCCGGGTTTGTTGCCATACCGGCGACAGTTGCACTGCTTATTATGCCACGAGAGATACTTTCGACTCTGTTTCAGTATGGTCGCTTCGACGCGGAAGCGGCGCAGGAGGCAGGTTGGATTCTGATGGCGCTGTCGCTCGGACTGTTGCCGGTGATCCTGCAGCGGGTGCTGTATCCGGTATTCTTTGCTCGTAAAGATACGTTGACCCCGATGTTGCTCACGCTTGCTGGCGTNGCGGTTCAGGTAGCGCTGGCTCTGAGCCTGTTCCCCGCAATCGGGGTCTTCGGGCTGGGGCTGTCGATCGCGATAGCGGCGTGGCTGCAGGCACTCGCAGCGGCCTGGCTGACTGGCGCGCGCGGGCTCTGGCGTCCGGACAGAGGACTGGTGGCATTTCTTGTGCGCGTATGCGGTGCCGCAGTTGTCATGGGCGCTGTGCTTTGGCTGTTGCGCGGGCTCGGTGATGAAATCTTCGCTACTGGGACTGCTTGGCAACGCGTGCCGACCATGGCTGGACTCGTGTTGGTCGGGATTGTCACTTACGTATTGATNTGCATTGTTATGAATGCAGTGCCGCCTTCTGCCATAGCTGCGTTGCGGCGACTGGGCAGGCCCTCGGCTTGACCCGACCAGCGTTAGAGCGCCATAGGGACACCAGATTTTCAGGCCGCCTCAAATTCAGGGAGCAGCGCCATGACCNAGTCNNGTTCGACCAAAGCGCGGATNTTCTCNGGGGTTCAGCCCACNGGCGGGCTGCACCTTGGNAACTACCTNGGCGCNGTCCGNAACTTCGCCGANCTNCAGGACGACTACGAGTGCGTCTANTGNGTCGTTGANCTGCANGCGATNACNACNTGGCAGGATCCGANNANGCTCGCNGANCAGACNCGGGAAATNACCGCNGCTTTNCTNGCCGCCGGNATCNANCCGAANAACGCNATCATCTTCAANCAGTCGCAGGTNCGNGCNCANGCNGAGCTNGCNTGGNTNTTNAANTGTGTCGCNCGNGTNGGNTGGCTCAANCGNATGACNCAGTTCAAGGACAAGGCNGGNAAGAACCGNGAAGCCGCNTCNGTNGGCNTNTACGGCTATCCGGTNCTNCAGGCGGCNGACATNCTNGTCTACCNNGCNACCCACGTNCCNGTGGGCGAGGACCAGAAGCAGCANNTGGANCTGACNCGCGANATCGCCGGTAAGTTCAACAACGACTTCGGCGTCGATTTNTTCCCNATGATCGAGCCGCTGATNCTNGGGGCNGANGCNCGNATNATGTCNCTGCGNGACGGNGCNAAGAANATGTCCAAGTCCGANCCNTCGGACATGAGCCGCATCAACATGACCGACGNNGCNGANGCNATCGCCAACAANATNCGGCGCGCCAAGACCGATCCCGCTGCTCTGCCGGGTGTCGAAGTGCTGGGCGACGACGGGGCTATCACCGAGGCCTTCGTCAAAGAGCGGCCTGAGGCCACCAATCTAATCGCCATCTACGCCGCGTTGGGGCGCGAAGATCTGCGCACGGTACTAGCGGACGTGGCGGGCAAGTCGTTCAGCGACTTCAAGGCCATGCTGACTGAGCGGGCGGTTGACCAGCTCGCCCCGATCGGCGGGGAGATGCAACGTCTGCTCGATGACTCCGCCTACGTCGACGGCGTGCTGCGCGAGGGTGCAGCACGCGCCCGCGAAATCGCCGATCCCGTTGTCGAGCAGGTCTACGACATCGTTGGCATGCTGCGCGCCTGATACGAGAGTAAAGGCGAGAATGACGTCATGAAGCAAAGGGAGGACGCATCGAAGCAATGAGTATGTACCTTCCGATTGCGGAGATGGCGACAAACCCTTTTGTCATTGTGTTCTTCGGGGCGCTAGTTGGCGCCATGAGTGGCATGTTCGGCGTTGGCGGTGGTTTCCTGATGGCCCCGATACTGTTTTTCCTTGGCATTCCGCCTTCAGTCGCGGTGTCAACGGAAGCGACTCAGATTTGTGCGGCATCGGTATCCGGCTCGCTGGCACATTTCCGGCGTGGTAACCTCGATATAAAAATGGGCCTGCTGCTGATCGCGGGTGGCCTCCTCGGTTCCACGGTTGGCGTCTTTGTTTTCCGCTGGCTGGTCGCACTGGGTTCTGTGGATCTGGTAATCCAGATTTTCTATGTTTTGTTCCTCGGCGGTGTCGGGGGCATGATGCTGGTGGAAAGCCTGCAGGCGATCTTGCGCCGCCGCGCGGGCAAGGCTGTCAGCCTGCGCCGGAGGCATGGTTTCATGCACGGCTTGCCTTTCCGTACGAAGTTCCCGCGCTCCAAACTCTATATCTCTGCGCTACTGCCGATTACCGTTGGTGTTGGTGTCGGTTTCCTGAGCGCAATCATGGGTGTAGGCGGCGGCTTTATCATGGTGCCGGCGATGATCTACCTGCTCGGTATGCCGACGCTGGTCGTAGTAGGCACGTCGTTGTTTACGATCATCTTTGTCACCGCAAATAACACGCTGCAGCATGCTTGGTTTAACGGAACCGTCGACTTGGTGCTGGCGGGATTGCTGCTGCTCGGAGGGGTCATTGGCGCGCAGATCGGCGTACGCCTGTCCGGTCGATTCAATGCGGAACAGCTGCGGGTCTTGCTGGCGCTGATCGTACTCGCCGTTTGCATCAAGATTCTGATGGATCTGCTCGTTGGTGGTCCAACGGTGCAGTTCTCGTTCGGTCATGGAGGTTCGGGTCATGGCTGAGCGCAATAATTCTAGCTCGGTTGAGACGCGTCGTGCGCTAGCGGGCCTGCGCCAAATCCCGTTCGCGGTGCTGGCCACGCTGGCGGCACTGGGACTGGCAATGGGACTAAGTCTGGCCGCGGCCCCGCGCGCGCAGGGCCCTGATGTCGCTGCGGTTGAGAGTCAGGTGACTGTAGGACTGTTCACTGGAAAGGTCATTGTGCGGGTTTTCGGTTCAACCGCTTCCCCTGAGCTGCCGGTGCGGCTGGAACTCACAGGTCCCCCGCGCGATGTAGTTTTTACTGAAAGCGTGCGCCGCTTTGGCATCAAAGTGAATGAGCCCATCGATGGTGCACCCCAGCGGATTCCTTCAGTCCGCGCCGAGCTAACCTCGACTGTTGCTCCGGCATACACGAGCGAAAGCCCGTTGGAAGAAGCGTTGATGCGTGAAGGCGCCTTGCTGATCCTCCCTGGTGCGATCAAGTTGGAGCCCACCGGGCTGTTTTTTGCTGAAATACCGCTCCCGGCCAGCGCACCACCAGGCCGTTACCAGATTGAGATATTTCAGGACGAAACCGCCGTAGACGGTGAAACAAAGGCCGCGCCTGTGGTCCTTGCGGCAGAAACATTTCAGATCAGACAACGCGGGTTTGTGGCACTCGTGTCGCGCGGCGCAAAAGATTATGCTTTTCTATATGGGCTGCTATGCGTATTAGTAGCACTTTCGGCCGGCTGGTTCACCGAAAGGGTATTCCGTAACCGGCGCTAAGGCCCCTGATCCTGTAACCACGTTGGGAGAATCCATGACGGAGGCGTCCGCCCCGACCACAGCCGTGAATGCGTTGCCGCTACTGCTTGTCGTCATCGATGATTCGGATGAGTCTTCAGTTGCGCTGGCCTATGCCTGCGCTCGCGCTCGCGCCACCAATGGCCGGGTGGCACTTCTGCGTGTGATAGAGCCAGACAGTTTCATGCACTGGGCCAGCCTGCGGGAGATGGCAGAACAGGAAGCGATCGAGGAAGCCAACCACCTGCTCGCGAGGAATGCGGCGGACGTGGTGCGGCTCTCAGGCCGCGATCCGCTCAACTTTGTCCGGTTGGGCAATCGTGCCGATGCAATCCTTGAGCTTATCCAAGAACGGCAGGACATCGTGGTCTTCATCTTGGCAGCGGCCGTCGGGGACAACCCTGGCCCGCTTGTAAGCTCGCTGGCCCGTAACCTGATCAACCAGTCACGGGTGCCGATTACCGTGGTTCCGGCGACTATGACCGAAGCGGATATCCAGCGGCAGTTCACTATGGTCGACGAAGCACAGGATTAAATGTGTGGCCACGTGGCCTGAACGCCCGGCTGAGAATCTGGGGTAACAGATATTGGATCTTGGATCAGAACTGGTAGAGCGCAGCGAAGCTGAGGCAGGCGGCAACACCAGTGGTCAGAACCATGCGCAGTCGGGTGTACCAGTGCGGGAAGGCACCCTCTCGCCCACGGATGACATCGAAGATCAACAGCCCCACAAAGCCGAGGCCGAGTGACAACAGCGCCAGCGGGAAATTATCCGGATTGATAAGCGACAGCCCCCACACCATCCAGCCATAGAGGGCGGGAAGCACCGACACGGCCAACAGCCAGCTGCGCACAGGGGCCTGCTGCAGCGCACTGCCCCAGTGAATGGCGCCCATGAACGACAGGATCACGGCGCCGTAAGACAGGAGCAGCCGCGGGCCATCGACGGTCAATCCCAGGATAATCATGGGTTCACCTAGCCCCGCGATCGCGCCTGATCCGTTGATCGTGGCACTAAGCCCGAGGACAAAGGGCAGCAGCCCCGCGAGGCCGAGGATCCAGGCCAGCCGCATGCTCAGCCAGCCTGCTTAGCCGTCGTCGGGTTACGGGCAACAATGGTCAGCCCGAGGCGCTCAGCCAGAGCGTCAACCTTCGCGATCAGCCGTAGGTCGAGGTCTGATAGCCCAGCTGTATCGTGGGTGGTCAGGGTGATATCGACCGTTTTGTAGACGTTGGACCATTCGGGGTGATGGTTGAGCTTTTCCGCTTCCAGCGCCACAGCGGACATGAAGCCCCAAGCGTGGATAAAGTTGGCTCCAGTGAAGCGGCAGCTCAGCGCGTCGCGGCCGTCTACAGCAGTCCAGTGCGCGTGGTCCTGACCGAGTTTGGCCCTTTGTTCGTCTGACAGGGGGGTGGCGTGCGGCATTGTGGGTTCTCATCTGGTTAGCGAGGGGGGTAGGAACCCCGCTCGACGTACTTTCACGGTTAAGCACAGAGTTATGGCGCGACGCAAACGTGGCCAGCCCGTTCATGGCTGGGTGATAATTGATAAGTCCACAGGGCTGCTGTCCACTGAGACCGCTAACCGCGTGCGGCGCCTATTTGATGCGCAGAAGGCGGGACACGGTGGAACGCTCGACCCGCTGGCTACGGGTGTATTGGCCGTGGCGCTGGGGGAGGCGACTAAAACAGTTCCCTACGTCATGGACGGTCCAAAGACCTACCAGTTCACCGTCGCCTTTGGTGCGGCCACTGACTCTGATGATATTGAAGGCGTGGTCGTGGAGACGAGCAACCACAGGCCGACAGAAACCGACGTGCGCGCGGCAATGGTGGGCTTTCTTGGCGAAATCATGCAAGTGCCGCCCCGAGTCTCCGCAATCAAGGTCGATGGTGAACGCGCCTATGACCTTGCGCGGGAAGGGGAGGACTTCAGCCTCGCTGCACGGCCCATGACGGTCTACCGACTCGAACTGCTCGAATGCAGTTCTGAGGCCGCCCGGTTCGAGGTTGAAGCGACAAAAGGCTTTTACGTCCGCGCGCTGGCGCGGGACATAGCCCGCGCCTGTGGTACCTTAGGCCACGTTACGAGCCTCCGGCGGCTTGCAACGGGGCCATTCCGAGAATCACAGGCGGTTTCACTGGAAAAACTTGAAGAACTGGGGCAAGACNGCGCCCTGATTGAGTTTCTGACGGATCCAATCCATGCGCTGGCCGGCATCCCGGCTGTGGATTTGGAATCGGCGGAGGCGGTTCGCATACGAAACGGCAACCCGGTTTCACTGGTGCGCCGGTCCCAGATCGACAAGCTCGGAGATCTTGATCTCGACAGCGAAGTNGTTCTGACCGCTCAAGGCCAATTGCTGGCGCTGGCGCGGTTTGAGGCGGGACAGTTGCAGCCCTTCCGTGTCTTCAATCTTTAAACAAGATGCTGCCGATAAGGAAAATACTGAATGTCNATTACTGTNGAACGCAAGGCGGANCTNGTCGCTGAATACGGNCTNAAGGCTGGNGANACNGGTTCCCCNGAAGTGCAGGTCGCGATCCTGACNGANCGGATCAAGAACCTCACCGAGCACATGAAAGANCACAANCACGACTTCCANTCGCGCCGTGGCNTGCTGATCATGGTTGGNCAGCGCCGNCGNCTGCTNGACTANGTCAAGCGCAAGGAAGAAGGCCGNTANCAGTCNCTNATCGAGCGTCTGGGCCTGCGCCGNTAACGCGACCCGCAACGNCGGCCNCACAGGAGCCCGTGTGGCCGTACAGGCCACCCTTTGACCCCATTNTGCCTTCNACCGGCAGAATCAGAACCCTGAGGTGCTNTGACATCTCAGGGTTTTTTGTTTCCGANNGCNGCATTATNTGCGAGGTGACGGACTGCGTTGGAACAGCCGCAAATGGGCGCCCTCAATCCTGTGGGCGTCGGACTTACGCACCAGGCGCCAGCCTTCAACCCTTCCCTGCGACGGTCTGCTGCTGCGGCAGGTTGGTCGAAAGGGATGCATCGAAGGTGGCTCGGGCATCTGCTGCGTGGGTCCGGTGTTTCAGCGCAGACGACTGAACACAATGAAAACTGGCTTCGGGTCGGTTGTCGCTGCGCATGGGGCGTGTCGACATGCCCGTGGCCGTAGGACAAGACATGTTTGAAATTACACGTAAAACCATTGAATGGGGTGGCCGCACGCTGTCCCTCGAAGCTGGGCGCGTTGCGCGACAGGCAGATGGGGCGGTTCTCGCCCGTTACGGCGACACGGTTGTGCTCGCAACGGCCGTTGGGGCCCGAAAGCCAAAGGAAGGCATCGATTTCTTTCCTTTGACGGTGAACTATCAGGAAAAGTACTCGGCTGCTGGCCGCATTCCCGGTGGCTTCTTCAAGCGCGAAGGCCGTCCGACAGAAAAGGAAACGCTGGTCAGCCGCCTGATTGACCGGCCGATCCGTCCACTGTTCGTCGATGGCTACAAGAATGAGACCCANGTCATCCTGACCCTGCTCAGCCACGACCTTGAAAACGACGGCGACGTACTGGCCATGGTTGCTGCTTCCGCAGCGCTGACCATCTCCGGCCTGCCCTTCCTCGGCCCGATCGGCGCTGCGAAAGTTGGTTACAAGGACGGCGAATACATCCTCAACCCCTCCCTTTCTGAGATCAAGGAAACCGACCTGGAACTGGTCGTGGCCGGCACCGCCGAAGGCGTGATGATGGTTGAATCCGAAGCGCAGGAGCTATCGGAAGAGATTATGCTTGGTGCGGTCAAGTTTGGCCATGAGAGCTTCCAGCCGGTAATCGACATGATTATCGATTTTGCTGAAGATTGCGCGAAGGATCCGATTGACCTGCCCGAGCCCGCGCCCGAGCTGGCCGACTGTGCTGCTGCGGTGAAGGCCCAGGCTGAAGCCGCCCTGACCGAAGCCTACAAGCAAACGGTCAAGCAGGATCGCGTAGAGGCGATTGGCGCGGCAAAGACAGCCGCCAAAGAAGCCCTCGCCGAACAGTTCGACGAAGGCATGATTGGTGGTGCACTCAAAGAACTGGAAAAAGACATCGTCCGCGGCGGAATCCTCGACACCGGCATGCGGATCGACGGTCGAGACACCAAGACCGTGCGCCCGATCGTCTCCGAGACGACCGTGCTGCCGCGTACCCACGGCTCGTCGGTCTTCACCCGCGGTGAGACCCAGGCGTTGGTGACTACCACGCTTGGTACCGCGCAGGACGAACAGATCATCGACAGCATCGAGGGTGAATACCGTTCGCACTTCATGCTGCACTACAACTTCCCACCCTACTCCGTGGGTGAGACCGGCCGGATGGGCGGCGCAGGCCGTCGCGAAATCGGCCACGGCAAGCTCGCTTGGCGGGCGCTGCGTCCCCTGCTGCCGGCCAAGGACGACTTCCCTTACACCATCCGCGTGCTCTCGGAAGTGACAGAGTCCAACGGTTCGTCGTCGATGGCGACGGTCTGTGGCTCATCGCTATCCATGATGGATGCGGGTGTGCCGCTGCGCCGGGCCTGTGCTGGGATCGCCATGGGTCTGATCAAGGAAGGTGAGCGCTTCGCCGTCCTGTCTGACATCCTCGGTGAC
Organism: Kiloniella sp.; assembly: GCA_002690455.1. GTDB lineage: Bacteria > Pseudomonadota > Alphaproteobacteria > UBA7985 > UBA7985 > UBA7985. The sequence continues at coordinate 40,349 of NZET01000020.1, forward strand.
GAAGACCACCTCGGCGATATGGACTTCAAGGTTGCCGGGACGTCTGAGGGCATCACCTCGCTGCAGATGGACATCAAGATTACCTCGATCACCCCGGAGATCATGGAGATCGCGCTCGAGCAGGCCAAGGGTGGCCGGATGCACATCCTCGGTGAAATGGCCAAGGCGCTGGATACGGCCCGTGAGGAGCTGTCCCCGCACGCGCCGCAGATGGAAACCATCAAAATCAACAAGGACAAGATCCGCGAAGTC
>NZET01000021.1 GCA_002690455.1 Kiloniella sp.
TGAGCCGCTGCTCAACCGTCGTCCAGCCGAGTTGTCGGGTGGACAGCGCCAGCGGGTCGCCATTGGCCGCGCACTGGTCCGGGACGTGGACGTTTTCCTATTTGACGAACCGCTCTCAAACCTCGATGCCAAGCTGCGTACCGACCTGCGTGTTGAGATCAAGCGCCTGCACCAGCGCCTGAAAAACACCATGATCTACGTAACTCACGACCAAATCGAAGCCATGACGCTGGCTGACCGGATTGCGATCATGCGCGACGGGCTGATCCAGCAGTTGGACACGCCCTACAACATCTACAATAATCCGGTGAACAAGTATGTCGCCGGCTTTATCGGTTCACCGTCGATGAATTTCCTCGACGGTACGCTGGAAGGCGGGGCCAAGCCGGTCTTTAGGGCCGGTAATCTGTCGATCCCGCTGGGTGAATACGCGTTCACCCAGAAAATCGGCAAGGGTAAGACCGAGGGTGTGACGATGGGTGTTCGTCCTGAACACGTCCTTTTCGGTGATTTGGCCAAGAAGGCGGCCTTTAAGGCCGATGTGACGGTTGAGGTGGTCGAACCCACGGGTGCGGACACGCAGGTTTGGAGTGTTCTTGATGGCAGGCCGTTCCGCTTCCGGGTGGAGGGGCAACTGCAACTGGCCAGCGGCGATGTGGTTGCCATTGGCTTTGACCCATCTCGCGGGTCACTCTTTGATGCCGCCGACCAAAGGCTATAACGGAGTTTTGTCCCAGTGAATCTGTCCTACCAGCTCTATTCTTCCCGTTTCGTTGAGGACTGGGAGGCTGTACTAGTCCACCTCGCTAAGACCGGCTATGCCGAGGTTGAGGGATTTATGGGGGCTATACACAATGCAGCCGAATTCCGGTCCAGTCTCGATCGTCACGGTCTCCGTATGCCTTCCTTACACCTGGGCATAGAAGATCTGGAGCGCGACCTTAGTGGTGCTATTGAGACTGCCAAGATTCTGGGCGTAGGCCATGTCTTCGCACCCTATCTGGACGCAGCGGAACGACCGGCTGACGCGGCTGGTTGGCAGGCTTTTGCGGGTCGACTCGCGGCGATCCAAGAAACCATGGCGGCTTCGGATCTGGGCTTTGGCTGGCATAACCATGATTTCGAATTCGAACCTTTGTCCGACGGCAGTTCGCCCATGGCCCACATTCTGGACGCAGCGCCGGATATCGGCTGGGAGGCAGACATTGCCTGGATCGTCCGCGGCGGCGCGGATCCCTTTGACTGGATCAAGCGTTATGCAGGTCGGATTGTTTCTGTCCACATCAAGGATATAGCCCCGTTGGGTGAGTGTGAGGACGAAGACGGCTGGGCCGACGTCGGGCAGGGCACCATGCCTTGGGACCGATTGATGAAGATCGTCAGGGCCGAAACCAGCGCCGGTATCTTTGTCATGGAGCACGATAAACCGTCGGACGCATTCCGGTTCGCTGAGCGGTCTTTTTCGTATATTGCCGGACTTGAGGGCTGAGACATGAGTGATCCCATGCGCGTGGGCGTGATTGGCTGTGGCAATATTTCAACCGCTTACTTCAAGCTCGCGAGGATGTTTCGAGCCATTGATATGGTTGCCTGTGCCGACCTGAACCTCGATGCGGCAGAGGGTCAGGCAAAAGCCTTTGGCCTGCGGGCGCTCACAGTCGAGAATATGCTGATGGACGATGATGTTGATATCATCGTTAACCTCACCATTCCGGCCGCGCATTATCCCGTATCGCGGCAGGCGCTAGAGGCGGGTAAGCACGTCTATTCCGAGAAGCCCTTTGTCCTCAGCGTTGAGGAAGGCCGCGCTCTGCTCGATCTCGCGGCCGAAAAGGGCCTTCGGGTCGGCTCCGCGCCGGACACGTTCCTCGGTGGTGCGCATCAGCACGCCCGGCACCTGATCGACAGCGGCGCGCTGGGTGCCATTACTGGTGGGAGTGCAGCTGTCATGTCACGGGGCATGGAAATGTGGCATCCCAATCCCGATTTCTTCTTCAAGCCCGGTGGCGGCCCGGTGCTGGACATTGGTCCCTACTACGTGACCAATCTGGTCCAGCTTATTGGTCCGGTGACGCGTGTTTCTTGCTTTGCTTCCACTCCGCGAACCCGCCGTGAGATCACCTCTCAGCCTCGCGCGGGGGAGTTCATCGAGGTTGAAACTCCGACATCGCTGCGAGCTGTGCTGGAATTCAGAAGTGGCGCGACGGTCAGCCTCAATGCGTCTTGGGACGTGCATGCGCATGGTCTCGCACCGATGGAACTCTACGGCGAGGCGGGGTCACTGTTCGTGCCTGATCCAAACTTTTTCGGTGGCGACCTTGGGCTGACGGAGGGAGAAACCACCGTAAAGCCCGCGGCGTTTGACCATCCCTTCGGTGTACCCAACGAAGAACACGCTGAGGGCATGATGGCCAACTACCGGACCGCAGGGCTCGCTGATATGGCTGCGGCGATTATTGAAAACCGTGAGCAACGCTGCAATCAGGCGCTTTCACTGCACGTTATGGAAATTCTGCTGGCAATTCTGGAAGCTGGAGATAGTGGCGAGGTGGTATCGATTTCAACCACCTGCGAACGCCCCGACGCTCTAAATGCTGAGCAGGCGCAGGCGATGATGGTCTGAACGACAAGAATAAAAAGAAGAACAAGAACAACAAGAACAAGAAGAAAAAGAAGAAAAAGAAGAAAAAGAAGAAAAAGAAGAAGAAAAAGATGAAAGATGAGGGCGGAACGATGAAGGGACCAGCGATATTTCTGGCGCAGTTCATGTCCGAACAGGCACCATTCAACAACCTGCCATCGATCGCCGGCTGGGCTGCGGGGCATGGCTACACCGGCGTGCAGCTGCCGACCATCGACCCGGCCTACATCGACCTTGCGCGCGCGGCGGAGAGCCGTGACTACTGCGACGAACTCAAGGGCGTGTGCGCCGAGCAGGGCGTGGAAATCACCGAGCTTTCGACCCACCTGCAGGGCCAGCTGGTCGCCGTGCATCCGGCCTATGATGCCCAGTTCGACGGCTTTGCGCCCGCGGCCGTGCACGGCAATCCCAAGGCGCGCACCGAGTGGGCGATCGAGCAGATGAAGCTGGCGGCCAAGGCCTCGGCAAACTTCGATCTTAGCGCCTGTGTGTCCTTCTCCGGCTCGCTGGCCTTCCCCTACCTCTACCCTTGGCCTCAGCGGCCCGAGGGGCTGATGGAAGAGGCCTTTGGCGAGCTGGCGCGGCGTTGGGGCCCGATCTTTGATGCCTATGAAGATGCGGGCGTGGATGTTGCCTTCGAACTACACCCGGGCGAGGACCTGTTCGACGGGGCAAGCTACGAGATGCTGCTCGACCGTGTAGGCGGACACAGCCGCTGCTGCATCAACTACGACCCCAGCCACTTCCTGCTGCAGCAGATGGACTATCTGGCCTTCATCGATATCTACCACGAGCGGATCAAGGCCTTTCATGTCAAGGACGCCGAATTCAACCCAACCGGCAAACAGGGGGTCTACAGCGGCTATCAGGGCTGGACTGAGCGTGCGGGCCGGTTCCGCTCGCTGGGTGACGGACAGGTCGACTTCGTTGGTATCTTTTCTAAGCTGGCGCAGTACGGCTACGACAGCTGGGCAGTGCTGGAGTGGGAATGCTGCCTCAAGCATCCCGAGCAAGGCGCAGCCGAGGGCGCGCCCTTCATCGCCGATCACATCATCCAGCTGACCGACACGGCCTTTGACGACTTCGCCGACAGTGGCGCGGATCGTGCGGCGGTGCGGCGGATGCTGGGGCTGGAGTAAGCGCTGTGCCGACAACGTTGAAACTGGGAATGGTTGGCGGCGGGCAGGGCGCTTTCATCGGGGCCGTACACCGCATGGCCGCCCGTCTGGATGGCCACTGGGAGATTGTCGCGGGCGCGCTGGCCTCGACCCCAGAGCGTGCACAGGCCTCGGGCGAGGAGCTGGGGCTGGCAGCCGACCGCAACTACCCCGACTTTGCAACTATGGCAGCAGCCGAGGCGGCGCGACATGACGGCATCGATGCGGTCTCCATCGTCACCCCCAACCACGTGCACTTCTCGGCGGCGAAGGCGTTTCTGGAGGCTGGGATCCCGGTCATCTGCGACAAGCCGCTGACTTCGAACGGGGAGGACGCCGCTGCGCTCGCGGCGCTGGTTGCCCAGACGGGTACGCCCTTCGTGCTGACCCACAACTACACCGGCTACCCCATGATCCGGCAGGCGCGGGCGATGGTCGAGGCTGGGGATCTGGGTGAGCTCCGGCTGGTGCATGCTGAGTACATCCAGGACTGGCTGAGCGAGGACCTCGAAAGCGCGGGCGTGAAGCAGGCCGCGTGGCGCACCGATCCCCAGCAATCGGGCGCAGGCGGAGCGATTGGTGATATTGGCTCGCATGCCTTCAATCTGGTTAGCTTCACCACCCAGCAGCGGGTCGAACGGCTCTCGGCGCAACTGCAGTCCTTCGTTCCCGGCCGGCGGGTCGACGACAACGCCCACGTGCTGCTGGACTACAGCGGCGGCGCGCGTGGTGTGCTGCTCGCCAGCCAGGTGGCACCGGGCTACGAGAACGAAATCCGCCTGCGGCTGTCGGGCACCAAGGCGTCGCTGGAATGGCATCAAACCAGCGCCAACCAGCTGCGGTTCTCGCCGCTGGGGCAGGCGCCGCAGACCATCACCCGAGGTGGTGTGGTGGCGAATGAGGCTGCCAATGCGGTATCGCGCATCCCTGGCGGTCATCCGGAGGGCTATCTGGAGGCCTTTGCCACGATCTACAGCGAGGCCGCCGGCCTGATCCGGGGCGGGGCCGCGCCGCTGCTGCCAACCGTGGACGATGGGGTCGAAGGGTTGCGCTTCATCGAGGCGTGCATCGCCTCTTCGGCCAAAGACGGCCAGTGGGTCAGCTGGGGCTGATTCAACCCAACCCAACCCAACCCAACCCAACCCAACGGCGAGACCTTTGCTGAGGCGGCTATTANAGACGCCTATACCGCCAGCGCCGGATCTGGTGGCGCTGTTCCGAAACAGTTTCGTTTGAAAACAGGGTCTTAGCCGTGTTTTCTGACTGGATGTTGCGGTCAGGCTGTGCTTGTGATGACCAAAGTCGTCAGGGCGTCCTGTTCGGACGACTCATACTTGCTGTTTTCGAGGATTTACCTGCATGCGCCGCGCTGAAATTAATGAAATTATTAAACAAGCCCAGTCGTTTATCGAGGGTTTTGGCTATGTTCTGCCACCTTTTGCACATTGGACGCCAGAGGACTGGAATGGCAACCATGTCCATGCGGGCGCCATTATTGACGCGGCGCTGGGCTGGGACATTACGGACTACGGCTTAGGCAAGTTTGAGGATACGGGGCTTTTTCTCTTTACGGTTCGTAATGGTAACGCCGCCGATCTGAAGGCCGGGCGTGGTATGCTCTATGCCGAAAAGATCATGATCTCGCGCCGGGAACAGCTCTCGCCCATGCACTATCATCGGGTAAAGGCGGAGGATATCATCAACCGCGGCGGCGGCATGCTGGTGGTGGAACTCTATCATCGCGAGCCTGAGGGCGAAGGGTTGGACCTTCAGCGTCCGGTCACTGTGTTTTGTGATGGTGTGGCCCGGCGGGTGGATGCGGGCGGTCGGATTGCGCTGGCACCAGGTGAGTCCGTGACCCTGCTGCCGACCGTGTATCATGCTTTTTGGGGAGAGGGAGACGACGTGCTGATCGGTGAGGTGTCGACGGTGAACGATGACCGGACCGACAATTATTTCCTCGACAAGCTTGGCCGATTTCCAGACATCGAAGAAGACGAGCAGCCCTTTCGGTTGCTGGTCAAGGATTATTGAGGTCCGTATGCGTCACTGTGTTAGCCACGCGTTGGGTGTGAGTTGCGGTTATCGTATAGCGGTTCCACAGACATTCATTACGTAAGGTAACTGGGGCAGGAACCATGTTTGAGGGCTATATCGAGGAGCGTATCGATTGCGCGGGCACGCAATTGTTCGTCCGCCGCAGCCCTGCAGGAGGGGGCCGCCCCCCCATGCTCATGCTGCACGGGTTTCCACAGACTTCTGCGATGTGGCGAGACGTGGCACCGCAGCTCGATGACGCTTTCGAGGTCATCTGCCCCGATTTACGCGGCTATGGTGCTTCTGGTAAGCCGGGTATGGACCGTCCGGGCGAAGACCTCTCGCACGCACTCTACTCAAAACGGGCCATGGGTGCGGATTGTGTTGCGCTCATGGCGGCACTCGGGCATGAGCGATTTTTTGTTGTCGGGCATGACCGGGGCGGGCGGGTCGCGCACCGGCTGGCGCTTGACCATGAAGCACGCGTTCCGGCATTGATGGTGTTGGATATTGCTCCGACCCGTGAAATGTACGCACGCGCTGATGCAGGCTTTGCGACTGCCTACTGGCACTGGTTTTTTCTGACCCAGCCCTATCCTATACCCGAGCGGATCATTGGCGCTGACCCGGATTTGTTCTTGGAACTTCGGATGATGGGCCTTGCGGGTGGTCGGCATCCTTTCTCCGATGAGGCTCTGAACGAATATCGCTCCTGCCACCGGGATCCCGGCACGATCCACGCGATATGTGAGGACTACCGCGCCGCCTGCAGTATCGATATCGAACACGATGATGATGACGATGACGATGGTGGCGGTGAAGGTGGCGGTCGCAAGCTGCGCCAGCCGCTGTCGGTTTTGTGGGCATGCGACGGTATCATTGATGCGACCTATGGAGCGATTGACATCTGGCACCAGCGTGCGGTCAACGTGTCCGGTAAGGCGATGCCAGGCAGCCACTATTTTCCTGAAGAGGATCCCGATGCGCTGGCCTTGGAGATTCGTCGGTTTTTCCTTGGCCATAGCCTCGTCTAAGCTAGTATCGACACGGCAGACCGTGGCGACCGGGTTGACGTCGGCCACGGTCGCTCGGCAGGGCATCACAAGCGAGGTGGCGCTGCAGGATGGTCCTTGACCACGCAAGACAGAGGAGTTTTACCCCATGATCAAGAGACGCTTGGGGGCAGATGGTCCTGAAATCACAGCAGTGGGCTATGGTTCGATGAGCTTTGGTGCAGCTTACGGACCGACTTCGAGGGCCAATTCCGTTGCGATCCTCGACGCGATGCGGGACTGGGGGCTCGACCATTTTGACACAGCATTCATCTATGCGGGCGGAGAAGCGGAAACGATCTTTGGCGCGTACTGTAAAGACAATCCTTCGGCGCGGGATTATTTTACTGTTGCGACCAAAGGCGGAATTTTCAGCGGACCGTCGGCCGATAATGATGGGTATGCGAACAACAACAGTCGGGCTTTTCTCACAGAGCAACTCGATACCAGCCTGCGGCGGTTGGGGACTGATTGTGTAGACCTCTACTACCTGCACCGCTGGGACCGGGAGCGCACGCCAATTGAAGAGGCGATGGAGACGCTTGCGGGGTTTGTAAAAGCGGGCAAGATCCGCGCGATCGGGCTCAGTGAGGTCGCACCGAGCACCCTGCGCCGGGCTGCAGCAGTCCACCCGGTGGCGGCGGTTCAAAGTGAGTACAGTCTGTGGACTCGCCAGCCCGAATTGGGGATGCTGCAGGCCTGTGCTGCACTGGGGACCGCGTTTGTGGCATTTTCGCCGGTCGGTCGTGGCATGCTGACTGACCGCCCAGTGCAGGTGGGTCAAGATCTCAGCGGGCAGTTCCTTGAGGGGAATCCGCGTTTCCAAGAACCCAACCTGAGTGCCAATCTCTTATGGGTTGATGGTTTTCGGGCGCTGGCTTCCGACATGGGTGTGGCTGCGGCGACCCTGGCGCAGGCCTGGGTTCTGGCCAAGGGTGAGCACTGCATTGTCATCCCCGGTACGCGCTCGGTGGCGCACCTGAAAGAGGCCGCGCAGGCCGCCAGCCTTCGTCTGACCGAAACACAGCTCGCGCGCATCGAGGAGGTGCTGCCGTTGGGTTTCGCCCAGGGTGATCGATACAGTGACGCGCAGTGGAAAGGGCAGGAACGTTACTGTTAATCGCGCATGGTTGCGCCCCCGTCCCTTGAGCGCTTCGCGCTCTTCGGTCCAGGGGTCGCGCAGTTCAAGTGTCGGCTTCGCCGGAGAGTTGCCCTGTCGGTCGACGGGCTTGATGGCCCGCCGACCTGAGGCAGACGTTCAGTAACCTGAACGTCTGAACCTGTGTGCTAAAGCGGCGGCACTGAGCCATAAACGAAAAGACGGAGGCGACAGCCGACCGGCTCCTTCAGGAGCCGATCTGTTTGCGCGGTGGCCCATCGTAAGCCGCGCAGCGGCGTCGAAGGGCCGACGCAATCAGCTGTTCCACAATCAGGGCTGTGTTGTCTGTGCCGGCAGTGTCGGCGTGAAGGCGCACGCGGCCGAAACGTCCTTCACCACGGCTCACCCCAGGGGCGGAGGTCGAGTTCGTGGGTCCAGGCTGTTCGCGGTTGCCGGTGGAGCATAACGTAAGCTTCAGCGATATGAGCGGGATCGAGGATAAGGTCGTCTGCCACTCTGACCTCTGCATCGGGGATGCGTTCACGGATAAAGGCCGTATCGATAGCTCCGTCAATGACGGTGTGCGCGACATGGATATTGCTTGGTCCCAGTTCGCGCGCCATTGATTGGGCAAGGGCGCGGAGGGCATGTTTGGCGCCGGCAAATGCCGCCATTCCAGACCGTCCACGCGTACTGGCTGTGGCACCGGTGAAGATGATGCTGCCACGTTCTCGCGTCACCATCCGGCGCGCTACCTCCCGTCCGACCAGAAAGCCAGCGAAGGCTGCCATCTCCCAGACCTTTTGATAGACGCGCGCTGTCATCTCTGTGATGGGATGGCTGACATTGCCACCAATGTTGAAGACGGCGACTTCGATCGGACCAACTTCCGTCTCGACCTGCTCGACGAGCCTAATGACAGCCGCTTCATCACGTGCATCTGCGGGGAAGGCGCGGGCCTCGAGGCCCTCGGCGCGGATAGAGTGAGCCAGCGCTTCGAGCTTCTTGGCATTGCGTTCCCGTCGGACGGGGCAGGCGATTAAGCCTTCGCGGGCAAAGGCTCGAGTGACGGCGGCACCTGTAGCGTCTCCGGCGCCAACAATCAGGCAACTGCGCGGGGTTTCTGTCATTATGTTGATCTCCGGACGGGAAGGGCGGCTTCCGCCTCATTGTTGTTGATTTTGCCGAAGTTAGTCTTGCTTTAGTCGACAGATGGATCAAGCGTTGTTTCAGGCCGATAGGGTTCAGGGTCCACAGGATACGGTCTACGGCGCACAGTCTACGGCGCACAGTCTACGGCGCACCATTAAGAAATCTGACGTTCAAAACCCGGACGCGGGATGCAGCGGAGATGGCGCGTTTGCCGCAAGGCTCGTTACCCCTTCTCACTTCCTTACCTCATCCAAGGCAGCGAATGCATGGCACGCCATCTCCGTGCTCGACAAAGAAAAGGTGACATGTCACATACTTTGCAACACGGATCCAGCAAGCAGGAGAAGAACCCATGGCCGGTCGCTTTGAAGGACAACACGCAGTGATGACGGGCGGGGCAAGCGGCATTGGCGCTGCCGTGCTGGCAGGGCTGCAAGCTGAGGGCGCACGCGTGACAGCGCTGGACCTTGCTGATTGCCCGGCTGCCGATCACCACATCCCGATAAACATGAGCGACCTTGGCGCGATTGACGCGGCGCTTGCGCAGATCGACAGCCCGATCGACTGCCTGTTCAATATCGCCGGTGTGCCGCCGCGGGGGGATAATGGTGCGCAGGTGTTGGCTGTTAACTTCTTCGGCCTACGCCACCTGACCGAAACCCTGATCGGTCAACTGTCCAACCAGGCGGCGATCGTCAATATGGCCTCACTTGCCGGAGGGCAGTGGATGTCCAACCTCGATGAGGTCAAGAGGCTCATGGCCATGGACAACGCTGTTGATCCGGCGTTTGCACTTGCCGAACTTAAGATCGACGCCACGCGGGCCTATAACCTGAGCAAGGAAGCCGTCATCGTTTGGGGGATACAGCAGACAGCTGGTGGCATGGAGCGAGGTATTCGTATGAACGCTGTTTGCCCGTCGGCTGTATCCACTGGTATCCTCGATGACTTTAAGTCTGCGTTTGGCGCTCGGGTCAACGCGGCGGTGGATCGCTCCGGCAGACCGTCTTCGCCGGAGGAGGTTGCCGATCTGGTGCTGTTTTTGGCCTCTGACCAGAGCCGTTGGATCAAAGGCGGAGAGTTCAAGATCGATGGCGGAATTAACGCCTTTCGTCTGGCTGCCGCACTGGAGTTAAATTGAGCCATGACCCGGATTCAACCCGCGCCCGACATCAACCCGGCCCTGGCCGAGCACGCTGCGCGCTATTCCCGTAAAATCGTAAAGACTGGCACGCGGACCCACACGCTGATCGGCTACAATATCGCTAATGTTTCAGTGATTGAAGCACCTGAAGGTCTGATTTTGGTCGATGCTATGGCGCAAGAAATCAGTGCGCGTGACGCGGCTACTGATATCGCTGCACGCTTCCCGGGCCAGTCCATCCGGGCCGTGGTCTATACGCACTTTCACAACGACCACGTCAACGGAATCGAAGGGTTCATCACCCAAAAACAGGTTGCCAACGGTGAGGTCGAAATCTGGGCTCACAGCGACCTTATGCATTTCGTTACCGAAGTCTCCGCAGGGATGGGGCCCATTATGGGCCGCCGCGCGGCTTACACCTTTGGCGCAGCACTGCCGCGCGGGTCTGAGGGCTTTGTCCACGCAGGTCTGGGGATGCCTCACGATCCCGGTCCGCGCGGTTTCATCGCGCCCACGCACCTGATTTCCGAGCGCACAAAGGTCCGGCTCGCCGGGCTGGAACTGGAGTTAATTCCCATACCTTCGGAAACCGACGATATGATCGGGGTCTACCTCCCTGACGAGGAAATACTGCTTACTGGAGACTGCATACAAGGTGAGGTCTACCCGAACCTTTACACCTTACGCGGCACACCCTACCGCGACCCAATGCAATGGGTAGCAACCTTGGACTGGATGCGGCACGTCCTGCAGCCGCAGATGATTGTTCCCCACCACGGTCACCCAATGACCTCACCAGAGGAAGTAAACGACGTACTCACGGCCTATCGGGACGCCATTCAGTTTACACATGACCAGACGGTACGCTTTATGAATCAGGGCCTGCGCCCTGATGAGATTGTGCAGCGGGTACAGATGCCCAAGCACCTTGCCGAACACTGGTGGCTGGGGGAATTCTATGGAACGCTGAAACACTGTATCCCGGCAATCTACGTGGGCAAGGTCGGCTGGTTCTCAGGTGACCCGGTGGACCTCGACCCATTGCCACCGGCCGAACGGGCGCGGCGCTATGTTGCGTTGATGGGTGGGGCGGACGCTGTGCGCACTGCGGCTGAATCGGCTGCGGGCGATGGCGACTTTCTCTGGGCGGCTGAGCTGCTGGGCCTGCTGGTCAGCCTCAGCCTCGAAGACGATGCTGCCCGGCTCGCGCGGGCGGATGCGCTTCGTGGTTGGGCCTATGAGCAGGCCAATCCAAATTGGCGCAACTGGGCGCTGTCCTGCGCCATGGAGCTTGATCCACCGCCGCAAATCGATGGCGCGCGACAGCAGCTGGTTCTAGCGCCACCGGCGGTCGTGCAAGCCTTCCCACCGGGCAACATCCTGCGCGGTATGGCCACTCGTTTGCGCGCCGAAACCGTCACAGACCTGCACCTGACCATGGCATTTTGCATCGAAGACCGGGGACTGGATCATGCGCTCGAATTGCGTCGGGGCATCTGTGAGTTTCACGAGGTCGCACCGAAGACAGTCGACGTGAGGCTGCGCTTTGAGAGTGGTTTCCTCCATGATCTCATCGCGCAGAAAGTCCGCTGGCCCGAAGGCATCGAGCAAGGGCGGGTTCAGGTTGAGGGCAACCGCTCGATGGTACCCCTGTTCTTTGGCAGCTTTGAACCGCCAATGGCGCCCAAGGACATCAAGCTGGTCAGCCGCTGAGGCGCTTCACAACCGCACAGCGGCACCACCGCGCCGCAGGGTGGAGCAAAGGTTGCTGCCTAATCCAGCGCGATCCAAGCGGCCTTGAGTTTGGTGTACTTCTCAAGCGCGTGCATGGATTTGTCTGAGCCATTGCCAGATTGACCGTGTCCGGTCAGCGGCACGGTGACATCTGGGCCACCATAGGTATTAACGTGAATTAACCCGGAACGAATGGCCCCAATCATTCGGTGCGCGCGGGCGAGGTTGTCAGTCCAGACCCCGGCTGCCAGTCCAAAGACGGTGGAGTTCGCCAGCGCGACCGCCTCAGCCTCATCCTCGAAGGGAGTGACCGCCAGTACAGGACCGAAAACCTCATCCTGCGCAAGATCGGACTGGGGATCGACTTCGGCAAAGATGGTCGGTGCGATATAGGTGCCGCCGGTTTCCTGAAGGATCTGCTCCCCACCCGTCAACAGCCGGGCCCCCTCCGATCGGGCACGGTCAATTTTGGCGAGCACCGACTGACACTGAGCGCGGGAGGCAATGGCCCCGGCCTGCGTCCGCAAGTCAAGCGGGTTACCGACCACCATAGCTTCAGTCTCTGCCTTGAGGGCGTCGAGGAAGGGCTCGTATACAGTGCGCTGAACCAACAACCGCGAGCCAGCGACGCAAACCTGACCGCTGTTACGAAAGATGGCCCCCGCCGACACTTTGGCCGACTTAGCCAGGTCGCCGGCGTCATCGAAGACAATGTTGGGCGACTTGCCCCCCAGCTCCAGATAAACCCGTTTGAGGTTGGAACGTGCAGCATAGTCGAGCAGGCGTCGACCGGTCCCTCCCGAACCGGTGAAGACCACGACATCAATATCGCCGTGCAGGCCCATGGCTTCACCGACGACGCTGCCTTCGCCTGTGACGATATTCAATACTCCGTCTGGCAGCCCGGCTTCATGGCACAACTCGGCCAGCCGCATTAAGCTCAGTGACGCCACCTCCGGGGGCTTAACCACAACCGAATTTCCGGCAGCCAGCGCGGGCGCAATCTTCCACGATCCGATCATCAGCGGGAAGTTCCAAGGAATGATAGCGCCGACCACGCCGACTGGCTCACGGTGGATCAGCCCGAGTGTCCCCTCAGGCGTCGGGGCAATTTCGCCGTTCACTTTGTCAGGGGTCTCTGCGTAGTAGCGAAAGGTTGCCGCTGCGCTGCCTGGTTCAGCGCGCAGGGCCATAGATATCTCTGTGCCGTTGTCCCGCACGCCGAGCACGGCCAGTTCAAGACTGTGTGCCTCAATCAAGTCCGCACAGCGGTGCAAAATGCGCTTGCGCGCCGCCGGCGCCAGGCGCGACCAACGCCCATCATCAAAGGCCCTGCGGGCGGCAGCAACCGCCGCGTCAACATCAAGCGCCGTACCCTGAGCCAATGCCCCGAGCGCCCCACCGTCTATGGGGGAAGTGTTTTCTCGTTCTTTACCATCTGAGGCGGGGAGGTAACGGCCACCGATCAGATGCTTGGGTTCGGGTGGGACGGCGGACCGCAGGGCATCAATGTCGCTTTGCTCGACCATGCACGTATCCTTGGGCAATGAGTGGGTTGGGGCAAGGCCATCAATGGTGACAATATACCACCATCGATAAAATAAATGCTTGCATCCGGCCCGTACCATGTCAATGCTGATCATCTTGAAAGCGGAAGAATGCGGGGCTGTGAAAGCGCCACACGTGGAAGGAACGCCGTGACAACTGTCGACAAGGCCCTCAGCCTGCTGGAGCATTTCAGCGATCTTAAGCCTGAAATTGGGCTGAGTGAGTTCGCGCGTCTTTCCGGGTTCGACAAGTCGGCGGCCCTTCGTATGCTCGGTGCATTGGTGCGCGCTGGTTTCGTGGAGCAGGATGTGCGCAGTCGTAAGTACCACCTGGGCCGCAGCTTCCTGCGCTTCGCGCGCATGCGAGAAGAAGCCTTCCCAATGACGCAGGTGCTGCGCCCGTTTGCGGAACGGCTGGTAGAGCAGACGGGCGAAACCTGCCACATTGGTATTTTTTCGGCTGGCAAGCTGGCTGCCGGTATTGTCGTGCTCAGCCCTCAATCGAACCGCGTGCACGTTGCCCAGGGACTCAATCTGCCGCTGCACGCCACCGCTTCAGGCCTGTGTTTTCTGGCTTTCAGCGAACCTGATGAAGCACGCCGGTTGCTGGGCAGCGGACCGCTGGAAGACTTCAATGCCAACACTATGACTGATCCTGAACGGGTTTTGCGCGAATGTGCACGGTTTCGGCTACAGGGCTTTTCATTGAGCGCGGCCAATTTCGACGCTGACGTAAAGTCGGTGGCGGCGCCGATTTTTGATGCTGATAACAACGTGTTTGGGACGCTGGCTCTGGCCGCGCCCATGATCCGAGCGCACGATTCTGCAACAATTGAAAACGGCCGTCTTGTGTGCGGCATGGCGATGGAGGCGACGCGGGCTTTTGCCGGCGATGTACCCGATTGGTACACGCGGATTGTCGGCGATCTGGATAAGGCGGCCTGAGCATGACCCAACCACGGATCACGCCCTGCAAGACCGCGACGATAGGCTGCAACAAATCTGAAATTTCTGCCGTACAGACGGCACCGGCTGGATAGGACGAAATGGACGGCGACAGTAATTTTCTCAAGGAAAACAATGCGCGGCACACCTGGCATCCCATGGCGCACCCCGCCGAGATGCGCAACAACCCGCCCAAAGTCATCACCGGCGCGGAGGGTGTGACCCTGACCGATGTTGACGGCCACCGGGTGATTGATGCCGTGGGTGGTCTCTGGAATGTCAACCTCGGCTACTCGGTCGAACCAATCAAGCGCGCCATCACTGAGCAGCTTGATCAACTCGCCTATTATTCCACCTTTCGCGGAACGACCACCGGACCGACAATTGAACTGTCATACGTGCTGCAGGAGTGGTTTGCCCCCGATGGCATGACCCGAAGCTTTTTCACCAGTGGCGGATCAGATAGCGTCGAAACCGCCCTGCGGCTAGCACGCCAGTATCACAAAATCCGGGGTGATAAGGATCGCTACAAGTTCATCAGCCTCAAAAAAGGCTACCATGGCACCCACTTCGGCGGGGCTTCAGTAAACGGAAATGCCAACTTTCGCCGCCAGTACGAGCCGCTGCTGCAAGGGTGTTTCCAGATCACCGCTCCACTGACGTACCGGAATCCGTTCGGCGAAAGCGATCCTCAGCGGCTGGCGCAGCTCTGCGCGGCAACGCTTGAAGACGAGATCCTCTTCCAGGGGCCAGATACGGTGGCAGCTTTCATCATGGAACCGGTGCTGGGGGCAGGGGGCGTGATCCCGCCGCATGAGAGTTTCATGCCCATGGTGCGTGAAATCTGTGACCGGCACGGGGTGCTGCTGATCGCCGACGAAGTCATTACCGCTTTCGGCAGAACCGGCGCTTGGACTGGTTCTCGGCTATGGGGCGTGCAGCCCGACCTGATGTGCACCGCAAAGGCTATCACCAACGGCTATTTTCCTTTTGGCGCAGTGATGATCGGCGGTGCAGTGGCTGAGGTGTTTGAAAACGATACAAGCCCCATCGGTATGATCGGTCATGGCTACACCTACTCCGGCCACCCGGTGGGCGCCGCGGCGGCGCTGGCGTGCCTGCCTGAAATCGCGCGTCTGAATGTGGCTGAGAACGCCGCAGCGCGCGGTCAGGAATTGCTCGCTGGCGGGCATGCTCTGGCGAAGAAATATGATCTCATTGGCGATGTCCGGGGACAGGGGCTCATGTTCTGCCTCGAACTGGTCAGCGACCGGGCAACGAAGCAATCTGCGGATAAGGCCACCATGCAGACGCTATTCGAAGCGGCTTATGAGGCCGGCGTTATGGTTCGGGTATCGGGGCCGAACGTAATCCTCTCTCCGTCCTTGGTTATCACCGCTGACGACACTCGCAAAATCCTAGACGGGGTCGAAGCTGGTTTGAAGGCGGCGAGCGCGTGAGTGACTCAGCGGCAGATAACGCCTCCGCCATGCCGGGGCTGGACTGGAGCGAATTTCCTGAGTGGGGCGCACGAGCGGCGCAGTGGGCGGGTGACTACCACGCTGGCCTCCGTGCTGAGCCTGTCCGACCGCCGATGCAGCCCGGGCTGACACTTGGGGCGCTGCCCGAAGCGCCGCCAGAGCAGGCTGAAAGCACCGAAGCGATCTTCCGTGATTTTGAAGAAATCATTATGCCCGCCATGACCCATTGGCAGCACCCGCGTTTCTTTGCCTATTTTCCGGCCAATGCCGCACCGATAGCGGTACTCGCCGAGTACCTAGCGTCTTCGGTTGCCGCACAGTGCATGCTTTGGCAGACCTCCCCGGCTGCCACTGAACTGGAAACCCGGGTAATGGATTGGTTGCGGCAGGCCGTGGGGCTACCTGAAGGCTTCTCGGGGGTTATACAGGATACGGCTTCTTCAGCGACGTTGGCAGCGGTGCTGACCATGCGTGAGCGTGCCCTTGACTGGGCTGGTAACGAGCAGGGCCTGAATGAAGCCGGACGTCTGCGTATTTACGTCGCTGATGAAGTTCATTCTTCGGTCGATGCCGCTGTATGGATTGCCGGTATCGGGCGCGAAAACATGGTGCGGATACCGGTTGCAGGTCCAAATCGGGGCATGGATGTCAGCGCGCTGGAGCAGGCCATCGAGCTCGACCGTGCTGAAGGCTTTATTCCCGCTGGGCTCATTGCCAGCGTCGGGGCGACCAGCGTTGGATCTACGGACGATCTCGAAGCGGTTCTGGCGGTCGCCAAGGCGCAGGGGCTTTTCAGCCATGTTGACGCTGCCTGGGCGGGTTCAGCGATGATCTGTCCGGAGTTTCGAACACTGTGGACCGGGATCGAAGGAGCCGATTCTATCGTCCTTAACCCTCATAAATGGCTTGGAGCACCTTTTGACTGCTCTGCCCATTTCCTCGCCGACCCAGATAGTCTTGTGAAGACGCTCGCCACTCAGCCCGAGTACCTCAAAACCCACGGGGCCGACGGGGTCATCAACTATTCTGAATGGTCCATTCCGCTGGGACGGCGCTTCCGGGCGCTCAAGCTGTGGTTTCTGCTGCGCGGCCATGGCCTCGAAGGCCTCCGTTCAATGATCAGGGATCACGTTGCCTGGGCCCAGATGGTCGAGACAGCCGTCGCCGCGATACGGGGGGTCGAGATTGTCACGCCTTGCATGCTCTCGCTGTTTACCTTCCGGTTGCACCCCGAAGGGTTAAGCCACGCAGAGCTTGATGATCTAAACATCGCACTCGTCGAAGCCATTAATACAGATGGGCGCATTTATCTCACCCAGACCCGTATCGACGGGAAGCTTGTGATCCGGTTTCAGGCCGGACCCTTCTCCATGACCCGCGCCGACGCCGAGATGGCGATTGCAGTAATCGGTGAGACGGCCGAACGGATGCAGGAGGGCTGACCGCCGATGAGTGAGTTTCGCAGCCAAACCATCGCGACCTTGCTGCGCAGTAGTCCGCAGGGGAAGGCACTGCGCTCATCGGTACTTTCGGTGAGCTTTAGCAGTCGTATTCCGGTTGAGCGACGGTTCAAGGTCGCAAACCTGTTCCGGTTCCAGCGTGGGCGTGCGGATTTGCTGTTTTCGGCCATCATCGTTTCGGTCAATCCGCATCCCGGATTTCCGGGGTGCGGATCTGCCGCTCTGCCGCTGGCCTGGCTTCGCACCAAGCGGATCGGGATAGATCCAACTTGGGTGGCGGGGCATTGGCCAGAATTGAAACCCACCACGAAGTACAACCAGGCGCCACCAAGCACCACCAAGCACCACCAAGCACCACGCAGTGAGAAGTTAAGGCGAATCTCATGGACCGCATCCGGCTAGGCATTCTTCAGGTGAATCACGACAAAAGCGAGACGATCGGCGATCACTTTCCCGATGACGCCCATCGATTTCGCGATCTTTTCGATGCGCTTGAGCAGCGATTTGCCTATCGAGTCTACATGACCATCGGCGATGAGCTCCCGG
This sequence comes from Kiloniella sp., assembly GCA_002690455.1. GTDB lineage: Bacteria > Pseudomonadota > Alphaproteobacteria > UBA7985 > UBA7985 > UBA7985. The sequence goes on from NZET01000021.1 coordinate 17,996, forward strand.
GCAGTCTCGATGAGCAAGACGCCTTCCTGATCACCGGTTCACCCTTGTCCGTGCTCGATGAGCACAGCTTTCTGCCCCCGTTGTACGATTTCATTCGTGCCTGTGATTCCGCGCGCAAGCCGCTGATTGGCACCTGCTTCGGGCATCAAGCTATCGCTGTTGCGCTAGGTGGCAGGGTCGAGCGCGCCGCTGCCGGCTGGAATGTCGGTATCGAAGCCACCCACTTCATCGAGAACACGTCGTTCATGACGGACGCGCAGCGTGACCTTGGCTTCTATGTCTTTCACGAGGATCACGTCAGTGCGCTGCCCCCGCAGGCGCGGCTGATCGGGCGTGGGGACTTCTGCCCGACCGCTGCCTTTNCTGTTGGTAACCATATCATGACCACCCAGGCCCACCCCGAGTTCACCGACCGTTTCATGCGGGCGGTGTTGGATGATTGCGTCGGCCTGCTGGGTCAAGACGGACACGCAGAGGCGACCGCCAGCCTCGATCGCGGTCGGAATGACGGTCCGCTTTTCTCGCGTTGGATAACGCGCTTCATCTTGAACCACCTTTAAATCCGCAACGGCGACCTTAGGCACAAGTGATGATCGTGTCTCTCGCCAAGACTGCACGATTGGAACCAGGGAGATTTGAGTATGATCGATGACGGTCACCTAGATCTGAGTAGCCACGATGCTTTCAGCGGTGGGGTGCCCCACCGCACCTTTGCCCGCCTGCGTGCCGAAGACCCGGTGCATTGGACCCCCGAGCATGATGGCGGTCGTGGGTTCTGATCGGTCACGCGCCATGCCGATATTCTGACTGCTAACGGCAACAATGGGGTTTTCAGCAGCGGACAGGGTATCCGGATCGAGGATCAGACCCGCGAAGAATACCTCGCTCGGCGCACGTTTCAGGAAACCGATCCACCCGAGCACCGGATCACCCGCAAGCTGGTCAACCCGGCCTTTTCACGACCGGCCATCACACGCTACGAGGCCATGATTCGTGCACTTGCAGCTGAGATTGTCGATGACGCGCTAAGCCAGGACGAGTTCGACGCCGTCGAGGTGCTGGCCAAGCGCCTGCCCATGATGATGCTCGGAAGGATCCTTGGGGTGCCGGACGCCGACTTGCCGTGGCTGGTAGAGAAGGGTGATGCCTTGATCGGCAATAGCGATCCGGATTTCACCGATACAGTCATCGACAAGATGGATACTCAAGCCTACCGCTTCATGCCCTTCCGAAGCCCCGCGGGAGTGGAGCTCTATGACTATGCCGATGCTGTGCTGCGCGGTGACAAGCCGGTTGANCCCGAAGGGGTGCTGGCGCGGGTTATAGCGGCCAACGCCGCCGATGGCGTCATGGAGGCGCGCGACTTCAAGAACTTCTTTTGCCTGCTGGTTGCGGCAGGCAATGATACGACGCGTTATTCGATTTCCATGGCGCTCTACGAGCTGACCCGGGACCCGAACCTGCTGGCGCAGTTGCGCAGCGGCACAGTCTGGGACACGGCCGCGGATGAGTTCATCCGGCTGGCCTCGCCGACCATGCACTTTCGGCGGACCGCGACCGAGGATACCGTGCTGGGCGATAAGGCCATCCGTGCAGGCGATAAGGTAATCCTGTGGTTTGTCTCTGGCAATCGGGACGCCGCCGTGTTTGAGCAGCCTGATCGGGTCAATCTGGCGCGCAACCCTAACCCGCATCTGGCCTTCGGCCAGGGTGGCGTGCACCTTTGTCTGGGAATGTGGCTTGCGCGACTGGAAATCCGGGTTCTACTGGAGGAACTGGCAACCCGTCTGATTGGGATTGAGGCTCTGGGGGAACCAACCTGGACACGCTCCAACTTCATTTGCGGGGTTAAGTCGCTGCCTGTTAGGATCAGGCGTTGACAGGCTGCGCTACCTTTTTCGATCGTTTTGAGTGAGAAGCCGTTATGAGCATCAACCGAACCCGTGCCCTGTTCTGTGACCTGCTGGGTTTGCCTCGGGGTAAATTCGTTGCGCCCCACTTGGCCAGTGGAGGCAAGATCGGCTTTGCGCGTGCTGCCTTTGCCGTATCTTTTGACAGGGATTTGCTGACCGTGCCCGGAACCGGGGTCTATGAAGGGGTTCCCGATATGGATCTGATTCTGGGTCAGGAGCGGCGCAAGGGATGGCAGGAAGGTGTCGAGATCGCGCTGGGGGATATCGAGGTTGAGGGCGGTGCCTTTCAACTAGACGGACGCGGTCAGCTACGGAAGACTGTGGCCGCGTGGCAGGCGCAGCATGGGCTGACGCCTATGGTCGGTATCGAGCTGGAGGCCTACGTCTTCGAGCGTGATGAAGACGGAACCTTCCGGCCGTACAACACGCCTGGTGCCTTTGTCTATGGCACCGGGCCACAGAATGATCCACGCGTTTTGATGGATGCCATCTGGACGAGGGCGGAGGCAGCAGAGATACCGATCGAGTCAATGAATGGTGAATATGACAACGGCCAGTTCGAGCTGACCTTGTGCTTTGCCGATGCGGTCAAGGCCTGTGATGATGCGTTTCTGCTCAAGACCATGGCGCGCGAGGTCGCTGCCGAGAAGGGGCTGATCTTGACCTTTCTGCCCAAGCCAATTCCTGAACGGGGCGGGTCGGGCCTGCACGTCAATTTCAGCTTTGCTGATCAGAACGGCAACAATGCCGTCGGTCCAGAGGAACGGTTGTCGACGCTGGCCGAGGGGTGTGTCGCGGGTCTCATGCACCACCATGAAAGCCTCGCGGGTGTGCTGGCCGGTACGGTTAATTCCTATGATCGCCTGACACCTGCATCGATGGCCGGATACTGGTGCAACTGGGCAGATGATCACCGAATGACGACAGTGCGGACGACGGTCGTCTCTGCACGGTCGGCCCGACTGGAGCACCGCATGGCCGATGGCGCCGTGAACCCGTATGTAGCGACGCACGCAGTCCTGCGAGCGGCAATGCTGGGGGTGGATCAGGGCTACAGGCTGCCTGAGGCCGAGGACCTTGACGGCATTGAAAACGTCCGTGCGAGCCGACACGTGCCCTCAAGTTTGAAAAAGGCTTTGGATGCGCTGGAGAAGGATTCAGTGCTGACAGAGGCCTTGGGGACTTTGCTCGTGGACGCGCTGGTATTCCTTAAGCGAGATGAGGCTACGCGCTTGGAGCAGGCTTCTGTCGATGAGGTGCGGGATTTCTATCTGCCGTTCATTTGAGTCTTTGTGTCTTGGTTGAGAAAGGCTTCAACTTGGTGGCGCGTCCTTTCCTTGGCCGCTGCGCGGCCAAGGCCCGAGCGCGCCATCTCCTCAGGGTCTTTCTTGAGCTCTTACATGTCGATCTTTATCCGGCCCCCTGGCTCAGCTGCGCGGGATTGGCAGCTGATGAAGTGAGTTGCCCGCTGCTTGCCACTGAGAACGAAATCACGGTGCTGAACGTCGCCTTCCAGGACACCGCACTTGCACACACCGCAGATCCCGTCTGAGCACTTGATGTCGATTTTGAAGCCGGCATTCTGCAGCACCGCCGCTGCGCTCTGTTCCTCAGCCACGGGCAGAACACGTCCGTCCTTGAGTTCAAGTTCGAAGGGGTAGTTTTCGTACTCAGGCATCTCGGGCACGGCGAAATACTCCAGATGCCTAGCTTCCTCAGGGAAGCCCCCCTCGCGGGCAGCGTCCATCACAGCCTGCATGTACGCATCCGGACCACAGCAATAAATGTGATCCCCAGGTTTGTGGGCTTCTAGCAGTGTTTGAAGGTTGGCCCGACTGCCCTCAGCACTGACGTGAACCTGTATCTGGTCCACCCAGGGCACGTTCTGCAGCAGCTCCNAGAAACCAGCAGTCTCCCGTTTGCTCACACTGTAGTGCAGGGCAAAATCCCGGCCCTGTGCGTGAAGCTCGTGCGCCATTGCAATCATTGGTGTGATCCCAATACCGCCACCCATCAGCCAGCTCTTGCCCCCGGGGTTGTCCACAATCGGAAAGTGGTTGATGGGCTTGGAGATGAACACTCGTCGACCCTCGCTGAAAATTCGGTGCATCAACTTCGAGCCGCCACGGCCTTCATCTTCGCGCAAAACCCCGATCACGTACTTGCTGCGATCGGCAGGGTCACCGGCGAGGCTGTACTGGCGCAGGAACTCCGGTGAGACCACCACGTCAATGTGNGCGCCCGCCGCCCATTCAGGCAGGGGTTCCCCATCCGGGCCACGAAGCTCGTAGAGCACAAGCCCCGGCGCCATCTCTTCGGCCTTAGAAACCAACACCTGCATCACCGGCGCATCAGGGTCTAGGGTGTAGACATGCGCCACCTCATTGATTGTTCCTTCGGCAAGGTGGATCTTGTAGGCATCAGCCGTCACCATCGCCTGGTACGCTTCAATGGCCTTCTCCCGATCCATCAAATAGGGCGAGGGGTAAGGGTGTGGTGCTAGTGGGGCGGGGTAGACCGCCAGTGTTTGATCTTCGTACTTCAGATCCAGATCGGTCTGGATCTCCCTTTGGTTCACGCTGACAACGTCGGTGGAGTAGCTGCCGTCATCCTGCTCCTCCAAGTCCCACCACCATTTCTTCACCGGGTTTATCCGGCCGTGGCCGACCCAGTCGTCCATGCGCGCGAGCCAGGGTGCAGCCTGCGGGACGTTCATGGCCATCCAGCGAAAAGGTCCCTCGACCATTAGGCCTTCGAGGTTCCACGGACAGGTTTTCATGCACCGCCCGCACATGGCCCCACCCGGTACGGTCAGACGGTAGTTGGTGCAGCGCTGGCTGTCTGACTTCCAGATCTCGTAGCCATTGAACATCAGCTTTGGTCCCGCGGTAATGGCACCGCTGGGGCACTCCCGTGCGCATTTGTTGCAGCTCTCGCAAAAGGCCTGGAGACCAAAATCGATCGGCTTGTCGTGAGCGAGGGGCATCGAGGTTGTCACCACGCCCGATTTCAGCCGCGGGCCAAGGAAGGGGTTAAGGATCACCTCTCCGATCCGGCTGACCTCGCCCAGCCCGGAGAGCAGCAACAGCGGCGGTTGCAATACCTCACCGTCGGTCGCCGTATGAGACCGGGCAGAGAACCCCAGACTGCGTATGTGTCGTGCAAGCACCCCGCCGATCAGCGCGTAGCGCAGGTAGGCCCGCATTGACTGGGCACAGCTGATCCAGTCATCCCCGCTGGCGCCCTCCATGGTGTCGAAACCCTGATCGACGACCACGGAAATGGCCTGATCGTGATAGGGAACAATTTCCTCCCCCCGTGCATCATGGCTGTAATAACTCCACTCCGGGCAGCGAGAGATTCCCACGGCATCCGCACCGAGCCAATAAGCAGCAGCCTTAACCAGCGCTGCATTCTGCGTGGGATTCTCATAGCCACTGACCTGTTCGTCAGCCGGGTCACCGTTCTGGATGAGCGCCAGCGCAGACATCACCCGTCGCTGCGCCCATGAGGTTGGCGCCTGTCGGACGAATTTGCCGTTGGTGGCCGCTTTCTGAATGTTGGGGCCCAAATCACCGAACTGAGCCCGGGCGAACATGTCTGCGCGCTTGGGCACCCGCGCGACCCTTGGCTCGTCGATGAAGGTTGTTGTCTCCTCGACCCGCCGCAGCGTTTCGAAAGGGTGCTCGCTGTCTACGAAGTCGCGGGCCTCGAAGCCCGGGCTCTGGACAGGAAATGACTGCGCGGGATCAAGCGGTTGGTCGGGCTCAAGCGCAAAATCAGTTGTGATCACGGACAGTCCCATACCTTGTGGAGACAATGGGCTGTGCGCCTCTCCATCCTTCGCGATGGCAATGCCAGCTTTGACTGCNAGCCGATTCAGGCAGACTTCGCTGCTGGTGGCGCTGTGACTTCGCGCCTGATAGCCCAAAAGGCGCAGGTAGTTCGTCAGGACGCTAGCGCACTCATTGGCACGAAGCGCGCTGCGCTGAGCTTGAGCCTGCTGGATCCAGCGGCTTCCGCGCTCGTCTTCCCGCGGGGCTCGGGGGTGGGCAAAAGCGATGACCAGCGCATGGCTGTGGCCTTGGACGCCGCTCTCAGGGAGGTCCATACTCGCCTTGAGATCAGCCATGATCACATCCATTCCTGCGGCGAGGGTTTTGGTCTGCTCAGTGCGAAGCCGGTGTGCGAGATGGTCGATCTCCGGGTTCCGGTAGGGTTCAGCCAGCTCGTCTTCTGGCTCCAGCGCACAGGTGCCGGCCATCGACGCGTTGGTGAAGTAGGCGAAGGCTTTGAGGTGGCGGCTGCGCTCGGCAGGATCATCCGGGCACTTGGCCAGTTGGGGGTTCATAAGCCCCAGCCGGACCGTATCCAGCATACCCATATACTCAGCCATGGCATTGACGATGGAATGCGGATCATCGGAGCGGCTGAAGCTCAGGGGCAGGGAAGGTTGCAAGCGCTCCAGACCCGGCGCGACGTCAAGACGCCGCAGCTTTTCCATAGGAAATGAGCCCAGGTGAACAGGGCGGTCCTTGGTTGAGAAAATCTTGCCCATCGGGAGTCTTCCAATCATTTAAAAAAACGTGACATGTCACGTAATTGCAAGAGTTTATTCGTTTCAGAGTAAAGGGCAAGACCCTACTTGACAGCCAGTGGCGGCTTTGATGATCCCCAGGATGGTCAGGCTTGGTTCTGTCGTGCGACCTGTCGCGCCCCGAGCCGCTCCATACTCGGGCGGGCTTCGGGAACCAAGCAGCTTGGGTGTCGGCAGACCGATGGGCTGGCGTTTGTTTGTGTTTGCGCGAGCCTGAAGGTTGGTTCAGGGTGCCAGTCAAAGACGCCGCGGTGAGCGTCAAGACGAGGGTCGGTATTCATGGAACTCATGGCCAATTGGTCCTATCCCAATTACGTGCGTTTCGGCGTTGGGCGTATCAAAGAACTGGCGGAGGCTTGCGTTCAGGTCGGGATCGAACGCCCGCTGCTGGTCACCGATCGGGGGCTGGCCGAAGCAGACATTACGCGTACCGCGCTGGATATTCTGAGCAAAGCGGGATTGGGGCAACAGAAAGCATCAGGATCTTCTGCAAGCCTGTTTGCCGATGTTGACCCCAACCCAACGGAGCGAAATTTAGAAGCTGGTGTCGCCGCCTTCCACACCGGGGGACACGACGGTGTAATCGCCTTCGGCGGTGGTTCGGGTCTTGATCTGGGTAAATTGATTGCCTTTATGGCCGGCCAAAGACGCCCGGTCTGGGACTTCGAGGATATAGATGACTGGTGGACGCGCGCCGATGCAGAGGCGATTTTTCCAATAGTCGCCGTGCCGACGACTGCCGGAACAGGTTCGGAAGTTGGCCGTGCCGGCGTGCTGACACGATCGGACACGAGGCAGAAAAAGATCATCTTTCATCCAGGTGTTCTGCCGTCGGTTGTTATTTGTGATCCGGCGCTGACCATCGGTCTGCCGCCTGCGCTGACCGCAGGTACGGGGCTGGACGCCTTTGCCCACTGCGTGGAAGCCTTCTCCAGCCCACATTTTCATCCCATGTCGCAGGGCGTNGCGCTCGAAGGTATGCGACTAGTCATCGAGAACCTGCCGCGCGCCTACGGTCAGCCCGATGATGTTCATGCGCGGGGTCAGATGATGGCGGCGGGGATGATGGGCGCTGTCGCCTTCCAAAAGGGCCTGGGCGCGATCCACGCGCTCTCTCACCCCATCGGGGCGATTCATAACACCCACCACGGCACCACCAATGCGGTGTGTATGCCTGCGGTGCTGCGCCTAAACGCGCCTGCCATCGAGGCACGCTTCGACCGTGCCGCGTCCTACCTCGGGATCGAGGGCGGCTTGTCGGGCTTTCAGGACTTCGTAAGCGACTTTAATGCCCGTCTTGGGATACCGTCCAGGCTCCGTAAAATCGGGGTCAGAGAGCCAGACACCGATTTACTGGTCCGTGAGGCATTGGCTGATCCTAGCTGCGCAGGAAACCCCGTGCCCCTGACCGCCGAGAACCTGCGTGCGTTGCTTCAGGCGCTACTGTGAACCGGCGGCCTCTTGGCCGGACTGCGCTGCTGGCCTCGCAGCGTTAGGACTTAGCTTAGCTGACCAGAGCAGCACCTTCGGCAAGGGCCGAGAGCTTGGCATAAGCAATATCTGGATCGACTGCGCCAAACCCGGCAAAGGTTCCAAAGCCGCAGTCTGAACCGGCGATAACCCGATCCGCACCCACCATATCGACAAACCGTCTGATCCGCTGGGCAACCAGTTCAGGATGCTCGACAAAGTTGGTGGTTGAATCGATTACGCCGGGGACGAGAATCTTGTCATCAGGGATATCGCTGCGCCGCTCGGCAAACACGGCCCATTCGTGGCCGTGGCGGGGATTGGAGGTTTCGAATAGCACCTTGCCCGCGTGCGTGCTCATCAGGGTATCGAACATCTTTGCCATNGGAATGTCACAGACGTGCGGGCCTTCGTAGTTGCCCCAGCAGATGTGCACCCGCACCTTTTCTTTGGGCACGCCGGCGAGCGCATGGTTCAGCGCTTCGACGTGCAAGGCTGCGACCTTGAGAAACTCCTTATCGCTCAGATCAGTGAACAGCATGTGTCGGGACAACGCCAGATCGGGGCAGTCAAGCTGCAGATCCAGCCCGGCGGCGACTATAGTCTGATACTCCTCGCGCATCGCATCAGCCAGCGCAGCCAAATAGGCTTCCCGTGTGGCGTAGAAATCGTTCTGAAGAAACAGCGAAATCACCCCAGGTGATGCTGCGTTNATGAAGCCNTGCTCAACCCCGTTTGCGTCCATGGCCGCGTGCAGGTTTGCGATGTCCTTGTTCAGCTCGTCCTGCCCTTTGGATCGCACTTCACCCACGCACATGGGGCGTGCATAGGTCGGTGTCCCACCATCGTCCGCCAGACGTTGAAGGAAGGATGGAAAGAGCTTCAGGTCGGCCGGTGCATTGCGCGGGCTGTCTCCGTCAAAGCCAGTGTAGCGATCCTTGACATAGGTCGCATATGAAATCTTGGACGTTTCACCGTCTGAAACGATGCTCACGCCAGCATCTTTTTGACGAGCCACGGTCGCGGCAACGGCCGAAGTCATAGCGGCGTCGAAGGCAGTCGGATTGTAGTCCTTGCCCTGTTCACGGGCGAAGATGAAATCGACAACGTCCTGACTGCGGGGCAGGGAGCCGACGTGGGTCGTCTTTACGGCCATTGTTCGGTGTCCTCGGGTCTAAGGTTTCCAGGTTGGGCCAGCGGGGTCGTCAGTCGCGCGCACGCGGTAGAGCCCAGCTTCCCCGGTCATGGCAGGTTCAAGGCTGTAGGACAGCCCCTTGGGCACGCTGGCCGTATCTCCTGGGTTCAGCGCCGTTGTGCCGCTCGACCAACTCAACCGCCAGTGACCAGTTGCAGGCATCAGAACGTCATCGACGGTGCTGGCATTGGCGCGAGTCTGGGCTGACCCACGGGAGAGGAAATCGACCTCAAATCCGGGACGATCTACCAACTTTCCCTGTGCGCCGATCACCTGAGCGGGTGCTCGGGCTGACAGGGCCATAAGGTCAAGGTATCGCGCCACGTGGTTCGGCACGACCTCGGCGGCGGTGGGTTCGGGAAAGGCCTTCAACTCCTNGTCGGTTAGGGGGGGCATGGGGCCAACGCCTTCGGGCAGCTTCTCGCCCTTCTTACTGTCATAGAGCCGTCCGCGTTCNGAGAGAATTAAACCATGATCGCGCGCGTCCTCGATCACCTGCGGCGCCCAGATGACGCCTCCGCCGGCATCATCGCCGCCGAGAATGGCCATGATCATTCCATAGTCCGTACCAATATTCTCAAAGCCACGAAAGATGCCGGTGGGGATGTTGATAATATCGCCAGCTTCTAGGGTGACCTCACCCGCTGTTCCCCAGCGTCCCCAGAAAAACCGCCATCGTCCGGAAAGCACGAAGAACACTTCCGCCGTCCGATGAGAATGCAGAGAGTTACGGCAGCGCGGAGGCTGACCCGCAGCCCCGATATTAAAGCCGTGTGGCAGGGCGATGTGTACGTGCTGGTCTGGGCTTTCTGAAACCCCTCCACCGATGACGGTAAAGTTTTCCTTCTGATCCGAGCCCGGGGTATGGGCGTCAATGAAGGCTGTCTTGCAAGGTCTCAGGTCGCCATAGCGGACGATGCGGGCTTCGATTTCCTCTGGCGTCATGGTGGTTTCTTTCCTCCTGTGCGCATCCGTCTGTGAACGACGTCAATCATCCGGTCTTGAGCAGGATCTGTTTCCAGATTGCGGTTTCGTCGAACAGGGTGAATTCACGGCGCAGGCCCCAGGGACCAAATTCGGCGTGGCTGATCCCAAGGACGTAAATCTCTGCCCCGGTGGGCTGGCCAAAGCAACCCCAGCCACTATGCGTACCGCTCAGGCTCCAGCGTACAGCCGCCCGTGGCGGCATCATTGGGTCTTCGCGACCAATGACGTGGTCGAGTGTGAATGTCGCATCAGGCATCGCCGCGCGCAATCCCATCCAGAAGCTGTCGACGGCATCGTGGCTGATGCCGGTTTCGCCGCCCGGATAGGCAGTCTGGACAGCGCGATCGTACTCAGCCGGTATGACAGCCAGNTCTGCAGCCATAATCCGCTGCAAGATATCAGCGTACTTTGCCCCCCACTGATTATCGTTACCCTGACCTTTGTAGGGGCCTTCTATATTCGTTGCCGGGGACAGCGGGGGGACGGCCGCCTCGGGACCGCCTTCACGGGCGATCAGGTCGGCGGCGTACGTCTTAGCCTCCCAGCCCAGTTGGCGGACGATGGCGCCCTGGTCCCGGATCAGCCATTCATCATTGATCTGGTTGTTGATGGCGTGACAGTCGGCGATGATACGGTACCTGAGCTGCTTGCCCGTTGCCGTGCCATAGACGCCATCATGAGCGTGAGTAGCGGTAGAAAAAATCCGGTGAGAGCTGAGCATGCCGACTTCTGGACTGCCCGACCAGATGACGTCTTCGCCGAGTAAGCGGCGGTCGGGAAACTCAGCCAGTGTTGCCATCGTGGCACCGATCACGCCGACGTTGCCAACCACAACAGACCCCGGTGAGCGCACAACGATGTCATCCGAGTAGTAGTGGTGCAGGGTCGCAATCCCGCGATTTTCCCAGATTTCGCGAGTGATCCCAATGATGTAGTCGGGGAAGTCCCGGAACTTATCGTCAAATCCCTGCATGAGCGGAAACCTTTCTTGTGTTCACGGACCCGGCTGGGTCGTGCTGCGAATGACCAGAGGTCCGTCGATTGTGACCTGTCTTGGTACAAAGTCAGTGGGGTCTTCGATCTGCTTAATGAGCGTGCTGACGGTTTCTCCAACCATCAGGTTTGAGCGCTGGCGTACTGTTGTCAGGTCGTAAGCGGGCCAACCCGCTGGTGGCACGTCGTCATAGCCGACAACGGCGACCTCTTCAGGCACCTTCAGGTTCAGCTCATAGCGAAGCACGTCGAGCACGAATAACGCCATATGATCATTGGCCACGAAGACCGCATCCGGGCGGAGTTCCGCTGGTCGTTGGAACATCGCCCGAGCGGCGGCTAGGGTATCGTCCTTACGAAAATTGCCGACAGAGCGTGCAAACAGTTTGCTTCCCTTCCGGGACAAGCCAGCGAGGAAGCCCGCCTCCCGATCGCGCTGGGTCGAGGCGCCTTCCCATCCAGCAATGTAACNGATGCGGCGGTGCCCACAGCCGAGAAGGAAGTCGGCGACCTTTTGACCGCCGGCGAAGTTGTCAGACGTGATCGAACTCACGCCTTCCATATCCTGTCTACGGTTAAAGAGAACGACAGGCACCCCGGCTGCCTGACAGCGGCCAACGATGGACGAGGAGAGAGCAACTGAGGCAAAAATCAGCCCGTCAATCTGATAGTCGAGGATTTCCTCCACCACGTCGTCAATGTTCCCCGCGGTCTTTGAGGCCATAAACATCAGCACGTGGTAGCCCTCGGCCTGCAGTGCGCTGGACAGCTTTTCGATGGCTTCAGGGTAGAAATAGTTGTCCAGATAGGCGACCACCAGTCCAATGATGCGGCTTCGGCCCAAAGCCATGGCGCGGGCAAGGACGTTAGGGCGGTAGCCCAGGTCGCTGGCTGCTTCCCGGACCTTGTGCGCCATACGCTCGGAAACTGAGGCCCCCGGCGTGAAGACGCGGCTGACTGCCGACTGAGATACGCCTGCGCGCTCAGCGACCTGCTGGGCCGTGACTCCCTTAAGCGCCATCAGACTGTGGTCTCCATGCCCGAGGAAATCGTCAACGGACCGGTAGAGCGGACCTTGTTGAACTCGCGCATGCGCGCCATCACATCGACGCCATGTTGGGCAAAGGCATCAAGCAGGTCCACCAGCACCCAGTTCTCCCGGATCAGTCCGTTTTCCAAGCGCCAGAAGTCAAGCGAGCGCATCGTGAATTCTTTTCCTGTGGGTGGCAGGCCGAGGAAGCCGTCACCGGACAGCGTCTGGATCATGTTGGGCCAGCCAGTAACCGCGGCGTAGTTCTGTTCCCCAAAGAAATGATACGTGATCTTGTTTCGCCGGGTGCCACGATCGGGCATGGCCCGCAGGAAGGGTATTTGGTGCCAGTGCCGGAAGCCTGAAAGACCCCGGCCTGTACCGATTCCGCTGGGGCCGTACCAACTCATGCGTGGGTGCCAAAACCGCTCCATCTCCATGACGGCAGGCCCACCCTGCGACGGGTATCGTTTCATATGCTCAAGCATATCGATGATCAGCTGTTTGGTCGCCTCGGACTGGGCTTCGTCATAAGGGCCACTGAGCAGCCCGTCCTGCAGCGCTGGACCGGGCACGTGCCATTCCCGCCCTAGAGAAGGCGCCATGGGCCAGGCCCCCGCTTGCAGCATCACTTCTGGAATATCCCACAGCGCCTGCATTTCGACGACCGTATCATCGCGAAAGCGGTAAAATTCGTGGAAGCGCATATGGCTCTGATGACCGGTGGGAGGGATGTCCAGCCATGGGCCCAAAAAGGTACCGGTGTAGTAACCTCCGCAGCCAACCCAATCGCCGCCGTTATCACAGGCCCCCGCCATGACAATTGTGTCGCGGCGTTCGAGGTCCGGCCAAGCTTCGGCGAGGGGCTGAATGGCACCGGTGTAAAACGCATCCGCGCCGGTGAAGTCACCCAGCGGATGGCTCAGGCGGAACAGCGTATCTGCCGCGCACAGTCGATCAAGCGCCGCCTGAGCACCCGCAGGCTCGAAATCGTAGAGCGCGCTTCGCCAAGGGGCGACTAGTGCCTTGTGGTGAATATGGCGTTGCACCGAAACGCTGTTTGTCATGATTTAGAGCTTCCGCTCTCGGAAAGGCGCTGCTTCGCCATAGGGCAGATTGACCCCGCCGTACCGTCTGACGCGAACATTGCACTGTTCGGCGTGGCCCACGAAGCCTTCGAGGATGCAAAGCCGTGAGCCATATTCGCCAATCAACGTCGCGGCTTCGTCGGTCAAGATTTTCTGATAGCTGTGGGTTTTGAGGAATTTACCCACCCACAATCCGCCCGTGTAACGACCGGCTTTCTTGGTCGGCAGCGTGTGGTTGGTGCCGATGATCTTGTCGCCGTTCGAAACATTGGTACGCGGCCCGAGGAACAGTGCGCCGTAACAGGTCATATGTTCGAGGAACCAGTCATCGCGGTCGGTCATCACCTGAACGTGCTCGGAGGCGATATCGTCGGCAACCTCGAGCATCTCCTCGTAGGTATCGCAGACGATAACCTCGCCGTAGTCGGCCCAGCTGACCGAAGCCGTGTCCCGGGTGGGCAGTATCTCCAGCAGTCGGTCGATCTCGGACAGGGTCTCGCGGGCCAGTTTCTCCGAGTTGGTCAGCAGCACAGCCGGGGAGTTGTAACCGTGTTCGGCCTGTCCTAGCAGGTCGGTCGCACAGATCTCGGCATCGACGGTTTCATCGGCAATGACCATGGTTTCGGTGGGGCCGGCGAACAGGTCAATGCCGACTCGGCCAAATAGCTGTCGCTTCGCTTCTGCGACAAAGGCATTGCCTGGCCCGACCAGCATGTGCACAGGTTCGATCGTCTCCGTGCCCAGCGCCATGGCGCCCACGGCCTGTATGCCGCCAAGAACGTAGATTTCATGGGCGCCGCCCAGGTGCATGGCTGCGATCACGGCCGGGTTGGGCTTGCCGCCGAAGGGTGGGGTGCAGGCGATGATCCGCGGAACACCAGCGACACTGGCTGTTGCCACAGACATATGTGCCGAGGCCACCATCGGGAATTTGCCTCCGGGGACGTAGCAGCCCACCGACTGCACCGGGATGTTCTTATGCCCGAGGATGACGCCGGGCATGGTTTCGATTTCAACATCGGTCATGCTGTCCCGCTGGGCTTGCGCAAAGGTGCGGACCTGCGTCTGGGCAAATTTGATGTCCGCGAGCTCGCGCTCGCTGAGCTGGCCGATCAGGTCGTCGATCTGGGCTTGGGTCAGGCGGAAGGCATGGGGAGTGTAGCCGTCCAACTTTTCAGAGAGCTCGCGCACGGCCGTGTCCCCGCGCGCTTCAATATCCTTGAGCGTGGCTTCTACAATGTGCCTTGTCTTAGCGTCGTCTTCGGCGCGTTCGGCTTCGGGTTTGCCCCGTTTGAGGTAGGTAATGCTCATCGTCTTTTGCTACTTCAGTGATGGTTCAGAGCGGGATTGCTCCGGGATCGGGTTGTTCAGNTCGTGGCCGGGCTGGGCGGCTCGCGCTCGCCGCGGTCAAAGGCCTCCCAGCCTTCGCCGTTAAACAGGTCGACGCCCAGTTGACTGGCCACGTGCGGGAAATCGACCATGACGTAGTTGTCGACGATCTTGCCATCGACGACCTTCCAGAAATCCATGTAGCGGATCTCGATGCGCTTGCCGGTCGCGGCGATGCCGAGGAACTCGCCGCTGTGGGTAGCTTCCTGCCGACCAAAAGCAGCAGCCCACTCCCCCATGAACAGGCGGGCTTCGTCGACGCAGACCTTGTCGCTGAAGGCGGCTTGGAANGGACGCTGCCAGTTATCCTGAAACGCCTGCAGCCCGATCTTGGTGCCGCAGCCCGTGTTGCCCATCCATCGGAAACTCTGGGCAAAGAACTCCCCGATGTCATCGATGCGATGGTCGTTGAGGCCATCGACCATGCCCTCGATCACTGCGCGGGTCGCGCCGGTCTTGGAGAGGTCGGTGTCCCTTGTCAGGGCGGCCTGCTCGGGTCTGGATCCCTTCATTGTGCTCTCCTTCCTGTCTACCCCTTGACCGCGCCGGCGGTCAGGCCGCTGACCAGCTGGCGCTGAAAGACCATGATCAGCACGAACAACGGCGCGGTGGCGGTCACCACGGCTGCGACGGCCGCCATCTGATCCCCATCGTTCTGCGCCGAGCCAAGGAAGCCTGCGATCCGGGGTACCATGGTCGTGTTCTGCTGACTGAGCAGCGCGCTGGTCACGGTGAAGTCGTTATAGGCGAGCAGAAAGCTAAACAGCCCAGTGGTTATAACGCCCGGCCACATCACCGGCATGATTACGTGCCAGAACCCCTGCAGCCGGTTGCAGCCGTCGATCATGGCGCTTTCGTCCAGCTCGCGGGGAACGTTCATGAAGAAGCTGCGCATCATCCAGATGGTAAAGGGCTGGTTGATCGCCACGAGCACGACCACTGCGACCCAGGTCTGACCCCAGATGCCCCAGCTGAACAGTGGTTCCATGTAGCCGCTGACTAAGGTGATGTGCGGCATGGCGCGGAACACAAGCGCAATAATCAACAGCACAAAGGCATATTTTGCCGTAGACCGGGCCAGCGCGTAACCGCCCAACGTGCCGAAGGTCAGGCTGATAGCGACGGTGCAGACCGTNACGATCATGGTGTTGCCCACGGCCTGACCGAACTGNTTTTTGGCCGAAAAGGCGGCGTCGTAGCCAAGCGTGGTGAAGTAGGAGCCGAACTGACGCAGCGTGTCCTCGCCAGTGAGGTTCTTGGTCCAGTGCCCGAAGAAGTCGGTTTCGATTTTCAGACTGCCCCACGTGGTCCAGACGAATGGGAAGGCGGCGACAAGCACCCAAAGTACAGCAAAGCCATAAATCAGAAAAATGAGGGCGAGGGGTTGTGATCGGGTCATGCGGCTCGGCCTCTCATCAACGCGCTGCGACGCGGAAATCCCGCCAGGTGCGAATCAGCACGGGCAGGAGTAGGATGAACACCAAGGCGATGGTCAGCACGCTNGTCGCCGCTGCTGAGCCGTAGCGCTTGTCGGCCTGCAGAACCAGGTGTTCGTAGATTAGGTAGGANACGCTCTGCGCGTTCGCAGCGGCCTGGAAGCCAAAAATCGGTTCTAGCACGCGGAAGGCGTCCATGATGTGGATCAGCAGGACGAAGGTAATCAGCGGCATCAGGTGGGGCAGGATCACGTAGCGCAGGCGGTCAAAGCGCGGGGCGCCGTCGATCATCGCGGCCTCTAGTTGGTCCTGACTGACGGTCTGCAGTCCGGCGTAGAACACCACGAAGGCGAAGGGTGTGACGTGCCAGATGCCATAGACCGCGATCACCGACCACGTCGCCTGTGGGCTAGCCCGGAGTGAGAAGTCATCCGCCCAGAATGCTAGCGTATTCGTAAGGGTGTAGAGCAGGCCGCCAGTGTTGTCGGTCATCCAGAACAGCACCAACGAGCCGACCAGTGGTGTGACGATGAAGGGCAGCAGGCTGGCAAAGATCGTCGGCCCGCGCAGCGGTCGCCACAGATTATCGACGACCAAGGCCACAATTAGACCCAGCACAATGATGAAAGGCGTGGTGATCAGTGTATAAAACAGGGTGAAGGCCAAGGCCTTATAGAGTGGTAGGTTGAGCACAACCTTGGACCAGTATTTGCCCATCTCGCCCTTGTTTTCCGACCAGCCAGTCGCAAGCTCGCCGCAGGCCAAAACCGACCGTCCACAGAAAAAGTCCAAGCCCCTAAAGATATTCCGGCCCTCGACTTTCTCTATTGTCACAGTCTTCTCGCAGCTCCGCGTCCCAGTCAGGAAGTTCGTCGAGCAGATTTCCGACTGCACCTCGATGTCCCGCGGTGGCGAAAACAGCGACTGATACCCTACGCTGATCAACGGCAGCAGGATAAACAGCACCATGGCCAGCAGGCTGGGCATCAGAAAGGCAAAGAATGCGCGATGGGGCATGATTGGAAGGACCGGGTCTCAGCTCAGCCACGGCGCGACACCATTTAGGAACGGGCCGGACTGCTTGAAAGAGGAACCGGGGGACGCAGCCGCCCCCCGGTCAAGACAGGTGTCGCTGCTGGCTTATTCAGCCAGAGCAGCGTTGTAGGCAGCAACAACGTCCGCCAGAGCCTGCTCAGCGCTTTCCTGACCGCTCAGGAACTCGGTGAGTTCAGCGCCCAGAGCTGTGTGCATCTTACCCATGTGCGAGTACATCGGGTAAGCTGGTACACCGTTGCCAGCGGTCGCGAAGACGCCAGCGGCAGCAGGGGTGGCTTCGTAGGCGTCCATCATCCAGACCAGCAGGCCCATGTTGTCGCCCCTGGCGAGCATGTCGCCATCAGCAGAGTCAATCGCAAGAGCAACTGCCCGAGCCAGGTCTTCTTCGGACTGATTAGCCGCGAAGAAGTAACCATCCCACCACAGGGTCGAAGCTGGCGTGGAGCCACCGCCCATGGTTGGTGCCGAGCCCATGACGACTTCAACACCGAGGGCTGCACCGCCGTCGATGACCTTCTGAGCGCGAGTGCCCCAGAGGTTGGCGATACCGGCAGTGCCCTGCTCGAACTGAGCCTGAACTGCGTCAGAGTTGAAAGTCAGGAAGTCTGG
Source organism: Kiloniella sp. (assembly GCA_002690455.1). Lineage (GTDB taxonomy): Bacteria > Pseudomonadota > Alphaproteobacteria > UBA7985 > UBA7985 > UBA7985. Next base: position 35,759 of record NZET01000021.1, read on the forward strand.
GTTCATGCGTGAGGTCAGCTCTTTCATCATGTTGAGCGTCGCAATACCCGCATCGTTCTGGATGTTGGCTTCGGTGCCGTTGACAAACATTGGTTCGCCGGTGGCCTGCCACATGTTGACGAATTCTTCGCCGAGGTTCCAGCCAGCAGCGTAGGTGCCGGTCAGTGGGTATTCCATCAGGCCAGCAGCCTTAGCAGCGTCAGCCAGAGCCAGGACTTCTTCGTAGGTCGAAGGCATATCCATGCCGGTCGCCTCAAGGACGTCAGCGCGGACCATCAGGTGCTGTGCGTTTGCACCAACGGCGATGGCAACAACTTCGCCGTCCTGTTCAACCTTCATCGCGGTTGGCAGGTCAGCAACGCCAGGGACGTCGGTAATGACGGCAACCAGACCTTCGCTGTTCGCTGCGGTAAAGGTGCTGTTGGCACCCAGTACAGCGTTGTAGGCCGAAGGGTTTGCGGCCAGAGCAGCGTTAATCTTGTCTTTGTGCTCCTGGTCACGCTCGGTTGCAGCACCACAGGCAGCGGACTCGTCCTGAAGCGCTTCTACCGCAGGGAAAGCTGCGGACAGAATCGAGAGGCCTGCACCGTCAACGGCACACGCACTTGCATATGATGCGCTGAACAGCGCTGCGGAGGTTGCCACTAGGGCAATACGGATCTTTTTCATCGTGTTTCTCCCATGAGTTAAGCGCGTCACCCGCAATAAGATTGCCGGTGACGCCCTATCCAGTCCGCCCCCTAAGCCGGCCTGAATGCTGTGATCTGCCTGTCGCGGTCTTTCGGTCCATCTCGGGCCGGGTCGCGCCGGGCAGGAAATCTGTTTTTTACAGGCGGGATCCTGTCTTCAGGTCGAATAGATGGCAGACCGCCGGATCGATCTTGAACCCGATGTCCGAACCGATGTCGGCGCGGAAGTCTTTCGGGGCCTTGCCACTGATTATTTCGCTACCTGAGCGGATCGAAACCTGTGTTGCATCGCCGAGCAGTTCCATCGAGTAAACAGGTGCCTTGGCATTGCCACCGCGCTTAACCACCTCGACATCTTCGGCACGGAAGCCGAGGGTAACTGGGCCGTCCCCGGCCTTCAGACCCTTGATGGTCACGTTAGGGCCGGTGAAAGTACCGCCGCTGACAGAGCCGGCGACCAGATTCATGGCCGGAGAGCCAATAAACCCGGCGACAAAAGTATTGGCCGGACAGTCATAGATTTCCGTCGGGGTGCCAATCTGTTGGATCTCGCCCTTGTTCATCACCACAACGCGGTCCGCGAGGGTCATGGCTTCGATCTGGTCGTGGGTCACGTAGATCGTTGTCACCGCCAATTCGTGCTGGAGATTCTTTATCTGGGCACGTGTCGAAACGCGGAGCTTGGCGTCGAGATTGGAGAGCGGCTCATCCATCAGGAACACTGAGGGTCGGCGAACGATTGCCCTCGCCAGAGCGACCCGCTGGCGCTGCCCGCCAGAGAGCTCCTTTGGCAGTCGATCGAGCAGGTCGCCCAATTCTACCATATCAGCGGCACGGTGTATCATCGCGTCGTGCTCCGCTCGTGGAACGCCCCGAACTTTCAGCGGGAACCGGATATTCTCACGGACGGTCATGGTGGGGTAGAGCCCATAGTTCTGGAAAACCATGGCAACATCGCGGTCTTTGGGTTCAAGGTCGTTGATGCGATTGCCGTCGACGCGAATCTCCCCATCTGTCGGGGTTTCCAGCCCGGCAATCATACGCATCGTCGTCGTCTTGCCGCACCCGGAAGGGCCCAGCAATACAAGGAACTCTCGATCAGAAATGGTAAGGTCGAACTTATCGACACCGACAAAACTGCCCCAGCGTTTACTGAGGTTAAGCAGTTGAATTTCGCCCATAGGGATCGCAAGCGCCTCTTAGACATGATCAAGTTGTGCCGAATGCTAGACCCGGGTCGAAGTTTTTGGCAACAGGTTTTTGCATGCGCATGCAATATAGTTTAACTCTCACAGCCACACGACTTCTGTCTGACGTTGAGTGGCCCAAGTGCGAGGCTCCCGGGGCGAAATTGTCGCTCAACCTTTCTCTGCGAGAAAGGTGGCTATCAGCGCCGAAAATCGGGTAGAGGCAGGTGAAATCTTTGCGCAGAGCGACCGGAGACAGATAATGGAATTTCAGACCGAGAAGCAGCTGGTGCTGGAATACTACGCCGCACTGGACAAAGCGCCTCTCGGGGGGAGTGAGTCTGTGCTCCAACGGTATCTGTCGCCATCACTGATTTGGCGTGGTTTCCATCCCTTTAACGAGATCAGTGATGCCGGCCACCTGGCTTCAACCGTCTGGGAACCGATCAAGACCTCGTTGACCGGCCTGCAGCGTCGCATGGATATTTTCTTTGCCGGCGGCAACAGCCTCACCAGCGAGGAAGACCGGTCAGCTTGGGTGGTGTCCATGGGGCACCTTATGGGCCTGTTTGACCAACCCCTTCTCGGGATACGGCCCACGCGTCGTATTGCCATGCTGCCGTATTGCGAATTTCTGCGCGTTGAAGACGGACGGATCACTGAAGTTGCGTTCTACTTTGACCTGCCAAGCCTGATGGGCCAAGCCGGCGTGCATCCTTTTCCGCCGCAGACCGGCGCTCAACTGCTCCAGCCCGGCCCACAGGGCCACGGTGGCCTCTTGTTCGACCAGCAACCCGCTGTTGAGGGAGAGGCGACATTAGCGGCCATTAACGCCATGATCTCGGATTTGGGCCAGTGGCAGGGCGGGCTTCCTCTCGAAGACGAGCTGGCGCGAACATGGCACAGCGACATGCTCTGGTGGGGACCGACCGGGATCGGCGCGACCTATACCATCGAGCGCTATGCCAAGCAGCACTCCGGTCCATTCCGTGCAGCCTTTGCTGATCGGTCAAATACAAACCACGTCTGCCGCACTGCGGAGGGCCACTTTGGCGGTTTCTTTGGTTGGCCCAACTTCACCGCCAGGCATGTCGGCGGGTTCATGGGGATGCCGGGCAGCGAAACAACACTAGAGTTCCGGGTCATTGACCTTTATCGACGCGAGGGCGACAAACTCGCCGAAAACTGGATCTTCATCGATTTGCTGCACGTGCTAAAGCAACAGGGTATGGACGTGCTTGCACGTCTGGAGACCCTGTAACCCAGCGCCCGCGACCGCCCGCACCCGCGACCGGCGTCTGCCGACAAGAGATAAGCCGCGTGACAAACAGCACGGATAACCCCACGCCAGCCCACCAAACAGCCGTGTCTGCAGATGCAGCATCGGTGGCGCATGCTGTGCCAACGGCCCACTGGTCTAGGATGGTTGCAAAGCATTGGGGCGAAGACCGCCCCCCCTCACTGACCCCCTTATACGGTGAATACGACCTCAACCTTCTGGCGGAATCAGCCACAGGTTCCGCGAGCGTCGTTAAGATCATGCGTGTGGGTTGCCAACCCGAAGACATCGGTTTTCAGACTTCGATGATGCAGCGGTTGCAGTCAGTCCAGGGCGTTCCGGTTCCTGACATACTGCCAACCGCCCAAGGAACGCTGGTTGCACACGCAAGCGACGAGCAGGGTCGGAAACGACTGATCTGGCGGCTGGCGCTGCTGTCGGGTAGCACGTTGAATCAACATCAGTTGACCGAGGCACTGATCACTGAAATCGGTGCAATGATCGCTCGCATGCATGCGGCGCTGGCAGATTTCGACGACCCGGCGCTGGACCGAAGCTTCAAGTGGGATTTGTGTGCGGCGGATTGGATTGTGCCGCATTTGGCTCTGTTCGACGACGACACAGCCTTGAAAGGTCAACTCGCTGGGCTGCTGGAATGGTACAGCGACGCAGGAAAGGCGGCGCTGGCCGCACTCCCGCGTCAGCCCATTCACAACGACCTGAACCTGCATAACCTGATGGCGGTCAGCCATCCGGGGCAGGGGCCACGCCTGTCAGGTCTCCTCGACTTCGGTGATGCGCTGCATAACCCCCGTATCTGTGATCTGGCGATCGCGGGCGCCTATCTGGCTAGTGCTAGTGTTCGCCCGGTTGAAGCTCTGGCTGCACTGGTCGAGGGCTACACGCATTTGGAAACACTGCGCGAAGGGGAAATCGACCTTCTGTGGCCATTGATGCAGACCCGGCTGGCGGTAAGCCTGACGAATTCAGGGCTGCAAAAGCAGGCACGCCCAGACGATCCCTATGTGGTGATCTCGGAGGCACCTGCGCGGGCACTGTTGGCGACTGTTCGTGATCTCGACCCGCGCTTTGCCGGCGAGCGTCTCCGAGCGGCGGCTGGGCTGCCCAGCGGCTTGGCGACACTGCCCACAGCCTTTCGTGGCTTGCACCCGATGTTTGAGATTGAGGTGGGTCATTTGCCGGTAGTCGATTTGACCCCAGATAATTTGCGCCTAGCCGCCAACCAAACTCGTCCGGATGCCGCAGAACTCGACGCTGTTATCGATGCTGCAACCGATCAGGACGAAGGTGGAAGAAGGGGCTGTCTTGGCCGCTGGGGTGAGGCACGATTGATCTACGGCGGGGAGGGCTTCGGCCGAACGGATCATGTCGCACGACGACGGCGGACAGTGCACATTGGGCTAGACGTGTTCTTGCCTCCGGGCAGCGAAGTCCGAGCCGTGCTGCCGGGCCGGGTAGTATTTGCAGGCGACCGCCCCGAGCACCATGACTACGGTGGTACACTGCTGCTGGAGCACCACCCCCATGATGGCCCCGTCTTCCGCGTACTCTACGGCCATCTGAGCCGTACGAGCGCCAGCCGTTTCGCCCCCGGGGATACCTTTGGCGCAGGTGAGGTGATTGCCTGGCTGGGTGATAAGACGGAGAACGGTGGCTGGCCCCCGCATCTGCATCTGCAACTCGGCGGTAGCGATGCCCCGGACGATCCGGGCGACTGGCCTGGTGTGGTTGACCCTGACGATTGGGATCTATGGGCGCAGCTCTTCCCCAATCCTGCCGTCCTTGCGGGCGTTGAGCCAGCACGTGTTGAGGCCCTCCCTCCTGCGCTTTCGCGGATGCAGGAACGCCGGAAAGCGCTGACCAGTGCGAACCTCAAGCTTTCCTACCGCGAGCCCATCCATGTAATCCGCGGGCAGGGCAGCACGCTTATCGACGCTCAGGGTCGTCGCTTTCTGGACGCCTACAACAACGTGCCACACGTCGGTCACGCCCACCCCTATGTTGCCGCCCGTGTGTCGGAGCAGGTGCAGCGGTTGAGTACAAACACCCGGTATCTCTCTGAACTGCAGTTGGACTATGCTGAAGCGCTGCTGGCGCGGTTTCCTGACGAATTCGATACCTGTTTTCTGGTCAATTCAGGCAGTGAGGCCAACGAAGTTGCCATGCGACTGGCGACGACTTTTACTGGGCGCCGCGATATGGCTGTTTCTGAAGCGGGCTATCATGGAATCACCCAGAAAGCGCTCGACATCAGTCACTATAAGTTTGCCGGTAAAGGCGGTCAGGGGCAGGCAGACTGGGTCCATGTCCTGCCTATCCCCAACACCTTTAGCGGACCTTTTACCGGAAAGGACGCCCCCGAACGATACACGGCCCAAGCCGAAGGACTGATTTCGGCCATTGGGGCAGGGAGCCGTGACAGGGCACTGGCTGCCTGCCTGCTGGAAATCTTCCCCAGTGTCGGTGGCCAGTTAATCCCGCCAACCGGCTACCTATCGGGCCTGCAGCGTGCTGTGCACCACGCTGGAGGACTGTTGATTGCCGACGAGGTGCAGACGGGGCTGGGTCGGTTAGGGCGGCATTTCTGGGCCTTTGAACAACAAGGGTTGCAGCCTGATATCGTGGTACTCGGAAAGCCTATCGGAAACGGGCACCCCATGGGCGCAGTGCTGACGCGGCGGGAAATCGCCGATGCCTTTAGCAATGGTATGGAGTTTTTTTCGACCTTTGGCGGGTCAACCGTTTCCTGTGCGGCGGGTCGTGCGGTGCTTGAGGTGATCGAGGCGGATGGTCTTGAAGGCCGGGCCGCGCAGACTGGTGCCATGCTGCTTGATGGACTGACTGCCCTGTTCAGCCGCAGCGTGCTGCCCACTGACGTTCGTGGGGTAGGGCTGTTTATCGGTGTCGAAATCTGCCACGCGGACAATAGCCCTGCGACTGCAATCGTTGGTCAGTTGGTCAATGCCATGCGCCGCCGCAGGGTCCTGATGGGCTCGGATGGCCCGCATGACAGTGTGCTGAAAATTCGGCCGCCAATCTGCTTCTGTGCCGAGGATGCGGCCTTCTTCCTCGAAGCCATGGAAGCCAGCCTGCGCGAGGTGGGACTGACTTGAGCACTGAAACCACGCCTTCATTTTCGGATCAGCACTGGCAGTTCTGGGTTGACCGCGGCGGCACGTTTACCGATGTCGTTGGTTGTTTCCCTTCGGGGGAAATCCGCAAACACAAGCTGCTCTCCGAGAACCCCGAGCACTACCCGGATGCCGCCGTTGAAGGCATCCGTGTGCTGTTGGGCCTTAGCCGGGAACAGCCGATCCCGCCGGGGGTGCTGGATAGCGTCAAGATGGGCACGACCGTTGCAACCAATGCTCTTCTCGAACGGAAGGGTGAGCCAACAGTGTTGGTCACCACCGCTGGCTTCGAGGATCAACTGCGGATCGGATATCAGAATCGACCAAATTTGTTCGATCTGCATGTTCGCGTACCCGCAATGCTTTACAGCCAGGTCATTGGTGCAGATGAGCGGTTAGATCAAGGTGGAGCAGTGCTCCGACCGCTCGATCAGACCCGTCTCCGGATAGGCATGCAGGCAGCGTTCGACGCCGGTTATCGCGCGGTCGCTATTGCCTTCCTCCATGGCTACCGCTTCCCCCAGCATGAGCAGGTGGCGGGCGAGATTGCTCGTGAAGTCGGCTTCACTCAGGTCTCGCTCAGCCACGCGGTCAGCCCGTTGGTCAAGTTGGTCTCACGCGGTGATACAACGGTGGTCGACGCCTATCTCTCGCCCGTTTTGCGCCGTTATGTGAGGCAGGTGCGCGATGCCTTGGGTGAGGCTATGGTCTCCTCATCCGGGCTGATGTTTATGCAGTCAAACGGCGGCCTCGCGGACGCATCAATGTTTCAGGGCAAGGATGCCATTCTCTCCGGTCCCGCAGGTGGGGTCGTCGGCATGGTACGCACGGCGCAGCAGGCGGGCTTTGACCGTGTGATTGGTTTCGATATGGGTGGAACGTCAACCGATGTTTGCCATTTCGCCGGAGCCTACGAGCAGTCTTTTGAAACCGAGGTTGCCGGGGTGCGCCTGCGAGCACCGATGATGAACATTCACACAGTGGCCGCTGGCGGCGGGTCAATCCTCAAATTCGAGGACGGGCGGCTGCAAGTCGGTCCGGAAAGCGCAGGCGCCAATCCTGGCCCCGCGTGCTATCGCCGGGGCGGGCCACTGACCGTGACCGATTGTAATGTCTTGCTGGGCAAGGTGCAGGCGCAGTACTTCCCCGCCGTTTTCGGCCCCGACGGTGCCCAGCCTCTGGACCGTGCCGTTGTGGTGGAGAAGTTCAGCGCGCTGGCTGTTGAGATAGCGAATGCTTTGGAGGAGCCACCGCTCAGCCCTGAAGCGTTGGCCGAAGGCTTCCTGCGCATCGCGGTCGAGAATATGGCAAACGCCATCAAAAAAATCTCGGTCCAGCGCGGTTACGACGTTACCAGCTATACGTTGAATAGCTTTGGCGGTGCGGGCGGACAGCACGCCTGTCAAGTCGCCGATGTGCTGGGTATGAAGCAGGTTTTTCTCCACCCGTTCGCGGGTGTGCTGTCTGCTTTTGGCATGGGGCTCGCTGATGTACGTGCCTCTAGACAGTTCCAGTTCGACCGCCCGCTAACAGACCTTGGCGAAGCGGCACCAAGGTTTGATGCACTCTCGGCTGAGGTCCGCGCGGCGGTCGCTGCACAGGGCATCTCAGCCGATCAGATTACCGTTCATCAGCGGGTTCACGTTCGCACGGCCGGTGCCCATCAGAGCCTGCCGCTGAGCCGTGCAGATGAATCGGCCCTCGTCTCGGCCTTTATCGACTCACACCACCAGCGCTATGGTTTCCGACCAGATACCTCAGCGCTGGTGGTGGAAATGCTGGAGGTCGAGGGCGTGGGGCACACAGGGCAGGACCCGGTGCTCGACCGGCCGCCCCTGCCGGGCCCGGCGCACATTGACGATTGTATCGTTCATCAGCGAGGTGCAGCGCAGGCTGTACCGGTGTTCGAACGTGCGCGGTTGTCACTCGGAGATACCATCGACGGACCGGCTCTGTTAACCGAGGAAACCGGCACCACCATGGTTGAGCGAGGTTGGCAGGCGCAATGCTTAAGTGGTGGTAATCTACTGCTCAGCCGGGTTGAAAGATTGGCACGGCAGGATGCGGTTGGAACAGCGGTTGATCCGATAATGCTGGAGGTTTTCAACAACCAGTTCATGACCATCGCGGACCAGATGGGGGCCACGCTGGAAAACACCGCCTATTCGGTCAATATCAAGGAACGGCTTGATTTCTCGTGCGCCTTGTTTGATGCGCACGGCGATCTGGTGGCCAACGCGCCGCACGTGCCTGTGCACCTCGGATCGATGAGCGAGAGCGTGAAGAAGATCCTGCACGACAACGCCGGCCTGATCCGTCCTGGCGACGTGTTCATGATGAACAACCCTTTCAATGGCGGCACTCACCTTCCGGATGTAACGGTAATCACACCAGTTTTTGGGTCTGGGCCTGAAGGTGGCGCACCGGAGATTGTGGCGACGGTCGCCAGTCGGGGACACCATGCGGATATCGGTGGGCGCACGCCGGGCTCTGCGCCGCCGGACAGCCGTCACATCACCGAGGAAGGCGTTGTCATCGATAATTTCCGGCTGGTGTCACAAGGCGTTCTCGAAGACGCTGCTGCCCGAGCGCTGCTGCTGTCCGGCGACTATCCTTGCCGGAACGTCGAGCAGAACATGGCCGACCTCGCCGCGCAGATCGCAGCAAACAGCACCGGAGAGCAGGCGCTCCGTGCCCTGATTGACCAATACGGGCTTCAAACCGTCCACGCCTACATGGATCATGTCAAAGACAACGCCGAAGAGAGTGTTCGACGCGTGATTGACGTGCTCAGCGATGCCAGTTTCACCCATCGATTGGACACTGGCGCTGAAATACGAGTGTCGATCCAGGTCGATCGGGAACAGCGCAGTGCACAGCTGGATTTTACCGGTACATCTGCGCAGGACGCACTAAACTATAACGCGCCGGCTTCGATCTGCACGGCGGTGGTTCTTTATGTCTTTCGGACGTTGGTGGGCAAGAACATTCCCATGAACGAAGGGTGTCTGCAGCCCCTTGAACTGGTAATTCCTGAAGGCTCCATGATAAATCCACGCTATCCAGCGGCCGTTATTTCTGGGAACACCGAAGTCAGTCAGGCCATCGCCGAAGCCCTTTATGGCGCGCTAGGGGTGCTGGCGGGCTCTCAGGGAACGATGAACAACTTCGTCTATGGCAACGCGCGGGTGCAGAACTATGAAACCATCTGCGGTGGCACGGGCGCAGGGCCGGACTTCGACGGCGCTTCGGCCGTGCACAGCCACATGACCAATACCCGTATGACCGACCCGGAGGTGCTGGAGCAGCGCTTCCCTGTGCGGGTTGAGGCTTTCACCATCCGGCAGGGGTCCGGTGGACGAGGGCGACACCGTGGTGGGGATGGGGTCGAGCGGCGTCTGCGCTTTCTCGAACCCATGACCGTGACGGTGCTGACATCACATCGGCTGGAGCGCCCCCATGGCAGCGCAGGCGGCCAACCGGGTCAGCCCGGCGAGAACTGGGTCGAGCGGGCCGATGGTCGCCAGGAGCGGCTGTCAGGGAACGACCAAACCGAGGTTTCATCGGGAGATCAGGTGATTATGCTGACCCCGGGTGGGGGTGGATTTGGCCCTGACTCGTCTCGTCCTTCATCTTCGTAGAGCATCACCGTCCTGTGCTGTGCCGAATTCCACCAAAAATTTGTGTGACAGGTCAACAAAATTGACAGTTCGCCATCACTGGCGTTAACTCTGCTTCATATTCGGGATTCACTGGCGTCAGCAAAAGAGAGAGCAGGGCAATGAGCAATATGGATCAAGTCATCACGACCGATATCTTCATCGGCGGTGACCGTCGCCCGGCCTCCGACGGTGGCACCTATGACCTCTATAACCCCGCCCGACCGACGGAGTTGGTCGGCCATGCCGCGGCTGCGACACGCGATGATATCGATGACGCTGTGAGGGCGGCACATGCTGCGTTCCCCGCCTGGTCAGAAATCGGCTATCAGGCGCGCATCGACCTGTTGCGGGAGGTTGCTGAAATGTTGGGCGCAGACGAGGAGGACATCAAGTATCGCTCTCGACTGTTCACCCGTGAACACGGCAAGATCGCTCGCGAAACGCTGATGGAAATGACCCGGCTGGGCGACCGTTTCCGGCAGGCTGCGGCCTATGGCGAGCGACTTATGGTCGACGAAGTCATGGGGCCAGCGCCAATCGGCCCGCAATTCGACACGATCGTCACGCGTCAGCCGCGGGGGGTCGCGGCGTTGATCGTGCCCTGGAACTGGCCGCTGTCCATTCTTGGCGCAAAGCTTCCCCAAGCTTTGGTGACTGGCAACACGGTGGTGGTTAAACCCGCAGAGAATTCAGCCATGGCGCCAGTGTTGACCCTGCAGATGATCGCTAAAATGCTCCCTCCGGGTGTGGTTAACGTGGTTACAGGATCATCGCGCAACATCGGTGATGCTCTGACCGGTCATCCGCTTGTGCGGAATGTTAATTTCACTGGCTCGGTTCCCGTGGGTCGCCATGTGATGAAGGTCGCAGCCGAAAATCTTACACCAGTGACGCTCGAACTGGGCGGGAACGATGCAGCGCTGGTCCTGGAAGATGCGGACCTCAATGATGACGTTTTCAACAAGATGTACTGGGGGGCCTTTGGTTCTTCGGGGCAGATCTGTATGGCAATGAAGCGGCTATACGTTCACGAAAGCCGCTATGACGAAGTGGTTGATGGATTTACGGCCGCTTGTGAGCGCGCGGTGGTGGGCGATGGTTTGCTGCCTGAAACAACGATGGGGCCGATCAATAACGCCAAACAGCTACGGGTTGTCACCGACATGATTGCCGAGGCTCGAGCCAAGGGTGCAGACGTTCGAGAGTGTGGGCAGGTGCCGGATGAAGCGCTGTACCACGGCGGTGGCTACTTCCAGCGCCCAGCGCTGGTTTACAACGCTGATCCGTCGCTTTCGGTGGTGCGCGAAGAACAATTTGGGCCAACCCTGCCGATCATGAAATTCAGCGCCGAGGCCGAGGCCATTGCAATGGCAAATGACAGCGAATTTGGCCTGTGCTCATCGGTCTGGACCGAAGACGCCGAGCGCGCGGTTCGCATCGCTAAGAAGCTGGAAGCGGGCTACACCTATCTCAACGGCCATGGCCCCATGGCGCAGGATGGTCGGGGACCGTTTGGCGGGTTCAAGAACTCAGGCGTGGGCCGCAATCTGGGCTATGATGGCGTGCTGGCTTTTGCCGAGCCACACTCGATTTCCAGCCCGGCAGGCTTCCTGGTGGACTAGCAAGTTGAGCGCGATGGCCGGTGCCAGCCTCCGTTGTGAGGTCTGCCGCTAACCGAGCAGCGCTTTGGCGCGTGCGCGCAGGTCGGTTTTCAGCACTTTGCCTGTCGATGTCTTGGGCAGGACGGTGAATACCACCTTTTTCGGCCGCTGGAATCCGGCTAGTCCCTTGGCGGCGTGGTCCAGTAAGTCGGCTTCGCTGGAACCCGGCGCATCGGGCTCGAAGCCTTCGGCTAACTCGACGAAGGCGCAGGGTACTTCGCCCCATTTCTCGTCCGGCATAGCCACCACGGCGGCAAGTGCGACGGCAGGATGAGAATAAAGCGCGCTTTCAACCTCAATTGAGGAAATGTTCTCGCCCCCGGAAATGATGATGTCTTTGGCCCGGTCGCGAATTTCGATGTAGCCATCAGGGTGCTGTACGGCGAGATCGCCTGACCAAAACCAGCCGTCCTTAAACGCCTTATCGGTGGCTTCCTCGTTCTTCAGATAACCCTTCATCACAATATTACCACGGAAGGCAATTTCGCCTTGAGTCTGCCCATCCCACGGTACGGGTCGTGATGTATCCGGGTCGAGAACGGCCACGTCTTCTTCCAGCTCATAGGCCACACCCTGTCGCGCCTTTAGCCGGGCACGCTCGTCCAGAGGCAGCTCGTTCCAGGCATCTTTCCACGCGCAGACGACGGCCGGGCCGTAGACCTCAGTCAGCCCGTAGACATGGGTGACACGGATATTCAGCTCTTCGATTGCGGCAATCACAGCGGCCGGCGGCGGGGCGGCGGCGGTCATCATCTCCACCCGCTGCGGGAAGGCGCGCCGCTCGTCGTCCGATGCGCCGCTGATTAGTGACATGATGATTGGCGCGCCGCACAGGTGGGTCACACCGTGGTCGGCAAAGGCGTCGAAAATGGCACCCGCACGGGGTGCGCGGAGAAATACGTTGACCCCGGCAAGCAGCGTAATCGTCCAAGGAAAGCACCAGCCGTTGCAGTGGAACAGCGGCAGAGTCCACAGGTAGACGGGATGCCGGGGCATGTTCCAGGTCAGCGTTTGATTGACCGCATTGGTATATGCACCTCGGTGAGAGTACACCACGCCCTTCGGCCTCCCGGTGGTACCGGACGTGTAGTTTAGCGCCAGCGCATTCCATTCATCATCGGGCAGAAGGGGTGCAAAGGCCGGGTCTCCACAGGCAAGCAGATCGTCGTAGCTCATCTCGCCGATAGCCTCACCGCCAGGGCCTTCGCTATCGTGGATATCGATCACTGGGATATCGCGACCCAACTGAGCCAGGGCCTCGCGCGCGACGGCGGAGAGTTCGGTGTCGACGAGGAAGACCTTGGCCTCCCCGTGGTCCAGAATATAGGCAATGGTGCCTGCATCCAGACGGGTGTTGTTGGCATTGAGCACAGCGCCGATCATCGGCACCGCCAACGCGCATTCAAAGGCCTCGGGGATATTGGGCGCCAGCAGTGCGACAGTGTCTCCCGTTCCGATCCCCCGTCGGATCAAGGCAGAAGCCAGTCGACGGCAGCGCTCCCCGACTTCGCCCCACGTGCGACGGATGCTGCCGTGGATCTGGGCGGGCATGTCCGGATAGATGCGCTCTGTACGCCGCAGCAGGGAAACTGGCGAGAGTGGGGTGAAGTTGGCCTCTCGCCTGACCAGTTCAGGTCCGTCGTACGCGCCCATTTACTCTCCTGTCCATTCCGGCATGTGGTCTTTGTTGATGAAGGCGTTGATACCGGCTTCAGTATCGCGCGCCATCATGTTCTCGGCCATCACTCGGCCGGCGTAAGCGTAGGCCTCTTCGAGTGGCATTTCGGCCTGACGATAAAAGGCTTCCTTGCCCACCCGCACGGCCACGGGGGACTTTGCGACAATCATCTCTGCCATTTCTCGGGAAGTGGTTTCGAGGTCTGCATCAGAAACGACGCGGTTGATAAGCCCCAGCGCGTGGACTTGTTCGGCGGGCAGAAACTCGCCCAGGAGCAGCATTTCCATAGCCTGCTTGCGCGATAGATTGCGGGAAAGGGCAACCATTGGGGTCGAGCAGAACAGGCCGATGTTCACGCCCGAGGTTGCAAAGGTGGCGTTATCGGCAGCCACGGCGAGGTCACAACTGGCCACCAACTGGCACCCGGCTGCGGTAGCAATGCCCCGGACTTCGGCGATTACCGGCTGTGGCAGGCGTACGACCCGCAGCATCATCGCGGAGCAGGTCGCAAACAGGTCCTGGAAATATTGAAAGCCACCATCGGGATCGCTGCGCCGCTCGCTCATTTCCTTGAGGTTATGGCCGGCGCAAAAGTGCTTGCCCCCGGTACGGAGAATTACAACCTTGACGCTTCGATCAGCGGCGATGTCGTCGAACATGGTGATTAATGCAGCGAGCATGTCCTCTGACAGCGCGTTGATGCTCCGCGGTGCGTTCAGTGTCAGTGTCGCGATGCCCCCTTGATCCTCGCGCAGCAGCAGGTCTTCTGTCTTCGTCGCAGTGGGGGGTGGCGATCCGGTCATGGCACTATTCATCAGATACGTCCTTTCCAGTCCGATCATTCGGCGCTGACCGTAGCGTGATCAGGGCGACCCCTGCAAGGATGACCAAACCGCCGGCGAGCTTTTCCAGTCCCGGCCGTTCACCCAGGAGCACCGCCCCGCCCGCAACGGAGAAAAGCGGCAGCAGCAGCAAGTACGGGGCTACTTCACCAACGTCATAGCGTCGGATCAGTCGGTTCCAGAGGTAGTATCCGAAGGCGGTCATGATCACAGCCATGTAGAAGACCGCGCCCCAGACTTCGAAGCCCGCGCGCGTGACAGCGCTGATTTGCCCGGTCTCGAACAGGGCGGACATCAGGAACAGCTGCGGGGTGGCAAAGACCGCCACCCATGCCGTGACCTGTAGCCCGCTGATATCCTTAAGCCGTCGCACCATAACCTGCCCGAAGGCCCAGGCCATGGCCCCGCCGATCACCAGTCCGACCGAGGGAAGGCTTGTGCCGAACTGGCCCTGCCAGGTCATCAGGATGATCCCGCAGAAGGCAATGCCGATCCCGAACCACTTGCGCAGGCCGGGTCTCTCGCCCAGGAGTACCGCACCGAGCATGACTAGAAACGGCACTTCGAGCTGTACAATGATCGCAGCGATGCCCGCTTCCAGCCCCAGCAGCCCCGTAAAGGTCAGGCTGTACTGGATCGCTGCACCGACGATGGCGATCAGGAACAGGTTCAAGAAATTGCCCCTGGGCAACGGGGCGAAGGCGACGAGGATCAGCGCTGTCAGCAGGAAGCGGAAAGCCATCAGCAAAATGGGGGGGAAGTCGCTGATCGCGCCCTTGGTGAACACCAAGCCCATAGCCCAGGTCAGCGGCACCACAACCGCCATCAGAACTTCCAGTGGTGTCAGCCGCCCCAACGCGGGCCTGCCTTTATGTCTAAGGTGGCACTGATCCTGATGTTAGCTCGAAAACTGAGGTCGCCGATGTGGTTCATGATCCGTCGATCCTTGGGAGAACTTGCAAGGCTTTCGCCAAATTCATTTAGAAGGCCAATTCCATTGAGCGCCTGAGGTCGGCGATCAAATCATCTGTAGCTTCCATACCTATGTTCAGTCGTACCAGTCGGCCCCCGAAGTTCTGCCCCGGTCGATCAAGATCGGGGTAGACAACGGCCAGCGAGGTCACGCCGCCCCAACTCAGTCCGATGCGGAAAATTGCGAGGCTGTCGAGGAAGGTTTCGACCTGCTTTGCGGTCAGATTGCCCTTGAAGGTAAACGAAAATACGCTCGCTGAACCAGTGAAATCGCGCTGCCAGTTGGCATGACCGGGGCAGGAAGGCAGTGCTGGGTGCAGTACAGTTTGCACGTGGGGGCAACCCTCTAGCCATTGGGCTACCGAAAGTGTCGCGCGCTCCAGATAATCCAGTCGCAGTGCCAGAGTTTGTAGGCCGCGAAGGGCCAATGAGCAGTCGTCGGGTGAGACCGCAAGACCAAGTTGCCGATATACTGGGCCGAGTTTCTCGAACCCGGCTTCATTCCGCACAGACACTGTGCCAAGCAAAATATCGCTATGCCCGCCTACGTACTTTGTCAGCGCCTGCATGCTCACATCTACCCCATGGGCAAAGGCGTCGAATAGCACCCCGGCGGCGTAGGTGTTATCCAGTGCTACCGCTACCCCCCGCGCGTGAGCCGCAGCGACGATGGCAGGAATGTCCTGTACCTCCATCGTCACAGAACCGGGGCTTTCGGTCCAGATCAAGGTGGTGTTGTCACGGATCAGTTCACCAATGCCCGCACCGATCATGGGGTCATAGGGCTCGACCTCAACCCCCAGTCCGGCCATCAGCCCTTCGGCCATTTCTTTGTTCGGGCCGTAGGCCGAATGGGGCACGAGGGCATGGCTACCAGCGGTACAATAAGCAAAGTAGACAAGGGCAATGGCGGCTTGACCGCCCGGAACAACGAAACTGAAGTGGGCTTGCTCCAGCTCGGCCATGCGCGCGGCAAGTTCAAGTGTCGTTGGCGTGCCGTACAGACCATAAGAATAGCCATTCTCGGACTGGTTCCAGTGGTCATTGACAGCGGCTGCGCTTTCAAACACCACAGTCGACCCACGAAACACCGGTGTAGCCAGCGAATTATAGTCGCGGCGGGCCTTTGGGGTGGGGCTTAGCAGTCGCGTGCGCCAGTCCATGGTTTATCCTCTTTAGTTGCTGCCTAGCTGTAGTTCTGTCATGGAGGTCATGAAAAGAGAAATCACCTCGCCGGGCCCATTTTGCGTCTGGGCTTTGCCTTACAGCCGGACGGGCGGACAGGCATTTCGTGGCGAAACCACAGATACAGAGAGAGGCGAGCATGCAGGGATTTGAGCCCACTGAGTATCAGGCACGGGTCGCCGGGTTGCAGTCCGCCATGGTGGCTGAGGGGCTGGACGCGCTACTGCTGACAACGGAAGCTGATGTGCGCTATCTCACCGGCTTTCTGACCCGGTTCTGGGAAAGTCCCTCGCGGGCCTGGTTCCTCGTGCTCCCCGCCAGCGGTAAGCCTATTGCTGTTATCCCTTCTATCGGGGCCGCACTCATGGGCACCACGTGGATCGACGATATCCGCACGTGGCGCGCGCCCGACCTCGAAGACGACGGCATCAGCCTGCTCACCGCCTGCCTCGACGAAGTGCTCGGCGGCGAGACGGGCAGGGTCGGGCTGCCCGCCGGTCATGAGAGCAACATGCGCATGCCTCTACAGGATTTTTGGAGCCTGCAGATCGCTCGACCGAACCGAGCATTCGTCGGTGATGGTAATATCGTCCGCGCAGCACGGTCAGTGAAGTCGGCGGCTGAAATCGAAAAGATCCGCCATGCTTGCGCAGTGGCTGGGCGGGCCTTTGACCGCTTTGGCGAAATCCTGCGTCCGGGCACCACCAAGGCCGAGCTGTTCCGCGGCTACCAACGGCTTGCACTCGAGGAAGGCGCGGACTTCGTCCCCTATATTGCGGCGGGCAATGGTGAGTGGGGCTATGGCGATATCATCGCCCCGGCAGACAGCAGCGAGATCCGGGCGGGCGAAGTGGTTATGCTAGACACCGGCGTGATCGTCGACGGCTACTTTGCTGACTTTGACCGGAATTTCAGCTATGGGCGGCTGCCGCGGCAGGAGGTTCGGGACGCCTTTGCGCAGCTCGTAGAGGCTTCTGCGGCCGGTTTCGAAGCGGCGCGCCCAGGGGCGCGGGCCTGCGATCTGTTCGCAGCCATGGACCAGGTGGTGACCGGCGGTGAGAACAGTGCGGATTCGGGCCGGTTTGGTCACGGTTTAGGGATGCAACTGACCGAGTGGCCCTCGCTCATTCCTGCGGAAACGACAGAACTCAAGCCGGGTATGGTACTGACACTTGAGCCATCGATTCAGACAAATAGCCAAGGTGCGCTGTTGGTCCACGAGGAAAACATCGTAATCACGAACACCGGGGCTGCCTGGCTGACCTCGCGTTCAGGGCCTGAGATCACGCTGGTTCATCCGGACTGAAGCCATGGTGCCATCGGGCCAAAGTGATCGGCCCCTAGGCGCTCCGCATCAACGTCAGCACCGCGTGATGGTAAATGTCCACGGCCTGCTCTAACTGCTCAATCGAAACGTACTCATCCAGCGAGTGGCACTGTGCCAGCGCCCCTGGACCACAGATAACCGCTTCACAGCAGAAATTGGGTGCATCGGTCGACCCGCTAAAAGACCGAACCGGGCTGGGGCTGCCCAGACAAGCCTCGCTGGCCGCGAGTAGAGCTCGGACCGTGGGCGCGTCCTCTGGGGTTTGCAGCGGTGAGACGTTGAGATCGTAGTGATCGAAGCTGTAGTCCAGATCGGGGACTTGAGCGCGGACGCTCTCGACCACCGCCTCCAGTTCTGCCCGGACCGCAGCATGATCTTCACCGGGAATAGTGCGGCGGTCGACCTCGATCCGAGCCCAATCCGGCACGGATGAGGCATTGGTTCCGCCATTGACGACACCGACACTCAGCGTCGGGTGTCCGCAGAGCGCATGTGCGGGACGTTTGGCCAGCGCTGCGGCGTGATCTTCCAGAGCGCGAAGGATTCGCCCCATATGGAAGATGGCATTCACGCCTTTCTCGGGCAGGCTAGAATGCACAGAGACACCCCGCGTTCGCAGGCCGAACATCATCTGTCCCTTGTGTACGGGGCAAATGGCGAGCTCGGAAGGCTCAGCGATGATTGCAAAATCAACGTGGGGACCGGTTTGGCCAAAGGCCTGGGAGCCCAGCATTGCGTGCTCTTCATCAACCACGCCGGCAATGATTAAATCGCCGCTCAGGGACTGGCCGCTGCTCTGCAGCCGTCTAACGACTTCAAGATAGGCGGCCAAGCCTGCCTTCATGTCACACGAGCCGCGACCATAGACCCGGCCGTTTTCGATCCGCGGGTCGAAGGGCTGGTTGTATCCCGCCACGCCGACGGTATCGAGGTGCCCAGCGAGCATAACCGTCGGGCCACCGCCCTTGCCCCGCAGCCGACCCCAGACGTTACGTCTGCCATCTCGCACGTCCTGTGAGCCTAGCTCCAGCCCTAAATCGCTCAGCCGTCGTTCATACAGGGACGCCATCGCGTCTTCGGCCGGGGGCATTGTCGCTGGCCCGTCAAACGGGTTGACACTGGGGGTGGAGACCAGCGCCTGCAGGTCGGCGATGAGATTGGAATCATGACTCATAGGCTGGAGCCTGGTAGATGAACTGCAACGGAGAAACTCTCGATCACGACAGCCCTGTTTGGAATAGCCGCCCGCGATCAGGCAGGCGATCGTTTATCCCGCTTAGTCGCAGCATGTGCCAGGCGAGAGCATGGTTGCTCGCAGTGACGGGTTTACCCAGCGCCGCTTCGGCAGCTTCGATGATGCCAATGGCACGCAGACTGGTGCAGGAAATGAAGACGCCATCGACTGAAGCTGTGCTGCCGACCTCTAGCGCCGCATCGAGGATTGACTGCGGTGCGATTTTGCCGACGACTGCATCACTGTCTTCAAAGAATGATCCCACGACGCGCACGTTAAGCCCAGACCGGGCGAAGTTGGCCTGCATGGCCAGCGTTACGTCGGGGGTATAGGGCGTGAGCAGTGCCAGGTTTTGTACCCCGAGAGCCGAGAACGCAGCCTTTGCGGCGGTTAGTGGGTTGGTGGCCGCAGCCTTGGGGTGCGCCGTGGTCATGATCTCTGCCACGCGGTCTTCCCCTATGATGGTGGAACCAGACGTACAGCCGTAGCCAACAACGCTGAGACCCATATAGCCAGGGATCAGACGAGCAGCGACGGGCAGTTCCTCTTCCATCTGGGCGAGGGTTTCCGGGGTGACTTGTGTGTCGTTGGCAAGCCGAGAATGATAAACGCTTACATCAGGCAGGGGCGCAAGCAGAGTGCGGAATTCAGCTTCTACAGTTTGATCTGACTCCAGGACCAGCAGGCCCATTCGCGCCCTCGCGCCCTCGCCAGCATCGGTTTCGAACGACAGGCGCTGCAGGCTCGGGCTAAGATGTTCACCGTCCATGACTTATGCTGCTTTCTGCTATGGTCGGCCAAAGGCCGGAAAGATGGTGCGTAGTTTGACCCAAATCTGCTGCCTGCTCAACGCCTAAGCCAACCGGTGCTGGTTTCGCCCCACCCACGTCCGGTGAAACCAGGTTCAAGCGCGGTTGACGCTCAGTGATGGGCGTAGCAAGGTCGCGCTCAATCCCGGGCGGCGGCGGGTAAAGGCTTCTGCCCGCACTTTATTACATGAGGAGTGTTCGATGAGCTCGATACCTGTCGCGCTGGTTACTGGGGCCGCGCAGGGAATTGGTAAAGCCTGCGCTGAAGCACTGGCAGAGGACGGTTATCACGTTGTGCTGGCCGACGTGCAAGACAGCGTGAAGGACGTTGCCGCCGCGCTGGGCGGGACTGGACTGATCTGCGACATGGCGGATCCGGCAGCAATCGCTGCTCTGTTTGATCACATCGAAGGTGAAATCGGGCCAGTTTCGGCACTGGTCAACAACGCGGGCGTGGCGATGCCCGGAGACTTTCTGAGCTACGACCTGGAAGCTTTCGAGCGTGTTATTAATATTAATCTGCGCGGCGTGTTTGTTGCCCTGCAGCGCGCCGGACGAACCATGGTGGAGCAGGGAATTCAGGGCGCAATCGTAAACATGAGTTCGATCAACGCTCTGGTGGCTATTCCCTCAATCCCGGCTTACTGCGCCTCGAAAGGCGGTGTGATGCAATTGACCAAGTCGGCTTCACTGGCGCTGGCCCAGCATGGAGTGCGTGTGAATGCTGTTGGACCCGGCTCCATCGATACTGAAATGATGGCTGGTGTTAACGCTGACCCCGGCGCGACGAGAATGGTTATGTCGCGGACGCCTATGCTTCGGGTCGGAACGCCGCAAGAAATAGCAAACGTTGTCGCGTTTCTTTGCTCTGAAAAGGCCAGCTACATTACGGGCGAAACCATCTACGTCGATGGTGGTCGCATTGGTATGAATTATCTCTCCCCAGGGATTTGATAGAGGCCGATGGTCGGCAACTGGCGCGAAACCGGCGCATAGAAAAACCCGCCCTCGGCAGGGGGCTCAACTTCAGTATCGTGGAACAAACCATGCAGCATTGTCAGGAATTTTACATTAACGGCCAATGGGTCGCCCCGCTCGAAGGCCGTCCCTTCGACGTGATCAACCCTTCGAACGAAGAAGTTGCCGAGACCATTTCGCTGGGTGGCAAAGCCGATACTGATGCGGCGGTTGCCGCCGCGAAGGCAGCTTTCGCCAGCTGGCGCCTCTCACCGATGAGCGAGCGCATGGATTTGCTGGAGACCATTTTGGGGATCTATAAGCGCCGCGCCGCCGATATGGCCGAGGCTATCTCAATCGAAATGGGCGCTCCTATTGATATGGCTAAAGTACAGCAGGCTAGCGCCGGCTCGGGTCACTTGCAGGCTTTCATCAATGCGCTTCGCGTATTCAAGTTCGAAGGCCCATTGCGCGAGGATACGCCCGACACCTACCTGATAAAGGAGCCGATTGGCGTCTGCGCCCTCATCACCCCCTGGAACTGGCCCATGAACCAGATCACGCTAAAGGTTATTCCGGCGCTGGCCACGGGCTGCACGATGATCCTCAAACCCTCGGAGCAATCGCCGCTGTCTGGCCTGTTGTTCAGTGAGATCATGCACGAGGCTGGCGTGCCTGCCGGCGTTTATAACATGGTCAATGGTGATGGCCCGGGCGTGGGTAGTCAGCTGTCCGCTCATCCGGATGTCGACATGGTTAGCTTTACCGGCTCCACGCGTGCGGGGAAGGCAATAACCATTGCCGGGGCAGAGACGATCAAGAGGGTGACGTTGGAACTGGGCGGTAAGGGTGCGAATATCGTTTTTGCTGATGCAAGCGATAACGCGGTGGCCAATGGTATCAAACGCTGCTTCAACAACACCGGCCAGTCGTGCAATGCGCCGACCCGGATGTTGGTTGAGCGCTCGCGCTACAATCAGGCGGTCGAAGAAGCCAAGGCCGCCGCAGAAGCGACCTTGGTCAGCACGGCCGCGGAGGTTGGCAATCACATCGGCCCGTTGGTCTCTGAGTTGCAGTTCAACAAGGTGCAGGATTTGATCCAGAAGGGGATCGATGAAGGCGCACGTCTGGTCACGGGTGGGCTGGGTCGCCCAGAAGGCCTCAACCGAGGCTATTACGTCCGTCCCACGGTCTTCGCAGACTGCCATAACGATATGCAGGTCATGCGGGAAGAAATCTTCGGCCCGGTGCTGTCGATGATGCCCTTTGATACCGAAGAGGAAGCAATTCGCATTGCCAACGACACCGACTATGGGTTGACCAACTACGTGCAGACCACCGACCCGGAGAAAGCCCGCCGCGTGGCCCGTGAACTGCGCACGGGCATGGTCGATATGAACGGACGGGCGCGGGCCTCGGGGTCGCCCTTTGGCGGCATGAAACAGTCAGGCAACGGCCGTGAAGGCGGAGAGTGGGGGATCGATGAATTCCTCGAAGTCCGCGCCATTGGCGGATGGCCAGTCTGAGGATAGCTTTGAAATCGGGCGTGGCGCAGGGATCGAAGGCATTTCTGCGGTTGGGCTTGCGATGACCAGGCAGCCCAACTTCCTGTTCATCATAACGGATCAGCATCGGGCTGACTGGCTGGGGTGCTATGGCCACCCGGTCCTGCGCACCCCCCACATCGATGCGCTGGCGGCGCGGGGGACGCTGTTCGAGGATTTCCACGTCGCAGCGCCGGTGTGCATGCCCAATCGTGCCTCGTTGATGACCGGTCGCTGGCCCAGTGTCCATGGCCTGCGTTACAACGGTTGTATCCTGCCGCAGTCCGCTACGACTTTTGTCGACCGCCTCGCGTCGGCGGGCTATCGCACCGCTGCAATCGGCAAGAGCCACCTGCAGCCCTTTACCGGGCTGCCGCCGCAGGGGCGGGATTTCGACCCCGATGTCGAGCGGATCGAAGCATGGAAGACCAATCTTGGTGACTACGGCCAGGAGGAACCAGACCGGTACACTGGTGAGGTTGGATACTATGATTTTCCAACGCCCTACTATGGATTCCAACATGTCGATATGGTCACCGGGCACGGTGATCGCTGTGGTGGACACTATGGCCAGTGGTTTCGACAGACCGCGCCAGACTGGCAGGCTCTGCATGACCGGACCAACCAACTGCCCCACAACTATCGTTGCCCTCAGGCCTTTCGCACACCCGTCACTGAGGGGATGTACCCCACTGGTTACATCCGCGACCGAGCGATCGACTTCATCCAGAACCAGTCAGCAGCCAACCAGCCCTTTTTTGCCTTCGTGTCTTTTCCGGACCCCCATCACCCATTCAATCCGCCCGGGCGGTACTGGGATCTTTATTCCCCGGATGATTTCGAACTGTCATTGCCCTATAGCGCGCATCGCAACCCAACCCCGCCGATGCGCTACCTGCACGACCAGTGGCAAGGTGCGGGGGAACAGGCCACACCACAGACGGCGATGATGCTCGACGATCAAGCGTTGAAGGAGATGATGGCCCTGACCGCCGGCATGATTGCCTTCATTGATGATGCCGTGGGTGAAATCTTGCAGGCGCTCAAAGCCAACGAACTGGATCAGGACACCGTGGTCTGTTTCACCTCGGACCATGGCGACCTGCTCGGAGACTTCAACATGGCACTCAAAGGGGCATTGCCGTTTCGCGGAGTGACCCGAGTGCCATTTATCTGGTCAGACCCTCGGAACCCGCAGCCCCGCCGGACATCAGCGCTTGCCTCAACCGTAGATATCAGCGCCACCATTCTTGACCGAGCTGGCGTTCGTGCGTTCAACGGCATTCAGGGTCAGAGCTTAGAGCCGGTTTTGTCAGGTAATCACGCTGAGCATCGTGACGAGTTACTGATTGAATTCAACGACGGCGGTCGTCGGGTCGGCTTCGATGCACCCGCGCGACTTCGCTCGCTGGTGACCCGGGACTGGCGCTACACCATTTATCTCAACCAGCCCTGGGGTGAGTTGTACGACCTTCGAAACGACCCAAACGAAACCCATAACTTGTGGGATGATGCAACCGCTGCTGGAGTCAGGGCACATCTTGCCGGACGGCTCAACCATCATTTGACCGCGCAGATGGACGAAAGCCCTGAATCGCTTCGTCTGGCCTAATTTGGAAGAGGGGATACCCATCTTGTGCCTGAGCATACGGCTCTTGACCATCAGCCGCGATCACGTTTCTCAAATCCAAATCCAAATCCGATCAACAAGAGCGAGCGCCTGCTGCGCCGAGATTGCGACCTGATCGCCCCATACTGAGGCAAAACCAAATGACACTTCAATATCGCTCCTGGGTTTCCGAGCAGAGCGAAACGCTGGTTCAGCGTATCGCGACCGCGACCGCGGGGCAGTCCTCGCCTGAGATATTCGCGCGGTTGCACCTGCTTGCCGAAGAGAACCGGGCGATCCACGAGCGCGAGTGCTTCAACCTCAACCCGGCGACGAACGCCATGAACCCACGGGCTGAGGCGATGCTTGCCTCCGGCATCGGCTCTCGTCCTTCGTTGGGCTATCCGGGAGACAAATATGAAATGGGGCTGGAAGCGATCGAGGAGATCGAAGTCATCGCAGCGCAGCTTAGCGCCGAAGTTTTTGATGCCAAGTTTGCCGAAATCCGTGTGCCTTCGGGTGCGCTGGCCAACCTCTATGGCTTCATGGCAACCTGCGAGCCTGGTGATACCATTATTGTTCCGCCTGCATCGATCGGCGGTCATGTCACACACCACGGACCGGGGTGTGCGGGACTATTTGGACTACGCATTCTCGAAGCCCCGGTGGAGACGGATGGGTATAGTGTGGATGTTGAGGGGCTGCGTGAACTGGCGCTTGCAGAGGCGCCGAAGTTGATAACGCTGGGGGGCAGTCTGAACTTGCATGAACACCCGGTTTCCGCAGTTCGAGAGATTGCCGATACCGTCGGTGCGCGGATGTTGTTTGATGCCGCTCACCAGTGCGGACTCATTGCCGGGCGTGCCTGGTCCAATCCACTCGCGCTGGGTGCTGACCTGATGACAATGAGCACCTATAAGAGTCTCGGTGGCCCGGCGGGCGGGTTAATTGTGACGAACAGTCCGGAGATCGCCCAACGACTTGATTCCATCGCATTCCCGGGAATGACGGCAAACTTTGATGCTGCCAAATCCGCGGCGCTGGCCGTGACCATGTTGGATTGGCGGGACTTTGGCACAGCCTATGCCGCTGAAATGATCGCCACAGCCACAGCCTTGGCTGACGCCTTAGCCCACCGTGGTCTGCCCGTGTTTACCGCGCGGGGACAGGCAACTCTCTCTCATCAGTTCGCTATCGAAGCTGCAGCCTTCGGCGGCGGGCAAACCGCATCAAAGACCCTGCGGCAAGGCGGATTTCTGGCTTGCGGGATTGGCCTGCCGCGCCCCGCGGTCGCAGGTGACATGAATGGCCTGCGCATTGGCACGCCAGAGCTTGTGCGCTGGGGCATGGTCGCCGCTGACATGCCGCACCTGGCGGACATGATTGCCGATACGCTTATCGGTAAACCTAACCCGGGTGCCGTGGCCCAATGGCGCTTAGGCTTTGATCAGATGCGCTTCATTCACGCCTGAAGCGAAGCGAAGGATCGCTGCTGGCCGGAAATACCATTCTACTGCTGATCCCGGGCAGCGGAGAAGGCTGCGACGGCGCGAGTGACGTCGGCTGGTGTCGTTGCCCAGGAGCAGACGCTGATCCGTACCACAGGCCGATCGAACCACCGCGAGGGACCAATCCACGCTTCGCCGGAGGCCCGCACGCGTGCAACAAAGGCATCGGTCTCCATATCATCACCGACGTCCATCAGTACCTGATTGAAGACCACATCGTTCAGCACGGTGAAACCAGCTTGCTTCAGCTCTGTTTCGAACTGCTGAGCACGGGCATGCAGACCTTCGACCAGCGTGGCGACACCGCTACGCCCCAAAAAGCGTAGGGCTGCCCACAGGTCGATCGCGCGCGTCCGGCGCGACATTTCCGGTGTGTAGAGCATGCCGTCGCGGTGCTCTGATGTTGGAATATAAGCGCCAGAATTCTGCAATGCGGCCACCATGGCTTCTGGATCAGCACAGAGCGACAGGCCACTGTCATAGGGGGCGTTGAGCGTCTTGTGGGCGTCCACGCTCCAAGACTGCGCCAGCGCTAGACCGTCGGTGAGGTGGCGTAGGTTGGGGCAAGCCTCAGCCCAAAGTCCGAATGCGCCGTCAATGTGGACCCACGCGCCTGCAGCCTGAGCGGCTTCACAGCAAGGACGGATCGGGTCGAAGGACCCAGAATTCACGTTTCCGGCCTGCAAAATAAGGATGCAAGTTTCATCCAACGCAGGCAGGGCTTCCGGGCGCAGTCGCCCCTGTGCATCGACATCGACATATTCGATGCTGTCGGTGCCGAAGCCGAGCAAGGCGACCGCCTTGATCACGGTCGAGTGAGTGTGACGGCTGGCGATCAGGCGGAGGCGTGGGGCCTGTGCCAGCCCGGCTGCATTGATGTCGCAGCCCAGCCTCTCGCACAGCCGCCAGCGCGCCGCAGCCAGTCCGCAGACGATGGCCATGGACGTGCCACTGACGAAACCGGCGACCGTTTGTTCCGGCAGGCTAAGCAGTTCAATTAACCAGCGCTGACAGATTTCTTCCAGTCTGCTGTTGACCGGTGAGACCGCATACACCACGGCGTTCTGGTCCCAGCTGTCGGCCAGCAGGCGCGCGGCTAGAGCAGGGGGTAGGATGCCACCGTTGACCATGCCGAAGAATCGTCCGCCAACCTGGGCTGTTGTCGCGGGACCGCCGAGGCTGGCAAGCTGGTCAAGGATGGCTTCGGCTGTCTCACCCGGGCCCTCAGGCAATGGCCCGTTCAGCCCCTCAAGCGCCGCCAGTGCCTGCGGGTCAGGGGCCACGGAGCGGTCATCGACTTTGCGCAGATAGGCCAGCGCATGCTCGATCGCGCGGGTAAACAAGCTGCCGCTCTGCATGTGCTCGTGCATGACCGTGTGAAGCGTTTTGTGGGCGGTGGGGGGCTGGTTGTTTTCGCGCATGTCCTGATCCGTTGTGCTCCACGTTCCGACGTATTGCCGCAGCGTGGCTGATGCCACAGACCCCGGAAACGGCTTGCGCGGGCTGCGAGCAACCCATATGCCAGTACCCGAAACAACTGGATGCAGACAAGAGCGGCAGAGTATGACCCAAAACGTCGACCTTCCCCGCAAGCACCTCTTCGACATGCCTGAAGGGCTGATCTATCTCGACGGAAACTCGCTGGGCATGCTGCCAAAAGGGGTGGGCGCACGCGTCGCTGAGACCATTGAGCAGGAATGGGGTCAGTCGCTGATTCGGGCGTGGAACTCGGCCGGATGGATGGATCTGCCCCGTCTGCTCGGTGATCGGCTAGGGCGTCTGTTCCTGAATGCGCCTGCTGGCTCTGTATCCGTCGGCGATACATTATCTATCAAGGTTTATCAGGCGCTGACGGCCGCGATGAAAATGCGGCCAGATCGGTCTGTGATTCTCTCCGACAGCAACAATTTCCCCTCCGATCTCTATATGGCACAAGGTCTGATCCAGACACTGGGGCAGGGCTACAGGTTGGAGACGGTGCCAGCCGATGATATTGAGAGCGCCCTTTCAGAAGATGTCGCAGCTGTCCTACTTACCGAGGTCGATTACCGCACAGGGCGAAGGCTGGATGCCGATCGAATCACCCGCGCTGTGCAGGATGTTGGTGCAGTGATGATCTGGGATTTGGCGCACTCATTGGGTGCGGTCCCGGTTGATATGACAGCGAACGGTGCTGAATTCGCCGTGGGCTGCACGTACAAATATCTGAATGCTGGACCTGGCGCGCCCGGGTTCATTTATATTCGTTCCGACCTGCCTGATGGGGTCCAACCGGCGCTGGCGGGTTGGATGGGACATGCCAATCCCTTTGCCATGGATCCGGCCTACGAACCCGGACCCGCGGCTGAACGCTTCCGCATCGGCACTCCACCGATTGTTCAGATGCGCATGCTTGAGGCTGCTTTGGATGTCTGGGACGGTGTGTCCATGCAGGACTTGCGCGAAGCCTCGCTGGCACTGAGCGAGACGTTCATCGTGGAGGTCGAGCGACGCTGCCCCGGGTTGGTGCTTGCCTCGCCCCGCGACCCTCAGCGACGCGGCTCGCAGGTGTCGTTTCGCTTCGACCATGGTTACGCGGCCATGCAGGCGCTGATCGCTAATGGGGTGATCGGAGATTTTCGCGCACCGGACATCATGCGATTTGGCTTTACGCCGCTTTATATTGACCAAGCCGACGTGATGGCGGCCGTTGACGTGCTCGAACGTGTCATCGTCGACCGGCAGTGGGACCGGCCGGAGTTTCAGACCCGGTCCCGCGTAACATGAGCGCGCTCGGCGGTGAGCGACGCGTCAGGGTTCGTGGGTCACGATTCGTAGGTCACTGTTAATGGGGTACCGGCGCAGTCTCATCAGACGTCTAGTGTGTAATCTCGCTCCCATTGGGAGAAGTGGTTCACGTAAGAATTCCACTCCTGCCGCTTTAGCTTGAGGAAAGCAGTCGAAAATTCTGTCCCCATAGCTTCAGTTAGGGTCGTATCTGCTTCCAGCCCACGCAGCGCATCGAGCAGGTTCAGTGGCAGGCGCGGCGCGTCCGTGATCGTGTGGCCCTCGGCGTACATGTCGATATCGTAGCGTGGACCAGGGTCGACCTCGCTGGCCAGTCCCAATAGCCCCGCGGCGATAATCACTGCCTGCAGCAAATAAGGGTTGGCGGCTCCATCGGGCAGTCGCAGTTCGAACCGGCCCGGCCCGGGAACCCGCACCATGTGGGTCCGGTTGTTGCCGGTCCATGTGATTGTGTTCGGCGCCCAACTGGCGCCCGAAAGTGTGCGCGGCGCATTGATGCGTTTGTAGGAATTAACGGTTGGATTAG
The DNA here is from genome assembly GCA_002690455.1 of Kiloniella sp. GTDB lineage: Bacteria > Pseudomonadota > Alphaproteobacteria > UBA7985 > UBA7985 > UBA7985. Next base: position 64,367 of record NZET01000021.1, read on the forward strand.
TGATGGCGGCCATTGCGCTCGCGTGGGCCATAATCCCGCCGAGGAAGTGTCGCCCGCGCGTGCTAAGCCCCAGCTCCTTACTATCGTCGGCAAAGGCGTTGGTCGTTCCTGCCTGATCCCAGACCGAGACGTGCACGTGGCATCCATTACCAGTCAGGCCCTCAATCGGTTTGGGCATGAAGGTCGCGCGGTAGCCATGTTTTTCCGCGACCGACTTAACCATGAACTTGAAGAACGAGTGTTTGTCAGCTGTGCGCAGCGCGTCGTCGAATTCCCAGTTCATCTCGAACTGGCCGTTGGCGTCTTCGTGGTCGTTCTGGTAAGGCCCCCACCCGAGTTCGAGCATATAGTCGCAAATCTCGGCGATTACGTCATACCGCCGCATTACCGCCTGCTGGTCGTAACAGGGTTTCTCGGCACGGTCATAGGGGTCGGAAATTTCTGTGCCTTCAGGGGTCAGCAAAAAGAATTCTGCCTCAACACCGGTCTTGACCCGCAGTCCGTCAGCCTCTGCTTGCGCAAGCAGGCGGTTGAGGACGTTGCGGGGCGCTTGTTCAACCAGCGCGTCTTGCATGATGAGATTTGCGGCTACCCAGGCGACTTCGCGCTTCCAAGGCAGTTGGATAACCGAGGACGGATCGGGAATGGCGAGCATGTCAGCGTGCGCCGGTGTCATGTCCAGCCAGCTGGCAAAGCCGGCGAAGCCTGCGCCGTCTTCCTGCATGTCTGCGATTGCCTGTGCGGGTACTAGTTTTGCCCGCTGCGCGCCAAACAGATCGGTAAAGGAGACCATGAAGTACTTAACGTCATTTTCCTTAGCGAAGGTCGCGAGGTCGGTGGTCATGTCAATCTCCAGAAGTCTGAGGGTTATTTCGGTTATTCGGTCATGGCCTGACGTAACCTGAGGGTTATAGATATGGGTTCAGCCTAGCCCAGAAGGGCTCAAAAGCCAGCCTTTCCCGGATACCAGTCGGTGCCAGCGAGCGGCACCCGTGCCATGGCCGCCGCCTCCATGGTCAGGGCGCAAAGATCTTCAGGTTCGAGGTTGTGCAGATGACTCTTGCCGCAGGCCCGGGCAATGGTCTGCGCTTCCAGCGTCATAACTTTGAGGTAATTCGAGAGCCGCCGTCCCCCCAGAACGGGATCGAGGCGCTGTTGAAGTGCCGGATCCTGCGTGTTGATTCCCGCGGGATCCTGACCCTCGTGCCAGTCGTCATAGGCCCCGGCCGTGGTGCCGAGCTTTTGGTATTCAGCTTCCCACTTGGGGTCATTGTCACCGAGCGCGATGAGCGCTGCTGTGCCGATAGACACTGCGTCTGCACCCAGGGCAATAGCCTTTGCTACGTCAGCACCTGAGCGGATGCCGCCGGAGATTACCAACTGCACCCCGTCGCGGTGCAGACCCAGATCCTGCAGCGCCTGCACGGCGGGACGGATGCAGGCGAGCGTTGGCTGCCCGACATGTTCAATGAACACGTCCTGGGTCGCTGCCGTTCCACCCTGCATGCCGTCGAGCACCACCACATCCGCACCGGCCTTTACCGCAAGCGTGGTGTCGAAATAGGGGCGGGCGCCGCCAACCTTGACGTAGATTGGCACTTTCCAGCCGGTTATCTCTCGCAGTTCGAGGATCTTGATCTCTAGATCATCAGGGCCTGTCCAATCCGGGTGGCGACAAGCCGAGCGCTGATCGATGCCTTGGGGCAGATTGCGCATTTCGGCGACCCGGTCCGAGATTTTCTGCCCCAATAGCATGCCGCCACCGCCGGGTTTGGCCCCTTGCCCGACGACAATCTCGATCGCATCTGCACGGCGCAGGTCGTCGGGGTTCATGCCGTAGCGCGAGGGTAAATACTGGTACACCAGCTTGTCAGAATGCCCGCGTTCCTCTTCGGTCATCCCGCCATCACCCGTGGTGGTCGAGGTTCCAGCTGCCGTCGCTCCGCGCCCCAGCGCCTCTTTTGCCGTGCCGGACAGCGCACCAAAACTCATCCCGGCAATCGTGATAGGGATATCCAGACGGATCGGGTTGGCGGCATAGCGCGTGCCAAGGCTTACGTCTGTTGCGCAGGTTTCGCGATAGCCTTCCAACGGGTAGCGGGAGACTGAAGCCCCGAGAAACAGCAGGTCGTCAAAGTGAGGGACGCGGCGCTTCGCCCCGCCGCCGCGAATGTCATATATGCCCGTCGCCGCAGCACGTCGGATTTCGGAGTTCGTCCGATCGTCGAAGGTCCAGGATTTTACCGGAATCGTCCGGTGCGGATGGTCGGTCATATTCTGTTTCTCCGCTCAGTAGGACGAGGCGTTGTCGATATTGAAGGTATAGAGTTGTCGGGCCGAGCCATAGCGGCGGAATTCCTCCGGCCGGGCATCAGCACCAGCGCGTTTGAGCAGGTCAGAGAGCCGTTCGAGATGCTCGGGGCGCATTTCTTTTTGCACACAGTCCGCCCCGAGGCTTTTGACCGATCCGCGCACGAACAGCTGTGCTTCATAGAGCGAGTCACCCAGCGCATCGCCTGCGTCTCCGCAGACCACGAGCGTGCCACTCTGCGCCATAAAAGCCGACATGTGGCCGATACTGCCGTGCACGACAATGTCGATGCCTTTCATCGAGATCCCACAGCGCGAGGCGGCGTTGCCTTTGACCACCAGCAAGCCACCACGACCGGTTGCTCCCGCGTACTGGCTTGCGTCACCTTCGATTACCACCGTGCCAGACATCATATTTTCCGCAACGCCGGGCCCAGCCGAGCCTTCAACGGTAATGCTGGCTTCTTTGTTCATACCGGCGCAGTAGTAGCCGGTTGAACCGCCCACCGTTACGGCGATCGGGCCATCGAGCCCAACGGCGACGGCGTGGCTCCCGCGGGGGTTTTCGACCCGCCAGTCGGTTTCGTTTGCCTGTGAGTCGGCGGCCGCGCGGGCGGCGTTCTGCAACTGCTGGTTCAGCGTCCGCAGATCATCCTGTGAGAGGTCAATTGTCGGCATGGCTCAGCGCTCCCAGAAATAGACATTGGCGGGTTCAGGCTCCCATACGCGGGCGGTATCAATCCCGGGCAGGGAGACTAGCGCCCGATACTCTGAGCCGAACGCCACGTACGCGTCGGTTTCCGCCATGACGGCCGGCTTGCAAGCGATAGGGTCGCGCAGCACGCCAAAGCCATTTTTTGTGCCGACCACGAAGGTAAAGAAGCCATCGAGGTCATCGAGACTGTCTTCGAGTGCCTGTCCAAGATTGCGCCCCTGCTGCATGCGATAGGTCAAGTAGGCCGCAGCAACTTCGCTGTCGTTCTCAGTTTCGATGTGAACGCCCGCGCGCTGGAGCTTGCGGCGCAGGCTGTTGTGATTGGACAGAGAGCCATTGTGCACGAGGCATTGATCGGCACCCGTGGAAAACGGATGGGCGCCCATGGTCGTCACTGCCGATTCTGTTGCCATTCGCGTGTGGCCAATGCCATGGGTGCCGCCCATGTCAGCCACATTAAAGCGCGTCGACACGTCCCGAGGCAGTCCGATTTCCTTGTAAATCTCCATGGCTTCACCGGTGGACATAATCCGCAAACCGGTGTGGCATTCACGCAGGTGCGTGATCAAGGTCTCGGCGTTACCGATCGCGGTGGAGATCACTGCATGAGTCGATTTTGCGATGAGGTTGCAGGGTTGTCCGGTTGAGCCACTGAGGTGGTCGGCCAGCCCGTCGAAGGCGGTCTCGGGATCTTCGGCCTGCACCGTTACCTTGAAGCCTTCGCCAGTCTCCGCACCGTAGACGGCGATGCCAGCACTGTCTGGCCCCCGGTCCGTCATGGTTATCAGCATATCTGAGAGCATAGTCCCCAGCCGGGGTGACAGGCTCTCATCTTTGAGAAACAGGCCGACAATTCCACACATTGGGCAGCACTTTTCTTTCTGTTGGGCCTCCACTGAAGGCCCGGTGGGGGCGTAAATCGGAGAGCTCAGGCTCAATTCGCCCTGAGGCTAGGGCCTCAGCTCTGACCGAGCCCCAGTGGGCTCAGCTTGACGAACATCCACACTGCCATAGCGAACATCAGGAGATTTTCCATCAGCGACACTGCCCCTAGTGGAACGTTCGAATTGCCGCCGACACAGGCACACTTGAGCTCACGTTTGTCGATATACACGGCTTTGATCACAGAAATACCCCCAATAATGCTGATGATGAGCCCAACAGGGGCGGCCAGCCAGGGAAGCAAACCTGCAAACATCAATATTCCAGCGCCGGTTTCGGCAAAGGGGTAGCCATAGGCGTAAATCACCCGTCGTTGGGCCAGCAGATCGTAATTCAGAAACTGGCTTGCGAAGGCTTCCAAATCGCGCAGCTTGAGCAAGCCAAGCATTATCATGGACCCGGCAATAAACTGCTCGACCATGCGAATCACGGCCAGGCCTGGACGCTCGCTCAGCGCCATGACGTTCAGCGCCACCGCTAGCAGTGCTGCTACCGCGAACAGCGCAATGACTGGGGTGTAAGTCTTGGCCCCAGGGTCAGGGACGGGGCGACCAAAACGAGCCAAAAGGTCGGTATATCCCCCGATCCGCTCGTTACCGATGAAGGCCTGCGGGAAGGTGGTAACGTCGAATTCTGCCTTGGCCGCATCGATATCCGCACGTGATGTCAGGTGACGATCATCGACGCTGTAACCACGGCGCTGGAGGAGCGCCAGTGCTTTGCGCCCGTGCACGCAGGTGTTGTTTGGAATAACGCGACGGTACAAGACGGCATGTTTTGTTCGGTTGGTCATGGTGTGTATCCAGTCAGCGACCCTCAGTCTGCTTTTTTTCACAGACAAAACCTACCGGTGCAAGGCGTCTTTAGCCGCATCACCCAAACCCATGTCAGCCGAAAGGCCCGGTCGTCTAGTGATGTACAGTGCGCTGGTCGTGCGGCTAAGCTGCGCCCCGGCATAACACTGTGAAAAAAGGCAGATCCTTTGCAAACCAACCGCCAACACGCCATGCAGGCTCGGCGTCTGCTCTCGACCGGCAGTCCAGCTGAAGCCGTCAGCGGCCCCGTGCTTTCGTGCGAGGAAGGCCTGAGTTTCTGGGGCGGCGTCGACCCGGCGTCAGGCGTAATTATTGACGCCCATCATCCCAGGGCGGGTACCAAAGTGTCTGGACGCATCGTGATGATGCCGACCTCGCGCGGGTCGTGCAGTGGCAGCGGCGTCTTGCTGGCACTTGCGCTGGCTGGAAAGTCGCCGACGGCGCTCGTGTTCCGTGAGGCTGAAGAGACCTTGAGCCTCGGGGCGTTGGTTGCCAATCGACTGTTCGATCGTGCAGTGCCAGTCTTATTCCTGCCAGAAGCGGACTATGCCGCGCTGGAGCAGGCAGAGGAAGCAACCCTCGACGCCGAGGGTCTGGCATTTAGCCGCGACGGGCAGCGTCAGGCCATCGCGGTCAGGGGATTGGGGGCAGATGCGTTGCAGCTCAGCGACACCGACCAGGACATTTTGGGCGGTGGACAGGGCCCTGCGGCGCAAATTGCTATGGAAATTATCTGCCAGATGGCAGCGGCTCAGGGGGCCGAGGTGCTGCTCGACGTTAGCCGAGGCCACATTGACGGCTGCATTCTTGCCCACGACGCCAACCTGATTTTTGCGGAAGCGATGGCCGAGATGGGCGCAGCGGTTCAGGTGCCAACGACTATTAACGCCATCTCCATTGATCGACAGGCCTGGCAGGATCAGGGAGTTCCGGCTGACTTTGGCCAGCGCGCCAGCCGGCTCGCCGAGGCTTATGTCCGCATGGGGGCTGCGCCGACCTTTACCTGTGCGCCGTATCACCGTGAAGACCGTCCTGTGCGGGACGAGGTAATCGGTTGGTCTGAGTCCAACGCCGTCATTTTCGCGAACTCAGTCCTGGGTGCGCGGACGACTAAGCACCCGGATTATCTCGATCTGTTCATCGCAATGACGGGCCGCGCGCCGCGCGCGGGAGTCTATGAGGACGAAGGCCGCCGGCCTGCACTGTTGGTTCATTTCGACCTGCCCGACCTTGCTGCGATAGACGACAGCCTTTGGCCGCTCGTCGGATGGTTGGCCGGCAGGGCAGCACCGGACTGCGTGCCATTGATAACCGGCTTCGAGAGCGTTTCGCTCTCCCAGGACGACCTTCGGGCGGTCTGCGCCGCTTTCGGCACGACCTCTGGCGCGCCTATGTTGCACGTCGCGGGCCATACGCCCGAGGCGAGCCTTCCGCCACTGGATGGGGCAAAGCGAGTGGTACTGGGGCCGCAGGTCTTGCGCGAGGGCTGGGCGCAACTCAACCGGGCTAGCGCGCCTGTTGACCTGGTCGCAATCGGGAGCCCTCACGCCTCACTGGCCGAATGTCGCCGGGTTGCCAGACTGATAAATGGGCAGTCTTGTACCCAGGCACCCATCATCATCACGCTTGCACGCGACGTTCTCGGGCAACTTCGCGCCGACGGTAGTGCGGCGGCGCTGGAGGCCGCAGGAGTTCGGCTGGTCCCCGACCTGTGCTGGTGTTCCATCACCGAACCAGTGTTCCCGCCCGAGGCCCGCAGCATTCTGACCAACTCCGGCAAATACGCACACTACGCCAAGGGTCTCTCAGGCAGAGAAGTCCGTCTCGGTGGGCTAGAAACCTGCGTCAAGGTGGCGATCCACGGAGATTCCTCCCTGGATCGTCCTGGCTGGCTCAAGGCTTTCGGCTGAGGCCAAATCGCCGAAAGTGTTTGCTCGAGCGATCGCTTTAGTGCGTAAAGAAACCTGTCCGACTGTCCATGCTTCTGCCGCGTCGCGCACGACTGAGCGTCCAACCCAAGTCAGAGCCACAAGGCCAATCAGTCGGAAAGATAAGTGTCAGAGAGAGGTCCAACTTGTGAAAATCGCCAAAATCGCCCTCTATGCCGTTTCCTTGCCGATGAAAGAAGGCGCGTACAGCTGGTCGAACCAGAGCTTTTCGGCGTTTGACAGCACGATTGTCGAAGTCACAACCGACGAAGGCCTCTGCGGCTATGGTGAAATCTGCCCTCTGGGCCCGGCGTATCTGCCCGCTTATGCCGAAGGCGCTCGTACCGGGATAATGAAACTCGCTGACAGTCTGATGGGACTGGATCCGCGTCAGATCGGATCGATCAATCTGGTGATGGACCGCGCGCTAAAGGGGCATCCTTATGTCAAATCTGCGCTCGATATCGCCTGTTGGGATCTTCTGGGTAAGGTGACGGGCCAGCCCGTTTGCAACCTGCTAGGCGGACGGGTGCAGGATAGTGTGCGGTTGTTCAGGGTCGTTTCCCGCGATGACCCAGACGCAATGGCTGAGCGCCTGCAAGCCTATCAGGCGCAGGGTTTCATGCAGTTTCAGATGAAAGTTGGTGCTGGAGCGGACCTTGATATTGAACGCATCCGCAAGGTAACGGCGGTTTTGAATAGCGGTAACACGCTCGCCGCCGACGCCAATTGTGGTTGGATGCAGCACGAGGCTGTTCGCGTGGTTTCAGCCGTCAATGACATGCCGTTGTATATCGAACAGCCCTGTGAGACCTACGAGGCTTGTCGGGTGGTGCGTGATGTCTCCAACCACCCGATGATTCTTGATGAGTGCATGACCTCGTTGCAGGCCGTGCTCACCGGCCATCAGGACCGGGCAATGGACGCAGTAAACCTGAAGATCAGCCGTTTTGGGGGCTTAACCAAGACCAAAGTTGTGCGGGATGTCTGCGCCGAACTGGGGATCATCATGACCATTGAAGATACGTGGGGTGGGGAGGTGACCGATGCGGCCATTGCTCACTTGTCGCACTCAACCCCGCGCGAGCTGCATTTCCAGTCCTCAGCCTTCAGCGAATATGCCACCCTTTCTATCGCCAGCGGCGGGCCCGTGATCGCTCATGGATTCATGACGGCCTCAGAAGCACCAGGGTTAGGCATTACCCCGAACTGGGATGTGTTGGGGCAAGCAATTGCCGAAGCGTCTTGATCACAGGCCTTCGATCACCATCGCGCTCGCTCGCGATACGCGCAGGCGAATGGCTTTTACCGGCGCGTAGGCCTCACTGTCGAGGAAGGCTTTGGCGTGATCCACTGACGGAAAGCGGAGCAGCACAATCCGATTGGGTTGCCAAAGTTCGTCCTGCTCGACCGTCATTTCACCGCCCCGAATCAGATATTCGCCTCCGAACGCCTCCACGAGTGGCACCACTTGCGCCTTGTAGGTTTCATAGGTTTCAGGGTCGTCAATCACTGTATCGAGCAGCAAATATCCGGGCTTCATCATTCAACTCCTGGGTTTTCTGCGGTTGTGAACAGCCTTGCGCGCGCGTTAGCCACGCAGTGCGTTCAGAAAGATGCCCGGCACCTTGAGTAGTGAAGGGCTGTGCGCGAAATGCGTCATCTGCCGCCCTATAGCAGCTGCCCGGCGGTGCGTTACGAACCAAGGCGGCTTTGGAAGCAGACCGAAACTGCCACTGAACATATTTCGTGGAAAGGGACGCCATGGCGCTTCTAGCACGCTGCGTTCTACCCCTTCAAGCATGAAGGTATTGTGAACCACCCCGATACCTGAGCCGACATCCTTGAGCGTTGCGCCGGGGAAGCCGCCCCAGGGAAGTGCGACGGCGAGAAAGTTGACCCCGGTCCACGAGTTGATGGCAATTTCACCATAGGCCAGTTTGTCGATCATTTCCTCAAACCGGGCTGCGCCGATGGCGCGCCGGCTGGCGGGGTGAATGACGATGTTGGCACCCAACGTTCCGTCCAGCGACCGGTTGGCGAAGTCGATCGCGGATTCCAAAAAGGCAGCCGGGTCTTGGTCTTCCAGCCACTTTATGTTCATCGCCGGGGCGAAGACCTCATGCTCGCCATCAGCCTCGTGTTCAAACGTTGTCAGCAGCAGCTCATGTGAGGCACCGCGGCGCAAGCGCTCGACCCCGTTACCCGCTGCGGCCCGGTCGGCAAAGGCACGCATCCGGTCGGTCGAGCCCGGATAGTAGGCGCCGCGCTCGCCTGCGACCGCAACGACCTTGCGGAACGCGTCAAGGAGGGCCTGCGCCTGATCCCAGCTCTCGGGCATGATTAAGGTTTGGCAGGCAACACAGTTGTGGCCGCCATTGTGCAGTTTCTGGGTAGCGATCTGCTCGGCCTGATACCGGATATCTGCAGCGCTCCAGGGCCCGGGCACGACGATAGTCGGGCACACAGCCCCGAGTTCGGATGTGATCCGACGGGTATTCTGGGGTTTATCAGCTTCACGGCGACGCTGTGCTTCAGCTCCGGAACCCCAGACAATTGCATCGTGGGTGGATCCTGCGCCGGTAACGTGGATTTCCTCGACCAAATCATGGGTACAGGACCAGGCACCCAATGCCGCATCCCCACGGACAATCGCAAGAAAATCACGGTCTATCAGGGGTTTGAAGGCGGCTTCGAAGAATGGCAGAAGGTAGTCATTGACTGGGTTCAGCTTGAGCAACACCACCTGATTTTCCAACAACAGCTTTTGGAGCGTATCCAGCAGCGGGATCGCGGCAATGTTACCCGCACCCAGAACGAGTGCCACCCGACCCTCACGCTCGGCCGCCGGGCGGTCGTAGGCCACCGCTGCGTGGGGCTGGCTCGCCTCAGCCTCGGTCCCCGGTCGCATCCAGACCTCTGCGCGAATTCCAGAGAGCAACAATCGGTCCCAGAGAGTGTGGGGCAGGACACGCACGGCGGTCTGTCCGTTTCTTAGCCGACGCCGACGCAGAGTGGAGAGGAACGACTTCCCCTCTACTGCTTGTAGCGTCTCGATAAAGCTGTTGCACGCAGACAGCAGCGCATAGGGGCCGGAAAACCACTCTTCTCCCTCCAATGGCGAGCCCGTCGGCACCTGTTTGGCGCGGGCGGCTGTTGTAACCCAGTCCTCAGCCACCGGCATGATTGCATCTCTCACCGCATGCAGCAGACCGATCCGCTCAGCTGGGGAAGTTCTGGCCCAAATGTGTTTGGTGGCTTCGAGCCTGTGCAGCAATGCATCGACTGCCTCTTCATCATTGGCTGCTGTTGGCGTCAGTTCGGTCTTTAGGTTGCTCTCGGACATGCGCAGTGGTTCCCAAAAAAGTACGCGGGTGAATCCATTTCACGTTGACCCAATATAGGATGTGAGGGGCGGAGGTCGAGTGTCTGTGCCTGTGCGCCCGTTTCTCGGATCGGTGGCGGAATCGCGATAGCCAAGGAAACAGCTGGGTTGCTTAATTGCCGCCAAAAGATGTTTGTTCAAATCGGCACGGGACGAAACGAAGGGGATTTGCTTATGCATCGGAAACAACCGGGACCGCAGATGTTGAGCCAGGAACAGGTCGATACGTTCTGGCGGAACGGGGTGATCGTGGCAGAGGACGCGGTGACACCTGAACAACTTGCCGGTCTTCGTGAGGTGTTCGATGGCTGGGTCGCAGAGAGCCGTGCATACAGCGAGGACTTCGGCGAGACGGTCGACGGCCGCGCGCGTTTTGATCTTCAGCCCGGTCATAGCGCCGAAAGACCGGGTCTGCGGCGGGTACAGTCGCCGGAAGAGGTGTCATCGGTCTTTGCCAGCGTCATGCGCGAGGCGGCGACGGTGGATATGGTTGCCGATCTGATCGGCCCCAATTTGCGCTTTCATCATGGCAAGGTGAATTCCAAACTTCCCGGTACGGCCACTGAGGTCAAGTTTCATCAGGATTTTCCGTTCCAGCCCATGAGTAACGACGATATCATCACGTGTTTGCTGTTTCTCGACGACGTGACGTTGGAAAATGGCCCGTTGGAGGTTGTGCCGGGATCCCATCTTGGGCCGCTGTATTCGCACTGGCATGGTGGGCGCTTTACCGGTGCAGTCGCCGAAGAAGTACGAGCAGAGGTGTCGACGCGGTCAGTGCCTTGCACGGGTAAAGCGGGCGCCGTGTGCCTGATGCATTCAAGCCTGCTGCACGGCTCTGCACCTAATCTGAGCTCTGGTCCTCGCACGCTCTACATCACCACATACTATGCCGAGGACGCCGTAGAACTGAGCCACAACGCTTTGCCGAGCACTCTGACGCATGAGTTGGTCCGGGGCGAGGTTACGGGCCGGGTCCGTTGTTCGAGCTACGAGATGCAACTCCCTGAAATTCCCGAGGGTACGTCGTTCTTCGCGCAGCAGGAAACGGCAGGCGCCTGAACAGTATCAGCCTGCCTTTCTTTGCAGCAAGACCGGGCGTTCTTTCATTGATAAGCGTTGCCTGATGGTCCGCCTGAGCCGAGATCTTGAAACGAGGTGCAATACGACTGATAATGGCGCTCCTGTACGATAGCTGCAACTTGCATACTTGCTCGGGAAAAACGCCATGCTCTCCGCACTGCTTATCATCGTCATTCTGATCCTCGTTGGACTGGTCGCGATTGCGATCCTGGCGATCAGCTTCTATAACGCGCTGGTTTCTCAACGAAATTTTGTCTCTGAGGGCTGGAGTGGGATCGACGTTCAGCTCCGCCGGCGCTTTAACCTCGTTGGCAATCTTGTCTCAACGGTTAAGGGATACGCCAAGCATGAGGCAGAAACCCTTGCGGAAGTGACGAAAATGCGCACTGACGTGAGGAGCGATGACCCCGTTGCCCGAGCCGCGGCCGAGAACAAAGTCAGTGGCGCGCTCGCCAATCTGTTCGCGGTGTCAGAGAACTATCCGGACCTTAAGGCCGACGGCAATTTTCTCGAATTGCAGCGCGAACTTAGCGCGCTTGAGGATACGATCCAGAAGGCGCGTCGGTATTATAACGGTGCGGTGCGCACCTTCAACACTTCTGTTGAGTCTTTCCCCAGCGTCATCATCGCCAACATGTTTGGCTTCGTGAAGGCTGACTTCTTTGAAATTGACGATGACGCCCAGCGGGCCGTGACTCAGGTCGACTTCTCATGACGGCGCGCCTGAACCAGTTCCGGGACCGCCTTCAGCGCATGCGCCGATACGGTCGCTCTCTCTTCACACTCGTTTTCGCGCTCGCCTGGTTTGGCCTGGCCAGCAGTGCGCAGACCCAGGATTTCAGTCGCGAACACATCGACCGCTACGAGGTCAACATTGACATCGGCGCGGACGGCAGCCTCGCGATTGAAGAACGCATTCGTGTTTACGTCCTTGGGGACATCTTTAAGCGTGGGATCTACCGCGATTTTCCGCTCTCAAACCTCGAAAGCTATCAGGACGTTAATCCCTATCAAGGCGTCGAAGCGCGGCGTAACGGTGCCAGAGAAGACATCGCCCGCACCGAGTACACCAGTGACAGCTATCGCATTTATCTCGGCCAGGAAGACGTATTTCTGACCACCGGCAAATTTTATGACTACAGCCTGAGCTACCGCATCGACCGCGCGATTCTGCAGTACGAAGAGTCGGACAATTTTGACTGGAATGTAATTCCACAGTTCTGGGAGGTGCCGATCAGGAACTGGTCGGTTACTGTCACCGCGCCCGAAGGCGCGACTTTGCTTGAGAGCCGTGTGCTCACCGGTCCGCAAGGTACCAGCGGCAATTCATACAATGGCGCGCTTTCCGCCCAAGAGAATGTCTACACCGTGACGGGCGATAGTTTGGGGCGCTTTGTGGGGGCGACACTGGTCTTGCGGTTTGCCCCCGAGCTGATCGCACCCGGCGCCAACTATCCCGTACTCAGCGATGCCTACTATGCTGAGCAGGCTGCCGCAGAGGCAGAGCGCCGTTTGCGTGAGGCTGCACGGGTCCGGATCGCCGGGCTTGCGATGCTGATCGCCGTATTGGTCTTCGCGGTCCTGGCCGTCCTGCTGTGGATGCGGTTGGGCCGGGAGAAGGCCGTAATGCCGCCGATTTATCCACGCTTTGACCCGCCAAAGTCGGTGGGTGCTGGTGCGGCCCGCTACATCAGCCGGCAGGGCAATATCAGCAACGTCAAAATGCTCATCACAGTGCTAGTGAGCTTGTCGGTCAAGGGGTATATCCGGCTGGAGGAACGCTTGATCACCCGGCTTGAAGATGGTCCCGAAGCGCTGACGGCCTCGGAGAAAATGGCGCTGAGCAGCTTGAAGCTGAACCGACCCGACGACACGTACGTAATCGTAAAGAAGGACACGACCACGGCGAATGAGCTGAAGAAAGCTGCAAAGGCCGTTGTGGGTGAAATCCGCGAGGAATTCCGCACCAGCTACCGCACAAACTGGTTCTGGAGCATCGGGATGATCGTGCTGCTCAATCTGATCTGGTGGATCGGGTTCGGGGCTTCCATGCTTGGCAGTATTTTCGGATGGGCGGCGTTAATCACTTTTCTTTCCGTATTTTCGCCGGTCTTCTCCAGCCTTTTCCGAAAGCGGAGTAGGGCCTGGATCGGGTTCATATTGCTGCCGATTTTCCTTATTTTTCAGCTCGGTGGGTTCGTGTTGAACGCGTTGGGCCAGACTGACATGCAAACAACATTAAACAATGCTCCGTTGATGCTTGCCTTCGCCGTGTCGACCGTTGCGATGCTCATGATCCCTCGGCACTTCAAGAACTACACCCAATCCGGAGCGGATTCAGCCGCGGAACTCGAAGGTCTGAAGCTCTATATCAAAGCTGCAGAGCATGGTGAGTTGCAAGAGGAACCCGAGCCTGATTATGTCCGTTTCTCACTGATCTATCCCTATGCCTTTGCACTGGGCCTCAACGCGATTTGGGCGACCAAATTTGCTAATGAGTTGGCATCGTGGGCAACAGCTGGCGTCGTTGCGGATCCCTGGTATGGGAGGCACCATTCGAGCTTTGAGGATGATTTGAGCAGCTTTGAGACCGATTTCCAGTCAGCTGCGGGTTACAGTCCATCTTCAAGCAGCGGTAGTGGTGGGAGCTCGTTCAGCGGCGGCGGCGGTGGCGGCGGCGGCGGTGGCGGCTGGTAGCAGAATCGGCTGCTTCTTCCGGTAATCTCTGATGTCGCAGCCCCCATGCCCGAAGCGCGGCTTTTCGATGCCTTGTGAGCGTGTTAGGCAGTCTACCAAACAGCCCGTTGCGCGGAGGATTGCCGGTGAATGTCAGCGAGAAAATCGTTGCGGACTTTGTTGCGAACGAAGTCAGTTTCATCACGACCGTGCCGTGCAAACAGCTGGGTGGTGTGATTGATGCGGNGGAAGCCCATCCATCGATCTANCATATCCCGGCAAACAAAGAAGACGAAGGCATGGGGCTGTGCGCCGGTGCCTTTATGGGCGGTAAGCGCCCTGCGATCATCATGCAAAACACGGCGATCGGCGTGACCATCAACACGCTAGTCACCCTGACCCAGTTCTACCGAATGCCGCTGCCGATGCTGATCAGCTATCGTGGCGAGCTGGGCGAGCCTGTGGCCTGTCAGGTCGAAATGGCGGTACATACCAAGGCGCTGTTGGCACAGCTAAATATTCCGACCTACCACTTCCATCACGAAGCGGACGTGGAGGAATTCGATAATATCCTGAAGTACACCTTCATGTGCAANAAGCCGGTNGCGATNCTNACCGATGCNNCNTTCTGGAAGGGGTACTNAGCNATGATCCGNTCTGANNTNNTNCGNNAACTNGCGCCGNNNNTCGCNGANCATCTGGTNNTCTGNAACATTGGCNTNCCCAGTCANGAGCTGCACNTGATCGANGACCGNGCGACCAATTTNTACATGCTCGGNACNATGGGGCTGGCNTCNTCNATNGGGCTNGGNCTGGCACTGGCGCAGGACAANAANGTNNTNNNCATCGANGGNGATGGNTCGGTNCTGACNAATCTTCGGCACNTTGCCGACGATNGCNAACAACGTNGCNNACAACTTCNTCCTGCTGATNNTCGANAANGGCTCNTATGGNTCNACNGGTGANCAGCCGACCTATGCCGGAATGAAGACTTCGCTGGCCGAAGTCGCGCGGGCCTGCGGCTGCAAGAATGTTGTTGAATGCCCTGGCAAAGACACGCCCGCTGCGGTCGAAACAGCGCTGTCCGGTGATCAGATGACCATCATCGTAGCCAAAGTTGAGTCCGGCAATATCAAGGTGCCGGTAATCACGCGCGACCCAGTTAACATCCGCGACCGTTTCATGGAGGCGGTCAAGGCCTAGCGCAGGTTCAGTCGGGCGGGCACGCCTTGTTGTATTCCTTGCCAGCGGTGAAGGGTTGGTCAAAAGCTCATTAAAGGGAGGCATTAGGTGTCTGTCGTTTTCCTCAAGCGTGCTGCGATGACAGCCTCGGCCGAGGCGGACTCCGTCAGTGACACTGTCAGGACAATCCTCAATGACATTGAGTCTGGTGGTGAAGATGTTGCCCGCGCCTATGCCGCGCGTTTTGATCGATATCAAGGACCACTGGTCCTGAGCCAGGACGATATTGAGGCGGCATCAGATCGGGTCAGCCAGAAGCTGAAGGACGACATCTCCTTTGCCCACGACAACGTTCGCCGCTTCGCCGAACGGCAGCGTGAGACCATATCCGAGATGGAGATGGAAATTGTTCCCGGATTGATTGCGGGTCAGCGCTTGATCCCTGTTTCCTCGGCCGGGTGCTATATTCCCGGAGGGCGCTACAGCCATATTGCCAGTGCCATCATGACCGTAACAACCGCTCGGGTTGCAGGTGTTCAGCATATCACCGCTTGTTCTCCACCAGCAGCAGACAGCGGCATTGCCTCCGCGATTATCCATGCTGCTCGGGTTTGCGGCGCTGACAGGGTTCTCGCCATGGGCGGGGTACAGGGGGTCGCGTCCATGGCCTTTGGCCTGTTTGATTTGCCGCGTGCCGATATTCTGGTGGGGCCGGGCAATCAGTACGTTGCTGAGGCTAAACGCATTCTCTTCGGTCGGGTGGGCATCGACATGTTCGCCGGACCGACCGACAGCCTCATCCTGGCCGATGATGGAGCCGACCCGGAGATTGTTGCAGTCGATTTGGTGAGCCAAGCCGAGCATGGTTACAACTCACCAGTCTGGCTGGTGACCAACAACGAGCCTTTGGCCCGCGCGGTCATGGAGCGGGTGCCGCAGTTGATTGCGGATTTGCCGGGTCAAAACGGAGAGAACGCTGCTGCGGCCTGGCGGGATTATGCTGAGGTGGTGGTGTGTTCGAGCCGGGAGGAAATGGCCGGAATCTCCGACGACTACGCCCCCGAGCACCTCACGGTGCAGGCCTCCGATCTAGACTGGTGGTTGCAACGCTTGCGCAATTATGGCTCGTTATTCTTAGGTGAAGAGACCACGGTGTCGTTTGGAGACAAGGCATCCGGCCCCAACCACGTGCTTCCCACCAATGGCGCGGCAAAGTATACCGGTGGTTTGTCGGTCCATAAATTCATGAAGGTCGTGACATGGCAGCGCGCAACCCGTGAGGGCATGCGCCGGGTCGGGCAGGCGACGGCGCGTATTTCCCGGCTCGAAGGTATGGAGGGCCATGCGCGGGCTGCTGATGTGCGGCTGGCGAAGTACTTTCCTGGGGAGAACTTCGACCTTAGTGCGGTATCTGAGGACTAGATAACAGCCGATGCAGCCCTGCTTTGGAATCGGGTAGCTGATGCAATCATAAAGGCGCAGTGCCGGATGAAAGCGCTTGTTTATACGGGGCCTAAACAGCTCGACTACCGGGAAGTTCCTGATCCAGTTGCCGCTGAAGGCGAGGTGCTGATTGATCTCGATTTTTCCGGGATCTGCGGCTCTGACCTTCATGCTGTTCGTGGCCATGATCCCCGTCGGCCAGCGCCTATGATCCTCGGTCATGAGGCTGCTGGAGTGGCGCAGTCCGGTGTGTATATCGGGCAGCGGGTGACCATCAATCCGCTGGTTTCCTGTGGGCGCTGCGCATTTTGTTCCAGCGATCGAGAGAACCTGTGCACAGAGCGTCAGATTATCTCACTTCCACCGCGCGCAGGCAGCTTTGCCGAGCGCATCTGCATGCCGGAGGCTAATCTGGTTACGGTGCCTGAGGGGGTCGCGCTGTGGCAGGCAGCGCTTACAGAACCCATGGCCTGCGGGTGGCATGCTGTTCGGCTCGCGCTGGAGCAGGTAGGGGAACCCGCCGAGCAGTGCGTTGCTGTTGTACTGGGTGGCGGTGCTATCGGATTGAGCGCTGCGCTCAGCTTGTCGATCCGGGGTTTGAGCCGTATCACTGTGATCGAAACCAACCCCGCACGCCGCGATAGGATGCGAAAGGCGCTGCCGCAGTTTGACTTTCATGCGGGCTTTGCGGATACCGACCAGATATTTCCAGATCTGGTGGTGGACGCGGTTGGGATCGCACCAACGCGGGAGCTTGCCTCGGCGATTGTCCGACCTGGCGGGGTGATCGCCCACATAGGGTTGGGGGATAAGGAAGGCGGGCTCGATGTCCGCCGAATGACCTTGCAGGAAATTGGCTTCATCGGCACGTATACCTATACGGCGCAGGATTTTCTAGACACCGCCCAAGCCATATTCCGAGGAGAATTCGGCACCTTTGACTGGGTGGATCAGCGGCCGCTTAGCGCCGGACATGAGGCAGTCATCGACCTACTCAATGGGCAGGTCGATGCTGGTAAAATCGTCCTCATGACAGCCTGAACCAATCAGGCCTGTAACAGAACTTGGGCTACTTGCTCGCAGCGTAAGTCTGAGCAGCAGTCGAATTGAACTCGAAAGCGACCACAGCTTCTTCACCTTCGACCCAGCCATCGTGACCTGGCTCGATGATGTAGGTGTCGCCAGCGGAGAACTTCTCAGTCGTTCCGTCGTTGTGTTTGGCGACCATGGTGCCCTGAATAACCGTGCCGACGTGGCGGGCCTGGCAGCTTTCGCCGCCGACAACCGGCTTTACGCAGGTGGACCAGCTCCAGCCGGGTTCCAGCGTCAGTCGCGCCGCTGCAACGTCACCCAGCTGGCATACATGGACCTTTGCCTTGTCTGGTGCGCGCACTTCATCAGGGCTGTTGAAATTCTTCTTAACAATCGAAGTCATGGCGTCTCTCCCATTAGTGTTTACGAAAAATGCAAATCCACTAATCAATGGGTTATGCAGAGACGAGACACAAGAGCCCAATGCTTTATCGCGGCCGTAAAGACCTTTAGTGAGACATAATTATATTCTTGCATTCATTTGAATAAGCGGGCTTGGGGGCAGGGTTGGCGGTGCGGTATTCAGGCTATCGCGGGCAAAACCGGCTGCTGCCTGATAGCCTTGCATAAAGGCGTGTCGCTCTTCGGACGGGATCACTGCGTCGATGTCTTCGAAATGCCCGCCACAGCGATCCTCAACAATCTTTAGCAAACCAAAGGGGCCGTCACCACGATTGCGCAAGACAACCTGGTTCACGGGCGTATTGTAGGCGGTATCAAATCGCGCGAGCGCGTCAGGTTTGACCCCGTGCTGAAGAAAAAGAGCGCCCAACCGCCGGGCGTCGATGATGGCCTGGCTGGCTCCGTTGGAACCAGTCGGATACATAGGGTGTGCCGCATCTCCAAGCAGAAGCACCGGACCATCACGCCAGGTATCAACGGGATCTCGATCAATCATTGGGTTTTCAAAGGCCACAGAGCCCTGTGAGAGCAAAGACGGTACATCCAGCCAATCGTATTTCATGCTCTCGAAATGATGCATAAATCGATCAACTGACACTTCACTGAACCAGCCTGTTCTTTCCCATTCGCTTTGGTCCTCGGTGCGAATTTCAGCAATCCAGTTGATGAGCGACAAACCATCAGCGTCGGGCTGGGATATCGGGTAGATCACCAGTCGCCGGTTTTCCTCGCCCAGACCCACAAATGATGAACCAGTTCGGATTGCGGGCGCGCGGGTAACACCGCGCCACATGATGGTGCCACCCCAGTGTATCGGTGCCTGATTGGGGTGCATTTGGGCGCGAATAGATGAGTGAATGCCATCGGCCCCCAGCAGAAGCTTGCCGGCAACGGCCTGTGTCTCTCCACGATCCGGGGTCTGTACCAGCAGGGTGACGCCGCCATCAGTGTCTGTTTCGTATCCAGCTGCCTGATATCCCGTATGCATGCGATCGGCGCCCAGTCGCTGGGTAACCTCCTGGTAGAGCATCATGTGGAGTGCACCGCGGTGTACAGCATACTGTGGCCAGTTGTATCCGGCGAGTAGGCCTCTGGGCTCTGCATAGATATCGTTGCCGTTCAGGCCAACCAGAGCCCATTCTCGTACTTGGGTGCCGATTGTATTCAACCGCGTGCTGTCCAGTCCCAGATCGTACAACTCTCGAACGGCATTGGGCTGGAGATTGATACCAACGCCCAGCGGGCGGAGTCGTTCCACCGCTTCAAAAACGCGACACGGGATACCAAGTTGGTGTAGGGTCAGCGCGGTAACCAAACCGCAGATTCCCCCGCCCGCGATCAGGACATCGTCGTTTGTATGGGGGAAGATAGGTTCGATCATCGGCACGCTTTGCAGTTCGACGTGAAGGCTGGGGCAGGCGCGACCATGGCTGATACCGAGTGCAGTGGTCGCTGGCCTGATGCCCCTTATTTCCCGCCCTGAGTCGGAGTGCAAGTCAGGCGTCTCGAATCCTCTTAGACAAGGTCAGTCATTACTCATGACCGATACGCGTTCATTGATGCGCACCAGTTTGCGGCTGATGTCCTCACGCATGCTTGCTGAAAGGTGTCCGTTGATTTCGGTATCAGCGGCCATGATAGACCGTAGCCGTTCAGTTTCCAGAAAGAATGTTCGCGTCGGTGACGTGGTCACGACCGAAGCCGTGGCCGGGAGTCGGTTGAGACAGGTTAACTCACCGACAAAATCGCCACTGTGCAATTCGGCGACCTTAGTGCCATCGACCAACACGCCGAGAACGCCCGTGGAGACGAAGAAAAGCCCTTCGACCGGTTCTCCCTGCTTGGTGACATGCTGCCCCGGTGCTGCTTGTCGCCATTCGCCCTGATCCAGCAGCTTTCGCGCTGCAACGCGAGAGAGCCCCCGGCCCTTGGTCGCCAGGAAGCGGCGCTCTTCGTAGCTGAAGTTGAGCCGGCGCATGATGAGGAATACCCGAATCATGCCGATCACGCTGAAGGTCAGGAAAAACGCCTGTATCGTTGCGGAATAGAGGTTGAAGTCCGCGACAAGTGCCAACAGCGTGAAACCGGCGCCCCCGGCATTAAATAGCGCGTAGCTATATGCGTGCCCACGAATGTAGCCGGTCTGCAGGAGCCCGTAACCGAGCACATGGCCAGCCACGCCGAAAAAGCCAAACAAGTCGAAAATACTGAGCGTCATAACCAACTCCCGTTTCCGCTGATGATCGGTTCATTCACTGCAAACATCTATGGATGGGTGAAGCGATCAAACACGCACTTCAATACGGGAAAAATTAATGGGTTGCACTTCTATAAATTGAAGCCAAGAATATCCCACTTTACCGCTGCGGGCTTAGCCAAGTGTTCAAAGCGGTGTGGGTATAAGGGGGATGGGCGAGGGCGCGCTCAAGCAACGGAAGCAAAAATGGACCAAGACAAGGCGATCGGAAATCCCGGACCAGTGCTCGTCCAGAGCGCCACAGACACCGCACCATTGGCCCGACAGCCAGAGGCCGATACTGGCAACGACGGCGCGACAGCCGCATTACCAGATGAAATGATGGTGATGGGCGAATGGGGAGAGGTGACTGTCTTTCGCAAGCACTTCCACTACCTCGACCTGATGGCCAACCGACTGGAAGCGCAGGTCGATTACATCCACAAGAAGCAATCGATCATCTTTTCCCTCAGTGCTGGAATTCTGGCAGTGCTGTTCTACTCTGAGCAAAGTGTCCTCGTCATGCTGCCCTTTTTCGTTGGTCTGGTGCTGGCGCTTTGGAGCGTGGTGCCAGCTTTTGCCGGAACCAAGCGTCAGCGCGACCACCCGGACATCTATTACTTCGGTGGATTGCCCGAAAGCATGTCAGCAGTCAGGAACATGCCGACGCAAAACTACGCCGATGCGATGCTTCAGAACCTGCGCGATGTGGCGCGACTTGTGCGGCAGAAGAACCGGTTAATCGCTTGGGCGGCGCGGAGCTTCTTTGTGGGTGTATCCCTTTTGCTCGGTGTGGCAGGCTACAGACACTGGTTTTTCGCAGGCTAAACCACAAAGCCGTTCGGGATTGATGCGGGTCGTTTGGAAGCGCACGCATATCACAGGTGTCAATGTCCTGCATGGCGCGGTACAATTTTGTCCGTGATTGCATGTCGAAAAGATGCAACGAATAAGATAGAACTCAACCGCCAGAAGTGTCAGCCCATTAGCCTGATGTCGATAAGCTCGAACCAACGTGATCTGATTCAGCTTTGCATTCTCGCGGCACCAAGCTTCAATCTCGCGGCCACGACTGCTTTTGTGGACCCTTTCCGTGTCGCCAACTACCTCTTTGGTCGACGGTATGCTTGGGCCTTTCAGAGTGTTGGCGGTGGTCTGCTGCAGGCTTCGAATACCGCTGAACTGAAGACCAGCGGTTTCGACCCTGCCGCACCGGGACCTGACTTTTTGGTGTTATCTACCAGTTGGTCCCCCGAAGCGTTGGCCCGGCCCAAACTGCTCGCGACTATCCGGCGTTGGGCACGGGCAGGGACCCGGTTGGTCACGATAGATACCGGTGCCTTTGTTCTCGGTGCGGCGGGGTTGCTGACGCGTGGGCAGGTGACGGTCCATCCCGAGCATCGCCAGTCGCTGGCCGAACTATATCCGACGATTGAGGTGCTCGATCAGCGCTGGGTCGATGATCCGTTGGTACTGTCCTGTGCCAGTGGCAGTGGCGCCTTTGACTGCGCGCTGGCAATAATCGCCACAGATCTTGGTGCTATCGCCCGAGAACAAGTGAGGGACTACCTGCTTGGTCCAGCCGGGGATGGAATCGCGAGCAAGCCAGCGCTCGCAGCATCTTTGTCGCCCGGCGCGGACGAAGGCAAGGCCCGCTCAGCGCTCAGGCCATCCGTTAATCAAGCGTCGGGCCAAGGGGGCTCGGACTCGGACGCGCTTGTGGCAAGGGCGCAGCACTTGATGTTGGCACATCTTGAGGAGTTAATCAGTATTCCAGATTTGGCGCGTCGGCTCGATATTCATCAACGAGCGCTTGAGCGAGCCTTCAAGGCCGCTGGCATGGGTGCGCCCCTGGGGCGTTACCTCGATCTGCGCCTGGGCCGTGCGCAAGAATTATTGACGCAAACGTCCCTGCCTATGTTTGAAGTCGCCCTAGCGTGCGGATTCAGCTCTTCCGGTCATTTTTCAAGGGTCTTCAAGCGTCACTTCGGCCTGACACCCACGGGTCACAGGCAACGGGGAAAAGTCGCGTTTGAGCTTCGTTTTCTTTCTGAAAAGACAGGGTAAGGCGGCACGCTGCAAGCCCTCAAAAAACCTCAGTACTTGTCGAAAATATGCAAGGAATGGTGCTGAAAATCAGGCAAGCTCGATACGTAAATTGTTTTTGTGAGGATCTTCCATGCATCGTGGCGCCAGGACACCGAATATCGTTCTCATTATGGCCGATCAGTTGGCTCCCCAGTTTACGGGTGCCTATGGTCATCCGCTGGTAAAGACACCACACATCGATGCGCTTGCTGCTCGTGGCATGCGCTACGACGCAGCCTATTGCAACTCACCCTTGTGTGCGCCTTCGCGCTTTAGCTTCATGTCCGGCCAACTCATCTCCCGGATTGCGGCCTATGATAATGCCTCGGAATTCCCTGCTTCTATACCAACATTCGCGCACTATCTGCGGCTGATGGGCTATCGCACTTGCCTGTCTGGAAAAATGCATTTTGTTGGCCCGGATCAGATGCATGGCTTCGAAGAGCGGGTAACAACTGACATCTACCCATCCGACTACGCATGGACGCCAGACTGGGAACTGCCCGACGAGCGGATCGACAAATGGTATCACAACATGGCAACGGTCAAGGAAGCGGGGATCGGCGCAGCGACCTTCCAGATTGACTACGATGAAGAGGTGGCCTTTTACGCAAAACGTCGGATTTTCGACTATGCCCGGGATGACGATCAGCCTTTTTGTATGGTTGCCAGCTTCATCCACCCCCATGACCCTTACGTGGCACGGCAGGAGTGGTGGGATATTTACGACAGCGCTGACATCGATATGCCTGCCTTTGTCCTTTCCCCCGAAGACCACGATGGTTTTTCTCGCCGGGTGATGGACGGGATTGAGGCTTCGACGGTCCCGTTGACCGATGCTGAGGTTCGTAAGGCACGTCACGCGTATTTCGCGAACGTTTCCTACTTCGACAGTAAGGTGGGTGAATTGGTCCAGACCATCACTGAAGCTGGCATGCTGGAGGATACGATCTTCATCATTACAGCCGACCATGGCGATATGCTCGGAGAGCGCGGGCTTTGGTATAAAATGAACTTCTTCGAGCATTCCGCTCGGGTTCCGCTGATCATCGCTGGTCCGGGCGTGAAACAGGGATCGGCGGCCAATGCCTGCAGTCTCGTCGATATTCTGCCCACAATACTTGACATCGCTGGTAGCAGCGGAGCGAAACAGCCCGGTCTCGGTATGCCATTCGATGGGCGGTCGCTCTTGCCACTGGCACGCGGAGAGCACGACCCGGTAGACGAGGCGATCGGTGAATACTGCGCGGAGATGGCTGGCCATCCCGTGTTCATGATCCGGCGCGGTCCGCACAAATATATAGCTTGCGAGGGGGACCAACCGCTGCTCTTCGACCTTGGTGATGATCCGAGCGAAACCCGCAATTTGGTCGATGACCCGGCACACAGCGCGCTTGCCGCAGCCTTCGCCGAGGAAGTTGCCCAGCGTTGGGACAGCGCCCGATTGCGTGAGGACGTGATGGCGACCCAGCGTCAACGCAGGGCGATCCACGCCGCGATGGAGGCTGGGGCTGCTGAGCCTTGGGACTACAACCCGCCCAAAGATGCCAGCCAGCAATACGTACGCAACCACATGGACTGGACCGTCGCCGCAGAACGCTTCCGATTTCCCAAGACCGAGCAGCGCTAACCCGGTCAAGCACACAGAAACTGACGCAGCAGGACAGAGTTATGATTTCCGCCCTAAACGCCGCTGATTTTGAACGCATTCGCGCCGGTTATGACCCTGACCCTTCGGCGTCCATGTCGCTGCAGGCCGAGGCCTATACGCAGTCGGACTGGTTTCGCCTTGAGCAGAACGCCGTGTTTTCGCATTCCTGGCAGTGGGTCTGCCACGTGGAAAAACTCCGAGCGCCGGGGTCGTACATAACGACAACCGTCGCCGGACAGTCAATCGCGGTGGTTCGAGACAAGGACGGCACGCTGCGCGCATTTATCAACGTTTGCAAACATCGCGCGCACGAACTGCTGCAGGGTGAAGGCAACATCGGCCACATCATGTGCCCCTATCACGCCTGGGCCTATCGGCTCGATGGACGCTTGCAGGTTGCGCCGCACACCAAGTCGCTTAAGGGCTTCGACAAGTCAGACGTCTGCCTAGACCAGGTTCAGGTTGAGGCGTTCTGTGGCTTCATCTACGTCAATCTTGATCTCTCGGCGGCGTCGCTGGCTCAGCAGTCTGGGGACCTGAGCCGTGAAATTATGTACTGGGCGCCAGAGGTGGAAGAGCTGACCTTTGGCCACCGGCTTACCTATGATATCCGCTCAAACTGGAAGAACGTCGTCGACAATTTTCTCGAATGCTATCATTGCCCGACAGCCCACAAGGACTTTTGCACGCTTGTGGACATGGATACCTACAAGGTGACCACTCATGGCATCTATTCCAGCCACATGGCGGACGCAGGCCAATCCAGCAACTCGGCGTATGACGTGTCCAACGCCGCGGTGCGCACGCATGCAGTCTGGTGGCTGTATCCGACAACCTGCATCATGCGCTACCCCGGGCGGCCGTCGATGATCATTCTCAATATCATTCCCGTTGGCCCGGATCGCACACTCGAAACCTATGATTTTTTCCTCGTTGAACCTGACCCAGATGATGGGGAGGTCGAGGCGATCCGCTACCTCGATGAGGTGTTGCAGGTCGAAGATATCAATCTGGTAGAGAGCGTGCAGCGGGGAATGTCGACCCCCGCTTTTCAGCAGGGGCGCATCGTTCATGATCCGGATGGTTCGGGGAAGTCCGAGCACGCTGTGCATCACTTCCACGGCCTGGTTCTCGATGCTTACAAGAAGGCATTGATCCCATGATGTTGACCGGCAAAACGGCCCTGGTCACTGGGGGGCGTGGCGGTATCGGACGCGCAATCTGCGATCGGTTCAAGCGCGAAGGCGCGCGCGTCTTCGCGGCTGACCTGACGCCTGCTGGCTCCCTCAACACAGACCAGAGCCCGGATGACTTCATCCGGCTCGATGTCACCAGCGAGGACAGCGTGCGTGCAGCCTTTGATTACGTGGCGGGATCCGCACCTGACGGCAAGCTCGATATTCTGGTGAATGCAGCTGGGATCGAAATTGAGAAGACGATTGAAGAAACCAGCCTTGAAGAATGGAATCGGATCTTCGCCGTCAATGTGACCGGGACCTTTCTGGTCTCCAAATTTGCCCTCCCTCTTTTGCGCAAGTCGAAGGCCAGCGGCGGGGCATCAGTCATCAACTTTGGCTCTTACGATGGTTTCCTTGCCGATCCCGGTCTAGCGGCCTATTGCGCGACCAAGGGCGCCGTTCATGCGCTGACGCGGGCCATGGCTTGCGATCACGGTCCAGAGGGCATCCGCGTCAATGCCATATGCCCGGGCTATGTGGACACGCCCATGCTGCAGTCATTCTTCGAAGGCGATGGTAGTGGCGGTGATGGCGGGACCATCGACAGCCTGCAGCAGGCTGTGCGCGACGTGCACCCCATGCGAACCTTCGGTCGCCCCGAGGATATGGCAAATCTTGTAAATTGGCTGGCGTCCGATGAGGCCCGCTATGCCGCTGGGCAGCTGTGGGTTCTGGACGGTGGTCTGTCGGCACAGGTCCAGCAGATGAAACTCTAACGTGCAGGGAAAGTGAGGCTGCCACCATGGTCAAGTCCAGCCTCGTAATCATCACCTGTGCACCAACGGGCGGGATTCAGCGCCAAGGACAGAAACGACAGGCTTGGATCGGAACCGAGAAAGGGGGCTCAGCCCATGCAAATGACACTGTTGATCGACGGCCAGTTGGTTAAAGGCGAGGGGATGGCGAGGCCAGTCTTCTCCAGCGTCCGGTACGTTATGGTCGCCTGCTGAGATGGGAATGCTAAACGACAAGGTGGCACTGGTTACAGGCGGGCGCCAGGGGATTGGCCGCGGTATCGCCGAGCGCTTTCACCGAGAAGGCGCGCAAGTGACCCTGACCGGGCGCGGTGTACGGCCTGCCGACCTTCCCGACCACTTCTCTTGGGTGGCCTCTGATGTCTCCAAGGCTGATGAAGTTGCTGAACTGGCCCAAGGCTTCGCTGCGCTTGATGTATTGGTGAACAATGCGGGCATCCAGATCGAGAAAGCTGTGACGAACACAACCGATGCAGACTGGGACTTGCTAATGGGGGCCAACGCTAAGGGCGTTTTCCTCACCTGTCGCGCCTTTATCCCAAGGATGGTCCGGGGGGGATCGATCATTAACATCGGCTCGATCAGCGGCCAGACCGCTGATCCGGGGCTGGCGCTCTACAATGCGTCTAAAGCCTTTGTTCACGGTCTGACCCGATCGATTGCGGTGGACCACGGACCGGCAGTGCGCTGTAACGCAATCTGTCCGGGCTGGATTATGACCGGGATGGTGGATGCTGCCTTCGCCGTCGCAGACCATCCAGACGCTGCCAAGGCCGATGCGCTTGCACGCCATCCCGCCGGGCGCTTTGGACAGCCGGCGGACATCGCGGCAATGGCTGCTTGGCTTGCCTCTGACCAATCTTCGTTTACCACCGGCCAGCTTTTCACTGTCGATGGCGGCCTGACCGCGGCATCACCACTGAACCCGGGGTTGTTCTGATGACTGCATTCGAGAAAACTGCCGTCCTCGGTGGCGGGGTAATCGGCTCCAGCTGGACCGCGCTATTTCTCGCTGCTGGTAAAGACGTCTGCGTCTTCGATATCGACGATCAAGCACCGGCCGCGGTGACACGCTACATTGAGCGCGCTTGGCCTACGCTCTTGGAACTCGGTCTGGCGCAGGAAGGGCGCTATGGCAACCTCAGTTTCGCTGAAACAATCGAAGCCGCAGTGGATCAAGCGGACTTCGTGCAGGAAAACCTTCCCGAACGTATCGACGTGAAACTTGAAGCCTTCGGCAAAATCGAGCCGCATCTGAAAGATACGTGTATCGTAGCCTCGTCGGCTTCGGGCTTGATGGTCAGAGAGATGCAAGCCGGTTGGCAGGATTCGTCGCGCTTCGTGCTTGGCCATCCGTTCAATCCCCCACATCTGATCCCGCTGGTCGAGGTCATTGGCAATGAGCAAACGGCGCCTGAAGCCCTGGATGCGGCAGAGATGTTTTATGCTGAGGTCGGTAAAGTCACCATCCGCTTGAACAAGGAAGTGCCGGGGCATGTCGCCAACCGATTGCAAGCGGCGCTATGGCGAGAGGCGCTGCATCTGGTCAAGGAAGGCGTCGCTTCGGTGGAAGATGTTGATACGGCAGTCTGGGCAGGGCCCGGGCTACGCTGGGGAGCGATGGGGCCGCATATGCTGTTCCATCTTGGTGCTGGCGAGGGCGGCATGGCGGCGTTTTGTGCGCGATACGCAGAAAGCTTCCACCGTTGGTGGGACGATCTTGGCGACCCCCGATTAGATGAGAATATTGGAGCGTTGTTGGCCGCGGGGCTTGAAGATGAAGCCGGAGGTCAATCGCTAGAGAAACTTGGTGCTGCGCGGGATGCGCTGATTCTTGCCCACCTTAAAGCGGTACGCGGGCTGCGCGGTGAATCAAGGTCCAACGCCGCTCTGGCCTCGGGCCGTCTTGAGGTCCGCAAGGGACGCGCGGGCAAAGGGGGCACCTTCGACCTTGATTAACGCCGGTGCGGCTTTGTCGATACCAGGTAGGTCGTTCAGCTGGCGATAAAGCTCGTCAAAGGCACGCTGACCGATCAGGTCATGGGCGATAGAGACTGAGCTTAAGCGTGGGCGGAGCAGTTGGCAGATATGGGGGAAGTCATCATAGCCGACGACCGAGATATCATCTGGCACCCGAACGCCGCGTTGGGCCAATAGGCCATATACAACCATGGCCAGCTTATCGTTACCACAGAACAAGACCGTGGGCGGCTCTGGGGCGGCCAGAACCTCGTCGAGGATTTTGGGAAGGTGGCGGTGCTCGTCCCAGCTGCCTGCGTCCTCGAAAATTGAAGTCACCATCGTCGGGGCTGCCAGTCCGGCAACGGAGAAACCCTGACTGAAACCGATCCAGCGGTCCCCTGCGGCGAAACTGGCTTCGTCAAGGTTGAGCATGGTCACGCGTCGGTGGCCGTGGGCAATAATCATCTCGGCGGCAAGCTGCCCGCCACGCTTATCGTCAGGAATGATGGCTGTGAAGGCGCCTTCGCCGCTAAAACAGTTCGCGAGGACCAACGGTTTGTTGTGGTCGGCATAGCCTGTCACGTCGATCTGACGCAGCAGGTGCGATGCGTAGATGATCCCGTCCACTTTCAGATCGACGAGCTGGTTGAAAGCCTGACCAGTCAAGGGTGCATCTGAGGACAACTCATTGAGAAATATCACGGTGTATCCGGCGGCCCGTGCGGCCTCTGACACCCCGCGTGCAATGGCATTGGCCTCGGGCGAGGTAACGACCCGGTCAGTGAGGAAGCCAACGACCCTTGTGCGCTGGCTCTTCAGCAGTCGCGCTGCGGTTGATGGTCGATAATCCAGATATTCAATCGCACGTTCGACGGCTTCCAGCGTAGTCTGACGAACGTTTGGTTCTTGGTTGAGAACCCGGCTTACGGTCTTGGGGGAGACCCCTGCCTTGCGTGCAACATCGTAAATCGTCGGCATCGTATTCATTTCATCGGAAAGCAGACGACCAAGGCGGCAGCTCTATGCCTTCAAAAGACTTGGTTTGCGAGGAGAAATTGAACAGGCATAGTATAGACGCCCCATTGTCGTGGCTCAATCGGTTGAATGCAATGACGGTGTCTCCGGCATCGACCAGTTCGATGAGACCATTTTGCATCAACACGGGTTGCTGGCGTCTCCAGTCCAGGTGGCTCTTGTTGCGTTCAAACATGGATCCCTGTTTCCCTTGCTGGTCGAGCCCACCCTTCGTTTGGTGACGTGCGTCGATGGGTAACCAGCTTTCCACACTATGATGACCACTGAAGCCGCCATTGGGCAGACTTTCGGTCCAGGGCATTGGCGTGCGGCAGGTGTCGCGGCCTTTGAAGGTTTCAGAATACCGCGCCACCCCCCACGGATCCTGCAGTTCGTCGCGCGTGAGCTGATCGGCGTCTTCTAGTCCCAGTTCCTCCCCCTGATAGACGCAGGTTGAGCCGATCAGGCTGGTGGAGAGTTGGAAAAGCATATGCGCAAAGTCATCTGCAAAGGCCGCTGGTACGTTAATCTTGCGTTGCATCCGGTCATAGACCCGCGCGATGTCATGGTTAGACCAGGCCACGGAGATGGCATTGCTCGCGTTGAAATTTTGGGCCAGACCGCCGATAATCTCCCGGACCTCTGCGACCGTGCTTCCCTCCATCCGAAGCAAGTTGAAGTTATAGGTCGAATGCAGGCGGCCTTCTTCGGTGAAGGTTTTGGAGACGGCAACTGCGTCCTCTCCGTCGAGTTCACCCATCAAGAAGCGGTCACCGTATTCGTCAACCAGCCCGCGTAAGCGACCAGAGAGGGTCTGGATGCTGGGTTGGTTGAGCTGAGCGCTATCCTGACGCTGGTAATCGAACTCGCGTTCCGGACGGTTTTCCCTGGCGTGAAGACGGGGGGCGTTGTTGGTCCAGTCGTTATCCAGTTTGGCGGTATGGATCGCATCCAATCGGAAGCCGTCGACACCCTTATCCAGCCAGAAGCGGCAGGTATCGATCATGGTATCGAGAACCTCAGGGTTTGAGAGATTGAGGTTGGGTTGGCTGGGCAGGAAATTGTGAAAATAGTACTGTTGGCGGTTGGTGTCCCAGGTCCAGGCGCGACCGCCAAAGAAACTCAGCCAGTTGTTGGGTTCGGTGCCGTCGTCCTGAGGGTCGAGCCAATAAAACCAATCTGCGCGCGGGTTGTCGCGACTGGACCGGCTTTCAATGAACCATGGGTGCTGGTCCGAGCAGTGGGCGAGCACCATGTCGATCAGTACTTTCAGACCGCGTTTGTGCGCCTGTTTAAGTAGGTGGTCGAAGTCGGCGTTCGTACCGAACACCGGATCAACAGTGCGATAGTCGGCAACGTCATAGCCAAAGTCTTTCATCGGCGAGACGAAAAATGGGCTGATCCAGATCGCATCGACGCCAAGGTCGGCGATGTAGTCAAGCTTTCCGGTGATCCCGTTCAGATCACCGATGCCATTGCCGCTGCTGTCTGCAAAACTACGCGGGTAAATCTGATAGATGACGGCGTTGTCCCACCAATTCTTCGACATTTTCTGGTACTGACCTTGTTGGTATTCGTGTTGAGCTAAAGACTGGAATCGACGGGTCCGGGGTGGGGGTAGGTAGGAGACTAGCCACCCTTGACTGAGCCAGCCAGCAGGCCTCGTACAAAGTACCGCTGCAGTGAAAGGAAGACGATCAGCGGTACGATCATCGAGATCACGGCGCTCGCGTTGAGGAGGTGTAGCTGGCTCTTGAACGTGCCCAGCTGGGACTGGATGATCCTTGGCAGCACACGGTCTGTTTCTCCATCCGGGCCGAGGTAGAGCGCCACCAGCAAGTCATTCCAGACCCAGAGGAACTGGAAGATAGCGAAGCTGGCAAGCGCTGGTACGCTCAATGGCAAGATGATCCGCATAAAGGTCTGCAGGTGCGAAGCGCCATCGATGCGCGCGCTCTCCAGAACTTCCCGGGGCAGATTGCCGATGTAGTTCCGCAATAGGTAAATCGCCAGCGGCAAACCGAATGCAGTGTGCGAGATCCAAAGGGTGGCGAAATTGGCGCTGCTGACTTTGCACGAATTGCTGGCCTCACAGTCGGTCAGCCACTCGTTAAGCCACGTGGCGAGGCTAGCGGCCTGGGTAAACCAAGTGAGTACGGGCAAAAATGCCAGCTGCAATGGAACCACCAACAGAGCAACGACGATCACAAAGATCCAGTCGCGGCCAGGAAAGGTCATCCACGCAAAAGCATAGGCGGCGAATGCAGCAATCATGATCGGAATGATTGTCGCTGGAATGGTAACGATAAAACTGCTGATTAACGAGTTTGGCACCTGGCGGTTGGTCAGCACCTGCACGTAAGAGTTCCAGCCAAACTGCGGACGCTGTTGAATGAAAACGCTGAGTTTTTTACCCTTGCCGCTGTAAGGTTCTTCGAATGCCCACTGATAGCTGCCGTCGGCCTGATACGTGAACTGACCCTTTTTGACCTCGAAGGCTTCTCCGGGTTGCTTGATCACTTGTTGCCGGATGGTGCCGTCAGGGTTGTCCGGGTCGGGGAGTCGCTCGATCACCAGGACGCCGGTAACTTCGCCTTCGATCGGCATCTCGCGCAGAATTAGCGCATTTGGTGAGCGCTCATTCGATTGCACGAAGTCGATCTCCTGCGCGGCGCGAATATCGTCGAAGATGTTGCCCTCGATCAATGTTGTCCCACCTTCCGGCCCGCCTTGTGTACGGATGGCGTGACCGCGCTCCATACTGGTAAACGCACGCCAGAAGCCGGTTTCATTGGCATCTTTTTGGGGCCGCACAGACGTGGTTGCGAGCCCAATGAAGGGCACCACCCATAAGAACACAACCGAGAGCACTGCGATATGCGCCAGCAGCTTGAGCGGGGTTAGTCTCCCGTGTTTTTTGACTTTGCTCATCCCGTACCTCCTAGGCCTGTTCCTGGCGCATGCGCCAAACGTTGAAGGCCATGATTGGTATCACGGTCAGCATCAGAACAATGGCGATTGCCGCTGCCTGATGTTCGTCTCGAAACCTGTCCTGCACGATACGCATGTAGGTTGCGAGCAAGAGCTTATCGTCTTTGTTCGCGGTCAGGGCGTAGGGAATGTCAAAGACCTTGAGCACCAGAATGGTGATGGTTGTCCAAACCACGACCACGGTGCTAAAAATCTGCGGTATCTGCACTCGCATGAAGATCTGGAAGGGGTTGGCGCCCTCGATCCTTGCTGCCTCGATGGTGTCCTCGGGGACACCTCGCAGTGCTGCGGAAAAGATCACCATTGCAAAGCCGGTTTGGATCCAGATGAGGATCGTCATCATGAAGAAATTGCCCCAGAATTTGACTTCGTAGAAGAACAGGCCGTCATCGGCACTCCGGCCCAGAAGGGCGTTCAACAAGCCGAGTTGGAAACCTGGGGTGATGTCGGTCGGCTCGATCCCGCCACTGGCGTAGATGTTCCGCCATATGACAGCGGCGCCTACAAAGCTGATCGCGAGCGGGACAAAGACAAAGCTCTTTGCGATCACGCCCCAGCGCACGCTGTCCGTTAGCACGGCGATAACCAGCCCAAGAATGACGCATGCTGTGGGAACGACGGCAAGCCACATCACACTGTTGCGGATAGCGATCCAAAATTGGCTGCTGGCGACAATAGCTCGATAATTTTCGAAGCTGTAGCCGACGTCAGCTTCAAAGCTCAGGCGGAGGGTTTCTATCGTTGGGAAGATAAGGAACAGGCACAACAGCACCATCGCCGGGCCAACGAAGATCCAGGGTTGAATGGCTTCGATCACGCGATTTCGGGCTTGCAGGTTTCGAGTAAAAACCCCAGCACCGGCGAAATTGAGCCACGACGCAAGGGCGTAGTAACCAAAGCTGAGCGTGACGGCGATGATGATCGCGCGCAGCGCGAACAGGATGCGCGACAGGGTCAGGTACAGCTGTTGATTGTCGGTTGCACGACCGAAGGCGTCAGCCTCGAACGCAGGCAAACGAACCAACAGGCTATCGAATATCGAACTCAGGGCGAACAGCGCGAATGCAGCCGCAGGCAACACAACCAACACGGACAGCAACAGGGCCATCGCGTTGCCCATCAAAGGCAGCCAGTAGAGACGGTGTCTGATCGGTACCATCGGAGTCTGTGCGGACGGTGAATGGGTCATAGCGCCATTGATGAAGGGTTACACTTAAATGGGAATTCAAATGCCTTCCAAAAAGGGCCTGACCTCTGAACAGAGGGTCAGACCCTTTCTTGGAGTTTGACCCGGAGCGGCGAGCCGTCCCGGGCCATTTGTTCACAGGAAGCCAAGTCTTACTTAATGGCGTCCCATGCAGCCTGGATGTTGTCGGCGGTGGTCTGTGCATCCTGACCGTTCGCAAAAGCGGTCATTTCAGTCCAGAACGCACCGGCACCGATTGGCCCAGGCATCAGGTCAGACGCATCAAAACGGAACGTGGTGGCGTTCGCAAGGATCTCGCCCTGACCGCGCAAAGCGTCATTTGCATAAGCCGAGGCATCTACACCCAAGTGTGGGGTCAGGAAGCCGGACTGTGCCATCCAAATTTCGTGCGCACCAGGAGAGGTCAGGTAGTTGAAGAACTCCATGGTCGCATCGGTCATGCTTGGTGCAACCCAGAGAGTGCCGGCACCGAGGACTGGTTTGCCCAAGTCACCTTCGGCAAATGCAGGGAAGTAGAAGAAGTCAGCTTCGCCATCTTCCAATTCCTGACCCTGATTTGGGAAGAATGATGGGATGAAAGACGCCTGACGGTGCATCATGCACTGTGCCGGGGTAGTGAACAGGCCATTCGGCGCATCACCAAAGAAGATGCTGGCAACAGCGTCGGCACCGCCCGCAACGTAGTCGTCGTTCCGGCTGAAGGAGCCCCAGACTTCCATAGCGTTAACCACTTCGGGGCTGTTGAACGGCATGTCGTTGGAAACCCATGCGTCGTACGCTTCAGGCGAAGCGGTACGGAGCATGATATCTTCCATCCAGTCCGTTGCGGTCCAGCCGGTGGCGCCACCGGACTCAATGCCGATACACCATGGGGTCAGGCCATCTGCAACCATCTGGTCAGAAAGCGCGATCAGCTCTTCCATGGACTGTGGGATGTCATAGCCATTGTCTTCAAAGTTTTCTGGCGAGTACCAAACCAGTGACTTTACGTCGACCTTGTAAGCAAAGGCGAAGAACTGGTCATTGCCATCCGCATCAGCGTAAGTGCCAAGGTCAACCCAGGATGAGCCTGCACCGTAGTTGGCGGTCATCCAGTCTGCGAGATCAGAACCCAGTGGGTCCAGGCCGCCCTCTGCTGCCATATCGGCGGCAAGGCCGGGCTGTGGGAATACAGCGACGTTTGGCGCATTGCCTGCGCGGATCGACGTTACGATCAGCTGCTCAAACTCTCCCGAACCACTGTACTGAACATCTGCGCCAGTGGCCTTCTCAAAGCAATCAAGAACCATGTTAACGAGTTCTTCATCGCGTCCTTCCCATGGACCAGTGATGGTGACAACTTCACCGGATAAGTCCTTCAGAGACGGCATACCGGAAGGGGTATTGCAGTGGTCCATCGCCACAGCACTCGAAGCCCCCATAGTAAGGGCGGTCAGACCGGACAGACCGCCAAGAATCAACTTACGCATTTTATCCTCCTAAATGGCCCAATACCGGGCGCGATGGTTTGCACGCACGACAACGCCAAACGCGCCATCCTTTGTGCATCGTTCAACTCCGGGCCGTGCGTCTTGCCCGTGCTGGACTTCACCTGCATCGGGACAGACCGACACAGATTGCTGCCGGAGCGAGATCGCCGGGTGCCGACCGTCCGGGGTGTTCTCGTGGGGGAGTAGCGCGCGCAACAGAACAACTTTTGGCGGCTGTTGATCACCGTCCTGTTGAACCACGAAGCTACCTTTGAAGGTCGCAGTGGAAAAAAACCGTGTTGCGATACCGAGCCAACTGCTGAAAGACGAAACCGCTTTGGCTTCGCTTCTTGCAGAGCGTTGGCTTGGTTAGCTCCTCCCTCGTCCGATCTTGTTGAACCACAAAATGACACCGGTGTCAATTATAGTTCGCGAACCATTGTTATCAGTCCTGAATTTCTGCAGTTTATTACTGAGGGCAGGCAAGCTGGGGTTGATCAGCGGTAGTTTGGGGCGCGGTGAGGGCGCAGAATCCGGTATACTCTAGCCTCGCGTGGGGGCGTGCAGCTCAAAAGCTGAGTTTAGACCCAATTCGACCGCCGCCCTGGTCAGCCATATAGCTGGCGTAGATCTCAAAACCCGATCCGCCGAGGCTATAGTGGGCACTGATATCCCAGGCGAAGTTTTCATCCAGCGCCAGTTCCATGGCAAGGCCATTAATTTGGGTCGCCAAGATGGTGTCAATCGACAGGCCAGCCTTCTGGCTCTGGCCTGGCGCTACATTTTCGATGAGCGTGTCGGCAGTGAAGCCGCGCCATTCATAGCCTAAAGCTATCGCCCAGTCGCCGTCGTCATCGGTTGCTATTGTTGCACGGATGCCTTCCCAGTCCCATGCCAAACTGGCGTCCCAATGATCGATATAGCCATCTTCGTCATTCACGGCAGTGGGGTCGGGGTCCACGTCATCTTCGAATTCCACGACCACGCTCAGGCCCGACAGATCAACGCTTGCACCTAAGAGATAGTTGGGGCGACCGCCGAGCTTTATCGTCGACACGTCGACCGCTGCATGGCCGGTAAGGCCAAGCAAGTTGGTGCCTTCGAGCATCGCGACGGCTGTTCGAAGGCTGCCACCGTTTCCAATCCCAAAGCCAGCATTGTCGCCATCAATGCCGATGCCCGCACTATCTCCACTGTCGCCGATTACCGCGTTACCACCCTCATAGGAAAGCCGCTGAACGGTCAGGCGTCCAAAGCCGCCTTCGACAAATATGGCTGCGTTGCTGAACTGCGGCAGGCGTGATGCCAGTTCCATGTGGATCTGAGTTGCAGACTGCTGAAGTTGCTGGCTCAAGCAAACGGCACCATGCGCCATTTTGGTCGTTGAACTTGTCATACGCAGGTCCATGAAGGGGCCGAGATAGACCTGCGCGCGGTTGACCTTCTCACCAACCAATTCATTGATACCGGGCGAGAAGAGCACGGTTGCTGACTTGCTGGCTACGGTGGAGGCGAGGAGTTTTGGAAACGCCCCGACGCCCACTTCATTGGGAGTGAACCGGATACTGGAGAAGCCCGTCTGGAAAACGGCTGCTGCTGTGCCGGGGCGGAAGACGCCCGCTGTCTGTGTGGGATTGACCGAGACGCGAGCGCCAATAGGCCCACCCGCTGGAGCAGGGACAGTATGGGTCAGCAGCGTCGAACCCGTCGCCCAGATCTGGCGATGTGCCTTGAACTGCCCCGGAAGCATAGGCTGGCCGAACACCGCGCCTCCATCGACCAGAATTCTGGTGCCAATGGCTCGGCCGTTCCCGACCAGCGTTCTAAAGACCGGTGCAACTGCAGCTGCTCCGGGTGGGAGAGCGGTACCGAAGCCGGTGGCCTGGCGGCCGTTCATGCTGTCGGCATAGTTTCCGGCAAGTTTGCAGATGTTGTGGACGTTCAATGCACCGATCTGTCCGCTGTAAGCAGTGGCTGAACCCTTCATACTCTGCCACTGGGAATTGATCTTGACCGAGAGCACTTCTCCGACACTGATCGCAGCGCCTCCGGACATGGCATAGAGCGCGCCACGAAGACTCTGCTCAGCGCTGGCGTTGCGCAGATTGTAGATGTATTTTCGGGCAAAGGCTGTGGTGCCATAGGGCTCAAGTTGCAGGACCTTACCCGTCGTCAAGGAGACTTCTACACCGAACCGCAGTCCAGCGTCCGTCGTGCCCGCAAGCCCAAATTCGGCCGTCAGTGTCTGGTAGCTGGAAAGCCCCAGTATGCCGAATCCACCCAAGTTGGGATGAGCTTTTCCAACGCCATAGTCCCAACCGATGTCGAGACTGGCGCCGAGTGTAACATCGACAGGGTCAGCCCCAGCAGTGCCGATCAGCCCACATAGCGCTGAACCAGCCATAAAGAACTTTCTCATTAAATGCTTGCTCGACCCAAATTTTCCTAGTTCGACAGGGAAGCCAATGTTTGAATTACGAGAAAGCAGGTCAAGTAATCACGCGCGGTATGCGCATAATAGTACACAGTTACACACACCTAATGAATAAATTTAAGGTGAAACTCAAAAGAAATGCCGATGCAGGTGCGTCAGTTGATCCAGTAAAGGCATTGATATCTGATCGGCAAGGCAGTAAGCGGCCTCATTGGCGCACATAGAGCAGCCCGGTTTCTGCGTAGCTAGCGGGGTTTCTGCTCGTTACTTTGCGGATTTCTTCTGCAATTTCGCGCCTTCATACGGGGCAAAGAGGGGCAGCGCCTCAGGCGAAAACCCCGTTGGGCAGCCTACTAATGTCTGCTCATAGAACACCACGGGACCACGGTATTCGCTTTTGGATTGCGGGGAAAAAAACTCCGAATAGCAATTCGGATTGCAATAAAAAATAGCACCCTTGCTGGACAGTTTTTCAATGTTTGTGCCCTGGGTTAGCACTCGTTGATTGTCGAGCGTGCCTTCCATGATGTGACAAAGATTGTTTGCATAGCGTTCTAAACGATAGCTGGAGATTGCCATGCTGACCTTCGCTCCCACAATTTTTGCGCCATACATGTCATACCGCTGGTCCCAGCGGTCTTTGGAAATGCCGACAGCCTTACCTTTGAAGCAGGTCAAGATATCCCACTTTGAGGCGGCCTCCACGTTATAGAAGTAGTCGCCATCGCGATCTTCCATGCCGCGGCATTCATCTAGATGGGCTTCTAGATTTCGGTCTTGTCGGAACCAACCAACGGCCAGGATTGGGAACCCGTCGTTGGCAAAGCCAATTGGCTGCAGGTGATCTTCAACGTGCGTTTCACCAAGTTCGTCGATCAGGCACTTCGGCGCAATGTGGTAGTGATAGTCATCCCCTCGGCCGGCGTGGCCTCCGCATTCGTCCAACTCCCCTACGTCATACGTGTGCGGCGAACGGCCGGTATTTGGGTCAATCTTGCCCTGGGTGCCTGGATCAAAAAGAGGGACCCCATTAACGGCGATACCGATCGCGCCCGGTACGGTCGGTGTCGGTGTTGCGGCCATACGCTGGTTCAGCGGTATCGTGATTTCATATGCGTGAGTGCTTGGGTACTGCTGGTTTGTTGCCGTGATCCCTCGCATCATTACGTGCGTTTCGTCGGGTAGCCCTGAGCTTTCGAACCGGTATTGAGTGGGCGTGCACCGGAGGTTCTTGACCTCGTCCGTGAAGCAGGACTGATCACAACCACAGCTACCAATCTTTAAGTCACCCAGCGCGGCCTGTCCAAATGCTGATCGCGCGGCACCAATGGTGAACAACAGGGCGAGCAACAGCACCACATTGAGGGCGCAGAATAGCTTGAGTGTTGCTGACGAAATCGGTGTTTGGTTAAGCCAAATTGCCGCGATCTTCACACTTCTTCTCCTGCTTAGAGTTCCGATGTCCAAATCACTCACGTTCGATGGACTGGCGAAATCTGTTGGGGAATAAACTTTGGACCCAATATCTTAAGAATGGGCAGTGCAAACTAATGCTAAGTCACAACCATTTGCACGAGTGAGTCAACCTCGCTCATAGGTTCAAGGTTCGCGATCCGAACCTG
>NZET01000022.1 GCA_002690455.1 Kiloniella sp.
GGGATCGAACCGGTGACCTCTACAATGCCATTGTAGCGCTCTCCCAGCTGAGCTATAGCCCCACGCTGCTGGAAACCGGGCTCTGCATACTCAACCTGACTGGCTTTGTCGAAGCCTTTTTCAGTGCAGTCCGGGAATGCTTGGNAGCAGCACGATTAAAGTGCCGCTGCCGTTTGGTTTAGATGGTGTCATCCGCTTCGGACTTAAATCCATCGACTGGAAGACCCGTGTCGTCCAACTCGTCGTCGTCGTCGAGTAGCGAGTCGTCCTCAATTTTGTTATCGTTTTCGTCATCTTCGAAATCGTCTTCGAGGGAGACTTCACCATCGTCATCGACCACCAGATCGGTTTCACCGTCTTCAAGTGTTTCGGCATCGACCTCGTCGAGGGCCACCGCCTTGACGGTATCCTCCTCGTCTTCGTCTTCCTCCTCGGCGACATCGCCAGCCTTGGGTGNTTCGTNTTCTGCATCCGCAAGCTCAGGAGCCGGTGCGGCTTCTTCCTTAGCGGTTGCAACAGCGGCGGCGGCGACACGACCGCGGCGGGAGCGCATGACTGCTTCCGGATCGTATTCGGTGCCGCAAGACGGGCAGACAGCGGGATCCTTGTTCAGATCATAGTATCGCGCGCCACAACTCTGGCAGATGCGCTTGATACCGTATTCTTCTTCCAATTCAGGCATGAATGCCGACCTCGACAGTTTCGCGTTCGTAAGCCACTGCAAGCACCATAGGCAGGGGCGGGTGTCAATGCTGCCTTAGACCTCTTGCTATGCGGTAGACAGGTCGGAGCTGTGCTTTTCGCCTTTGTCGATGGCTATGCTAAGTCGAAAGCAATCCTGAAACAGCGAGATTCAGCATGTCCAATCTGCCCCAAGAACCCGCCGCAAGCCGAACCGCCAATGGATTGAAAGGCGAGGTCAGCGTCCCGGGTGATAAGTCCATGTCGCACCGCTCACTCATGCTGGGGACTCTAGCGGTGGGGGAGACGCCAATCCGTGGCCTGCTGACCGGTGAAGATGTGATGGCGACAGCGGAAGCCATGCGTCGGCTTGGCGCAGTGATCGAGCGCGATGGCGATGATTTTCAGGTCTCAGGTGTCGGAGTGGGGGGCCTGCGTGAACCAATGCTACCGTTGGACATGGGGAATTCAGGCACGTCGACCCGGTTGATCCTCGGTCTGCTGGCGACCCATGATCTGACAGCAGTGGTTTTTGGGGATGCTTCGCTGAACAAGCGCCCTATGGCGCGGGTGACTGATCCCCTGAGCCAGTTTGGCGCCCGTTTCATGGCGCGCTCGGGCGGACGCTTGCCACTGGCTGTGCAGGGAACGGCCGATGCTGTGCCTGTGCGCTACGTATCCCCGGTTGCCTCGGCACAGGTGAAATCGGCGGTGCTGCTTGCTGGTTTAAATGCCCCAGGGGAAACGACGCTGGTTGAAACCACGCCCACCCGTGACCACACCGAACGCATGTTGCNTGGCTTTGGTGCCATTGTGAACAGCGAAGCCACCGATGACGGCCTCGCNATCACGCTTGTTGGGCAGCCTGAACTGCGTGNCACGCCGGTCATGGTCCCGGGCGACCCAAGTTCAGCTGCTTTCCTCGCTGTCGCAGGTACGATCGTCCCAGGCTCGGCGCTAACCATCGCTAACGTAATGCAGAATGACCACCGCACTGGCCTGTTCCAGTCATTGCGCGATATGGGCGCTGATCTGGCGTTGCTTAACTCGCGCAAGGTCGCAGGCGAGACCGTGGCTGATGTTCGTGTGGCGTCGTCCTCGCTCAAGGGCTGCCTGATCCCGGCAGACCGCGCGCCTTCACAAATCGACGAGTATCCTATCTTGTCGGTTGCAGCTGCGGTGGCCAGTGGAACAACGCGGATGGAGGGTTTGGAGGAGCTGCGGGTCAAAGAATCGGATCGCCTCGCTGGCATCATCGACATGCTCAGCGCGGCGGGTGTGGTTACACGCTCGGGCGAAGACTGGCTGGAGATCGAGGGACTCGGCGGTCCCGTGCCTGGTGGCGGACTTGTGGAAACCCAGCTCGACCACCGCCGCGCCATGTCGACACTGATTCTTGGCATGGTCTCGGAACAAGGGATGCGGGTCGATGATCGGAACTGCATTCTCACGTCTTTCCCGACCTTCGTTAGCCTATTTAACCAGCTGGGCGCCGATATCGCATGATTATTGCAATCGACGGACCGGCAGCGGCAGGGAAGGGCACGTTGGCCCGAAGGGTCGCAGCGCACCTCGATTTTGCTTATTTGGATAGCGGCCTGCTTTACCGCGCCGTGGCGGCGCTTGCACTGGATCTAGCGATGTCTTTGGACGACAGCGACGGCCTCGCCAAGCTCGCGGGGGACCTCGCGCCGCAGGAGCTGGAGCGCTCCGATCTTCGGGTGCCGACGGTCAGCGAAGCAGCCTCGCGCATCGCCGCGCTTCCGGCTGTGCGACTGGCGCTGGTGGATTTTCAGCGGCGTTTTGCCGACTCGCCCCCCGGTGGCAAAGCCGGTTCGGTTCTCGACGGTCGCGACATAGGCACGGTTATCTGTCCTTATGCGACCTGCAAGCTTTACATTACGGCTACCCGCGAGGTCAGGGCCAAACGGCGGTGGTTGGAGTTGCGGGAACGAGACCCTAGCGCTATATACGACCGCGTTTTCAACGACTTGGTTATTCGGGACCAACGGGATGAGACCCGCAAGGACGCACCCCTGAAGCCCGCTGCCGACGCGGTGATCATTGATACCTCTGACCTGACGACCGACGTGGTCTTCAAGCAGGCTCTAGAGATCATCGAAGCGGCACGGCCTGGTTGACGAAAACATCACGATCAAGGGGGAGGAGAGCTCGGCGACGACGGCGCGATGCAGCTAGGTCCGGCGATACGCTCCTTCCACAGCATTCTTTAACCCAAACCCCTGGGCGCGTCGATCTGGCGTCGTTCAGTGTCCGGCCCTCGGGCGGGACGTCATCAACAGGAAAACCAACATAATGGCAGAAGCCGCCATGGAGTCCTTCGCGGACCTCCTTAACGAATCAATAGGCGATACCCTCGAAGGGTCCGTCCTCTCCGGCACCGTTCTGAACATCGAAAATGATCTGGTGATCATCGATGTAGGCCTCAAATCTGAAGGCCGCGTGCCCCTCAAAGAATTCACGATGCCCGGCCAGGAGCCGACCATCAAAGCCGGCGATACCGTCGAGGTGTTCGTCGAGCGCTACGAGAACAAGGACGGCGAAGTCATGCTGTCCCGCGACAAGGCACGTCGTGAAGAAGCCTGGGTTGAGCTAGAAAAGAAGTTCAACGACAGCGTTCGCGTCGAAGGTGTGATCTTCAACCGCGTCAAGGGTGGCTTTACTGTTGACCTCGGCGGGGCTGTAGCCTTCCTGCCCGGTTCGCAGGTCGATATTCGGCCAGTGCGCGACGTTGCACCACTGATGAACAACGCGCAGCCGTTCCAAATCCTTAAGATGGACAAGGCGCGGGGCAACATCGTTGTGTCGCGCCGCGCGGTTTTGGAAGAAGCCCGCGCCGAGCAGCGTCAGGAGCTCATCCAGAACCTGGAAGAGGGCAGCGTCCTTCAGGGCGTCGTCAAGAACATCACTGACTACGGCGCGTTCGTGGATCTGGGTGGCGTCGACGGCCTGCTGCACGTGACCGATATTTCCTGGCGCCGTATCAACCATCCGTCAGAGGTTCTGACTGTGGGTCAGTCGGTTGAAGTGCAAGTGATCAAATTCAACCGTGAAACGCAGCGTATCTCGCTTGGCATGAAGCAACTCGAAGCTGATCCGTGGGAAACCGTTGCTGCGGAATTCCCGGTTGGCACCAAGTTCAACGGCCGAGTGACCAACATCACCGACTACGGTGCCTTTGTTGAACTGATGCCTGGGATCGAAGGTCTGGTCCACGTATCGGAAATGTCCTGGACCAAGAAGAACGTGCACCCAGGTAAAATCGTTTCTACCTCGCAAGAGGTTGAAGTCGTCATCTTGGACGTTGACACCACCAAGCGGCGGATTTCTCTGGGTCTGAAGCAGACCATGGCGAACCCATGGGAAGCGTTCCTCGACTCCAACCCGGTCGGTTCGACCATCACTGGGGAAGTCCGCAACATCACTGAATTCGGTCTGTTTGTCGGGCTGGACGGTGACATCGACGGCATGATCCATCTGTCCGACATTGACTGGAATCGCTCTGGTGAAGAAGCGGTCAAGGACTTCGAAAAGGGTTCGACTGTTTCGGCAAAAGTCCTCGACGTTGACGTTGAGAAAGAGCGCATCTCGCTTGGCATCAAGCAGCTCGAAGACGATCCGTTCGCCAACGCTATGGATGGTATCAAGCGCGGTCAAATTGTGACCACGACGATCACGCAGGTGCAGGAAAACGGCATTGAGGTCGAGGTGTCTGACGGTGTGACGGGCTTCATCCGTCGCTCTGATCTGGCTCGCGATCGCGACGACCAGCGCACCGACCGATTTGCGGTGGGTGAGAAGGTTGACGCTAAGGTCACGTCGATCGACCCCAAAACCCGAAAGATCTCCCTTTCGATTAAGGCTCGTGAGACCGAGGAAGAGCAGGAAGCCATGGCCGAATACGGCTCCATGGATTCGGGTGCTTCGCTCGGCGATATTCTCGGTGAAGCGCTGAAGAAAGGGCGTGACACTTAGGGCTGATGATAGCTTTCCCGACATCGGAGCGGCGCCTTTCTGGCTCGCGGCGGTGTCGGGGGTGCACCAGATCAAATAGGGGGACAGACGGACATCATGACCAAATCAGAACTGATCCAACTGGTCGCTTCAGATAACCCACATCTCTACCTCAGAGACATCACCAAGATCGTAAATACGGTTTTTGATGAGATCACCGACGGGCTGACGCACGGAGACCGCATCGAACTCAGGGGCTTTGGTGCCTTTTCCGTCAAAGTGCGGAAGTCGCGCACCGGTCGCAACCCACGTTCGGGCGAGCCGGTCGAGGTTTCTGAAAAAGCAATCCCGTACTTCAAGACGGGGAAGCAATTGCACGAGCGGCTGAACGGCGAGGACGAGTAGGCCGCGGCGGGTTGTTTTGCAACAGGTTATCGGGGAGGCTTCGGCCTCCCTTTTTACTTCAAGGGAGGGGGCGGGGGTTGGCAAGCCGCTCAAAAACCTGTCATTTTTACCGCTCTTGCTTTGGCTGAACGGTTCGGCTGCTCTGGCGGGCACCGGCTCAATCAACGGCCACCCTGAACTGACGCCAAGGAGGCGCGCTAAACCATGCTCCGCTTTCTCTCATCGACTCTGGCCGTACTGAGTCTCGCCGTGCTGGTCTGGTTTGTGGTGTCAAACACCGAACCAGCAACGCTACGGCTGGCTGTGTTGGCTCCCGAGGGTATGGAGCAGCCGTTGGCGCTTTGGATTGCCGCAACCGCAATTGTTGGCTTTCTGCTTGGTGCGGTGTTTGTGTGGATTCAGGCTGGCTCGCGCCGTTCCGACCTGCGCCGGACACGGCGCAGCCTGACCCGTACCGAGGACGATCTCGACCGCGCCCGTGCAGACCTTCTCGACCGAGAGGCTGAAATCGACCGTTTGGAGACGGAGGTCGCAACGTTGCGGACAATCGAACAACCGGCTGAAGACATCACCCCGAAACCTGTTTCTGCCATCTGAGGTCTCATGCGCTTCATCACTGCCCCCGAAATCGAAATCGCCCTGGATCAGAAAAGCCTTATTGAGGCCCTGCGACGCGCTTTTCGCATGGGCGCCAGCGCGCGTCCCTATCAGGCTCCGCTGCGCAATCGCTTCTACGTCGAGAATGTGCACGCCGAACCGACCATCTTGCTCAATATGCCGTCCTGGCAGGTCGACGGAGACCTGGGGATCAAGATGGTGACGGTCAATACCGGTAACCCGGGGAAGGGGCTGCCCATGGTGCAGGGGGTTTACCTGTTCCTCGATGCCGCAACCGGAAAGGTTCGAGGTATTCTCGAGGCAGAAATGATTACAGTGAAGCGGACAGCAGCAGCCTCGGCGTTGGCGTCCAGCTACCTGTCTCGCAGTGACGCGT
This sequence comes from Kiloniella sp., assembly GCA_002690455.1. GTDB lineage: Bacteria > Pseudomonadota > Alphaproteobacteria > UBA7985 > UBA7985 > UBA7985. The sequence continues at coordinate 6,056 of NZET01000022.1, forward strand.
CCCGCTTGCTCATCGTCGGCGCGGGCGNGCTTGCCCGCCACTTCATCGACGCACATCGCGCCGTACGGCCGATTTCCGACGTGCTGGTTTGGAACCGCACGCCCCAACGGGCGGAGGAACTGGTGGCCAACTACAGGCTGCAGGACGACGCATCGGCGCTCAACAGCATCGGGGTCACGGATGATCTGGAGGCAGCGGTCTCGGGCGCTGACATCGTGACCTGCATAACGGCAAGCAGTGAGCCTGTCATTTTCGGCGACTGGGTACGCGATGGCACTCACATCGATCTGGTTGGCGCCTTCTCCCCAGATAGCCGCGAGTCCGACGATGCGCTGGTGCAAAAATCCCGGATATTCGTCGATACCAAGACCGGGGCGCTGGCTGAAGCGGGTGATCTGATCATCCCGATGAACAAGGGCCTGATAAATGAAGATGACGTTGCGGCGGATCTGTTTGACCTGACGCAAGGTGAGCGCGATGGACGGCGGTTTTATGAGCAGATCACACTGTTCAAAAACTGCGGGTCAGCAATTGAGGATCTGGTTGCAGCACGGCTGGCGTACCAGCGCACCTGATGCACTCCAGCACTCTCTGGGGTGCTGAAGGTGCGCCTTTTTTGCCACAAATCTCGAAAAACGTGACGCCGGCGCGGCGGCTCAAATTGGGAGAAGCAGTGCCAGAGCTAGGGCGGCACCCCAGATCCATCCGGTCCACTGTTCGGCCTTGAAGGCGCGCAGGCTGTCTGATGGGCTATCCAGATCGGTGCGCTGGACCTGCATCATCATGCGGAAACCAATCAGTACAAGGCCAATCAGACTAATCCAAAAGGGCAGGCCGTCCGCCGCCAGCGCCAGTGCGAAAAACCAAAACACTAGCGCGACCGCGTATGACAGACGGATGGCCAGTTTGCTGTTTTTGCCGAAGGTCAGCGCCGTCGATCGCACCCCGATGATAACATCGTCGGCCTTGTCCTGATGCGCGTAAATGGTGTCATAGCCAAAGGTCCAGGCCCAGCAGCCGGCATAAAGCAGCAGCATGGCGAGTGATATTTCGTTGCTGATCGCCGCCCAGCCGATCAACGCCCCGAAGTTGAAGGTCAGTCCAAGCACCGCTTGAGGGTAGTCTGTCACGCGCTTGGCCAGTGGGTAGAGCGCCACCGGCACCAGTGAAATCACACCGAGCAGGATCCCCCATGGTCGCATCTGCAGCAGGATCAGCAGGCCAAGTCCCAGCAGCAGCGCGAGAAATACCGCAGCCTGCACCATTGAAATGGCACCCGAGGCCAGAGGCCGTCCAGCAGTGCGCTCGACTTGTGAATCGAGGTCCCGGTCCCACATATCGTTGATGACGCAGCCTGCCCCGCGCATAATGAACGCACCGACCAACAGCAACGCGGCGATCCACAGCACCCGAAACAACAGGTTGACCCCTGCTTCAGCCTCAACCCCGCCAACACCCTCCATGGCATGCGCGGCAAGCAGTGCGCCCCAAAGGCCCGGGATATAGAGCAGGTAGGCGCCGATCGGCCGGTCCAGCCGCATCAACCGTGTATAGGGAAGCGTCCTCTCAGGCAGGATCCTGTCAAACCACGTCCGGCCTTGAATATCGGTGAACCGGGGCTTCAAATCGTCCGGATTGTTTGCCATGGGTTGGGTCACCTTTCTGATCAATGCGAGCAGCGGAATCGAGAATGACTAAGCCAGATCGTCCCACAATCCGCCTCTATGTTGAAGGTGAGTTGGTAGCAGGTCAGGCCTTCGACTTGCCGGAAGCACAGGCTCACTATCTGCGCAATGTTCTGCGGCGAGACGTCGGCGCGACGCTGGGCTTATTCAACGGGCGCGGGCCGGAGTTTCGCTGCATTATCACTGTGCTGAGNAAAAAGGCGGCAAGGGTTGANGTGGTTTCCCCAATGGTCGCCTTTGCAGCCGAACGGCCGTTGACGCTGATGTTTGCGCCCATCAAGCGTGGTCCGATGGAGTGGATCCTTGCCAAAGGAACCGAACTCGGGGTTACGTGTTTCCAGCCCGTTATCACGACACACACGCAGTCTGAACGGCTGCGAACGGACCGCCTGCAATCGATTATGATCGAAGCGGCGGAACAGAGCGAACGGCTTACGATTCCGACCTTGGCAACGCCTGTCCTACTGCGCGAGGCGGTTACTGGCTTTAGTGGTTCAGTTGGCGCTGCCTTCGAGGCCGGCGGCTTTAACCCCGTCGCTGCTCAGTTCGCCTCTATACGGACAACCGGCGATCAACCGCAGCAGCAGGCGCTGCTGGTTGGGCCAGAAGGTGGCTTTCATGCGGACGAAATCCGGTGGCTTTCCAGTCAATCTAATGTCTTCGGCCTAAGCCTTGGGCCGCGTGTGCTCAAGGCTGAAACGGCGGCGGTGGCTTTGCTCTCAGTCTTCCAGGCACTTCAGGGCGATTGGGACAAGCGTCCCGATTTTCGGGGGCCAGCCAGACACTAAAGCTACTTCGTTTACCTTGACGGTTTTGGATCGTCTGACCATTTGCTGGGGACCGAGCTCCAAATAAGGTACAGTCATTGTCTGCTCCGCCCACAGGGGTTTCCCAGCCCGTCCACAGCCGCAAAGATCTTGTTGAAGCCCTCGAACGAGGTTGCAAGCCTGCGTCTCATTGGCGGATCGGAACAGAGCACGAAAAGTTTCTTTACGACAAGCGTGACTTCAGCGCCCTTCCCTACTCCCACGAAACGAATGCGGCAGAAGGGGCGGCGGCAGGTTCAGGCGATATCCGTCGCTTGTTAAACGGCTTGGTCACGGAGCACGGTTGGACGCCGCTGTATGAAGGCGAGAATGTCGTCGCTCTGACCCGCGCCGGTGCCAACATTACATTGGAGCCCGGTGGGCANTTCGAGCTCTCCGGCGCTGCCGTAGCAAACCTGCACGAGACGGAGGCCGAAACCCGACAGCACATAGAAGAGTTGCAAGCCCTTTGCGTGCCCATGGGGGTTGGTACCCTGTCTTTGGGGTATCAGCCTGAGCTGTCACGCGACGAGATTCCATGGATGCCCAAGGCGCGCTACCGCATCATGCGCGCACAGATGAAGCGGAAGGGGATGCTTGGGCTGGATATGATGAAATCCACCGCGACCATTCAGGTCAATTTGGATTTCGAATCCGAGGCGGATATGGTCCGCAAGCTTCGGGTTAGCCTCGCACTTCAGCCGGTGGCTACAGCCATTTTCGCTAACTCACCCTTTTCGCGCGGCCGGCTGAACGGCTACCGGTCGTTCCGTTCAGCTATCTGGCAAGACACCGACCCTGATCGCACAGGGGGGCTGGAATTCGCCTTTGAAGACGGTATGGGCTTCGAGCGTTACGTCGACTATGCGCTCGATGTGCCGATGTACTTCATCCATCGCGGTGGTGAGTACTTTGATGCCAGTGGCTTGTCGTTCCGTGATTTCATGGCGCAGAAGCTGGCTCTTCGGCCGGGTGAGATGCCGTTGAAGTCCGACTGGGATGATCATCTGACGACACTGTTCCCCGAAGTCCGCATCAAGTCTTTCCTCGAAATGCGAGGCGGTGATGCCGGGCCGGTGGATCATATTCTAGGGCTTTCAGCCTTGTGGACTGGGCTGCTGTATGATTCGAACAGTCTGCAAGCTGCCTGGGATCTCGTTGCGGGTTGGGGGACAGAAGACCGACGGCAACTCGCCCTCGACGTCCCGACTCAAGGGCTAAAGGCCACAGTTGCTGGACGGTCCGTGCTTGACCTCGCGCGTGATGTTGTCGCAATTTCAAAGGCCGGTCTACGCCGCCGGGCTGTCCCAGGTCCAGACGAGCAAGCAGATGAAGCCGGACTACTGGCGCCGCTGGAGGCTTTGCTTGATGCTGGGCATTCCCCGGCTGATCGGTTGATCGAAGCCTTTGAGGGCGCTTGGCAAGGGGACATCCGGCAGGTTTACCAGGCCGCGTCCCTGTTCTGATCCGGCCTTGAGCCATCNTTCAGCCACGCTGTTTGTTGGCACCCTGTGCTAAGGCCCAATCTGTCGTCCTTTTTCACCTCTGGCTGATTTTTTAGTGCCATGAATCGTGGCCGGCTTTTCCCGAATGAGACAATCCGCACCTGAAACAAGGGCTTGTGAATGGCGGCGCTGTCGATAAGGCTGTATTTTGCCATAAGTCAGTAATCGCCGACGGTGATAGCCTCGGGCGTTTCCCAGAACAAACGCGATTGATGATGATGTCGAGAGCAGGGTTGAGAAGCAGGTTTCTATGAACCGTCTGGTGTTTTGTTTAGTGCGATTGGCGCTGGGCTACGGCCTTGGTCTTTTGCTTGCGCTGGCGCCAGTGGGAATGGCACCCGCAGCCCTGGCACAGAATAGCGTGGGCGCCAGCAGTGGCCCCTGGCCAACCGTTCAGATCAACCCACTGGTCGTTGAACTGTTTACCAGTCAGGGCTGCCACTCCTGTCCCCCGGCAGACCAGGAACTGGAGCGGCTGGCCGACATGCCCGGCGTACTGGGATTGTCATTTCACGTTGATTATTGGGATTACATCGGTTGGCGCGACCCCTTTGCTAGCCCGAATGCGACCAACCGCCAGAAATACTATCGGCACGTGCTTGCCAAACGCTACATCTTCACACCGCAATTTGTGGTCGGGGGCAACTGGTCACCCGAAGGGCCCACGAGCCTGCTGGATCAAGATCTGATGCGCTATAAGGGCGACCCGATCATGCTCCGCACGGATCAGGACGGCATCTATCTGCCGGAAACTGGTGCTCTTGGCGGCATTGCTGACCTCTGGCTTGTGCACTTCGATCACCGGCATGAAACCGAAATCCGCGCCGGTGAGAACGCGGGCCGGACGCTGGCTTACCGGCATGTGGTTCGGGACATCAAACATTTGGGCGACTGGCGCGGTGCAGAGCGGCGCATCGCCTGGCCACGAAGGGTGGGCTACGGAATCGCTTTGCTCGTGCAGCACCGCAGCGACGGCACTATCCTCGCCAGCCTTGCTCACATGCAGTAGCTCGCGCCGATCGTTTCGAGTGTCGTCGCACAGGTGGCTTGTCCTACTTCCTTGCTTACAGCAGCCGCAGCCCCCCTTCGCGGTGCCTCTGATTAATCCCTAAGTGCGTTACCGAGCACCTGCGCCAGCGCTTTTGCGAACTGCCCCAGATCGCGTGGCGCTTCGCCTTCGACCACCAACGCCATGTCGAACAGCAGATCGGCGACCTGCTCCGCGCGGGCAGATCCTGGTTGGCTGGTTATTTCAGCCGACAAGGTTGTTACCAACGGGTGGCGGGGATTGATTTCCAGCACGCGCTGTGCGGCTCCGGCGTCTTGTCCGCTAGCCTTGAGGATCTTGGAAAGCTGCATATCCATACTGCTTTCCGATGCCACGAAACAAGCGGGGCTGTCGGCGAGGCGGTCGGTTGTTCGGATGTCGGCGACGTCCTGATCGAAACGGGTCTTGAGCCAGGCGATCAGCTCGCTGGGGTCGCTTACGGCCTCGTCAGCACGCGGCTCGGCATCTGATGCTGCTTCCCCAGACTCGCCTGTGTCAGCGGAAAAGGCGGACAAATCAGCCGCACCGTGCGTGACGGAGACGAAGGATTTGCCTTCATAGCTGCCTGTCGTGGGTATCCAGAAAGCGTCAACCGCGTCGGCGGCGATCAGCACCTCCAGCCCGCGAGCGCGAAAGCCTTCCAGGTGGGGGGAGGCGAGAATGGCGGCTTCGGACTCGCCAGTTGCATAGAAAATCTGAGTCTGGCCATCCTTCATCCGGCCGAGATAGCCGTCGAGGTCAGTCAGGCCGTCGTGTGTCGTCGACTTGAACCGAACCAAGGGCAGGATGTCTTCGCCGCGGTCGCGGTCTTCATACAGCCCTTCTTTAAGGACAGNGCCAAAAGCCTCCCAAAATTGGTCATAGCCTGCCGCATCTTCTTTCTTGCGCTTGGCCAGGGNGGACAGGATCCGCTTCGTGAGCTGTCGGTTCATGACCTGCAATTGTGGCGCGTTTTGCAGCATTTCACGGCTGATATTTAGCGGCAGATCCTGGCTGTCGATCAGGCCGCGGACAAAGCGCAAGTAGGCAGGTAGCAGCTCTGGTGCATCGTCAGTGATGAACACCCGTCGGACGAACAACTTGAGCTGACAACGGCGCTCGGGCTGGAACAGGTCAAAGGGCCGTTGTGTCGGCACGTACAGGAGCGCAGTGTATTCCAGCTGACCTTCGAGATTCAGGTGCAGAGTTTCCCACGGCTTATCAAAGGTGCCAGCGAGGTGATTGTAGAAAGCGGTGTGCTGTTCACCGGTGATTTCAGCCTTAGGGCGAAGCCACAGGGCCTGAGCTTCGTTGATCTGCTCAGCCTCCCCATCTTCGGACAGTAGGCTGACCGGGAAGGTCATGTGATCAGCGTATCGGCGGACCAGTCCCTGCAGGCGGTAGGCGTCAAGGAACTCGTGCGCATCGTCACGGAGGTGAAGGACGATGGTGGTGCCGATCGGCGTTTCTNCACCGTCGATATCGCTAATCGTGAAGCTGCCATCGCCGGTACTTTCCCAGCGGAAGGCTTCGGTCATGCCGGCTTTACGGGTGTCGACGACCACGCGTTCGGCGACCATGAAGGCGCTGTAGAAACCGACACCGAACTGCCCGATCAGTGCGCCGGCGTCTTTGCTTTCTTCCATGGCGGCAGCGAAGTCGGCCGTGCCCGATTTAGCGATGGTGCCCAGATTTGCCATCAGGTCGTCGTGGTCCATGCCAATACCGCCGTCCGTAATGGCGAGGGTGCCACTTTCCCTGTTGGCCGCAATCAGGATTTTCAGGCTGGCATCCTCATCAAGCAGGTCGGCCTGTTGCTGAGCGAGGAAGCGGCGCTTGTCGCAGGCGTCCGAGGCATTGGAGATCAGTTCGCGCAGGAAAACTTCACGCTCGGAGTAAAGTGCGGTGGCCACGAGGTTCAGCAGGCGGGCTGTTTCGGCCTGAAAGCTATGGGTTTGGGTGCTCACTTTGGGTCTCGCTACGGTTCAGAGATTGTTTCAGGTGGGTCGGGATAAGTCAGATTGGGCAATAGGGGCGGTACAAAAGTCAGGACTTCAACGGCCGTTCCTCAACCCCCAGCGCCTCAGCAAGCCTGAACTCAGCGCTGCCNGGTCGAAGGGGCTTCTGTTGTGAGGTATGCGGCGCCCAGCCAGAGAGAAACAGGCAGTCAAAAGTCGCCGGTATCGATCCCTGCTCGTCGCCGAAGGCGGCTACGTAGCGCTCTATTGCGCCGAACAGCACGCTGCGCGCGGTCAGCCGGCTGGTTCGTCCGACCACGGCGTTTGACTGGCCCATGCCGCGCAGGTCTTGGAGAAGGCTCATCGGGTTCTGGTAGGACACCATGATCCGGTCGATATCGGCCACAGGCAGGCTAAAGCCCGCTCGTTGTAGAAGTCCGGCGGCATCGCGCAGGTCCATAACCGGCGAGACGCGCGGGCTGAAACCGCCGCTGATGTCCGTTTCAGCTTCGACCAAGGCGGCACGCAGTTCGTTCAGAGTCTCGCCCCCCAGCGCGCTTCCCAGAAACACCCCGTCGGGGCGCAAGGCGCTGCGGATCTGCGCCAGCATGCCGGGGAGATCGTTGACCCAGTGCAGAGCCATGTTTGAGAGGATCAGGTCAAAGCGGCCCTGAGCCAGCGGCAAGAACTCCACATCTGCTTCGGCAATGCCATGGTCGAAGCTCAGGTCGACCAACTGCAACTCTCCCCGATCCCATCCTGTGCGCAGGCGCGGATGCAGATAGTGCGCTATGCCATCGGGCCACCAACCCAGAACGGCGATGGTCTGGAAGGATTGTTCGAGATCAAGCAACCGGTCGGCCAGCCGTTCCGCAACTTCGCGGTGCAAAAAGTGGTGGCGTGGGTCACTGTGGCGGGCACGCTGTGTTTGCAAGCGCTTTGCTCGCCCGTCGAACACCTTAGGCGCGAAAGAATCGACCATAATATCGCTTTGGTTGAATTCAGCTCAAGCTTTCTTGATCTTCGGGTATATGGATACAGATCACCGGTTTCGCAACTCTCTGGGCCGACTGACTGACGGCAGATCCAGACGCGCCGGGCAGAACCGGGTGGCGCCCTTGCCGCTGCGTCAGGTCTTGCGGGGCATGCAGGCTGCCGTCGACTGGGTTTTGCCGCCACGATGCTGTCTCTGCTCAACCATCATTGAGGCGGAAGACGGTGTATGCAGCGGCTGTTTTCAGACGCTGCACTTTTTGACCGAGCCGTTGTGTGGGTGCTGCGGTCGGCCGATGTCAGGGGCCTTGCTGTCTGTGGATGCTCTCTCGGTTATGCCGGTTGAGGGGCAAGCGGCGGGGACAGCCAGACCCNAGGCTGACGTCGATCCACATCGCTGTGGCGCCTGTCTGGCTTCGCCTCCGACCTACGACTGGATGCGGGCAAGCTTCGCTTACAACGCCAGTAGCCGGGCTTTGGTGCTCGCGCTCAAATATCGGGATCGCCTGGATGTCGTACCGTCCTTAACCCGCTGGATGGCACTGTCGAGCGCAGGGCTGATTGGACCGGGAGATTTGGTTATGCCGGTGCCGCTGCACTGGCGGCGGCACCTGGCACGGCGCTTTAACCAGTCTGCTGCGCTGGCGCAGGGATTGGCGCAGCGCACGGGGGCAACTTTTGCGCCCGACTGGGTCGTCCGGACCCGCAATACAGCACCGATGAAGGCTATGAGCCAGAGGGAGCGACTGACCAACGTGCGGGATGCCTTTCGGGTNGTGGAGCGGCATGGTTCGATTCTGGAAGGAAGCACAGTGGTGCNGGTTGACGATGTGCACACCTCTGGCGCCACCATTAATGCTCTGTGCATAGAGCTACGCAATCAAGGCGTGGCTCGTATCGGTGTTACTGTGGTCGCAAGGGTGCTCGACGTGCACCATTTGAGCAAGATCAGCGAACCGATCTAAGGTGGGGTTATGGCTTCGATCGAAATGTACTACCGCGACTTTTGTGGCTTCTGCGCGCGCGCGGAAAAACTGCTTGTGTCTAAAGGTGTCGAATTCGAGCGTATCAATATCTGGGAGGTTGATGGGGCCAAAGAAGAGATGCTACGGCGATCGGGAGGACGAACATCAGTGCCGCAGGTGTTCATCGACGGACAGCATATTGGGGGTAGCGATGACCTCTTTGACCTCGATTTTCAGGGTAAGCTGGATCCGCTGCTTGAACGCTGAGCCTGCGCGCAGGGTGCATCATTCAGAAAGTGCACTGCCGAAGCTACAGGACGGGTACACTCGAAGGTCACGCCGGTCTAACCGGTTTGACAACGCTAGCCGCAGTGCTTGACCGTCCCNGGCGCCGTCGTAGACCAGCCGGATCTCGCCTCGAAAATCCTCACCGCTGCTGATCGGTCTGGGCGGCCCATCGACCCGTTTCGGTGCTTGCCTGCCCTCAATGACAAAAAGGCCCGGCGCAGACCGTCGAAACGTGCTGGCATTGGACAGGTCGTAAAAGACCGCCCTGTCTGAGGTTGATGCCAGACACAAATTCCACCCGCGTAGCTCGCTCCAGGGCTCAAGCCCTAAGCCTCGATAGAGGCCCTGACTGATCGGTACGGTACGAACGACGGCTTCACGTCCCAGCACCAGCATCGACAGCAGAACGACGGCCAGTATCACACCCAGCCCCCACTGCCAGCGTTCTGAAGCCTGCTCGATGAACTGTCGAGCCGGATGCTGAAAAGGTGTCGGTGCGAGAGCTTCTTCCAGAGCGCCAAAGGCCGCCGCCGCTGCATCTGGTTCAAGTGCTGTGACAACCAGATCGTCTGCAACCCCAGCCGGATCTGANTCTGTTGGCTGCGTTTCTGGTGCCTTTACTGACAATCCATCATCTGAGCTGCCCAACGCCCCAGTGCCAATACTTGGACCAACAGCTGCGGTTAGGGGAACAGCTCCCGTTTCCGCTTCCCTGCTCTCTGGTGGGGCAGTCCGTGCCATCTCCAACGCGGGTTCTAGCATATCCAGCAAAGGCGCATCTTTGCGGCCTTCGTTGAAGTGAGCATGCGTGCTGGACTGGTTCCAGCGATAGCCGCATTCGGTACAACGGACCTTGCGGGCGCCATCCGCGAAATGAATCTCGGGGACGTCGTACGGGGTTCCGCAATTCGGGCAATCCACGCGCATGCGTTCAGTCTGACCTCTCCACCTTGGTGAACCGCCCCCTTATTTTCCCGGCCTCTACAACCTGAAACCACCGCCGCACTCTAGCGCAGAAACGCCAATAATTGGAGGTTTTCAAATCGGTACTGGCTTTGGGTCAGGGGAATAGATTATTTATGCCCCAGACCACAGCTAAAATTCGATCCAAGGAAAAAGAACGTGATTCGGATGGATCAGATCAGTGTGGATTTCCCCGACCGCGCCGGGGTTCTGCAGGAGGTCTCTTTGCAGATACCCAGCGGCGGTTTCCGATTTGTCACCGGTCCCAGCGGTGCCGGCAAGACCACATTGTTGCGACTGATGTTTCTGGGACTGCAGCCCAGCCGCGGCCGCCTCGACATCTTTGGACGCGACGCAAGGCGGTTGACCCGAGATCAGAAGGCCCTCGTTCGGTCCCGGCTTGGTGTTGTGTTTCAGGATTTCCGGCTGATCGACCACATGAGCGTCTATGACAACGTTGCGCTACCGCTCAGGGTATCAGGCAAAGACCCACGCTCAGACCGCGATTACGTGCACGAACTGCTCCACTGGGTTGGGTTGGGCGAGCATGCTGATGCGCGCCCGGCGGCGCTCAGCGGTGGTCAGAAGCAGCGCGTTGCTATTGCCCGTGCTGTAATCAACCGGCCCAGTCTGCTGCTTGCCGATGAACCCACTGGGAACGTTGACGACGGCATTGGGCTCAAGCTCATGCGGCTGCTCGAAGAACTCAACAAGCTTGGCACCACCGTCGTTGTCGCCACACACAGTGGCGCAGTACTGCAGCGCTTCGACTATCCTTGTATCCATCTGGAAGGTGGTCGGGTCCTCCATGGCAGCCGTGCGACCTCGAACCCTGGGGGTACACTATGACCTGGCGACCAACCGTTACTGGTGCCGCAAACAGAAATCACGGGGCCGCAGCTTCGTCCTCGTCTACCGAAGCAAAGCCAGCCACCGCGTCACGGCAGTCCAATACCGGTTCGGCCGAACGGCACCAGCCAAGGGGACCACGTGAGTCATTGCTGCTGTTTCGAGGGCAGGCGATTTCCAGGCTGCTGCCGATTCTACTGGGCCTGATGACCCTGCTGGCCGTGTTTTTTGCGCTGCAATCCATGCAACGCCTGTTGGTCATTCATCGCGCTTTGTCGGTCGCCCAAAGCGCCCTGACGGTGATCGTACCGACGACACCGGGCCTGTCTGACCCTGCTGGCGACCCGGCACTGTCTGCGACGCTGGACGTGCTGGAAGGTACTGTAGGACTGACCCGTATCCGTTCGCTGGATGAGGAAGAGACCCGCCGCTTGATTGGTGACAGTCTCGATGCTGGCTTGAATGCTCAAGTTCCGCTGCCTGCGGTCATCACCCTGCGGCGCACTGCTCGAGCCGTTGTGTCAACAGAGGGCCTGCGCCAAGCGCTGAATCAGGCGGCGCCCGGAACAATCCTTTATGATAATGCATCCCTGCGCCAGAAACTCCGTCAGCAGCAGCTAACAGAACTGACCAGTACCGCCGCGTTGCTGCTGGTTGTCCTGCTGGCGGTCGCGGGAACAACGGTTCTGACCATAAGCCAGACTATGGACCTACAGGCTCCGGTGATCGAAGTGCTGCTGATGTCCGGCGCACAGGATCGGCTTGTCATACAACATATGACCCGATTTATCGCGCGGATGGCCATTCTTGGTGCCGCACCGGGCGCGCTGGTGGGGTTTGCGCTNCATCTTGGCCTTACACAGTGGCTGCTGTCGTCCGGCAATCAGGCGCTGTTTCCGGTACTACTGCCGCTGATGGCGCTCGTTACAGCATCAGTTCTTGTACTGATTGTGCTGCTCGCTCTGCTTACGACAGCATGGCGCGTTACCGGAAAACTGCACCAGACCTTCTGAGACTTTGTATGGAAGGCTTGAAGTGGACAGGGAGCGCGCTAACCTCTCGGCACGTTCAGGGGCTGTGACGAGCGATCAACTCCGCCGCATAAATTCTCCCAGACGCGACCCCGACCACGCGNGTTCAGTGCAGCAAAGGATAATCCCAACGCGATGATGACTCTGCGTTCGACCCTGGCAAAACTCGCTGGCTATGGCTGGACGGGCCTGATGGGAGCAATTGGCTGGCCTGTGGTCTTTCTCGGAAAGCAGGCGACATTGTCTTTTGGCTTGTTCTGGGCGCGAGGTATCCTGTTCATCTCACGATTTTTCGCCGGTGTCCGGTGGCAGGTGACAGGCCTGGAGCATTTGCCTGAGGGCCCTTTCATCCTTGCATCCAAGCATCAGTCGTTCTTCGACACGGTCGTCTGGAGCCAGTTGATCCCGAACGCAGCTTACGTGATGAAAGAAGAGCTGCTGACACAGCCTATTTTTGGCTGGTTCATCCGTCACATCGATGTCGTGGCGCTTGACCGCAAGGCGGGGTTGTCGTCTCTGAAAAAGTTGCTGGTGGACTCGCAGGCCAAGGCAGACGAGGGCCTGCCTGTGGTCATCTTCCCCGAAGGCACGCGCACGCGGCCGGGAGAGCGGGGGCGCTACCACCCCGGTGTGGCTGCCATNTATGAACGATTGAATCTGCCGGTGGTCCCCGTCGGCACCGATAGTGGCGTATTTTGGGACCGTGGGCTCAAGGGGCTGCAGGAGGGCGTAATCACCGTCGCTATCCAGCCTCCGATCTTACCTGGGCTGGATAAGCGCGCCTTTATGTCCGAGGTTTCAGACTGCATTGAGACTTCGTCGCTCAGTCTGTTTGAGCAAGCTCAGAACCTGCTGGGTCGCAGCCCGCACGCCCAGAAAGATTGATGCCCTTTCGCTGCAAAACGAGCCTACTGCGGCTCGTGTTACGCTGAAAGGCACCCCCGGTTGCCTCCCCCTTTAAGCGACTNCCAGCCAGCAATCTATGTCATTGGTTTGCGGTCCGGTTAATCGCCTGAACGGCTGTCATTTACTCGCCCAGATTGTGTGCAATTTATTTCATAATCCATCTACTTCGCCGCGCTTTGGTATAGTAGTGAATGGTCGGTTGGTGTGTTCTCCAGTCTCCAGCCAGTTTCGCCCAGCCTTTCCGCTCAGGAGGTCTAGACTTGTTACGGTTCACTCGACACAGCCTGCGCCCATCAGCGTGCTTAACGCTGCTCACCGCACTTTTTTTGTTTGGGCTTATGACGGCACAAAGTTCGGGCAAGGCGGCTGCTCAATCGCCCGGAGCGCTGGTTTCTGCTGAATTGCGCCACGCCTTTGGCCTGCTTGGTCCCCTGCCACTGAACGCTGCGGCTGTTTCTGAGGATGCCTTGGGGGCTGTGATGGCCGATGCGAGCCTGTTCGGCGTACCGCTGGGTGATCTGTCGCTCGACGCGGTGCCACTGGGCGAGGGCCTCTGGGCTGTGCAGAGCCGCGAATGGACCGCCGCGGGTGGTGGCAACCCCGGCGTTGGTCTCTGGCAGTTGCAGGGCACGTGGGACCAGAGTTTGAGTGGTTATCAGCAGCTCGACTATCGCGCACAGGATTGGCGGCTTTTGACCTCCGCCGGCCACAGCATTGCTATCGCAGACTTGAGCATGATCGCCTCCCCTGACGGTTACCGGCTGCAAGCGCGCGACGTGGAGATCAGTGGTGGCAGCCCNGCTGAGGCTGAAGGTGAGCCCGATACGACCTTCCGTTACGTTATTGGCGACGTTCTCTACGAAAGCCAATGGCAAGGTGGCGCGCCAGGTGCGGCTTACGCAAGCCTTGGCCGGGCTTTCGATTTTCGTTTCCTCGGCGCCAGCCAGGATGGTGGCGAAGCGCTGATCGGGGCGACGCTCGCGCACTTGCAGTCGCTCTACCTGCCCGCGACGTCTTCCGCGACCACGCTCGAAATTCGCGATATGAGCCTGTCACTGGGGTCCCTCGGACTGAATCTGCAAGTCGATCACTTGTCCTTGCCCGCGACCTCAAGCGGCGAGGGACAAAAGACCCAAGCATTGCAGCTGGTGATGGAGGGGCTGGATATCCAGCGACGGGAAGACTACGCGCGTCTGGGGCAGGCGCAATTGGGCATTGATGTCAGCGCCGCAGATGTCGCCGGCTTCACGGCAGCCCTCGCCGCGTTGTTCACCGACGCCGAGCCGGGCAGCAGCTGGCAGGTGCTGGCCGATATCTTCCTGTTCTTCGACAACTTGCAGGTTGATGGCATGGCCCGCGAGATGGTTTTCGCACTCCCTGACCGGATGTTTTCGGTCAGCATGAATGATGTCGTAGGGCGTTTACAGCTCAGCGATATGCGGATGGACGGTGCAACGATGACCGTGCAAGTGCGTTCCGATGGTATTACCCTCGACGCGATTGAAACACCGGATGGTGTCCAGCCTGACCCGATTGTGATCCCGGCCGTGATCCCCGTCCTGGGGGGCCGGCTGGTTCGCTTTGACCCGCTTTCACAGAGCCTAGTTCCGTCTCAACTCACTACCACTGTTGAGATCACGGCCCTGCCGATGGCGAACCTGCGGGATACCCTTGGCAGCCTACCCAGAGCGGGGTCATTCGGGGACCCTGGTACTCTGTTTCGCTCGCTTGCGGCTGGTGCATTCGGCATGATTACCCCCTTTTTGATCCAGCCGCCCATAATTACGATCAAGGATACCGCGGCATCAGCAGCCGATTACACCATGCGCCTCGAAGGCTCGCACCAGGTCATGCCGATCCCGCCTCTGTTCGGGTTTGGGACTTTCCTTGTCGAAATTTCTGGGCTTGATGCCGTGCAGCAGCGGTCGTCGCAGACGGCCGCCGCCGCGGCTGCGATCAACGGTGAAGACGTTCAGGGGATGCAGGATTACAGTGGGCAGATCGCAGACTGGGCCAGCCGTCTCGGCGCGTACGGGGACGTGACAGGCAACGACCAGCGCCGCTACGCGTTGGAGCTGAGCCAGCTGGGTGAAGTTGTGCTCAACGGCACTGTTATCGCGCCACAATAACTTTATTGGAGATAAGACTAGATTTTTTAATTAAAAAAAGACATCCTGATTTCAGTTCATACAATCTGAAATAGTATTATGTTTGCAGGGAGTTCAGGGGCTCGAAATCGCGAAGAGGCAAGTATGTTTAAGGTCCGTCTAAAGCTGTTGTTTTTAAAACCAACGCAGCAGCGACGGTTATTGCCGGAAAGTGACTGTCTAGGCCGCTGGTTGAGCTTGCTATCATTTGTCGTGCTGGCGTTCTTGCCCCTGCGAGCTGCCGGCGAAACGGCCGACACGCGGACAGTCGGTGCCGAAGTTGGGCCAAGCGCTGCCCTCAGCTCGACCGAGGTTGCGGCTTTACTTGAGCAGGTACAGCAGCATCCGATTTCTCTGTTCCTTTCACTGCCCGTCACTGCGGATACCTTTATCGTTAAGGCAGCTGATGACGAGGGGGCCGATCAGGCGGAGGCTTTTGAGATCACCGCGCCGAACGTAAAACTGGGNGAGCGGGCATTGGGTGACCTGGTTTTCAACGCCGTTGCCCACGATAACGGTCTATTGGTGAGCATGGATCTTTTGCCTCTGCTCAGCGGATATTTCGAAGGAATAGACAGCACGATCGACGCCAATGCGCTCAATCTGAAACTCGTCATCGACCAAGGCTCGACGCATTTCTCGCAATTGTCCCTCGAGATGCATGGCTTTCGCCTAACGCATGCCGACGGCACGCCGGAACGCAGCGTCCTCAGTTTAGATCACCTNAACTTTGCTATCGATGATGCTGACGGGCAGGTACTTATTGAGACATCGTTTGACGTGCAGGGACTGTCACTCATCATCGATGGTAAACCCGTTATTGAACTGGATAGCCTTCAAGGCTCGTTCCAGTCTCCCCGAGCGCTGGGGAAATTCCTGCACGAAGAGCTCAATCATGGCGTGAAGCTTGGCTTGGCAAGTCTTGCTGGTCTGGCCGATCCAGTGGACATTATTCCAGACCTGCTGGAGCGCTGGGCCCCGATGTTTGAAATGGAACCAGTGGCCCAACAAAGCACTCTGAGCATGGGTCCGCTGTCAATTTATACAAACGGATCGAAGGTCAAATGGCACCTTGAGGGCCTGAGCGCGCGGGGTGACTTCGACCCAGTGGCAAGCGAAGCCCGAACCGAAATCCAGCTCGCCAAACTGCGAACTGATCTCATCGACGTCGAAGCCGACAAAAACGTTACGCTTCTATACTGGGACGGTGCCGAAGTCACCTCGCTGCTCCGGCACAAGCCCGGAAAAGACAACCGCTTTATCGCTGACATCTTGCGCGCGACCGCTGCAGATCTGCGCGTTGTCTATGCTGAAGCTGAGGATGAGGCCGGACGCGTTCTTGGGCTGATCGCGGTGATCGGGCATCATGGCAAAGATCTGATTGATGGCGTCATCAGCCGTCAGGATCGGAACTGGCAGGAAACGACAATAAGCAGCGTAAATGCTGACTTTTCGTCTGTGGCTATGCCTCTGCGAGCCGGACTAGAGCAAATAACGATCACTTCGGATCTCGATTTCAGTACCGGTACGGACGTACAATCGATATCTCTTTCCCTGCAAGGCGTTGAGATCGATGGGCCGGAAGCGGGGTGGTCCGTGACACTCGGTGAACATCGATACGAAACTCAAGTTACGGGCTTGTTGACCGCATTTCGGGGTNGGCTGAATTCGCTNGCCAGCGGTGAGATCACGATGGGAGATTTTGTCCGCGTTGGGCTAGCCGTATACCTGCCAGCGTTTTCGATTTCCTTCGATGATTTGGCGGTGCAGAGTAAGGTGCCTGAACGTGATGCTAACTTTGATTTGCGGCTTGATCGGGTGGAACTGGCCTTCGATGTGAACAACCCGCTGACCGACGATNCGCGACTAGGGCTACGCTTTGAGCAGTCTGGGGTAAACTTGGCATTGGAAGGAGAATTTAATATCGATTCTTCTATACTAGATCTAGCGCTGGGTAGGGACGGCGAACCAGGATTGCTACCCAACGACATTCACCTCGAAGTCGCACTGGACGCTATTTCCATGGGCCAGCTTCTGGCCGTTGCCGACACCATCACGTTGCCGCTCGATGAAGCGGAGGACATATCGGAGGTGTTTGAAGAGCGATTGGGACTGTATGGGGTTGCTCTGCTTTCGCCGTTCCTAAGTGCGCCGCCGAACTTGGTGGTCTCCCCGTCCTACATACGTGGCGGGCTGGTCGAAGCGGAAGCAAAAGGCAGTTTTGCTATTTCGCCGTTGAGCCCACCGACCTTCGCGGAAGGGCAAACCGAAATCCGCGTTACCGGCCTCGGCGCGTTAACGCAACTGGCACAAGAACAGTCCGCTGCCCTCAATGCGATAGGCACAGATCAGGCGCAGGCGTCGATCCAATTGTTGTCGCAGGTTATTGGCCTTGCCATGGTCGCCAGCAGCCTTGGTGTGCCTGAAGCCGATGGCGATGTGCTGAGCTTTGTGCTGGAGGCGTCATCAGGTAGCCCGNTGACCATAAACGGGTTACCGCTCGACATGAATTGACACGCCGAAGGCTGCGCCTTTCCCCCGCCGTCGTTTCGGGCTAACGAAGGGCTATGACGCCGCAAACACAATCCCCGCTGGACGCCTATGAAAGCGCACTGGCTGCTGATGAGCTGCGACCGCAAGTCGCTCAGCGCCGCGCGGTCGAAGCGCTCGAAGACCTATACCGTACGTTGTCGCTACCCCCTGCGATCCAGAGGCGGCGGCGGAATGCGGCTGCGCGGGCGAGACGACAGCAGGCCTTGCGGGCTGCGGGTCAGCNACCGTCAAAGCGGCCGGGGGGGCTGCTGCGCTGGTTATCAGATTTACTGACCGGTCAGCGTGCCGACCCAGCAGAAACGCAACGGACAGCCGGTGAAGCGGCAGATGCAGCTTCTTTCGCTCGAAGCCTGTACCTGTTCGGGCCAGTTGGTCGCGGTAAGACAACGGCCATGGATTTCTTTTATCGGGCGTTGGGTCCAAAGCTGGCACAGCGCCGCCACTTCCATGAATTTATGAGCGCACTGCACGCTGATATCCATGCTCGGCGGGAGCAGGGCGACGCGCGTGGTGATGCCGCCGCCCGCTTTGCGCGAGCGCAGGCCAAGCGCGCCAAGGTGCTGTGCTTCGATGAATTCTTTGTTAACAACATTGCGGATGCGACGTTGCTTGGCCGGGTGCTGGCGGTTCTGCTCGATGAGGGTGTGACGGTTGTGACCACCTCAAATCAGGCACCAGACGAACTTTACCCCGGAGGTCTGAAGCGGGATTTGTTCTTGCCCACAATCGCACTGATTGAGCGTGAATTCGATGTCATCAACCTTGATCACGCACAGGACTACCGACTGACCGGTGTGGCGGATACCGAAGCCTGGCAGCACCCGCTGGATGCCCATTCGGCGCGACTGTTCCGGGGTTTGTTCGAGCGAGAGGCCGGGCGTCCGGTGGGGGAACCACTGCAATTGAGCCTTTTGGGTCGGAGTTTAGAAGTGCCCGAGGCCGTCGGGAAGACGGCACTGTTCCGCTTTGCCGATTTGTGTGATGCGCCGCTAGGGCGGGATGACTTCCACTTGCTGGCGCAATCCTTTGACCGTGTGTTCATCGATGAGATCCCGGTGATCCGTTACGCAAACCGCGAAAGCGGTGAACGATTCCGGGTGCTGATCGACGTGCTCTATGAAGCCGGGACCTGCGTCTTCAGCCGGGCCGAAGAGCCGATCGGGGAACTGATCCGGCTTGAGGAGCATGAAATGCCGCCCTTTCTTCGTACCCAGTCCCGGTTGGTCGAGATGCAGAACCTCGCCTATCGGCAGGCGAAATCGTCAGAATCGAAGCAACCGGCACCCTCAAGACCGTCAAGGTCACGTAAGCCTCGCAGCAAGGCGAAATAGGCGAGCCCCACTGTATTACATCAGTCGCGAGAGGCTCCGGGCACCCAAAGAACGTCAGACGTGCCGTCGTCGTTGCAAATCCGTGCGAGGACGAACATCAGATCCGATAGTCGGTTCAGGTAACGGATGGCCTCGGGGTTGATATCAACCTTGTCGCCCAATTCGACGGTCAGCCGCTCGGCGCGGCGAACCACTGTCCGGCTGAGGTGAAATTGTGTGGCTGCTGCGCTTCCTCCAGGCAGAATGAATGAAGTCAGCGGTTGCAGCCGCGCGTTGTAGTTGTCGATGTCGGTTTCGAGCTTTTCAACCTGCCCCTCGGTCATCCGCAGCGGCTCGTAGGAGAGTTCAGCATCCAGCGGCGTCGCTAAATCTGCGCCCAAATCGAACATGTCATTTTGGACCCGAGCGATGATCNGATCGATGTCGGGCCAGGGGTCGAGCGTCAAACGCACCATGCCAAGCACGGCGTTCGCTTCATCAACGGTGCCGTAAGCTTCGACCCGCAGGTCGTATTTGGCAACCCGAGTTCCTGTCGACAGGCTGGTTTTGCCCTTGTCGCCGCCCTTCGTATAAATACGCGTCAGCTCAACCACGGTCAGTTGCCGATCCCACCGGTGAAAAATAGCAGCAGCAGCGAGATCACGGTTCCGGCCTGACACACTGTCCGGGCCCGCATCAGCAGATTACCGTACTTGTCGTTGAAGATGCCGCCACGGCCCATTGCAAAGGCCCCGACCAGCATGGAGACCAGTGTTCCGATCAGGAAGACACCGGTTAAAATCAAAAATATTGTGTTCATGACAACTCAAGTGGTGTGTGCAGTCGTAAAGTCAGCCGCTGGCAGAAAAGAAAGTCGAAAGCTGCGGCAATCGACCCCGTAACCGAGACCTACTTCCCGGTTTTTGCGACAGGGAGAAGGGTTTTTGTGCTTCCCGTCGNGTTACTGACCGACCGGAATTAGAGTGAAACTGTCGTAGTGGTCGACCGTGATCCATATTGCACTATCGTCGGTCCGGGCGCGGTCATAAACGATGCGCGCTGCGCCGCGAAAGCCTTGGACATAATCAAGATCTGCGACCGCGTAGCTGTTTGCGGGCCGAGCGGGGAGTAAGCCTTCGCGGTTGCCGAAGATATCCCCCCCCACTGCGCCGTCGGGGTCGATATCATCGATTGTTTGCCCCGATGATTTCCAGCCTAAATCTCGGGCTTGTGCCTTGGTCATGTAACAGTCAGGCAATCGCCCTTCACGCTGCAGAAAGGTGGTGACTTGCGCGAAGGCGTAGGGGAAATCTAGCCCTTGGGCCAGTCCGAAGGCAGTGCGAGCCTCGACCACCGGGCCGCCTATTTCAAGATCGTGACCGCAGACCTCGGCTGCGGCTGCGGCCTCCTCGAAGCGGGTGAGATCAGTCTCCGTCAAGGCGAGCGTTGCTTGACGACCGGTATCCTGTGGCAGAAAGGCTGGCAGCAGAACAAACAGCACAAAGCCAAAAACCGCCGCCAGCAGCGCAGCGCCACCGGCTAAGCTGACCAGTCGATGCGGCAAGGGTCGGTTCAACATCTGGCGGTTCTCCTCTGGCACAATCCGTGGTTTCATTTACGGCATCAGGGCGATGGGGCGCTCTGCAGCTTTGCGGATCATGCCCTGGTGCCTGCGTTTGTATCGGATGCGCATCATGGATCAACTGCCTGTTTCACCGCTCAAGCCTGCTGACATGCCGGCGCTNCCTGTCCTGTCGGGATTACGGGTTGCGACCGGAAATTCCGGCACGCGGTACCAGGGACGGAACGATGTCACCCTGTTTGTACTGCCGGAAAATACGGCTGTGGCTGGGGTTTTCACCCGATCAAAATGCCCAAGCGCGCCCGTGGACTGGTGTCGCAGCGTGTTGAAAGGCGAAGCTGGCGCTCAGGGTGCCCGAGCGTTGCTCATCAATGCGGGTAACGCCAATGCCTTTACCGGTGCGGTCGGTGCACATGCTTGCACGCATACGGCCGGGGCAGTGGCTCAGGTGTTGGGCTGCAAGCCCGAAGCCGTTCTGCTGTCCTCCACCGGCGTGATTGGCGAGCCGCTGGAGGCTGAGGCCATCGCCGCGGCGGCACAGCAACTCGCCAAGGTAGCCACTCCTGCGCCGCTAGAAGCGGCCGCTGCCGCCATCGCGACCACCGATACGTTTGCCAAGTGGGCGCGGTCCGAAGCCAGTTGCGCCGACGGGGCAACCGTGTCTGTGGTGGGCATTGCCAAAGGCTCGGGCATGATCGCGCCGGATATGGCGACCATGCTTGGCTACGTGTTCGTTGATGCTACGCTTGAAACTGCCTGGCTGCAGGCTGTGCTGAGTCGAGTCACCGACCAGACCTTTAACGCCATGACCGTCGATAGTGATACTTCGACCAGCGACACAGTGCTGGCTTTCGGTCTCGGCAGCGGCAGGTCCGTTGGACCGTCGGCCGATCTCGACGCCATTGAAGCTGCCATTTTCAGCGTCTGTGACCAGCTTGCGGAGCAGATTGCGCGTGATGGCGAAGGAGCCAGCAAGTTGATTACCATCA
Source organism: Kiloniella sp. (assembly GCA_002690455.1). Lineage (GTDB taxonomy): Bacteria > Pseudomonadota > Alphaproteobacteria > UBA7985 > UBA7985 > UBA7985. Next base: position 27,613 of record NZET01000022.1, read on the forward strand.
CTGTCGAAGGGGCGGACAGTGACGCTGCAGCGCGGGTGATCGGGCTGTCCATTGCCAATTCACCGCTGGTCAAGACCGCCATTGCCGGTGAAGACGCCAACTGGGGCCGCGTGGTTATGGCAGTCGGCAAGGCTGGGGAAGCCGCAGACCGTGACCAGCTCGCCATCTGGTTCGGNCCGCATCAGGTTGCCCGCAACGGTCTGCGTGATCCGGGTTACAGCGAAGATGCAGTCTCCGCTTACATGACAGCCGATGAAATCGATGTCCGCGTCGCACTCGGCCTAGGAAGCGGACAGGCGCGGGTGCGCACCTGCGACCTGACCCATGGTTACATCAGTATCAATGCGGACTATCGGNCATGACGCTAGTGGGCTGTGGATGGTTCCCCAAAGACCGCGGGCTTGCATCCTTCCNTACGCCTAACTTGCGGCTTGAACCCTTTGCCGCTGCGCACGTCGATTTCGTCCAGAATGCCGCAGCGAAGTGGGAAGTCGCGCGTTGGTTGTCCCGGGTGCCACATCCCTATCCCGAAGGCGGAGCTTCGGACTTCCTGGCCCAAGTGCAGTCCGAGTTCGACGCCTGCAAGCATCTGAACTGGATTGTGTCTGATCGAGATAGTGGGGCACCGCTTGGTCTGATTGGTCTGCGCTGCATCGAACACGAGCAGGGAACGCCGTGGGAACTGGGTTACTGGTACACGCCGTCGGCCTGGGGGCGTGGGGTGGCCACCGAAGCTGCTTTTCATGTCCTGACTTTTGCGTTTCGTTTCATGGCGCTGGAGGTCGTCTCCACCGCCGTTCTGAACGGAAACCATGCCTCCCGCCGCGTACTGGAAAAGGTTGGCTTTGACGACTGGTCTGAAAGCACGATCGAGACGGCGCACAGCCAGCGCCAGCCCCACTACGTTGCACAGATGACGGCCGCTGATTTTGAGGCGTTTGTGTTCTCTGGTGGCTGCACCTTCCAGCCTCAGATTGAACGCGCCGTGCCCGTGGTCTGGGTCGCGGCTGCGGCGCTATTTGACGCCGCCGACCGCGTACTGGTTGCTCAGCGGCCGGTCGGAAAGGCGTTAGCCGGCTTATGGGAATTTCCCGGCGGGAAGATCGAGCCGCTTGAATCGCCCGAAGCCGCGCTGATCCGCGAGTTGAAGGAAGAGTTGGCGATTGACGTAGGGGAGGGCTGTCTGGCGCCCTTGACCTTCGCCAGCCATGCGTACCCAACCTTTCACCTAATGATGCCGCTCTACGCCATCAACAAGTGGCAGGGCGAGCCCCGGGGGCAGGAGGGGCAAGCCCTGCAATGGGTGACCAAGGCCGAGTTGCGCACCCTGCCCATGCCACCGGCTGATGCACCGCTGTTGCCGGCGGTGCTGGATTGGATGTAGAGCCCGTTTGGCAGCACGGCGGCGGCTAGTAGGAAGAGGTATCGATCTTTGCCGCCCCGCCTTTGATCTCGGCAACAATGGCAGTCGCGGCATTGCGCAGGATCCCGGCGTCGGACTGCACAGTCACAAATTGGAAGCCCATTTCGATCATCCGCACGGCATATGCTGCTGTGCCGTTGTGCAAGCCGACGGGCTTACCAGCCGCGCGGCAGGCGGCAATGATCTTCTCGAACGCCTTTACCACCACCTCGTTCTCCGTATCNAGCCGGGGGCGTTGCCCAAGCGCATTGGCAAGATCGTTAGGCCCAACATAGATGGCGTCTATCCCCTCGGTGCCAACGATTTCCTCTACCCGATCCAGACCTTCCGCGGTTTCCACCATCGCCATGCGGATAATTTCATCGTTGGCCTTGTCGGTATAATCGCTGCCGCCGTAGATCGACGCGCGAATGGGGCCAAAGGACCGGGTGCCCAGTGGTGGGTAGGACGCGAAATGCACGAACTGACGAGCGTCCTCTCTGTTGTTGATCATGGGGCAGATTACGCCGTAAGCGCCGGCGTCCAGCACCTTCATGATTATCCCGGCATCAAGCCATGGTACGCGCACAAACGGTACGACGTCGGTGGTTGAGATCGCCTGGAACTGAGAGACCGCAATCTGATAGTCCATCAGTCCGTGCTGCATATCGACCGTGATGCTGTCCCAGCCGCAATGCGCCATTACCTCGGCGGTAAAGGCTGCGGGCGTGGCGAGCCAGCCGTTTGCGACCACCCCGCCGGATTTCCAGATTTCCCGAATTTTGTTCGGCCGCATGCGCTTGTCCTCCTGCACCTGTTCGTGCGGGAGTTTAGCCCGCCGGCGTCGCTTGTCGATCATCCTCAGCAGTCCGGACTTGCTTTTTTTGACCTAGGATTGGTAGGAGCCGACCCCTACAAAGGCTGGAACAGGAATATCAGGCGACAACAGGCAAGCATGACGGTGAAAACCGCTTATCGCACTGTGTTCATTTCGGACACGCATCTGGGCATGACAGGGGTTCGCAGCGAGACGCTGCTGGCCTTTCTGCATGGCTTGTCATGTGAGACGCTATATCTGGTCGGCGATATCATCGATGGCTGGGCGCTCCAGCGACACTGGGTCTGGACAGATACTGACGATGCGGTGCTGGATGCGATCTTTGCGCAGGTTAAGGCAGGCACGCGCGTGGTCTATATCCCCGGTAATCACGATGACATGGTGCGCGACATACTATCTGTGGAGCGCTTCGGGGGGGTCGAGCTACGACTCAGTGATATCCTGATCCTTGCCGATGGTCGTCGATTTTATGTCACCCATGGCGATCAGTTCGACGTGGTAACAAACAATATGACCTGGTTGTCGAAGTTCGGGCACCTGATCTACGAGTACTACACTGCTGGCATGCGGCAGGTTGCGCGCCTGCCTGGGTTAGGATGGGCGAACAATCTCCCTGCTCATGCCAAGAGCCTTTCCAAGCGGATCTTCCAGCCACAAGGTGCCTTTGAGCGCGGTTTGCAGCGGGAAGCCGGAGAGCGCAACGCCGTTGGCGCGATTGCAGGGCACATTCACCGCCCTGCGCTAAACACAAAAGACGGCTTTACCTATGCCAACTGCGGCGACTGGGTCGAGTCCTGTACGGCGCTGGTAGAAGACCCCGCAGGGCACTTAAGCCTGCTTTACTGGTCTGACGAGGGCTTAATTGAAACAAGGGAGCATGTCAGCTGATGCATATTCTTCTGGTAAGCGATGCTTGGCATCCGCAGATCAACGGTGTGGTACGGACGCTCGACACCACCCGGGGGATCGTCGAGCAAAAGGGTCATACCTTCAGCCGGATCACCCCTGATCAATTCCAGATCAACATGCCGATGCCGATGTACAAGGAAATCGGACTGGCGTTGTTCTGGCCCGGTGAGGTGAGCCGTCGGATCAAGGCCATTATCCAGGAGAAGGGCGCCATCGACGCCATCCACGTTGCGACCGAAGGCCCGCTGGGCATGGCGGCGCGCTCGTTCTGTCAGCGCAATAAGATCCCCTTCACCACGTCTTTTCACACCAAGCTTGCCGAGTACATCAACGAACGCACGGGGCTTCCCGCGCGCTGGCTTTGGCGTTGGCTGGAGTGGTTTCATCGCCCGGCTCAACGAGTTCTTGTCACCAATCAGGGAATGGCGGACGAGTTGGCTGAATTTGGCATCAAGCACACACACCTTTGGCCGCGTGGTGTTGATCTGGAATTATTCCATCCGTCAAAGAAGCCCTCTCAGCACGTGCAAGGCCTGCAGCGTCCAGTCTTTGCATACGTCGGCCGGGTTGCAGTCGAGAAAAATATCGAATCCTTTCTGAAGCTGGATTTGCCGGGGACGAAGATGATCGTTGGCTCTGGTCCTTCCTATGGTTCACTGAAGGCTAAATATACCGACGCTGTCTTTACTGGCCCGCTGCACGGGGACGTGCTGGCCGCGGCCTATGCGGACGCTGACGTGTTTGTCTTCCCCTCGAAGACTGATACTTTCGGGCTCGTACTGCTCGAAGCCTGCGCGGCCGGAACGCCGGTCGCTGCCTTCCCTGTGACGGGGCCGAAAGACGTCATCACCGATCCGAATGTCGGTACGTTGAGCGAAGATTTACAGGCGGCCTGTCTCACGTCGCTTGAGTTGTCCTCAACAGCGGCCCGGACCTATGCAGAACGCTTTTCGTGGGATGCTGCGACGCAGACTTTCCTCGATGCGCTAGAGCGGACTTCGGTGACCGGCCACGAGGACTGATGGTTACATTACCGCTGCCGGTCTGACTGACGGGCGGTGGATCGTCAGCCCGTCAGTCCTTCAGTTTATTCGGCTTTCGGTTGAGCGGTTGGGTTTCATCCATTTTCGGATGCGCTAGCCTAATAGAATGGTTCGCCGGTCCATGCGATGAGCGACTTCAGCGATTTCGTAACGCACCTGAGCATTGCCCGTGGACTGGAACGACAGCGCGCGCCATTTGCTCATAGCTTCATCGTGGGACCGGAAGGGTCCATGGATCTGGTTAGATCGAGTCAGGACCTCCTCAAACGAGGTATCGGTGAATTCACCACCGATGACGTAGAAGAACGTCTTGTCCGCTTGAGCCTCGGGTTGAGGCCGGTTCGCAGCGGGTGCTTGCATGGTCGGGTCTCCAGTACTCTTGTGGTGGGGCCTTAAGCCCGATCCCGAAGGACCGGGCAGAACGAGGCGGGGTGGGATCGATTAGGTTTGCTGTTGTTTTCGTTTGGGATCAGGATGCGGCGGCGCGTACGTCGAACTGTTCTTCTTCGGTGGAGCCGGTAAGCGCCGTTACAGAAGATGTCCCGCCCTGGATGGTGGTAGTGACATCATCGAAGTAGCCAGCGCCCACTTCTTGCTGGTGAGAAACAAAGGTGTAACCTCGGTCCGCATCGGCGAATTCCTGCTCCTGCAACTCCACGTATGCCGACATACCGCGCGCNGCGTAGTCGTTGGCGAGCCTGAACATCGAATTCCACATGGCGTGAATCCCGGCCAGTGTGATGAACTGGTAGCGATAGCCCATAGCCGCCAGTTCAGTCTGGAACTTGGCGATGGTCGCGTCGTCCAGATTGCGCTTCCAATTGAATGACGGTGAGCAATTGTAGGACAAGAGCTGGTCCGGATATTCCTTCTTGATGGCTTCGGCGAAGCGGCGGGCTTCGTCGAGGTCGGGCGTCGCTGTCTCACACCAGATCAGGTCGGCGTACGGAGCGTAGGCCAGACCTCGGGCAATCGCCTGATCCAGACCGGGGTTGGTGACAAAGAAGCCTTCGGACGTGCGCTCGCCAGTGACGAAAGGCGCATCGTAGGGATCAACGTCGGAGGTGATCAGGTTGGCGGCATTCGCGTCGGTCCGCGCCAGGATGATCGTGTCCGTTCCCAGCACGTCGGAGGCAAGACGCGCTGAGACCAGCTTTTGCACGGCCTCCTGGGTTGGAACCAACACTTTACCACCCATGTGACCACACTTTTTCACTGAAGCGAGTTGGTCTTCGAAATGAACACCGGCCGCACCGGCGGAAATCAGGCCCTTAGCCAGCTCAAAGGCGTTAAGGACGCCGCCAAAACCAGCCTCTGCGTCGGCAACAATAGGAAGGAAGTAGTCAATACCGCCCTCGTCTTCCGGGCTGACGCCCTTGGCCCACTGGATTTCATCAGCGCGGATGAAGGCGTTATTGATCCGCTCGACCACGGCTGGAACTGAGTTCACCGGATAAAGTGACTGATCCGGATACATGGTTGGAGCAGTGTTGGCGTCAGCAGCCACCTGCCAGCCTGAAAGGTAAATGGCTTCGATGCCGGCTTTAGCCTGTTGAACCGCCTGACCGCCAGTTAAGGCACCCAGACAGCGAACAGCCTGATCATCGCCTTCGCGATTGACCATGTCCCAGAGCTTCCTCGCACCATTGCGGGCCAAAGTGTTCTCACGCTGCATAGAGCCGCGCAACCGCACAACGTCCTCGGCCGAGTAGCCGCGCTTGACGTTGGCCCAGCGTGTATTGCTGGCCCAGTCCTTCTGGAGGTCGAGGATCTGTTGCTTCCGATTGCTGGTCATGATGCGTTTCCTATGTCTTGCGTCATTGGTCGAGTTTTGCCGCTTGCGATACGGCTGAGCGAAAAAGAGATTGAGAGACGGATGGAGTAAGGGAGTGAGTTGTTGAGAAGGAGGAGGACAGAGAAAATGTCAGTCGGTTGGGTGTCGGTGTGAATTTGCAGCCGATGCATGAGCTGCGGCGTTTCAACGCAATAGTGCCAAGACAGCGCGGGACCGTCCCCCGTGGTTGAGTCTGTTTGCAAAGATTTACAAACAAAAATGCTGAATACATGTTAATAATTTTCTGCTAAGGTCTGTGCCCATGGCAGCAGAACGCAAACTCTTCATTGGTCATAAGTTGCGCCGCCTCCGCCGCGAAGAGGGCGTAACCCAGGCTCAGATGGCGCATGACCTCGGTATTTCCGCCGCTTACCTGAACCTAATCGAGCACAACCAGCGCCCGATTACGGTTAACGTCCTGCTGCGCTTGGGCGATGCCTTTGGTGTCAATATTCAGGAATTCGCTCTCGACGANAGTGACGCTCAGTCTGGCCGACTGCGTGAGGTGTTATCTGATCCGCTGTTCGCCGAACTCGACCTGACGCGGCAGGATCTGCGCGAGGCCGTCGAACGCGTGCCGATGATTGCAGAGGCGCTGCAACTCCTCTACGCCCGGTATCAGTCTGGTGGTGTTGGGCAGACAGATTCAGCAGCGGCACTGTCAGGCGGCTTGCTCGTGCGCCCTACGGAAGTAGACGAATTGCTCGACGTGCTCGAAGACAGGCACAACCATTTTCCTCAGTTGGAGACGGCCGCCGAAGCACTTTCTACAGAGGCCGGCTTGCGTCAAACGCATCTGGAAGCTGACCTCAGTCGATATCTGGCCGAATCGCACGGGCACGTCGTCCGCTCTATGCCAGCCGGTGTAATGGAAACCGCGGCCTTTCGGCACGATCTGCATGGCAAGCGGCTGATTTTCAATGAACTCGCCCCACCCGAAAGCCGGGTCTTTGCACTCGGATTGACCGTGGCTGAGCTGGCGTTGCGCGATCAGATGCTGTCCCTAATCGACGGTATGGGTATCCGGCAGGCCGGTAGTGCTGCCATGATGCTGGCGGCGCTGAAGGGCTACTTTGCTGCTGCGGTGATGATGCCTTATGCGCGCTTTGCCGAGGCTGCGCTGGAAACCCGCCACGATCTGGATATTCTACAGGCCCGTTTTGGTACCAGCTTTGAGCAGGTGGCCCACCGGTTGACTTCGTTGCAACGACCTGGCGCGCGGGCCGTGCCCTTCTTCATGCTGCGCATGGACGCGGCCGGCAACGTGTCAAAGCGGTTCAGTGCAGGCGGGTTCCCGATCTCACGCTATGGGGGTGCGTGTCCGGCGTGGTCGGTGGTCAGTGCCGACCAGCACCCCGGTAACCTTGGTGTGGATAAAGTGCAGATGCCCGATGGTGGCACGTTTCTGACGCTGGCCAAGTCCATCCGAAAGGGCCTGCCGCAGGCTGGTCGGGCGCAGCGTCGTCTGACGGTCGTACTTGGTTGTTCTTATGAATTCGCGGAGCACGTGGTCTACGCGGATGGTCTGGATGGTCGCGATCCGGCACCCATTGGCACGAACTGTCGCTTGTGCCCCCGGACGCGATGCGAGCACCGCGCTTTTCCGGCGTCCACAACCATCCGCTAGGGCCGTATTTTTACCCTGCGACTGATTTATTTTTTTGCATGAATCAAATCAGCGTCGCGGCTAAAGCTGCCCAGTCGCTTTTGCAACAGATATGGAATGCGAAAGAAAGCATTGGGCGGGGCAGAACTAACCCTGCGGCCCGGTCAATCCGTGCTTTCAATCAGGCGTGTTCTACGGTTCTCAACTGGCGTCCTGTTACCACCACCACAGGGGGCGCCTTACGGGAGTTGTGGTCATGACAAGCACGGTCAGCGCCAATCGGCCGACCGCCCCTCTGCTAATGCTGCTTGGGGGCCTTTTCCTATTCTCTATTCAGGACGTCCTGGTCTCTGACCTGACGCAACGTTATCCAGTGCACGAGATTGTTTTCGTGCGCAGCCTCGTGAACATNTGGCCTCTGATCCTGCTCAGCTTTGCTTTTGATCAGGGCAAGAACATGCAGATTACAAAATTCTGGCAGCTGTTCCTGCGCGGGGGGCTGCTCTCGCTGTCCTACACCGCTTACTATCTGGCGCTGGCTGGGCTGGATTTTGCGCAGGCGACCTCGTTGTATTTTACTGCACCACTGTTCATCACTTTCCTCAGCTGGGTCACAACTCGGGTGCCGATTGGCTGGCGCCGTCTGACCGGGGTCATCATTGGGCTGGTTGGGGTGCTCTTTATCGTCAAACCAGGCGTGGGGGAGATTCCCCTATTGCCTGCGCTCATGGCGGTGGCCTCGGCGTTCTTCTATGCGCTGTCCGCGCTGATGACAAATTGGCTGGGCCGCACCGAGTCAACAACGGTACAGTCGGTCACATTCGTGATTATGAACTTGATTATCGGCGCGCTGTTCTGGGCTATTTTTGGAGAGGGCTGGGCAGTCGATCATGCGCCCGAAGGGCTGGAAGTTCTGCTCAAAGCGTGGGTCTGGCCGACCCGTACAGACGTGCTGATTATGGTGGGTATCGGGCTGGGCTCCGCTATTGGCTTTATCATGCTGACGGCTGCCTACCGCAATCTTGAACCTTCGTTTGCCGCTCCGTTTGAATACTGCTTGCTGGGCTACAACCTTCTGTGGGGCTTGTTGCTGTTCCGGCAGGTGCCGGACGTCCTGACGCTAATCGGAATCGCCATTATCGTCAGTTCAGGTTTGTTCGTGCTTTACCGCGAGGGCGAGCGGCGGCAGTCGCTGGTCCAACGCCTGTTCCGTCCACGGCGGGTCAGATAAGCCCCCCCGGGTGCTTGGCAAGCATTGCCTCTCTGGCCTATCGCTAGAGGCGACGGAACGCGCGGGATGGACCTGCCGTGTTCAAGGCGAAGGGGCCCAACCGTGTTTCTTGATATTCCGATTGCCGATGTCCTGTTCTTTGCTGCTGTTCTGACCGGCGGCGCTGTGGTCGCAGGCTTCATCGCGGGNTTGTTCGGTGTCGGGGGTGGTATTGTTATGGTGCCGATCCTCACGGAGCTGTTTGGCCTTGGCTTGCGGGGGTCCGATCCGATACACGCACAGCACCTCGCTGTGGGGACTTCGTTGGCTATCATNATCCCTACCTCGCTGGTTTCAGCGCAGACCCATTATCGCTCTGGCAAAATTGAGATGCGGTTGTTGCGTCAGTACCTGCCGTTTGTCGTCATCGGCGTGGTTGCTGGGCTCGGGCTGGCGCGTGTACTCGATGCCTCCGGGCTGATGCTGGTCTTTGGGGTGATAGCGTTGGTGGTAGGCTTGTATCAGTTTTTTGCGTCGCCCAATCTCACACTGCGATCAACACTGCCCGGTGCTCCAGTGCCACAGGCTGCGGGCCTGTTCATCGGCAGCACCTCGACGCTCATGGGTATTGGCGGTGGGGTCACAAACAACGTTTTCATGTCGCTCTGCGGTGTCGACATCAAGCGCGCGATTGCCACCTCGGCGGGGGTTGGTGTGATCATCTCGCTACCCGCAGCCTTGGGCTTCATGTCCATCGGATGGGGGCAGCCAGGTCTGCCTCCGTTGTCGTTGGGGTATGTGAACCTGATCGCCCTGGCGCTCATGATTCCCTTTACCATCTATATGGCACCGATTGGCGCACGGCTGACTCACCGGCTGGACAGCCGTCTGACCAAGCGCCTGTTCAGCCTATTCCTCATTATTGTCGCGTTGCGTACCTTCTGGAAGGTATTGTTCGCCTGAGCCGACACATGGCGGCTGACCGGCCCTCAGACTTGCCATTTTGTGGGAAAATCTGCGAATATCGCGAGCAAAATCAGAAGGGATTGGGATGACAGCCGAACTTGACAGTATAGNTCGCTCGATTTTGACGGCGTTGCAGCGGGATAGTCGCCTGTCGATGGCAGAACTGGGGGAGCGTGTTGGCCTCTCGTCCTCGGCCTGTCACCGCCGCGTGTTGCAGCTGCAGAAAGCAGGGGTGATCGAAGGCTATGCGGCTCGCCTCAGCCCGAAGTCACTGGGCCTTGATCTGCACTTCATCGTCGATGTGTCGCTGGTGTCGCAGGCAGAAGAAGATCTTGAAGCTTTCGAACGTGCCGCCCGTGATAATTCTTCTGTGCTGGAATGTTACCTCATGGCCGGTCGTGCCGACTATTCATTGCGGGTTTCAGCACGGGACACCGGGCACTATGAGGAAGTTCACCGCCAAATCGCTCATATGCCGGGCGTGACGCAGATCGAGTCAAAACTGATCCTGCGGGAAGTTAAAAAGTGGATGGGCTACAAGGTCTGATCGTCGGAACGAACTGACCCTGCAGCCCAGATTTTCCCACACGACACCCGCTTAGAGCGAGGTGTGGTCGTAGAAGATGATTGACCCGTTCCAGGTCTGGGTCATCTCATCTTCTCCGATGAAGTAGGTCGACGTACCGGCCTCGGAGATACCGACGAGGAGCTCGTCGGCGCCGATGTTGCCATCTTCACGGGATGATTCCTCAATGGAGCCAGGAATTACCAGCAGTTCGGTTGCCCCTGGCACCGGTTCAGTGGTGTACAGCTGCGTCAGAACTTGTGGGTTGGTCGGATCAACGTCGAAGAACCGGATGATCGGTGTCTGGTCGAGCACGTCCAAAACAGCGAGTTCAAGATCGTCGTCGCCGTCAAAGTTACCCGCTGCAATCTGGCTGGCTTTGATGTCAGTTGTATGGAGCCCATCGTTAGAGATCGAACCCGCTTCGGGTGTGNCCATGTGCGTGTGGAAGGCTTTGTTGTAGTAAATGCCTTCGTCCGTTGCCGTGAACACCACGTTGTTGATGACAGCGACATCGTTGTGTTTGATGCCGCTCCCTGCGCTGANCACGCCTTTGCTGGGGTCTGAAATGGACGCCATGCCGATTCCGGTGCCGTCGCTGGTCCCATAGGTGCCGATTGAGTATTCGACATCATTGAGAACCATGCTTTCTACTTCATCGAAGTGCCAGTTGCCCTGCAACTGCGTACCCTCGATCTCGTACTGATTGNCGATGAACGCAACGGTGTAGAGCGCGTCTTCTGAGGCAACGTTGTCTGTGCCGCCGCCAATCACCATGATCTTTTTCATGTTCGTGACTGAGGTTTCCTGGCCCGTCGATGCCTTGTTGAAGTGCCCGATGATGACATCACGGACGGAAGCAGGCTCGGAGTCCTTATCGGCGGTTTGGAAACTGAAGACGCCCGTGCTTCCAGCTTCCCAGATCTGAACGACCGAATCCTCGCCACTGGTTCCACCGCGGCCGGCGACGGCAACATCAAGGAATCCGTCACCGTCGATATCATCCATGTCGATCGCGATCACTTCATGGATGTGGTACTTTTCATCGATCACGGTTGAGTTGTTGACCGAGTAGTTTTTGGTTCCAGAAAAACCGCCTTCACCATTGATATTGTGCACCGAGAACATCGACGGATCTTCACTGTGGATTGACGCAATCAGGTGATCGCCACTGCCACTACGCGCGTATTCGGCTTCGTCCATAAACGGCAGCCAGTCTGTACTGTCCGCAGCCCCGGACTGGGTGCTATTCTGGCCGTTGTAGCTCAGGCGTGTGACATCGGCCTCACGCACGTACTGCAGCGGCGTATCATCGTCTGTTGAGTTCGCAATGCTGAACCCGAAGGTCCGAAATTCTGTATGTTCAGAGCCGTCTGAGACCTCGATCACGACCGTTGCGGTGTTGTGGTCGAACAGTGTGCCGTCTGCATCATTGCCGGGCTGACTGTAGTCCAAGCGTTCCGTCAGGATCAGCTGGTTTTCGTCATTGATGGCAAAGATCTTGGTATCGGTCGAACCCAGCTTCTGGCTGTCGATACGATATTGAAGCTCATCGCCTTCAGGGTCGTCGGCCGATAGCGTGCCGACGATGGTATCCTGCTCGACCAGACTGTAGCTGCCGGTGCTGTTAAAGAACTCTGAGAACTTGAGTGCCGACGGTCCTTCGTTCTCAGGGTCTTTGTTGGTGACTTCGAATTCAGGATCGATTCCGTCTTCAATCTCTTCCTCATCTTCCGGCTCGTTCGCGGCTGCGACCTGATCGTTATCGCCGGAGACATCGTCCGAATCTCCCTCGCTGACGCTGCTGTCGCCCGCGCCATCTGAATTGCCGTCGCCTTCTCCGTCCTCGCCGGTTTCATCATCGTGGTTGCTGCGGTCGAAGGGGTTGGGAAGATTGCCAGTGAGTGCAGCGGCCCCAAGTCCGAGTGCACCGACGCCGGCGACGCCAGCTGCGAGAGGGCCCCAAGCTGCCAGACCACCGCCCGAAACACTGGACAGGATCGACGTGGTCTCGGTCACCATGCCGAGGTCACCAGCGATGGTCGAGGCCAGCCAAACGTCTCCGCCGTTGAAGGCATAATCACCCGCACCGGCAGTCATCATCTCGCCGTCTTTCAAGGTCAGCGCGAGACTACCGCCATTGAGCTTTTCCGTGCCTAGCACGTCTGACTGGACGTTGCGGAAGTTCTTGGTGGTGACGGTGGTTTCAGCATTGTTAAGCTGCGCCGTCTCGTTCGGATTCAGCAGTGTCACCTGCGTTGTCCGGACTTCTGACGTTGGCACGAATACGGGGGAAGTCGAGGCCGTCTCTACGCCACCAAGCTCAACACCGTTATAGCTGTTCCAGCCTTGAACTTGCTGATCCGTCGGGTACACACTGAGCACGCCCGGTGNAGCGCTGCCACGGGAAGACGCCAGGCCGTCGGTCAAACCATCGATGGTTGAGGTTTCTTCCCCAAAATTTGGGTGCTGATGCGGGACTAATTCACCCGCGTCCGTCATGGTTCCACCAAAAAACGGACCTGCTGCGGTGCCATCGGCCGATTTAGCCACGAAGACAGAATGGGCCATCGCCTCTCCAGCCAGCAGCGCACTGCCGGCAACACCAAAGAAGAGACCCTTGCGTGCAAAGGAAGGACGGGCAGAGCCAATAGCTCTCTTGGTCTGAAAAATCGTATTCATTTTCTCGTATCCAGAGAGACCTGAACCACGATCGGATGAAGTTCCCCGAAAATTGGAAAACCAGCCCGTCCGATCCTGTCACAAGTCATTGAAAAAACTCGTATAACGACAAGGCGCCACAAAATCCTTGACCGTGTAGAACAAATTTTAAACAGATACAAGAGAAAAGTGCGCTAAAGGTCTGAAAAAGGCCGTAAAAATTTTTAACGACTCATCCGAGCCTCACGGTAGACCAGTGTGCAGGACAGACTCTTTCTGCGACTGAGCGTTACCAGAAGGCGATTTCGTTTCATTGGAAATGAGGCGGGGTCGATAATCAGCATTGGAAACATCCGCGCCTCTTTGCGTTGGGGCGTCAGTCTCAACCTAGCGTCGGTTTGTTTGTTGCTGGCTAGCGGTTTGCCGGAACCCAGACACGGTTTTCACCTCGGCCGATCCAGCCTCCAGCCTCGGGTGGTAAGCGGGTCTCTGTCCGCGTGACCGTCGTTGTGGTGTAGGTTGACGTAGTTGTTGGNACTTCGACGACCGCCTCCTGCGCGCCCACACCAACGATGCTGCCCGTAGCTGCCGTTACGTTGCGTTGATATAATCCGGCTGGCGCATCTTCGATCAGTTCCAGACCGACACTGCTGATCCTCTTTATCGCCATACCGCGCTCAACCCGCTTGTCAGCCCGGAGAGCAAAGGGGCCGTCGATCCCCGCGAAACCCTGCGGTCGCTCAAGTTCATTAGCGAGGAAACGGGTCATAGGCATACGGCCCGCGATATTCAGTGCCATAGCCATGCCGTCATATGACAAAGATGACAGCGGGTGTGGATCACTGGAGTAGGCCGCCTGATAATTCTGCTGGAAGTCGGCGAATTTCGCCTCGGCTGGGGATGCGTAGATCGCTCCGACCAGTGCCTGTTCTGAAATCAAGGCATTGGCCTGTTGGTCCCAGATTGGAACACCGAGGAAACGCACACGGCGCGGATCAACACCGTAGAAGTAGAGCAGCGAAGCCATATCACCGGCTTCTTGCGTGTCGGGCAGGTAGATCGCATCGAAAAGGTCCGCCTGCATCCCGACCTGCTGCGCGACGGCCGTGCGGCCCGGGCGGTCTTCAGCATCGGCCGGATACGTCTCAGTCAGCGCGATGTTCGTGCCGAGAAAACGTGCGAGACCATTGGCCGCGTCCGCCGCCGCAAGACCGTAGGTATCAGCTGGTGCAACAACGGCGACACGGCGATGCCCCTGCTGTGCGGCATAGCTAAGGACGCGTTTGGTCACAGCCTCTGGCGTGATACCCATGACATACGCGTTATCGCTGACCCGCGTGATGTCATTGCTAAAGCTAACAACGTTGACGCCTCGGCTGGCTGCAACCTGTGCCACGGTCGGCAGGGCATCGCCTCGGAGTGGCCCAAGGATTAAAGTCGCACCTTCGGCCACAGCCTGCTGCGCGGCAGTTAAAGCGCCAAGGTTGGTCGACTGCGTATCATAAAGTCGAGCTTCGAACGTACCCGGAACGCCTACGTCCTTGATGGCCAGATCCACGCCATTTTTCATAGCCTCGCCAATAGCTGACAGGCTGCCTGTCATGGGAAGCAGCAGCGCAATGCGCGGTGTCGAGTTCTGCGCAACCTGTTGCACGCTCGCAGGTGCCTGTGACTGATTGGGGTCGACGAGAACCCCGTCTGGGGTCAAGACACGCAGCCCAGCCGGCGTCATAACCGAGCGGAATTCCGACTGCTCTTCAACCAACGCGACGCGCTCTTGCGCGTCATTGGCCACGTAGGACGTCGTCACGCAACCGGTCAGGATGAGCCCAGCAAACAGGGTCGCACCGGCTGCCATTGCATATCGACACTGCTTGAAGTGGTCTTCTAACCTATGCGCCAAGACGCCATTCATCACACTGTACTCGTCGTTCCTCATTGTGGTTGTCTCGTCCACCGCAACCCTGCGCTGACATTGGACGCCGATCCAAAAACGATAACATGAGGCTGAAACTTCGCCTTATGCCGCACTCTAATCGCTTACGCGGCGATAGGGAACACTGTTCACAACCGGCTAATTGATTATACGACTTCATGATAGATCTTGAAAACCATCTACCCACATACGTGTGAAAAAAGCGCCTTAGGAGAGCAGAATATGCCGTCAGTCAGACCCTGGCGAGACATTGACCGGCGAACGACTCGGAAAATCATGGTGGGCTCGGTTCCTGTCGGGGGCGATTCTCCCATAACCGTGCAGTCGATGACCAACACGCCGACACACGATGTTCAGGCAACCATCGCCCAGATTCGGGCGCTGGAGGAGGCTGGCGTCGATATCGTGAGAGTTTCCTGCCCGGATGAAGAATCGACGTCACACTTCGATCAGATCGTTAAGGCGGTCTCCGTCCCGATCGTCGCCGATATACATTTTCATTATCGTCGCGCGCTCGAAGCGGCCGACAAGGGCGCAGCCTGCCTGCGCATCAATCCCGGCAACATCGGTAGCAAGCAACGCGTCATGGAAGTGGTGCAGGCGGCCAAGGCCAACGGCTGCTCGATCCGCATCGGCGTTAATGGCGGGTCGTTAGAGCGCCCGTTGCTGGAAAAGTACGGTGAACCCTGTCCTGAAGCCCTCGTCGAAAGCGCGTTAAACTCGGTCAAGCTGCTCGAGGACTGCGATTTTCGTGAGATAAAGATTTCGGTAAAGGCCAGCGACGTGTTTCTCGCGGTCGCAGCCTATGCGGGTCTGGCCGAGGCATGCGACTACCCCTTTCACTTGGGTATCACCGAGGCTGGGCCGACACGGCTCGGCACCGTCAAAAGTGCCATCGGGCTAGGTAATCTGCTTTGGTCAGGGATCGGTGATACCATCCGGGTCAGTCTGTCCGCCGAGCCGGTCGAAGAAGTTCAAGTCGGCTTTGATCTGCTCAAATCACTGGGGTTACGCCATCGCGGGGTGAATATCATCGCTTGTCCGTCCTGCGCGCGACAGGGCTTCGACGTCATCGACGTGGTGCAGCAGATCGAAGCGCGGGTCGCCCACATCAGCACGCCAATGGACGTGTCGGTGCTTGGCTGCGTGGTTAACGGTCCCGGCGAAGCGGCGCAAACCGTGCTTGGGCTGACCGGCGGCGGTAATGGCCGCCACAAGGTCTATGTCGGCGGTGCGCCTGATCACAATATCGACAGTGAAGATATGGTTGATCATTTTGTCACTCTGATCGAAACAGAGGCAGAAAAGATTGAGGCTACGCAGACGCCGTGAAATGGATTCCTTCCGTTCCCCTCGATGAAATCCGCAGGTGGGAACGCGCTTACAATGACGTGGTCTTTGCCATCGGCAACTTTGATGGTGTCCATCGGGGGCACCGGGCTCTGCTGAAGGCGGCGCGAGAGCGGGCAGATGAGCTTGGCTGCCGCTCTGGGGTGCTGACCTTTGCGCCGCACCCCCGCCGTTTTTTTGCTGGTTCAGAGACCAAGCCTTTTCTGCTCACCCGTGGGGTGGAAGAACGCGCGACCTTGTTACAGGAGACCGGGCTGGTCGACGTGATGCTGGAACTAAGTTTCGACATAGGGTTGTCCAGCCTGCGGGCCGAGACCTTTGCGCAGGACATTCTCGCCCGCCACGTCGGCATCAAGCACATTCTCGCCGGGCCGGATTTTCGCTTTGGCAATGCCCGAGGTGGAGACATGCTGCAACTGGGTCGCTGGGGGCAGGATTTGAGCTTCGGCGTGTCGGCTGTCCCCCTCAGCCACGATGATGCAGAAGGCGGCGTTATCTCGTCTTCTCGTGTGCGGCAAGCCCTGGTCGATGGCGATATTGAGACGGCAAACCGGCTGCTTGGTCGTCATTGGAGTGCAGGTGGCACGGTTCAGCGCGGGGACCAGATCGGGCGCACCATCGGCTTTCCGACCGCCAACCTAGACTGGCCCACCCTGCAAATACGGCCGCGCTACGGTGTCTATGCAGGCTGGGCTGCGATCGACGGCAGCGACGAANGTCTGCCAGCGGTGTCCTACCTTGGCACGCGACCGACCGTTGACGGGGATGAAGAGCGTTTTGAAGTCCATCTGCTCGACTGGTCCGGGTCCATCTACGACGCACAGGTGAAATTCTGGTTTCAGTCGTTCATCCACCCCGATCTGGAATTTCAGGGTTTGGACGCGCTCAAAGTCCAGATCCAGCAGGACTGCGATGAGGCCCGCGGTCGCCTGTCTGAAGCAAGCTGAACCAGCTGTGCCGAGGGTCGTGCGAGTATCCGCCTTGCACGGCTCACACTCGCGTTTGCCGCTCGTCGGCTGTATGCCTGAAAGTGAACGATGCCCCTCCAGCCTGAGCGAAACCTCACACAGTTGTCCGAGTAAACTGGTTCCATGAGCGAAAATAACACCGGCCGCGATTTCCGAGATACGGTCACGACCCCGCAAACGACCTTCCCCATGCGCGGCAACCTGCCGACCCGCGAGCCCGAATGGCTGGCCCAATGGGAGAAGATGGACCTTTTCAACCGCCTTCGCGCTGCGTCAGCAGGCCGGCCTAAATTTGTGCTCCACGACGGCCCACCATACGCCAACGGCAACCTGCACATTGGCCACGCCCTCAACAAGATCCTNAAGGACGTGATCAATCGCAGCCACCAGATGTTGGGCAAAGACGCGCACTACGTGCCGGGCTGGGACTGTCATGGCCTGCCGATTGAGTGGAAAATCGAAGAACAGTACCGCGAGCGTGGGCAAGACAAAGACGAAGTTGACGTTGTCGAATTCCGTCGCGAATGCCGCGACTTTGCACAAGGTTGGGTCGAAGAGCAGACCCGACAGTTCAAACGCCTCGGGGTAATGGGCAACTGGGACCGTCCCTACCTGACCATGCACTACGACGCCGAAGCGCAGATCGTCCGTGAGCTGGGCAAATTCCTGCTCGACGGTCAGCTGTACAAGGGCAACAAGCCGGTGCTGTGGTCCGTGGTTGAGAAAACCGCGCTTGCCGACGCCGAGGTCGAATACTATCCGCACAAATCTGTGACCATATGGGTTAGGTTTCCGGTGAAATCCGCCCCCCAGCCTGAACTGGTTGGTGCCAGTGCTGTAATCTGGACCACGACGACGTGGACCATCCCCGGTAACCGCGCCATGGCTTTCCACGATGACATCAGTTACGGCGTTTATCGAGTGGATGCTGTCGCCGAAGGATCGCTGGCACAGGTTGGTGAGCGCTTGATTATTGCCGATGAGACCGCTGAAGCCACAGCCGCCGCCGCGAAAATCGAAGGCTGGACGCGCGAAGACCTGTCCGTTGATCTGACCGGAGTTATCGCCTCTCACCCGCTGGCCGAGCAAGGCTTCGGTCATGACGTGCCCATGTTCCATGGGGACTATGTGACAACCGAGCAGGGCACGGGCTTGGTTCACATCGCGCCAGGGCACGGTTTCGACGACTGGCAGCTGGCTACCGTCCAACACGGCGTCGAGGTGCCCATGACGGTGGCTGAAGATGGCGCCTTTTATGAGCATGTTCCCCTGTTCGGTGGTCTGACCGTCTATGACCAAAAGGGCAAGGACGGCACTGCACTTGGTCCGATCCTGAAAGCAATGATCGAAGCTGGCGGCTTGCTGGCAAAGGGTAAGCTTGAGCACTCCTACCCACACTCTTGGCGGTCCAAGGCCCCCCTGATATTCCGCAATACCGCTCAGTGGTTCATTTCTATGGAAGAAAAGAAGCTGCGCGCAGGGGCACTGAAGGCACTGGGTGATACCACTTTTGTGCCGGAACAAGGCCGTAACCGGATCACGTCGATGATCGAGACACGCCCCGACTGGTGTGTATCGCGTCAGCGGGTGTGGGGTGTGCCGCTGCCGATTTTCGTGCGCAAGTCTGACGGCCAGCCGCTGCGAGACCCAAAGGTGATCGAACGCATCGCTGAAGCTTACGAGCTAGAAGGTGGTGACGCGTGGTTTAACAGCCCGCCATCGCGTTTCCTTGGCAACGATTATGACCCGGAGGACTTCGAGCAAGGCCGAGACGTGGTCGAAGTTTGGTTTGACAGCGGCGCGACGCACAGCTTTGTGCTGGAACAGCGACCCGAACTGAAGTGGCCGGCCGATCTGTATCTGGAAGGGTCAGACCAACACCGCGGCTGGTTCCATTCGTCTCTGTTGGTCGGTGTCGGCACCCGCGGCCGCGCGCCCTATGATGCTATCCTCACCCACGGCTTCGTGCTGGATGAGAAGGGCAGCAAGATGTCCAAGTCTCTGGGTAACGTGACCGCGCCTGACGATGTCGCCAAGGACTTCGGTATCGACATCCTGCGTCTGTGGGTCGTGGCCTCAGACTACAGTGACGATTTGCGCATTGGCCCAGCCATTCTCAAGCATTCGGCCGATTCTTACCGCCGCTTTCGCAACTCGCTGCGGTTCATCCTCGGCAACCTCGGTAATTTCCAGCCATCGCAAGCAGTGGGTTATGACGAGTTACCGGAGTTGGAGCGCTGGGTGCTGCATCGACTCAGTGAGCTCGATGCCCTCGTGCGGACTTCGGCGGAGGCCTACGACTTTCACAGACTCTATACTGAACTTCATAACTTCTGTGCCGTTGATCTGTCTGCGCTGTACTTCGATATTCGAAAAGATGCGCTCTACTGTGACTCGCCCGACAGCCTGCGCGCACGCGCGGCGCGCACAGTGCTCGCTGAGTGCTTCTCCTGCCTGACAGCCTGGCTTGCGCCTATCCTGTGTTTTACGGCCGAGGAAGCTTGGCTCACCCGGCGGGAGGATGAGGCAGCGTTGCCGGAGAAGCTGGTCGATACCGATTCCGTTCACCTTCGAGTAATCCCAGATATACCGTCACAGTGGTCGAACGCCGCCCTGGCCGACAAGTGGGCGGATGTCTTCGCTGTTCGCCGGGTGATTACGACGGCGCTTGAGCCATTGCGTCAGGAAAAGACGATTGGTTCGAGCCTTCAGGCTGCACCGCGGGTCTTCCTGTCTGCAGATAAAGCTGCAAAGCTGGCTGATGTCGATTTCACCGAAGTTGCGATTGTCTCAAGCCTGAGCATCGACATAGGCGAGGGAGCTGCAAATGCCGTGCGGCTGGACGATATTGCCGGTGTAGCAGTCGAACCAGCTTTGGCCGAGGGTGAGAAGTGTCAGCGTTGCTGGCAGGTGCTGCCCAAAGTCGGTGCGCATCCGGAGCATCTGTGCCAGCGGTGTGATACAGCCGTCGGAGATGCCGCCTTGAGTGCAGGGGGTGGAGACTGATCTATGTTGCGCTGGGGAATTCTTCTCGNGTTGGCGGTTCTGGCTGCGGATCAGGTGACCAAAGCTCTGATCGTCGCCAATTTTCCGATCTATTCGGCAACTACGCCGAAGATCGAAGAAATCACACCATTTCTCAACATCTGGCACGTGCGCAATTCCGGCATTGCCTTTTCCATCGGTAATTTCAGTGATGGTGGTCGGTATATCATTGGCGCGCTGGCGTTTGTGGTTGCGGCTGGGNTGATCCTCGCCGGGCGACGCAGCACCAGCACCGCGCAGACGGCGGCCTATGCGCTGATTGCCGGGGGCGCGGTTGGCAATGCTTTCGACCGCCTCAACCCGTTTCGCCAGACAGTGGTCGATTTTATCGATATTCATGTCAGCGGGATTCACTGGCCCTCGTTCAATGTTGCTGATTCAGCGATTGTTGTGGGGGTTGCCCTCATTCTGGCCGATATGTTTTTCTTTTCTGAGGGGCGAAAGTCACCGCCCTCTTCTTCTTCTTCTTCGCAGGAGTAAGTGCTCTACCATGTCAACGGGCCGGATCATCGTTTCCTTGGCGACCGCAGCTGCCATGCTGGTTGGATTGACGGGCTGTGGCACGCTGACCCGTGGTCTGGGGTACTTTTCGAGCGCTGGTCTGGTAGACGAATACGCAATTCCGCAGAATCGAAGCCTTGCGATGCCTACGGATTTCTCACGCATGCCCACGCCGCAGAACGAGTTCACCCGCGCTGAGAGCTTGCCGACGAAGGATGAGATTGAGGCGCTTGTTTTCTCGCTGGAACCCGATCCCCGACCCGAGGACGACTACCAACCCATTACAGTCATTGTTGACGAGTTGCCCCAGTACCAGCCAATTGGCCGTATTGTGGCGAGTGGATCAAATGGCGCTGCAACGCAGTTCGTGGTGTCTTCCCAGACCAATGCTGGTGGATCGATCTATCCAGTTGTTTCTTCGCCAATTGTCCCAAGTGTCTCACCGGCTCTGGCTGCCCCATCGGTGGTGGAGACTTCGGGACCAGCTATGGTGCCCCTGACAGCAGAGCAGGCCGCTATGCTGCTAGCGACAGCCGAAACAGCACCAGTGCCTGTCGCTGTGCCTGCAACGATACCCTCCCAGCCCGCCGCTCAAGTGATCACATCTTTGCCAGCCGGGGTCACGATGATCGGTGAACCGGTCGTCGTTTCGCAATAACGCCCCATGTAACAGACACGACGCGGACCACGCCGCTCTGATCGCAACCTCGGCTTCGGGAGACTCATGAAAAATCTGTTGCCCACTCTGACCGCAGCGCTGTCCGGTGCGACCGTGCTGCTATTCGCGTTTCCTGCCGCCGCACTTTTTGAGCAAGCGCGCTGGATGACCCTCGAAAACGGCATGGACGTCATTGTCATTGAAAATCACCGAGCGCCAGCAGTTCATGCTCGCGTGTCCTACAGGGTAGGTGCGCTGGATGAGCAACCTGGGCAGTATGGCATCGCCCACGTGCTCGAACACATGATGTTCCGAGGTTCGCCCGCCTTGAACGGGCGCGGCCTCGAACCGGGAGAGTATGATTCGACTCTCGACGGGATCGGAGCAGACAACAATGCTTCAACCTCATCCGATATAACCGCATACTACGCCTGGTTTGGTTCCGAGCATTTGGAGACCTTTCTTGCGCTCAACGCCATCCTGATGAACGGCCTCGACGCAGATCCCGATCAATTGGAAAACGAAAAAGGCGTGGTGATGCAGGAATATCGACAGCGGTGGGAGAACAATCCCGCAGCCCGTGCGTCACACTTTTTGCGCGCTAACCTGCGTGGTGCAGCGGCCTACGACCATCCGATCATCGGCCTGCGCGAAGATTTCGAGGCTCTGACTCCGACCGACCTGCTCGACTTTCACGAAACCTGGTACCACCCGAACAATGCGGTGTTGATCGTGGCGGGTGACGTGATTCCGGAGGATGTCTTTGCTCTTGCTCAGAAGCACTTCGGTAACTTTCCGGCTGTACCGGTCCCAGCGCGGGTTCGACCGGACGCCGACCGCGATTTCGAGCCTGGCTCCGAGACAGTGGCAGACGCCCTTATCACCAAGCCTGCGGCGCGCCGGGCCTGGCGCCTGCCAGAAGTGGTGGCGGAGACGGGCGTGGATGCTTTCCGCACCCGATACGCCGCGCGTCTGTTGTCGGCGATGCTGACCTCCGGGCTGGATGCCCCTTTAAACCGTTACCTGCAGACGGAGCGCCAGATCGCGCTGAGCGCTGGGTTTTCCGTGGTTCTCGATGAGGGGCAGGATTGGGCCATTCTCAGCCTTGAACCGATCGAAGGGCTGGACCCGGTAGCAGTGCTGGACGAGGCCGAAGATTTTCTGCGCAACTGGCTGGAAAACGGCTTGACCGTCGAACGGCTGGAGCGGCAGAAACGCCGCTTCGTGAACGGGCTGGTTTACGCAGCCGACAGCATTGACGGTCCGGCCACATCCTTCGAAAGCGTTGTTGCGACCAACGATGAGTATGGGGTGTTCCTGACCCTCGAAGACACCATAAATGCGATGACCCTTGATGACATCCGTGGCGTGGCATCGCTGTTTCTTGAACAGGCCAGCGCGCCCAAGACGCTGGTTCTTGGTCCACTGGAGGAATAGGCGATGAAAACCCCGAACCCTTGTGTGCGGACCGCCGCACGTTCAAAAGCTACGATCATCGCTGCCACCGTCGCTGTTCTGACCGCCCTCATTGGTATGGGACAGCCAGCCAACGCGATCGACATCCAGGTGGTGCCAATCAATGAAGAAGTAGACGCTTGGTTGGTCGAGGATCACAGCAATCCGCTGATTACCCTCAAATTTGGCTTTGAAGGTGGCTCTCGCTGGGATGAGCCAGGTAAAGAAGGCACGGCCTCATTGGCCTTTGGTTCTATAAACGAAGGTGCGGGCGATATGGACGCCGAGACCTTCCTCGGCCGACTGCAGGACGAGGCAGTTTCCATCGTTGGCAGTGCGGGCTTCAAATGGTCGTCGATCAGCTTCCAGACCCCGACGGCCTCGATGGATTTTGCCTTTGAACAGCTAGAGACCATGATGACCGACCCCGCCTTTGATCCTGAAGGTGTCGAGCGTATGCGACGGGATGCCCTGGCCGGAGCAGCGCAGCGGGCAAGGGCGCCCGGGGGGCAGCTGGGAGACGCTTTCTACGACGCGCTGTGGGGAGAAAATGACCCTAGAAACCGAAAGTTCAGTGGCGACCTCGATAGCATTCCAGCCATCACGCAGGCTGACCTGTTCGCGTTAAAGGACCGCGTTATTGGCCGGAACAATGTGATTATCGCAGCAGTGGGCGACATCACCCCCGACGAGCTGCGCCGCCGGGTGGCGCCTATCCTTGCGCGCCTGCCTGTAGTGACACCACCTGAAGACCTGCAGCCGCCAGTTTTTGCCAGCTTTGATGCGCCGATTGCCATCGACTTTGAGCAGACCCAGACTATCGTCTATGCCCTCGCGCCTGCGTTTCCGCGCACAGACCCGGACAACTATGCGGCGCGTGTGGTTAGCCATATTCTCGGTGCCGGCGGTCTGGGTTCGCGGCTGAGTGAGCGGGTACGAAACCAGCTCGGCCTCGTCTACGGCATCAACAGCAGCTATTCCGGCGGGGAGGATTACGGAACGGTATCCTTCAACTTCGCCACCGCCAACGAGGCGGCGGACGAGGCGTTGGATGCCACGCTCGAAGTCTGGCGCGATTTTGCCGAAAATGGACCCACCGCCGGGGAGGTCGAGGAAGCCATCGATTACCTCACTGGCTCTTATTCCAACTATTTCCTCAATTCGAACGATGTGGTCGATTACGTTTTGAGCATTCGGATACAGGACTTGCCGCCCGACTTTCCTACCTTCCGCAACGATCTGTTCCGCTCAGTAACGCTGGAAGACGCGCAGCGGACAGCACGGCGGCTGTTCAGCGAGGAACTGCGATACGGTTTCGTCGGTCAACCAACGGCCTTCACGCCGGAGGAATAGGTCACAGTCTCTGACTGGCGCCGCACAACGTCCACCTGAGGTCGGCAGCGGGCTTGCTTTCAAGCTGCGTTTCAGGCGAAAACGTGCCTATGCAGTTCGACCCCGACCCCCTTCTTGGCCCAGATGATCCACCCCCGTTTCATTGGATGCAGCGGCGCCCTGAACAGCGCGTCCTGCTGCTCAATGACCATGCTGGGTTTCGAACGCCCGCGGCACTGGGCGACCTCGGTCTGCCAGAGTACGCCTGGCGCAGCCATATCGTCGGAGACTGGGGGATGGAGGCGCTGGGCCGGGATTTGGTGCAGCGTCTCGACGGCTCACTGATCGAGGGGGTCTATTCCCGCGCTGTGCTCGACCTTAACCGGCGACCAACCGACTGGGATATGGCGAGTGCCGTGCTCGACGGGGTTTCGGTGCCGGCAAACTGCGATCTTGCGCCTGCGTCTTACGCTGCTCGGATTGAAGCCATTCACCGCCCGTATCACGATGAGATCGAAGCCTTCATCGCTGAGATGCAGCACCCGAACCCCCTGATTGTGCACTGTCACTCCTTCACCCACTGCCTGATGTCGTCGCCGGATGATCCTCGGCCATGGGAAGTCGGATTGCTGCACTACTGCGAGGAAGACCGCGCTACGGCTGCCATCGAATGGCTGCGGCAAAACACGTCTTACACGGTAGGGGACAACCAGCCTTACGACCTGTTCGAGCGGATGACAGGCTCCTACGCTCTGCACAACTTGCACCGCGACTTGCCTGCTATCACCTTTGAAATCCGACAGGATCTCATCACCACAGCGGCGGAGGTTGACCATTGGGCCAGCCTGCTCGACGCCATGATCAAGGAAGTGTTTCAGCAATGACCGAGACCGATCTGGATGTGGCCATTCGAACTGAACTGGAAGCGGCAGCGTTTCGCGCGCTTCGCGCGCATCTACAGGCCCGCACCGATGTGCAGAACATTGATATGATGAACCTCGCTGGTTTCTGCCGCAACTGCTTGTCCCGCTGGTACAATGAAGCGGCCACGGAGCGTGGTATTGAAATGAGCAAGGACGCTGCTCGCGAAGCCTTTTACGGCGAACCCTATGAGGACTGGCGCACCAAGTACCAGACCGAAGCAACCCAAGAACAGCAGACTGCCTTTTCTAAGGCCGCCGAAGCGGAGAAAAAATGACGATGTCCAACGATTTCGATAATGAACTCGACCAGATCATGGCTGACACCGCGGCCCGTGCCGAGCCCATGCCTTCCGGCACGCCGGCGGCCGCAGCGCTGATCCAGTTCATCGAGCGTGTCGAACGGCTGGAAGAAGAAAAGGCAGGTCTGATGGAAGATATCCGCTCGGTCTATGGTGAGGCTAAAGGCGCGGGCTTTGACCCGAAGATCATGCGCGCCATTGTGCGCCTGCGGAAAATGGAACCTGCGGACCGACAGGAGCAAGAAGCCCTTATCGAGACCTACAAAGCTGCGGTGGGCATGGGCTGAACCCAAGGTGTCACGCTGCTTCGATTCAGCCGTCGAGCTTGATGTCCGGCAGGGGAAGAACCTCGATACCGTCATCGAGCAGGGCGTCGACCTGCTCCTTTGACGCCTTTCCGCGGATTCCGCGGTCTGGCTTCTCGCCTTCGTGGATCGCTCGGGCTTCATCGGCGAATTTGTCACCCACATCCTCGTGTGTCTTTTCCACTGTCGCACGCATAGAGTGGAAGAACTGGCGAGCGGCGGCGACCTGCTCCGGCGACCAATTGTTCGGTGCTGAGCTGGTCTGCAACGCTTGTTTGACCCGTGGTCCGGCCGTGCCTGCGCTCGCGGTTGGTTGAGCCTGCTGGGGCGGCGGTACAGACTGACCCCGGTTGCGCCCGCCGCGCACACTCGGCTTCATCAGGGTTTTCTCTACCACCGTGTCATTGCAGTGCGGGCATGTCACCAGGCCTCGTTGGCGCTGGTCCTCGAAACCGGCGCTATCCGGGAACCAGGCTTCGAAGCTATGGCCTTGTGAACAATGGAGGCTGAATTTGATCATGTTCTTTATTTAGGGAGTATGGGCCTTAGTGGGAAGATGAGACGTGGAAGGTTCTGGCGTGATCCAGTGCAGGGATGGCCTGTCGTGCCTCGTAAACCCGGTCAAAATCAAGCGAATGTGCGAGTATTCCCGGTTCTGTTTCCGATGCCAGTTCAGCGACGATCTCACCCCATGGGTTGATGATGCATGAATGGCCAAAGGTTCGCCGCCCGCCCGCATGCACGCCACAGGTCCCCGCGGCCAGCACCCAGCTGCCGGTTTCAATCGCGCGCGCGCGCAGCAACGTGTGCCAGTGCGCCCGGCCGGTGGTCTGGGTAAAGGCTGCCGGACTCAGCAAAACGTTAGCACCCGCCATAGCGAGTGTTTGGTGCAGCGCAGNAAAGCGCAGGTCGTAGCAGATTGTGTGACCAAGCACTGCGGGACTGTCAGGCAGGGCAGAGAGCACGGCCTCCCCTCCTGGCGTGAAAGTCTCGCTCTCGCCGTAGTGCTGTCCATCGCCAATTGCGACATCGAAGAGGTGGATTTTGTCGTAGCTGTTGATCAACTCACCTGCGGGATTGAACAGGATCTGCCGATTCACCATTGAGCCTGGAATTTCGCCAGCAACCAGCAATGAACCAAGACACAGAAACACTGACAATTCTCTCGCCAGCCGCTGTCCCATGGCAAAGACCGGATCCTGTTCGAGCGGCAAAGCCTGCGCGATCAAAACTTCACGGTCTGGCTGAATGACGTTGCTGGCCTCGGGGGTCAGAATTAGACACGGACCGATTTCTGCTGGGTCGTCTGTCGCCGCGGCTTCGCGGATCATGGCTTCCAGGGTTCCGGCGTTTGCAACTGGGTCGGCGCCGACGCAGAACTGGATCAGGCTGACTTTCATGGGTGTTCCCTGTTTCAACGCTATTGAGTTGGTTCTGTTGCGGATGCAAAAAGGCTCCCTTGCACATTGACGCACTGGTAAGTGGGGCCACTCACCCCTAAGCTAAAGTGTGTTCACGCAAGAGGAAACCACCTTCACTGGGTTGGATCCTGCGTCCAAAAAAAAACGCTGAAAGTGCCGCTTTTGGATTACGCTTCATTCTTTGCCGATCGTCTTTCTTCTTTGCATGAAGAGGGACGCTATCGGGTGTTTGCCAACCTCGAGCGGGTTTCAGGTAAGCACCCTAAGGCCGTCTATCGCGATCCCCTGACNGGGCAAGCGCGAGAGATCACTGTTTGGTGCTCGAACGACTATCTGGGCATGGGGCAGAACCTTAGCGTGCAGCAGGCCATGGCGAGTGCTGCGCTGGATCAAGGCGCAGGCGTCGGCGGTACGCGCAACATTTCCGGCACTAACCAGTTGCATGTTGAGCTCGAACGAGAACTTGCCGACCTGCACGGCAAAGAAGCTGGGCTCATCTTTACGTCTGGTTATGTCAGTAATCTGGCGGCGCTTGGCACCTTGGCTGCCAACCTCAAGGACTGCCTGATTTTTTCTGATCGCCTCAACCACGCATCAATGATCGAAGCCATGCGCTGGGCCCGAGCAGAAAAGGTTATTTTCGAGCATAACGATATGGCCGACTTGGAATCGAAACTGCGCCAGGCCGATCCCGCCCGTCCAAAGATCATTGCCTTCGAATCCTGCTATTCGATGGAGGGGGATTTTGCCCCGATTGGCACCATTTGTGATCTGGCCGCCAAATATGGCGCACTGACCTATCTCGATGAAGTTCACGCTGTGGGTCTTTACGGCCTGCACGGTGGTGGGGTTTCCGAACGCGATCAACAAGCCCACCGCATCGACGTCATTGAGGGTACGCTCGCCAAGGCCTTTGGCTGTATGGGTGGTTATATCGCCGCGAACAGCGATATCGTCGATTTCGTTCGCTCCTACGCCTCAGCTTTCATTTTCACTACAGCTCTCCCACCATCGTTGACCGCGGGGGCTTTACAGGCCGTGCGCCACCTCAAGGAAAGCCAGCAGGAGCGGCTGCGGTTGCAGGAACGTGCTGCGGCGCTCAAGAGCAAGCTGCGCGCTGCCCAACTGCCGTTCATGATGTCCGAAAGCCATATTGTACCCGTCTTAGTCGGGGACGCGCGCCGTTGTCGCGAGGCTTCAGATATCTTGCTTGAAGAGTTCGATATCTATGTTCAGCCGATCAACTATCCTACCGTACCGCGCGGCACCGAACGTCTGCGCTTCACGCCCGGGCCGATGCACTCGGATGAGGATATGGACCAGCTCGTTGCAGCTCTTCAGGCGACGTGGGAAAGGCTGAGCCTGTCGCAGGCCGCCTGAGACGTTGTCCGGCGGTTGAGGCATGCGCGCTCAACCGGGAAAGCTCTCGAAATCTGCGCTGATATAGCCCATATGTCTCCGCACAGGCTCCACTAAAGGCTGGGAAAAGCAATGCTCGTCGCGTCTCTTGTTACCATCGCAGAAGCTCTGCAATTCGCCATTCGGGTGCTGAACCTGATCCTCCTTGTATATATCGTCATCGGTTGGCTGCGGGTGTTCAACGTCGGTTTTGCCTTCCACCCGGTGGTGGGGCAGGTTTACGCCGGTCTACACTCAGTACTCGATCCTATCCTATCGCTGATCCGCCGTGTGATCCCGACTCGCTACGGCGGTATTGATATCTCCCCTATTGTGTTGCTGGGTGGGCTTTGGCTGCTGCAGACCTTTGTGCGGACGTGGGCCCGTCAACTTATGCTGGGCTAGAGTCCACCGAACCTGCCTGCCATGATCTAAAATCTGCTCGCCTCAACCGCTGCCTGTCGCTTTAACGATTGCCCTGGTCGGCCTGCGCCCTATGGTCGCGCCAAATTTTGTTTAATACGGCGAGGCAGCATCGGGTCGAGGACGATCCAAGCCGTGACCACGGCCGACACAAGGAGTACAGCGCCATGACAGCGAAACTGATTGACGGTAAGGCCTTTGCGGCCAGGTTGCGCGAACGCGTCAAGGGCGCTGCTGATGCTATTATGGTCGGTCATGGGGTCAAACCCGGCCTCGCCGTGGTCATTGTCGGCGAAAATCCCGCCAGCCAGGTTTACGTCCGGAACAAAGTCAAGCAGACCGCCGAGGCTGGGATGGAGTCGATTCATCACGAGCTGCCTGCCACCACGGAGCAGGGTAAGCTAGAAAGCCTGATCGACACCCTTAATGCCGACCCAAAGATCCACGGCATTCTGGTGCAGTTGCCGCTACCCGGACACATCGACAGTGACGCGGTACTTGCCCGAATCGTTCCGGAGAAAGACGTCGACGGCTTTCACGAGGTTAATGTGGGTCGACTGTCGATCGGTGCGACTGGTAACGCAAGACCGATCGTACCCTGCACGCCGTGGGGCTCGCTGATGCTAATCAAGGATGCCCTTGGCGACATTTCCGGCGCGAACGCCGTTGTTGTTGGCCGGTCCAACATTGTCGGTAAGCCAATGGCGCAGCTACTGCTTGGCGCCAACGCGACTGTTACCATCGCGCATTCGCGAACCCGCGATTTGCCTGCGCTCTGCCAGACCGCTGACATTCTCGTCGCGGCGGTGGGTCGGCCGGAAATGGTTCGCGGTGATTGGGTGCGTGATGGCGCCTGTGTTATCGATGTTGGCATCAACCGCATCCCGAAAGACGATGGCAAGACCCGTCTTGTCGGGGATGTTGCCTTCGACGAATGTCTCGGACACGCTGGTTCGATCACCCCGGTGCCTGGAGGTGTCGGGCCCATGACCATTGCCTGCCTTCTTGCCAACACCCTNACAGCCGCGCACCGTTCGCTGGGGCTGGATGACCCCGAGGTCTGATCCCACGAGGCAGCGCGCGCGCTGACCATCGATATCACTCAGGTGTGAGCCGCCGTTGTCAGCCGTGTTTCGCCTTTCAACGCCGATGCGCTATGTTAAGCGGTAGTGAAAGCCCAAGACGAGACAGGGGAAAATGGCCCATGACGCCCATCATTCGGCCCGATTGGTGGCTGCCGGAAAGCGCAGCAACCGATGAGAGCATCTACCGCAACCGCCGCCAGATTTTGAAGGTGCTTGGCATCGGATCCGTCGGTGCCGGACTGGCGTTGAGCGGTGGCCTGCCTGCGGCGGCGGATACCAGCGACCTGTACCCGGTTGATCGCAACCCCAATTATGCCGCGACGTTAAAGGGGCGCCCCATGACCAGCTATGAGCTGGCGACAACCTACAACAACTACTACGAATTCGGGACATCCAAGAAGGTTTCGGCCAATGCGCAGAAGCTGACGACCGAGCCTTGGCCGATCGAGATCGGTGGCCTGGTGAACAATCCGATGACACTGGATTTCGATGACCTCGTGCGCATGATGCCGCTCGAAGAGCGCGTTTACCGCCTTCGCTGTGTCGAAGCGTGGTCAATGGTCGTGCCCTGGTCCGGGTTCGCATTGCGAGAGTTGGTGAAGCTGGCCGATCCAACGTCAGACGCAAAATATGTGCGCTTCACATCCTTTCTGCGACCCGAGGAAGCGCGACAGCAGTACCGCAGCCGGTGGCCCTTCCCCTATGTCGAAGGGCTGGAGCTGGCCGAGGCGACCAACGATCTTGCCTTCATGGTAACCGGCCTCTATGGCGAGCCTCTCCCTAAGCAAAATGGCGCACCGTTGCGCCTGACGGTGCCATGGAAGTACGGGTTTAAACACAACAAGGGCATTACCCGGATCGACTTCGTGTCGGAGATGCCAACAACGTTCTGGATGACGGCTGGGCCAGCAGAATACGGCTTCTTCGCCAATGTTCACCCGGAGGTGCCTCATCGTCGTTGGTCACAGCAGACCGAAAAGGATCTGGGCCGGAACGGTCAACGCATGAATACCCTGCTTTACAACGGCTATGCTGAGCAGGTGGCGTCCCTCTACACCGGTCGCGACAGCGGCCGGGACGTCTTTTACTGACCGGAGACACAGCATGTCGCCTGAGGCCGGAGCTACCGACCCTAAGCCCAAAACCGGGTCTACTTTGGCGGCTGAGAAAGTGCTGGCGCCTTCCCTTCTGGGCCGAGTGATGACCGCACTGGCGCTGGGCGTACAAGGCCTCGGGCTTTTAGGCCTGGCGCTGGCCGTTATCGCCTTTCTTATTGGCATCGTGGTGCTCGGCCCCGCACAAATTTTCGCTGCGACTGTTGATGAAATCTGGTTCTACACCAATCCCTACAGCCTTGATCTGTTTCAGGTGTTCATCGAGCGAAAACTGTTCTTCTGGCTGCCCAACCCGACCGATCCTTGGTTCAACGTGATTCGCCCGTTGCTGTTCCTGCGACCGGTGACCATTGGACTGGCGGCGGTGATCTTGTTCGCGGTGGGGCGTATACTGCGACGGATGAGTCGCAGGCTCTGAAAGGGGCGGCGGTGCTTAGCCCATCTGGATCGTTCTGAAAGCACTGGCTTCGCCGCGCGGGCGAGTGCTAAACCCGCAGGCGTCCACTCAGTCTGCTGGAGCACCACGGCGATGATTATCAAGCACACCTATGTCGGCGGCACGTCACGCCCTTCTGGTCTCGAACCCTTTGATAAGGTCTATCCGGCCACCGGCGAGGTTATTGCCAAGATTGAGCCGACCTCACTGGAGCAGCTCGACGAGGTTGTTGCGGAGGCGGCCGAGGCGCAAAAGGGCTGGGCAGCGCTCTCCGGGACCGAGCGTGGGCGCATTCTGCTCCGCGCGGCGAAGATCCTGCAGGACCGGATTGAAGAGCTTTCCCGCGTAGAGGTCATGGACGTCGGCAAAGCACTGGCCGAGGCGGAAACGGGTGATGTTCCGTCTGGCCCGGATGCTCTGGAGTATTTTGGTGGCATCGCACGCGACATGCCCGGCACCTTCCACACCTACCCTGGCGCGGTCGGCTTCACTCAGCGTGTGCCGCTGGGCGTTTGTGCGGGCATCGGTGCATGGAACTACCCCACGCAAATCGCGTGCTGGAAAGCCGCTCCAGCGCTGGCAGCCGGTAACGCGTTCATCCACAAGCCGTCCGAGGAAACCCCGTTGGTGGCCTATGAGGTTGCTGACGCCCTTACGGAAGCCGGTTTGCCAAGTGGCCTGTTCAGCATCGTTCAGGGCGACGCCATCATCGGCCGGGCCCTGTGTGAACACTCGGGGATTGCCAAAGTCTCACTCACCGGCGGCGTGGATACGGGCAAGTTGATCGTCAAGCAGTCGGCTGAGACACTGAAAAAGGTGACGCTGGAGCTTGGCGGCAAGTCGCCATTGATCGTGTTTGAGGATGCAAACCTGGATGATGCGGTTGGGGTTGCGCTGTCCGCCAATTTTTATACGGCCGGAGAGGTCTGTTCCAACGGTACGCGCGTGTTCGTTCATCGGTCGATCGCGGACAAGTTCCTCGCCGAAGTAGTCCGCCGGACAGCGACCATCCGTGTGGGCGACCCCATGGATCGTGACGTACACATGGGGGCGCTGATCTCTGAGACACACATGAACAAGGTTCTGGAGTACATTGAAATCGGTAAGTCCGAGGGTGCGACCCTATCCGTTGGCGGTAATCGCGTCCGGCCGCAGGGTTTCGAAAATGGCTACTTTGTCGAACCCACAGTGTTCTCTGGCTGTACCGACAACATGCGCATCGTACGGGAAGAGATTTTTGGGCCGGTTATGTCAGTGCTGGTCTTCGATGATGAAGGCGAAGCGGTGCGCCGCGCGAACGATACCTTTTTTGGCTTGGGCGCTGGGTTGATGACGACCTCGCTGGCTCGGGCACATCGGGTTGCTGACCAGTTGCAATCTGGCTCGGTGTGGGTGAACACTTACAACATCTGTCCCCCAGACCTGCCCTTTGGTGGTTCCAAGCAAAGTGGGTTCGGGCGAGAAAACAGCCGTTTTGCGCTCGAAGGGTATACGGAGGTTCGCTCCACCTACATGGACCTTAACCACTTTGACGGTGCCTATTGACCGGGATCAGCGCGCTTGATCTTCACCCAAAAGAAAAAGCCTGCAGCAGGTGCTGCAGGCTTTTTGATGCCTGAACGCTGTCAGACAGAATAGAAAGGCATTTGCAATCAGCCTTTGGACAGTTCAGCTGCAGCCTTTGCCCAGTCGCTCAGCTTGGAGGTTGCCAGACCAGTCTCGCCGGCCAGCCACTCCCTGTCAGGATCGGAGAAGCCGCTGAGCTGCGCGTACATGTAAACGCCGGCGCTGTTGAGAGCTTCAGCAGCCTTTGGACCAAGACCCTTGATAGCCTTCAGGTCGTCAGCATCAGCCGGTGCGTTTTTCAGCAAGCCTGCAGGGACGCCGTTAGCCTTTTCCACCTTTGGCTTCGCTTCTGCCTTTGGCTTGGCTTCTGCCTTCGGCTTAGCTTCTGCCTTTGGCTTGGCTTCCGACTTAGCCGCAGGCTTCTTCGATACAGAAGCCGAAGCTACTGCAACCGCGGCTGCAGCCTTGGCCGTCGCGGTTGGCGCGCCGATCTTCTTGTTGCTCGAAGCCGGGGTGTTCGGGTTGTCTTCTACGATAGAAACGAGCGAACGACCGCGTTGGCCAACGTGGAACTTCACAAAACCATCCGAGAGGGCGAATAGCGTGTGGTCTCGTCCCAGGCCCATATTTGTGCCAGGGTGAAACTTGGTGCCGCGCTGACGCACGATGATATTGCCAGCGGTGACCGCTTCGCCGCCGAAGCGCTTCACGCCAAGACGTTTGCTTTCTGAGTCGCGACCGTTGCGCGAACTACCACCTGCTTTCTTATGTGCCATATTCTGGCTCCCTTTGGGGACATCTCAAATCAGACGCCGTGTTTAGAACCTACCCGCTGCTTTGTCCACCTGCGTCGCATGCATGAAAGCCAGCCCGTGCGGTGCTAGGTCCGACCTCTACCTCAGCCCAGATGCACAACATCGGTCTCTGCCAGCGCATAGACCGGTGCGCCGGTGTACAGCGTGAGCTGGTCGCCGGTATTGAAGTCCATGAAGATGGCGTATCCGTCAAACCGGGTCGTATAATCCATAGGGTTGAAGCCACGAAGAGTGACTGTATCAGTCCCCGATTCGAAATCTCCAATCTCGTCAATCCCGTATCCGGGTGAAAAGACGAAAGTATCGGCCCCGCCGCCCCCATAGAGGTAGTCACGCCCCGGTCCTGCATCGAGGCGGTTGGGTGCATCGTTTCCGAAGAGACGGTCATTGCCAGATCCGGAGGTCGCGTGTTCGATAACGCTGTCTAGCGCAATCCCCAGGTTCCCGTAACCGTGGTAACGCGTCAGGTCTGTCAGTTCGAAAATTTCAGAGGTAGCGTCGGAGTAAACAACCTCAAATAAAGCGCCGCCAGACCAATAGCTCGCCGCATCGGAAACAAGGGCCATTTCAGTCTTGTCCTCGGACAACTCAACCGAAAGATGGCTGTCTCCGCTCAGGATGCTGACGCTGTGAAAGGTGACCGGGTTGTCATTCAATTCTTCGACCGTGCGCACCCACTTAGCTTGCGGTGCTTTGCCGACCAGGCTGACTTCCCCGGGTGTGAGGTCGATGGTGGCATTGGTTATTCCCGTGTGACGGATTTCATCGATCCCACCAGCGTCCCAGATGGTTTCAAACACCTGCGTGTCATCGTCGAAGCGATAGACGTTGTCACCAGCCCGCGTAGCCATGTTTGCGCCGTAGAGGTGCTGGAGCGCGGCAATGTCGTAGATCATCATCTGTGACGGAGATTGCCCGCCTTCGCCAGTGGACCACGCCTGATCCCCACCCATGATGGTATAGTGGTCATCCGCAATCCAGGCTTCCATCTCCCGACCGGAAAACACGTGGTCGAGACCAAGTGCGTGGCCGATTTCATGGGCCAGAACCGCGTTTCCACCACCCAAGGGGTCCTCGAAATACAGATCGCGCATCGCGACCGGGTCCAGGTGGATATCCCCGCTTTCTTCGATGGCGCGTGGATTGTCGCCAGCGGGAACGTAGGCCCAGCCTTCGGTCATGCCCGTTGGATCATCCATGAATCCGCCCGGGTCATAGGCGAGATTGATGTGCCCGCGGTTGAGGCCATCGGCGGTGTATGTTCCCATGCCCTGATCGGTGACTTCCGTGAGCCTGATGTTAGCGACTTCTTCAATCGAGGCCATGATTTCCCGCGTGCGCTGCTGCTCCAGCGCGCCAAACGGGCGGATCCCTGCGAAGCTGCTGGTCGGCATAGGCTCCAGCGCGAAGGAGTAAGTCAGTTCCACGGGCTGGTTATAGGTTCCGCTCCCATCCCAGTGCGCCATGGGGGAGACCGGATCATCTTCAGGAAACAGCAGCGCATCGATGTTCGGATTCCCGGTGAAGTAGGGATTGTCCGGGTCGGGTGGTGGTGTCGGACCCCGGTCCGTCTCGCCGCGTAGCAGGGCGAGGATCGTGCTGCCAAGCGTGAAGGCGCCTACGGTCCCGATGGCGCCAACGGCGGCCCATTCGACGGGTTCCAGCGCGAAGGGTTGCGCGCGTGTGCTCGCCACCAGCAACGATTGGGTCGGGGTCAGTGCTGTCTGCCCGGAAAGCGCTGCAGGATCGATACTGCCATCGTTCCGCAGAATTTCCAGCGCGTCCCGAACGGGCGCTGGAACATCTGCTGCAGAGACTAGGGTCTCACCCTCTGGACCATTGGCGCGGTAGACCTCCGGAGAAAGTTTCTCGTAGCTCACCCCATTGAACAGCAAGGCTTCGACCGGCTGGGCAAAGGCAGCGGCACCGCCGGCGACCCCAGCAAGCCGGACCAGGCGAGTACGAAACGGGGCGCGCTTTCTTTGACTTGGGTCGCGAACGTGCATCGGCTCTTCCTGTTATGTAGAAAAACAAATTCAGCAAATTTCTGATAGTTTGAACCAAAGTCATGGCGGAAATGGGTCAGCTTAGGGTGGAAAGCGGTCATAGAGCTCTGATAAACAACGGTATGATTCGCGAAGATACCCAAACCAATCTGCTACAATCTCAGCCCGGCGATCAGCCGACGGAGCGGCATGATGACCAGCTAGGCGACCGGCGCCTGTCCGTCGCGCCGATGATGGATTGGACCGACCGACACTGCCGTGCCTTCCATCGGCAGCTGTCCGGCGAAACGCTGCTCTACACCGAAATGGTGACAACGGGCGCGCTGCTGCATGGGGACGTGCCTCGGCATTTGGACTTTGATCCCACGGAACACCCTGTTGCGCTGCAGCTTGGCGGATCGGAGCCTGCTGAGATGGCTGCTGCTGCCCGTCTGGGCGAGCAGTGGGGCTACAATGAGATCAACATGAACGTGGGCTGTCCCTCTGACCGGGTGCAGCGAGGCACGTTTGGTGCCTGTCTGATGGCTGAACCGGCACTGGTTGCTGCCAATATCGCCGCGATGCGCGATGCTGTCGGCATCCCAGTCACTGTTAAGTGCCGGATCGGGATTGATGATCAGGACAGTGAGTCTGCGCTCACTGATTTCGTGGGACAGGTTAGCGAGCTGGGCGGCTGTCACCGATTTATCATTCACGCCCGTAAAGCATGGCTGCAGGGGCTGAGTCCCAAGGAAAACCGCGATATTCCGCCGCTAGATTATAGTCGCGTGGCTCGGCTCAAGCGGGAGTTTCCGCATCTGCACATCGGCATTAATGGCGGCATTCCAGACCTTGATATTGCGCTGGGTCTTCTAATGAATGGCCCAGAGGGTGCTGAGGGCATGACGGGTTTCGCCCCGCTGGACAGCGTTATGATTGGCCGTGCCGCCTACCAGAATCCATGGATATTGGCAGAGGCTGACACACGGATCTTCGGCCGAAGGGCTGATTCGGCCTTTGCAAGCCGGGAGGCGGTGATTGAGGCTTTTCTGCCCTATCTGGAAACCCAGTGCGGACGCGGGGTGCCGCTGCATGCCATGACCCGGCACATTCTCGGTCTGTTCAACGGTCAACCCGGCGCGCGCCTATGGCGGCGTTATATCTCTGAAAACGCACCCAATCGAGCAGCAGGGCCCGAGGTCGTGCGTCAGGCACTGGCCTTTGTTTCATCTGCTGCAGCGCGGTCGGGGACCGAGGCCACCAAAGCAGGATAGCGCGAGAGCAGCAACAGTCCACGGGCGGTCATGAACCCAGCCACGCTGAGAAACAGGCCATGCATTCCCAGCCAAGGCACCAGTGCAACAACAAGCCCGGTCTGAACCACCACGCCGATGATCACTGAATCCCGCATGTCACTGGCACGCGTCGCGCCGAGAAAGATACCGTCAAACATAAATGGAGCGGTCATGTAGAAACCGCCGAGATAGATATAGGGCATCAACTCTCGGCTGAGCGCTAACACGTCCGGCAGCTTGGTGATGTAGGCGAGCGACCAGCTGCCAGNGGTTGCGAATATCACCGCCGCAATCACCGAAGAGATCAGGGACCAGAGAAACACCAATCGCGTTGATCGGCGCAGACGATCCCGTCTTTTGGCGCCCACTGCCTCGCCTGCAAACGCCTCCGCGGCAACGGCAAAGGCATCCATCCCGTAGATAATCAGCCCCAGCATCTGCCACAAAACGGCGAGCGTATCGGCGTTGAGGCCGTCCAGTCCTTCGCGCTGGTCCAGCCAGTCTGCAGCCTTGAAAAGCACCAGAAATGCGACCGCAAAGGCAAGGCTGCGCAGGAAGAAATTCGTGTTGGTGGAGAACAGTCGGAGCCAGGCGGCACCCTGCCAGATACCGTTTAGGCCAGCTCTTCCACTGCGGTTGAATGCTCCGAGCTTAAGCAAGATCAGCCCGCCCAGTCCGACCCCGGCGTAGCTGGCGATTACACTTCCTAGGGCAACTCCGGCCACCCCCATGTCGAGCGCCAGAACCAGCCAAGCAGAGACACAGATATTGGTTAGGTTGATGAAGGCCTGCAACAACAACACCAGCCCGGTGCGCTGCTGCCCGATCAGCCAGCCAAAGCAAACGTAACTGAATAAAACCGCTGGTGCTGCCCAGATCCTGATCCCCAGATAGGCCTGGACTGTAGGCCGCAGCTCCGCCTGCCAACCCATGACGCCGTTCAGGCCCAACCAGAATAACGGCGCGAGGAGCCACAGGAGGGCCCCACCCACGGCCGCGATGATGAGCCCGCGCCACAGCACGGCAAACAGCTTTTGTTCGTTCCGCTCGCCGAAAGCCTGCGCGGTGTAGCCGCCGGTTGAAAGCCGAAGAAAGCCAAGCGTCCAGAATGTGAACGTGAAAATCTGACTGGCGAGGGCAACTCCGCCCTGCAAACCGGCTGTCTCCAGTTGTCCAACGATGGCTACATCGGCGAGCGAAAGCAGCGGTTCAGTGATACCACTGAGAAAGGCAGGAAAGGCCAAGGCCACAACCCGGCGGTGGGTAATGGGGCGCAGGTCTTTGGAAGACAGCTGTTGTTCCTGCGTCATGATCCCTCTGCCCAGCGTCGTTCACTGTCCGCCGTCGGGCAGCTGCTGTTTTTCCTTCGACACCAGATTGAGCATCGGCTCAAGCGGAGACTGACAATGCGGCAATGATCAACACATCGAATCGAAGTTTTTCGCCACTGCGACTCCAAGAAAAGGCCAGAGTAAATAAAATTGTATACAAACGACGCGGGCGGCTCTTTGAGCGATTTCATACATTTTCTTACCTGCTAAGACGGCAAAAAACGCATAATTGATGCCCCTGTGCAACAGAATACGTGGTTTTTGATGAAATCTGCGGCAATTCGGTCTTTCGATTCTTGTCGGAGAATCGGGAGAACCTACCCTGATTCGCGAAAGTGAGCAGAGCAACACAATTTTCGTTGTATTCTAATGCGCTTTCAGCGTTTCCTCCCCCTCGTAGGGTCCGAGCCTTTGTTGGTTTCGGACCCTTTTTTTCGGCTGCTATCGCTTCGAAGGGCGGTCGTTGCCGATGGTACCGCTAGCCTTGCTGGTCAAGCGACAGTTGGAACAGCACTGTTGGCGCC
Organism: Kiloniella sp.; assembly: GCA_002690455.1. GTDB lineage: Bacteria > Pseudomonadota > Alphaproteobacteria > UBA7985 > UBA7985 > UBA7985. The sequence goes on from NZET01000022.1 coordinate 66,813, forward strand.
CATTTGTCGAATTTTTTGCCGATATCGATGAGGAAGCCAACCTGCGTAAATCCATAACTGCGGTGAAAGCGGACCGACGGATTCTCATCAACGGCGATGTCGGGGTCGAGGCTGGCGACGGCCAGCATGGTCTTCATTCCCTGTTTTTGGCAAGCGAGGGTAACGGCGTCCATAAGCCTTCGCCCCAGCCCCTGGCTCTGCGCTTGGGGGTGCACGTAGATCGAGCTTTCCACCGCGTATCGATATGCCGTTCGGGGGCGGTAGGGGCTGGCGTAAGCGTAGCCCATGACCCGACCAGATGCTGTGTCTTCGGCAACGAGGTACGGTAGTCCCTCTTCCAGAACGGCCACGGCCCGTGCCTGCATTTCGGCGGGAGAAGGCGGCACCTCTTCAAAGCTGACAAAAGTCTCGAGGACATAAGGGGCGTAGATGGTGGCGAGGGCGTTGGCGTCACGCGCCGGGTCGACTGCGCGCAGGTCAAGGGTCATGGCTCTTGCTTTCATCCGAGGCAGGGAGGTGATTTTTGCGCTTTGCGGTGTACTTTTTTAGAACACTGTTCGTCCATGTTTGAAATCAGAGAAGTATCATGAACCAGGTACAAGCTGAAATCGTTATCCCGACAGAGGAACTCCGCGACGACATCCCATTCTTCCAGAAAGTTCTGGGGATGCGGATGGACTCCATCTTTCCGGCTGACGATCCCTCAGTGGCGGTGTTCTCCGGCCATGGCCTGCGGGTCAGGGTAGACAAGGACGCGACCACGCAGCCCGGCAGGATCCGCATTTTGGCTGAAGACCCGGAGACCTTTGCCGATGGCGCAACAAGCCTGACGGCGCCCAATGGAACGGAGATCGAAATCGTTCCGTTGAATCCCCCCCTTATCATGCCCGAGACCCAACATAGCTTTATCGTTCGACGGTTAGCCGATCAGGCGCCGTGGGTGATTGGGCGCGCCGGGATGCATTACAGGGATCTGATCCCTGATCGGTTGGGTGGTTCGATCATCGCCAGCCACATCCGGATCCCAGACGGCGGGCCAGTGCCAGATTCTGTGCACTACCACACCGTGGGCTTCCAGCTGATCTTCTGCTACCGGGGCTGGGTCGATCTGGTCTACGAGGATCAGGGCGAGCCCTTCCGACTATTCGCCGGAAACTGTGTAATCCAGCCACCCGAAATCCGTCATCAGGTGCTCTACGCCAGCGATAATATCGAGGTGATCGAGATTGGTGTGCCTGCCGAGCATGTAACCACCCTGGATCACAGCATGACCTTGCCGACCCCGCATGTCCGTCCGGAGCGCGAGTTTCAAGGCCAGCGTTTCGTTCACCACCGCGCCGAGCAGGCCGAATGGCAGGACTTTCGCATTCCGGGCTTTATTTCCCGCGACACCACTATCGCCGCGAACACTCGAAATGTCGCTGGGGTTGAGGTGGTCCGCACCAAGGGCTCCCCGACGCAGGCAACCCGCCACACCAGCGATATCCTGTTCACCTTTGTGATGGAGGGGGGGATGACGCTCGTCGGGGAAGACGGGGCCTCGCACCGGCTGTCGCCCGGTGATGCCTTTGTGGTGCCCCCGCACATGGTCACGACCTACAGCGAAGCTAGCGAAGATTTCGAAATGCTCGAAGTATCTTTGCCCGGTGCCTTCGAAACGCATCTTGCCTAGCCGAGCCTGAGCCGTCAGGCTGGGTCATGCTTCGTTCAAGGGGAGAGGGATTTGGCCGATGAATGATCGGACCCGTGCGGACGTGATCGTGATTGGTGCTGGTATTGCGGGTGCTTCAGCCGCAGATGCGCTAGCGGCTGACTGTAGCGTTGTGCTGATCGAGCGCGAGTCCCAGCCTGGCTATCACACCACTGGACGTTCGGCTGCGTTGTTTGCGCCCGTCTACGGGCCCGCACCGATACGTGCCCTGACGCGAGCCTCTGCGGCGTTTATGTCTAGCCCGCCAGAGGGTTTTTCCGACAACCCTATCCTGTCCGCGCGTGGGGCTCTTTTCATCGCGCGCGAAGACCAGTTGCAGGCAATGCAGGCACTGCACGACGAGCTTCGAGCCGAGGGGAATTTCGAGGAGCTCGACGGCACCGGAGTCAGGCAACTACAGCCTTCGGTGCGCGACGGTTACGCTGCTGCCGGGCTCTATGATGTCAACTGCGAAGATATCGACGTTGCTGCTCTGCATCAGGGTTTTTTGCGTCGCGCCCGTGCTCGGGACTGTACCTTGGTGACCAGCGCTGAGGTGCTGTCGCTCGAACAGCTGGGTGACGGCTGGCGCGTCCAGACATCGGCGGGCCGATTCGAAGCGCCGCGTGTCGTCAATGCCGCGGGAGCCTGGGCCGATGTACTGGGGCAGATGGCCGGGGCTGAGCCTATCGGCCTGATCCCCAAGCGGCGCACGGCCATGCAGATTGCTGCGCCGGATGGAGCCGCGGTAGGCGGCTGGCCGATCGTCGTTGACGTAGAGGAGGAATTTTACGTCAAACCCGTTGCTGGGCAGCTTTTGCTCTCGCCTGCCAACGAAGACCATGACGTGCCCTGTGACGTTCAACCCGACGAGCTCGATATCGCCATTTGCGTCGACCGGGTCGAGCGTGCCTTCGCCTTCCGCGTAGGCCGGATTGAGACCCGTTGGGCAGGGCTGCGCAGTTTCGTCGCGGACAAGTGTCCGGTCGCAGGCTATTCGGCTGAGGTGCCAGGCTTTTTCTGGCTAGCAGGGCAGGGGGGGTACGGCATCCAGACGTCGCCTGCGCTGGGCGCACTGGCCGCGGCTTTGGTGCTCGGTGAGCCACTGCCGCAAACTATGGTCGATGAGGGTGTGGACCTTGCCACCCTAGCGCCTGAGCGGCTTTCTGCCTGAAATCTATTTCTCTAACGCCTGACCGATGATGGCGGCGCGTTCAGACGAGGCTGTCTTCGTCCTTATACAGACTGGGATCCTGCAGGACTGCGGGGTCCAGTGCGCCCAGTCGCTCGATCAGTGACTGCACCATGGCGGTCACGGCACCGTGGTTTTCAGTCTGCCCCAGCCCATCATCGAGATACAGATCGCGGGATAACTCAACCTGTAGAGCGTGAACCCCGTTCTGTGGGGCGCCGTGGTGCTGGACGACAAAGCCACCGGCGTAGGGCCGGTTCCATTCAACGATCAGCCCCGAATGCCAGAGCCGGTGCAGAACCGACAGAACCACCGGTTTGGCGCAGGTTGTTCCGAACCGATCGCCGAGCACCGCGTCCACTGCGCCAGTAGACAGGCCTTCGCCTTCGCCCGGAACCTGTCGCAGTCGGAAGGGGTTGCGATCACGCCGCAGGCCGCGTGTCGCCGATGGGGACAGGCCAGGCATCGAATGACAGTCGATCAGGATCGCGTGGCCGAAGCGCTCGCAGGTCAGCTTCAATTGTTCGGTCAGCGCGTCGTGGTAGGCGCGATGCACAGTGTCTAGCCGTTGTTCAACCGCTTCCGGCGATAGCCGCTGGTCGCCGTAGATGCTCAAAGTGCCGCCGATCAGCGTTGGTATCACGCCCAGCCCCGCTAGTACGCGAGGTGAGCGGTTGCGGTGTGGCGGCGGCGTGGAACCGTCTTCGAACAGGCCCGGGTCAAGCTCGTCCCGGTNGCGGTTAACATCGCAGTAAGCGCGGCTGAATTCACAGGCAACCATCGGTACTGACAGCGCCTGCACCGCCGGATCAAGAAGTTCGCGAACGCCAAAGTCGGTTGCTCGCAAAAGGATCTCATCCGACAGGGGGCTTATCCGCCGCAATGCGTCGGGCAGGATGGTGCCCGCGTGTGGGCAGGACAGCACCACCGGCAGTGACTGCTGTTCGGGCCGGATGACTGACACGGGCGACGGTGATGGCATGGGCTTCACCATAGGCGCACGACAAAAAACAGGAAGCCGGAAAAAACCGATGGCAAGGGATTGCCAAGCGTAAGGCTTGGGGCTAATCCCCTTGTTCTGGCGACGAACCAAGCGGTCCGGGCCTAGGTTGGGCGGTTAGCTCAGCGGTAGAGCACCACGTTGACATCGTGGTGGCCACTGGTTCGATCCCAGTACCGCCCACCATTTCCCTTTGAGTTCACGGCATACTGCTTCAAACCACTACGTGTTTTTTTCGCGGGGGATCACGCTGTGTCACGTCTCTGGATCAGGAATCCGNTGGCCGTTTTTTCTGAACAGCCTGCTGATGGTGGCATTGTGGTTGAGGATGGTCGCATTGCTGAGCTGGTCGCTGCCGGTCAAACCCCTGCGGTTGATGAAGTCTTTGATGCCAGCGGCCTGGTCTTAATACCCGGGCTGATCAACACCCATCACCATATGTACCAGACCCTGACGCGCGCTCTTCCCGGTGCGGTGGACAAAGAGTTGTTCGACTGGCTCAAGGCGCTGTACCCCGTCTGGGCAGGGCTGAGCCCGGACATGGTCTCGGCAAGTAGCGAGCTGGCTATGGCGGAGCTGCTGCTCTCTGGCTGTACCACTACGACCGATCATCACTATGTTTTTCCTTCCGGGCACGAAGACGCGATTGACCGGCAGGTTGCCGCCGCTCAGGCGCTCGGGATCCGCGTGATACTGACCCGAGGGTCGATGAGCCTGTCCGTTGAAGATGGTGGCTTGCCGCCAGCGTCGGTGGTGCAGGATGAGGACAGTATCCTCGATGACAGTGCCCGTCTCATTGACCGTTTTCACGATCCGGACCCATTGGCCATGGTTCAGATTGCGCTCGCACCGTGTTCGCCGTTCTCGGTCACGCGCGGACTGATGCAGGCTTCTGCCGACTTGGCCAAGGCACGGGGTGTGCTGCTGCACACTCATCTCGCGGAAACCGAGGACGAAAATGCCTTTTGCGAAGCGACCTTTGGCTGCCGGCCGCTGGATTATGTCGAAGATTGCGGCTGGTTGGAGACGAAGGCTTGGTACGCCCACGGGGTGCATTTCAATGCGGACGAGCGGGCGCGGATGGCCCAGGCCGGTGCAGGAGTTTCATCCTGCAGCCATTCGAACATGCATCTGGCGAGTGGGATTTGCTCAGCTTGTGAGCTGGAAAGCGCAGGCGTGGGCGTCGGCCTCGGCGTCGATGGCTCGGCGTCCAACGATGCGTCGAACATGATGCAGGAAGTGCGAGCGGCCTGGTTACTTCAGCGGCTCAAGTATGGCTCAGCGGCGGTCTCTTGGCAGGATGCCCTGCGCTGGGGAACGGCGGGGTCGGCGGGTTTGCTTGGACGTGAAGTGTTGGGGCGGATTGCGCCGGGGATGGCGGCTGATCTGGCGTTATTCGGACTGGATGAACCGCGCTTCAGTGGTGCAGGCGATCCGCTAGCCGCACTCGTGGTTTGTGGTGCACATAGGGCCGAGGCTGTGATGGTGGGTGGGCACTGGCGGGTGCGTGACGGGGTGCTCGTGGGCCATAATCTCGAGGATATTATGGCGCGCCATTGTGGCGCATCGCGGAGGCTACAGGCCAGTCGTTGAGGTCGGATGAGTGAGATTCGGCCCGGACGGCTACCGATGCCTGTCTGCAGAGACTGTCGTGGCGGTCGGGCCCCGCACTTTCGGGGAGTTCGAAAGTTAATCTTCGTTCGCTGCCGCGCACACGCTCAATATGGCTGCCTTTTGGTGCTAGATAGTGGCGCAAATGGACAAAAAGATCTCACGCAATCTATTATCCGATGGTTACTGCACGTTTACGTCGACACAGCGGCAGCTATGTCCTATTCCAACGCTTTGATTTTCGATTTGTGCGGGCGTCAACGCGGTCGGCACGCGATAGTTCGCCAAACTTCACTCTGGCTAGCAAGATGGACCATGAACACAACGCCGACGTTGAAAGTAGAGAATCTCGTTAAAACTTACGGCGGCGTCCAGGCGGTGCGTGGGGTCAGCTTTGACGTAATGCCGCAGACGATTGTTGGCCTGATCGGCCCCAACGGCGCGGGAAAAACGACGACATTTAACATGATCGCGGGAGCTGAAAAGCCGACCGACGGCCGCGTATGGTTTGATGGGACCGAGATCACTGGAAAGCCGACCGACAAGCTCTATGATCGTGGCATCGTCCGGACATTCCAGCTCAGTCACGAATACGGCAAAATGACCTCACTGGAAAACCTGATGGTTGCCGGTGCGCAGCAGCCAGGTGAGAATATTTTTATGAACTGGATCGCGCCGGGGGCCGTGCGGCGTCGTGAGCGCGAGGTGCAGGAGCGTGCCGAGGAGACGCTCGCCTTTCTCGGGCTAACCCATGTCACCAATGAGCTGGCCGGTAATCTATCTGGCGGTCAGAAGAAACTGTTGGAGTTGGGCCGGACAATGATGACCGATGCTAAGCTGGTCCTGCTGGACGAGCCAGGCGCAGGGGTTAACCCGACCTTGATGCTCAAGGTGATCGACATGATCCGTCGTCTAAACGAGGAGCGTGACTACACCTTCTGCATCATCGAACACGATATGGATTTGATCGCCGACCTCTGTGACACGGTGGTCGTACTGGCCGAAGGGCAGGTACTGACGCGTGGTCCGATGTCCGAGGTGCGCTCTGACGAGCGTGTGATCGATGCTTATTTCGGTGGAGACGTGGTGTGAGGTTAGTCTTTAAATCAGCGTTTAGGTGCTTCTATGGGAGATCGCCCCGGCATGGCTGAAGCCACTAAAGTACTGGAACTGAGCGACATTCATGCAGGCTATGGGGATACTGACATTCTTCATGGCATCAATATGCATGTCTGTGAAAACGAAGTCGTGGTGGTGATTGGCCCTAACGGGGCGGGTAAGTCAACGGCGGTCAAGGCGATTCTCGGGCTGCTCAATATCCGCAAGGGCGACGTCCTGTTGAACCAGCAGGTGATCACCGGCACGCCACCGGAGAAGGTGATCAATCAGCGTGTCAGCTACGTACCGCAGACCCACAACGTGTTTGTCAGCCTGACGGTGCAGGAAAATCTTGAAATGGGCGCATGGACGGTGCCAGAGGGCATGAGCGACCGTATCGAAAGAATGTATGAGATGTTCCCCGATCTGGCGGCTAAACGCCGACAGGCGGCAGGCTCACTTTCGGGCGGTCAGCGGCAGATGGTGGCCATGGCCAAGGCGCTGATGGTCGACCCGGAGGTGTTGCTGCTCGATGAGCCGACAGCCGGTCTGTCACCGCTGTATCGCTCTGCAATCTTCGCGGCTGTGCAATCGATCAAGGACAACGGTGTTCCGGTCTTGATGGTCGAGCAGAATGCAAAGCAGGCGCTAGGCGTCGCGGACCGAGGCTATGTTCTTGTCGACGGCGGCAATCGCCACACCGGTACAGGCCATGAACTTCGAGAAGACCCCGAGGTCGCACGCATGTTTCTTGGTGCGCGGGATTAGGGGGGAGAGCTGACCATGTGGGACGCCTTTGGCTTTGAATTCATCAACTTCTACCTCATCCCAGGTCTGGTATTGGGTTGCATCTACGCGCTGGGCGCTATTGGGATCACTTTGACATTCGGGATATTGCGTTTCGCCAACTTTGCCCACGGCGAAGTTATGATGAGTAGCGCTTATCTCACCTACACCTTTATGGCGCTGGCAGCCTCGTTTGGCCTATCTTTGGTGCCGCTGGTCGCAGCGATACCGGCAGCCGTGTTAACCATCGCGATTGCGCTTCTGATTGACCACTTTTTCTATCGCCCTTTCCGCAAGAGCGAGACGATTATCATCGTCATGGCAAGCTTCGGTATGATGCTCATGGTTCGGGCGCTGGTGCCTGTTATTTGGGGCCCCAACCAGATCACCTTTGTCCGGGGCATTACCCCGATGAAACCCTATCTGGACGGCATGTTGCTGGTTCAGGACAAGCAGTGGCTGATCGTGATCGGGACGGTCGTTGTCATGACGCTGTTCAGTTTGCTCATGAACTTCACCCGGATCGGCAAGGCCATGCGTGCGGTCTCTGATAGTCCCGATTTGGCGCGAGTGACAGGAATCAACGTTGAGACCGTCATTCGGGCAACCTGGATCATCGGTGGCTTTTGCGCTGCTGTCGCCGGGGTTTTTCTGGCCATGAACACCCAGCAGCTGTCGGTAACAATGGGTTTCCGCATGCTGCTCCCCATGTTTGCAGCCGCTATTCTTGGCGGTATTGGGCGGCCGGTCGGCGCGATTGTCGGCGGTATGGTCATTGGACTTGCCGAGGAGCTGATTGCCTACCCATGGCAGGCCGCGGTTATGCAGTTGGTCTGGTGGTTCTCTGAGGTCATCAATGCCAGCGGCATGACCGATTGGGCGAAGGCCGTTCATAAGCAGATGCGCGGCACCCCGTTGCTCAGCCCAGGCTACAAGGCCGGCGTGGCCTTTGGGATTATGGTGATCATGTTGATCGTTCGTCCGGCCGGTCTGTTCAAGGGGAGGGTGTTCTAGATGTTTGAGTGGCTACTCAGCGACCAGATGGTCGGCAACATGCTCTACGTGAACAGTCTGCTGCTCATGGGCGGGATTTACGCGCTCATGTGTCTGGGCCTGAACGTACAGTGGGGCTTTACCGGCCTTTTCAATGCCGGTATCGCCGGCTTTGCGGCTGTCGGTGCGTACACCTATGCTATCCTCACCACCTTCGCTTCCGGCATGCATGTCGGTGGTTTTGAGCTTCCCATTTGGGTCGGAATGCTCGCGGCGATGATCGCGAGTGGGATTATTGCGCTGGGGATTGGGGCCATCTGTATCCGATTGCGGGCCGACTACCTCGCCATTGCCACCATTGGCATTGCAGAGATCATCAAGCTTATCCTTAAGAACGAGACGCCGGTCACAAACGGTCCGCGCGGTGTGGCCAAAATCCCCCGAAGCTGGGAGCACCTTGCCGACGCGCGCGTGGCTGAGAAGTTCCCTTGGCGACTTTTTGGGGAACCGACCGCCTACGAGGGCTTCTTTAAGGCGTGGTATCCATTATTGTTCATGTTGACGGTGGTCGGCTTCGTGCTGCTGGTTTTCCTAGCGCTGGAGATTGCGCGCAAGTCGCCCTGGGGCCGAGTGATGACTGCGATACGGGAAAATGAGGCCGCGGCACGCGCAGCCGGCAAGAACGTTACTCGTCTGCGGATCGAATCCTTTGTTGTTGGCGCTGTGATTATCGGACTGGCAGGTGCTTTTTACGCACAGCAGCTTCGGTTTATCGAACCCACCAACGCCTTTGACCCCACGAAAATGACCTTCCTAGTGTGGGTTATGTTGATCATGGGCGGCAGTGGAAACAACCGTGGCGCAGTGCTCGGCGGCCTTATGCTATGGGTAATTTGGTCGGGAACAGAGCTTGTGATTCGCTTCGGTGCGAATGTCATTGGTGATGTCTTCACTGATTTATCGCCGAGCGTGCTGGTCACAAAGGCTAGCTTCTTGCGCCTTTTCCTTATCGGACTGATACTTCAATTCGTCTTGCAGAGATTCCCGAAAGGGATATTACCCGAGGTGCGTCCCGCTGCCCTTGGGCGAAGAACCAACAAAGTGCGGGACTAACGTCTTTGGAGGAAATACCCATGAAAAAGACTCTTCTGATGAGCGCTGCTGCACTGGCTTTCGCCTCTGTTGCTTCTGCTCAGGTCAAAGTCGGTAACCCAATGGCTGTCACCGGCCCGATCCCGGACCTCGTTGCCCCTATGGTTGACGCGGTAAACCTCGCTGTTGCTCACGTTAACGAGCAGGGCGGTGTTCTGGGTCAGGAATACGTAATGGTCGCCGCTGACTCCGGCTGTGATCCGGCTGCAGCCGTTGACGCCGTAACCAAGCTGGTCAACGTTGATCAGGTTTCCGCACTGATCGGTCCGGTTTGTTCCGGTGCGACCATTGCACAGGCAACGTCCGTTGCTATTCCCGCTGGTGTTGTAACCTTGTCCGTTTCTGCGTCTTCGCCAGCGATCTCTACGCTGGAAGAAGGCACGGATTTGGTTTTCCGTACCGCGGCCTCCGATGCCTACCAGGGTGTAGCTTTGGCTGAGTTGGCTATGGCTTCCGGCATCAGCGATATCGCCGTTTCCTACGCTCAGGACGACTACAACGCTGCTTTGGCGGCCGTCTTCGCTGAGGCTTTCGCAGGCATGGGCGGTACCGTGACTGCAAACGAAGCCCACGAGCCAGACAAGGCTTCCTACCGTTCGGAAGTTGCGACTATGGGCTCTACGTCCGACAATCTGGCGCTGTTCGCATATTACGGTTCAGGCGGCATCACTCTGATGCGTAACGCTCTGGAAACAGGTGCATTCTCAACCTTTATCGGTGCTGACGGCATGCTGGCTCAGGAAACCATCGATCAGATTGGTGCTGAGAACATGGGCAACGCTACATTCACGACTTCCGCGTCTGATCCAACCCGCAACGCTTTCGTTGCTTGGTCTGCCCTGGCTGACGCAGCTGGCGTGCCGGCGTCCGATCCATTTGTAGCAAACTCGTACGATGCTGCTTTCATGATGGCTCTGGCGATTGAAGCGGCTGGCTCTGCTGACCGTGATGCGATTGCTGCTGGTCTGCGTGCGATTTCGGGTCCAGATGGCGAAACCATCCTGCCGGGTGAGTTTGCCAAGGCGAAGGAAATTCTCGCTGCCGGTGGTTCCATCAACTACGATGGTGGCTCGGGCCCACAGGACTTTGATGCAAACGGTGACGTCGCTGGCTTCTTCAGCTCTAACGTTGTTGTTGATGGCTCCTGGTCCGCTACGCTGCTGAAGTAATGCAGTAGCCGAGACGTTCTGGTATCAAAGCGCTGCTTTGGTGCCGTGGGGCGCTGGTTTCCATAGGGGGCCAGCGCCCTTTTTTGTTGCCGAGCGCTGCGCGTGAGAGATTTGTAAGCCGCGAAGCGGCGTCAAATCGAGCGCGCCACCGCATATGGCACGCTCAACACGACTTTGCCCTTGAGCGTGCATGAGAGGTTGCGCCGGCTTTGGCTCGACCGCTTTGCGGTCTTCGCCAAGCCGTCGCGCACTCTTTTCCGGCAGAACACAGTTCGAGGTCTCAGGGAAGGTGCGCGGGGAAGGGCCACAGGCCGCGAAGCGGCCTAGGCCCGAGCCCGCAACCTTTTCGCCCTATGCTCTCACTCCGATGGCAAAGCAGAAACAGCCGGTTTGCACAGCTTGAAACAACAGAAAAGTTCGCTGCCGTCGCGGACATGGCGCTTTAGCGCAAGAACCTTCTGCTAGACCTGCTTGGCTGATGCGCAGATCAAACGGTAGGTCCGAAAGGATTCAATTGTGAAGCTTCAAACAGAGGCGGTTATCGTCGGCGGTGGCGTCATCGGGTGTTCTATCGCCTACCATCTGGCAAAGCTCGGAATGAGTGACGTGCTGCTGCTGGAGCGCCAGGAGTTGACAAGCGGTTCTTCTTGGCACGCTGCGGGCGGTGTTCACGGNCTTCATGATACCAACAATATTGCCCGTCTGCAGTATTACACGATGAATCTTTACCGCGAATTGGAGCAGGAAACCGGTCAGTCCGTCGGCTTTCACCAGACCGGTTACCTCTACCTCGCCCAGACTGAAGACCGGGCCCACCAGCTGCGGATCAGTGCCGCCAAGGCCCGCCAGTTTTCAGGGGTCGAGTTTCACGAGATCAGCCTCGAGGAAGCAGGCGAGCGCCATCCCTTCGTAAACCTTGACGGCATCCGGATGGCGGTGTGGGAGTCCGAAAGTGGCCACGTCGACGTTAACGGTGTTACCCAGGCCTACGCTCAGGCGGCCCGAAGCCGTGGAGTCAGCATCGAACGGTTTTGCCCCGTGCTTGAGACCAACCCGCGCTCCGACGGTGGCTGGGACGTTGTGACAGAGAAGGGGACCGTACAGACCCGGGTGCTGGTCAATGCTGCCGGTCTATGGGGGCGGGAGGTCGCTCGGCTCGCTGGGCTTGAACTGCCGCTCATGCCGCTTGAGCACCAGTATTTCGTGACAGAAGATGTGCCGGAGATCGCTGCGCTGGATTTTGAGCTCCCAGCAGTCGCGGACAGAGATGGGGAATACTACCTGCGTCAGGAAGGAAAGGGCTTCCTCGTGGGCGCCTATGAGCGTGACGGTCGATACTGGTCAGAGAATGGGACTCCTCTCGATTTTGGACACGAGTTGCTTAACGATGACCTTGACCGGATTGCCGACAACGTCATGCGCGCCTGCGAGCGCCTACCTGCGCTTGCCGAGGCTGGCATAAAGCGGGTGATCAACGGTCCAATGATCTGGTCGCCTGATGCGGCTGCCCTCCTTGGTCCGGTGCCAGAGNTGAGCAACTACTACACTGCCTGCGGCATCATTCCTGGCTTCTCCCAGTCTGGAGGGCTCGGTCTGACTCTCGCGCAGTGGATTATTGATGGAGAGCCCGAATACGACATGTTTCCCTGGGACATGGCACGGTTTGGTAACTGGGCGGGCAAAGCCTTTACCAAGGCGCGCACGCTTGAGACCTATGGCACGCGCTTCTCTATCCACTTCCCCTTTGAGGAACGCGAGGCGGGTCGTCCGGTTCGTCAGCGTCCCGTTTACGATCTGCAAAGGCAGTTGGGCGCAGTCTTTGGTCTCAACTTCGGTTGGGAGCACCCGCTCTGGTTCGCGCCGGAAGGCGTTGCTGCCGAGGACAGTTATGGTTTCGAGCGCCAGGAGTGGTGGCAGCATGTCGGTGCAGAATGCCGCGCTCTTCGTTCCGGGGTAGGTATCATCGACGTCTCTAACTTCGCCAAATACGAAATCAGGGGAAAGGGAGCAGCGGACTGGCTAAATCGGATCGTTGCCAACCGTGTGCCGTCGGAAGTCGGGCGCTCTTGCTTAACGCCATTGCTGTCAGTTCGGGGTGGCATTGCCGGTGACTTCACCATTACCATGCTCGATGAAGAGCATTTCATGATGATTGGATCGGGCATGGCTGAGCGGTATCACCGCCGTTATTTTAATACTGTACCGAAGCCAAAGAGCGTGAGCTTTGAGAGCATGACAAGTGGTTTGGCCGGTTTCAATGTCGCAGGTCCCTCCGCACGAGAGCTCTTGGGCCGCCTGACAAACGATGACCTGAGCAATGAGGCGTTCCGCTTCATGCATTCGCGGCAGATGACCGTGGCCGGGTTGGCTGCAAAAGTACTGCGCGTGAGCTTCACCGGCGACCTCGGATACGAGATATATGTAGCAGAACCAGATCAGGCAGCGCTTTATGAAGCCCTTTTGGTGGCGGGTAAGGCATTGTCCGTCCGCCCGGTAGGTTCGCGCGCTTTAATGAGCCTCCGCCTAGAAAAGGGCTATGGCTCATGGGGGCGCGAATATTCACCGGAGTACTGGCCGCAAGAGGTTGGGCTGGATCGGCTGATCAAGCTTGACAAGGATGAGGAGTTTCTCGGCAAGCAGGCTTATCTTGAACTCATGGATCGACCGGCGCGAGAGCAACTGGTGCTAATGCGCGTTGATACCCCGCACAATGCTGATCCGGTGGGTGGTGAACCAATTTTTTCGAGGCAAGGCGACTACATCGGACGCGTCAGCTCTGGGGGTTATTCGTATACGACCGATCAGGGATTGGCGCTGGGTTTTCTGAGGCCGGAATTCTGTGAGCCTGGGACGAGCATCGACGTAGCGGCGCTAGGACTGCCCCACGCAGGCGTCGTGCTGGGGCAGGCGCCCTTCGATCCGACAGGGGCTCGCTTGCGCAGCTAGGGAGCCAGGCGCCTCAGATTGATGGTGTCAGATTCTGTTTGGCTAGTAGTGCGCGACGCTTGAGCCCGCTGCGCGAAGCGCAGTCAGGATCAAGGTGGCGCAAGCTCATGTCATGCAAGTGCGATGCGACGGGCTGTGAGCTTGGTTCTGGCAGACCGGGTTAAGCTTCAAACCGCAATGCGATTGAGCGTAAAGAACCGGTGGCGAGTTTGATTTGACGCCGCTTCGTGGCTTTCAAATCATCCCCGCGCACTTAAACAGACACGCCGCGCAAGGCACGGCGTGACCTCTTTGTCTGTGAGCTGCGCGTGGGACGGCNGAAGGCCGCAAAGCGGCNACGGCCCGCGCGCGCCACTTTCGCGTCTTCGATGTTCGAGCACGCAGCCGTGCCCTTCCCTTCCCGGCAGCAGCATCCAGAAGCCAGAAGCCAGATAACGGTGGCGGCCGCGTGTGTGTCGGCCCGGATTTGACGCCTCATTCGGGCAGGCTACAGGCAATCTGATGCGCTCCAAGAGCGCGTGCTCATTGTGGCCTTTGAGCAACAGTAGTCTGCAGGACATTCGGACTATCTCCCTAAACAGGCGAAGCCTAACCGTCGCCTGCTGGATTTTTATTTTGTCTCGTACTGAGGAAACACACCCATGAAAAAGCTGTTTGCTTCTGTTGCTATCGCTTTTGCTGCCCTGTCCTTCGCCGCAGCTCCTGTCGCCATCGCCGAAGAAGCGAAGCCCAACATCTACCAGACCGCACAGGCGGCCGGTTCTTTCAACATTCTGCTCGCTGCTGTTGACGCTGCCGGCTTCGANGCCATTCTGCAAGGCGAAGGCCCGCTAACTGTTTTCGCACCAGTGGACGAAGTCTTTGCAAACCTGCCTGAGGGCACGGTCGAAGCCCTGCTTGCCGAAGAAGGTATGGTGACGCTGAAGGCGATCCTCGGCTACCACGTGGTGCCAGGCAAGCTCATGGCGGCGGACCTCGTCGGCCAGACCATGGACCTGCAGACAGCAGCCGGCATCCCGCTTTCAGTCGATGGCACCGGTGACGCCGTGATCCTTGGTGGCGCTGCACCCGTCGTCAGCGCGGACATCGAGACGTCCAACGGCGTGATCCACGTAATCGCCGGCATTCTGCTGCCGGGCCAGTAAGCCGTCACCGCGACGGGGGCCGCGCCGTCAGCGTTCAGTTGACGGGGCGGCTCAGCGCCCGCTCCACAAGCAGGGCCATCTGATCGATACGCACCCCGATATCGATATCGCCCCGCGCCATAATATCGGTGAGAAACGGCCCGGTCCGACGCCGCAGTTCTGCGGTCCAGCCCGCGTCATCGCAANGCCATTCGGCAAAACCGAACCAGCGTTCGCTGCCATAGTCGAAGTAGATACCGTGTGCGCCGACGCCTGATTGACCGGTAACCGTAAACACGGCTTCATTTTCCTTGAGTTGATAACCTGTTGGCGAGCTGAAATAGCTGTAACCGCCGAACACCCGTCCGCCATAGGGGCTTTTTACCCCGTCCAGCGGCAGCATCAAATTGACGATCATCAGCTGCCCCAGCGCGTCGAACTGCAGGTTCACCTCGTGCCCGGCGTCGCGATAGGTGATCACCGTCTCCTCCAGCCCACAGTTCCCGGTCGCGGTGTAGTAGCCATCCGGCGGTCGCGCATCGGCAATCTGCGCCCGCGCGAGGGGCGCCAGCCCTACCCCCGGCAGCGGCAACGTCATGACCCCGGCCAGGTACACGAGCCCCGCGGTCACTCCCTTGATCTTGGTCAGGCCCAACGGCATCTGCCAATCCACGTGCATCGGTATATTATGCGTCTACCTTAGCCCAAGACCGCAAGGATAGACAGGCCCTTGCCGGCGTCCTATCACCCCTGGGATCACCACACTCGAAACGGAGACCGCGCCACCATGGCCAGCTACCAGTACGTCTATGTCATGAAGGGCCTGCGCAAGGTCTTTCCCGGCGGCAAGGAAGTCCTCAAAAACGTGCACCTGAGCTTCCTGCCCGGTGCAAAAATCGGCGTTGTCGGCCTCAACGGCTCGGGCAAGTCGACCCTGATGAAGCTGATGGCCGGACTGGATCAGGAGTTCGACGGGGAAGCGTGGGCAGCCGAGGGCGCCAAGGTCGGCTACTTGCCGCAGGAGCCACAGCTCGACCCGACCAAGTCCGTTGGCGAGAATGTCATGGTGGCCATGGCGGAGATCAAGGCCGTGCTCGACCGATTCAACGAAGTCACCGCCCTGACCGCAGACCCCGATACGGATGATGACACCCTCAACGACCTGTACATGGAAATGGGGGAGTTGCAGGAGAAGATCGATGCAGCGGACGGCTGGGACCTCGACCGCACGCTGGAAATCGCCATGGACGCGCTGCGCTGCCCGCCCGCGGACACACCCGTGGACAACCTTTCGGGTGGGGAGAAGCGACGCGTCGCGCTGTGTAAGCTGCTGCTGTCCAAGCCTGACCTGCTGCTGCTCGATGAACCGACCAACCACCTCGACGCTGAGTCGGTCGCCTGGCTCGAACGGTTCCTCGACGAATACAGCGGCACCGTGGTCTGCGTGACCCACGACCGCTACTTCCTCGACAACATCGCCGGCTGGATTCTGGAGATGGACCGCGGGGCCTGCATCCCGTTCGAAGGCAACTATTCGGCCTGGCTGGAACAGAAACAAAAACGACTGGCGCAGGAGGCGAAGTCCGAAAGCGACAAGCAGAAGTACCTGGCGCGGGAGCTGGATTGGGTGCGGCAGGGGGCCAAGGGCCGCCAGTCCAAATCCAAGGCCCGCATCCAGCAATACGAGGAACTGGCGAACACGGCAGCGCGGGAGAAGTACGAGCCGGGCACCATTGCCATCCCGACCGCCGAGCGGCTCGGCAATCTGGTGCTGGAGGTTGACGGCGTGTGCAAGGCCTTCGATGAAGACCTGCTGATCGACGGGCTGTCCTTCCGTGTTCCGCCGGGCGCCATCGTCGGCATCATCGGCCCCAACGGCGCGGGCAAGTCGACGCTGTTCAAGATGATTACCGGCGCCGAAACCCCGGACAGCGGCAGCGTTCGGCTGGGTGAGACCGTCTCGCTGGGCTACGTGGACCAGAGCCGCGATCACCTCAACGACAAAAACTCGGTGTGGCAGGAGATTTCCGACGGCCTCGACATGATCGATGTCGGCAAGACCCAGATGCCCTCCCGCGCTTATGTCGGTGCGTTCAACTTCAAGGGCGGGGACCAGCAGAAATCGGTGGGCCAGCTTTCGGGCGGTGAACGCAACCGCGTCCATTTGGCCAAGATGCTTAAGACCGGCGCGAACCTGATCTTGCTCGATGAGCCGACCAACGACCTCGACGTTGACACCTTGCGCTCACTCGAAGAAGCGCTGCAGAAGTTTGCCGGCTGCGCCATGNTGATCAGCCACGACCGCTGGTTCCTCGACCGGCTGGCGACGCACATTCTGGCTTACGAAGGGGAGAGCCACGTTGAATGGTACGAGGGCAACTACAGCGACTACGAAGCGGACCGGAAGCGCCGGTTGGGNGCGGACGCCGACCAACCCACGCGGATCAAATACAAGCGCCTGACGCGGTAATCGGCACTCGTCCACAGGTGGGGCAACCCACGGGGCTTGCGCACAAAAAGAATCTTTATTAAACCTAGCGACAGACAGGTTCGGTAGTGTTCGGCGTATCGCACAATGCGACGGGCGGGGAGCAATCCGACCACAGGGCCGGTCACAGGGTTCAGTGCGAAACGCCCCTCCCCCGGGGCTTTCTCTTCTCTGACCCGGCAAGTTAGTTTGAAAAAGCGGCGTGACCTCCGGGTTTGTGCCGCTTTTTTATCGCCCCAAGCCGAAGATTTTGCGTCGTCTGTATTTGGCTTGTTAGAAGCAGAAGACAGGCTGATCCTGACCGAAAATGGCCGGTACGTGGCGGAATGGTCACGGCATGACCCGGCGGTTTACGCCTATTTGCAGGCGCTTTTGCGCGTTGAGGACCGCTCAACGGACGGGTAATCTTGGAGTCGTGGTCTTGACCCCCCGTCGTTTCTAGTCCCCTCTGGGGATCTGTATCCTGGGGAGTTAAGGACGTATCATGACCGCCATCAACCCGTCATCTGCGCCGTCGCCGCGCCTGCCACTGTGGACCAAAGCGGCCTATGGCTTCGCTGATACCGGCATCAATGTGTTTGTTATTTTCAAGGGCCTGCTGATCCTCGCCTTTATGGTGCAGTATGCGGGAATCGATCCCGCGCTGGCCGGTTGGATCACGTCTTCAGTGCTGGTGCTCGATATCATTACCGATCCTGTCATGGGATGGGTGTCCGATCGCACAGGGGGGCGTTTCGGGCGACGGCATCCTTATATCTTCAGCGGTGCGGTGCTGATGGTTGCACTCATGGTGCTGACCTTTGCGGTCCCGGCGGGATTGGGGCCACAAGCGACCGCGCTTTGGATCCTGCTGTTCTTCGGGCTGAGTTCCATTGCCTTTACCATGGTCGCCATTCCTTATAGCTCGCTGGCGGTGGAGATCACTGACAGCCCGCGCGAGCGGTCGACCATGACCGGCTGGCGGATGGCGGCTGCGGGACTAGGTATCCTACTCACGGGTGGGGCGTTCCCGATCCTGGTTAATCCCGGCGGGTTGGGGCTGAGCCACCCGGTCGCAATCCTCGTTTATGCGCCGATCATTATCGGCACGATTTGGCTTGCCTGCCTGGCCACTTATCGCTTCAGAAACACGCGACCCACCCCGCCAGTGAGCCTCGGGCAGCAGGTTGCAGCAGCCCTGCGCAACCGTCGTTTTGTGGTGCTGGTCGGGGTCTATGGCGTGCAGACGATTGGCATCGCCATCATCACTGCCGGAATCCCCTTTGCGGCGGCGGAGCTGATTATCACCAACGGCGCGACCGGTGTGCTGGCTACCGTTTACGTGCTGGGGGCGTTTTCGACTGCTTTCGCGCTGTTCGTCCTCGGCTCCATGTTGTCGCAGGCGGTTTGGGTCGGTTTGTCGGCTGTGTTTGGGAAGATCACGACCTTTGTCGCCGGAACGTTGTACTACGCTGTCGTTCTGGCCGGCTTTTTCCTCGTCCTGCCGACGACGGGGATGATTGAAGCGGGACAGACCAATCTGGCTCTGATCACGCTGTTCATCTTTTTGATCGGCTCGGCCAATGGCTGTTACCAGCAACTGCCCTGGGCGATCATGCCGGATCTAGTGGCGTGGTCGGCGAAGCGCGAAGCCTTTGANGTTGCGGGCGCGTTCAGCGGCTTTTGGCTGTTGGGGCAGAAGGTCGGCAACGCAATCGCGCCGCTGTTCTTTACGCAGATCCTCGCCGCCTATGGCTGGATCGCGACGCAAGATGGCGGGGCCTCGGCGGACCAGCCGGATGCAGCTGTGGCGGCGCTGCGCTGGTCGCTGACGCTTGTGCCGGCGGGGCTGTTTGCGGTGTCTGTGCCGCTCTACCTCTGGCTCGACCGGCGCGCGAAGGCGGCGCAAAACGGCCGTTCAACAGACTGAGAAAGCGCCATTGGCCGTGCCGGCAGTCCCGAACCACGCTCCGGATTTGAGCATCATTATACCTGTCTACCGGGCGCAGGACACGCTATCCCGCGCGCTGTCGTCGATCGAGGTGCCGCCGGGGTTGTCGGCTGAGATCATCCTGAGCATCGATGACGGCGATGATTATGTGGCGTTCGCGGCCGAAAACCCANTGGTCCGCCTAATCAACAGCGCGGCGCAGCGAACGGGCCCCGGTCCGGCGCGCAATCGTGGGGTTGCGGCGGCGCGTGGGGCGTTCCTCGCCTACCTCGACGCCGACGACAGCTGGTCGCCGGGCTATCTGGCGGCCCTGCTCCCGCTGGCGCAGCATGAGGGGTGTGCCTTCGCTGCGACTGTGATCGAAGCCCGCGACGGTCGCATGATGCAGCAGTTTCCGCCCGGTGAACCCCGGCGGCTGATGCTGTCCGATTTCGCGAGGTGGGGTGCGTCCTTCCACCCTGTTCATGCTGCGGGGCTTCCGCGAGGGTCGGCGGCTGGTCCGTTCTGGAACGCCCCGGCACAGGACGTCATGCACGCGGTTGAAGTGTTCATGGCCTGTGGTCTGACCGCCGCTCTGGAGAACCGTGTTGCCTACCGGGTGCGGCTGGGCGCAGAAACGGTGACGACGGCGCGCGACTTCCCTGCACGGCTACGTTCGGCCTATGCCGCCTATGATGTGGCACTGGCCGAGACCTGGGCGCAGACGCTGTTCGCGGAAAAAAGTGCGCTCAACGACCGGTACGAGCGGGAACGACAGGCGGGTGAAAGCTTCTATGCCTTCGTTGCGCGCGTGATTGTGCCTGCCGCATCATCGGCTTCGGATTGACCGGCGGCCGGGAAAGCTCGACCCGAGGAACCGGACGAGAGGGCGGACGTCCATGCTTCCTGCGCTTGAACCAGCGCCAGCTCCCGCAGCCCCAGCGCTCGTGTCTGTTCCAGCAGGACCACCAGCGCCGCGCAGATCCGCTGGGTCCGCGCAACCAAAGGTTGCTCCAGCCCGTACAGGCCCGCGCTGAGGGCAGCGACAAAATCACCANCCCCATTGGGCTCACGCTCGAAAGCGACCNGCCGATGCTCGATCATCGCCGTCCCTGTCTGGTCAAAACAGTACACCCCACGCTTACCCGTGTCCGGGCTGAGTGTCTCAGCGGAGGTAATGAGTCCAGAACCGAAGCCGCGCGCCTTTAGTCGCTGGGCCATGTCTTCCGGGCTGGCTAAGGTGTCATCAGCCAGCGTTGCGGCCTCAAAGGCATTGGGTGTAACCAACGACGCCAGTTCCGGGGCGGCGGTTCGGAACTGGTCGACCAGACCAGCTTCGACATAGAGCCGGCCCTTGTCGCCCATGACCGGGTCAATGATGATCGGGAGTTCCGGCCGGGTGCGGCGGAGTTCTCGCAAATGGGCGAAGACGGTCTCCGCCTGTGCGGTGTTGGCGAAAAAACCGGTTTGTACGGCACTGAGCCGGTCCAGCACCCCACGCCGTTCTAGGGCGGCTAAATAGTCTTTGAGCCGTGCAGCGGGGGTCGCCTCACCCACTGCATCGGGATAGCCCTTGTGGTTGCTGAGGATCACCGTTGGTATGGCAATCACTTCCATACCCAGCCGACGCAGGGCGAAATCTGCGACGCTGTTTCCCACGTGACCGAACACAACCTGGCTGGAGATAGTCAAAATTGTCATTGCAGAACCAATGCTCGTAAAACGTCGCAGGTGATTGAAGCAGTGCCGGAGATAAGCTACTCGATAAAGGTCACTGACCGACACCCGGAATNTTCCATGACCGACCAAGAAACGCCTGTCCAGCGGCCGCTATCTCCGCACCTGCAGGTTTATCGCCTGCCACTGCTGCCCCTGATGTCCATTTCTCACCGCGTGACTGGCGTCGGCCTCGCCTTTGGCACACTGGTGCTGGCGTGGTGGCTGGCTGCCCTGGCGACCGGACCTGGTGCCTATGACCTGTTCCTTCGTTTCATGAATCCTTTGGGTGGGCTCGCGCTGCTCGGTTGGATGATTGCCATCGCTTACCACTTCTGCAACGGCGTCCGACACTTAATCTGGGATACGGGCCATGCGCTCGATTTGGGCAGTGCTGAACGCGCCGGTTATTTTGTGTTGGCAGGCTGGCTGGTGCTCTCCGTTATCATGGTCGGCAGCGCACTGCTGTTCTGGCTGAGCTAAGGGAGGGACGCACCATGGGCAAGCAGCCGAACGTCACACCATCCTTGAAGACCGCTCGCGGGCTCGGCTCTGCCAAGGAAGGCACCGATCACTGGTGGATGCAACGTCTGAGCGCGCTGGCCATGATGGTGCTCGCACCACTGATGATCTTTCTGGTGATCACACTGATCGGCGAGCCCTATCACGTTGTCGTTGCAAAGATGAGCTCTCCACTCTGGGGCGGGATCACGCTGCTGTTCGTCTGCGCGTCGTTTTACCACGCCCATCTCGGCTTACAGGTGGTGATTGAAGATTATATTGGTGGTCATGCTGCGCGCCTGATGCTCATCATTGTCATCCGTGCGGCGCTCATTGTTCTGGGCCTGATCGCATCCCTGTCCGTTATTCGAATCATGCTGACGTGACCGGATCACCAGCCCTTGCTTTAAGGAAACGCTTTAATGGCGACCACTGAATACCAGTTTACGGACCACACCTTTGACGTGATTGTTGTTGGTGCCGGCGGATCAGGTCTGCGCGCAACGCTCGGGCTGGCCGAAGCCGGCCTAAAGACGGCAAATATCACCAAGGTTTTTCCCACCCGCTCGCATACAGTCGCCGCACAGGGTGGTATTGCAGCGTCGTTGGGAAATATGGGTGAGGATGACTGGCGCTGGCACATGTACGACACGATAAAGGGGTCGGACTGGCTGGGCGATCAGGATGCGATCGAATACATGACGCGTGAAGCCGTCCCGGCTATCATTGAACTTGAGCACTACGGTATGCCGTTCTCGCGACGGGAAGACGGCAAGATTTATCAGCGACCCTTCGGCGGGATGACCACGAACTACGGCAAGGGTGGACAGGCCGAGCGGACATGTGCAGCGGCTGACCGGACGGGCCACGCGATGCTGCACACGCTGTATCAGCAGTCGCTTCGCGCTTCAGCAGAGTTCTTCATCGAATACTTCGCAATTGACCTGATTATGGACGTCGACGGCGCCTGCCGCGGTGTCGTGGCACTGAAGATGGACGATGGCACGCTGCACCGCTTCCGAGCACAGCGGACGATCCTCGCGACGGGTGGTTATGGGCGGGCCTACTTCTCCTGTACGGCGGCCCACACTTGCACCGGTGACGGCGGCGGGATGGCGCTGCGGGCCGGCATCCCGGTCCAAGATATGGAGTTTGTCCAGTTCCACCCGACCGGTGTTTACGGGGTTGGTGCCCTCATCACCGAAGGTGCGCGCGGGGAGGGCGGCATCCTGCGCAACAGCGAAGGCGAGCGTTTTATGGAGCGCTATGCACCATCGGCTAAGGATCTGGCCTCGCGTGACGTAGTTTCTCGCGCCATGACCATGGAAATCCGCGAAGGCCGTGGGGCAGGGGAGGACCACGATCACATCATGCTCGATCTCTCGCATCTGCCGCCTAGCCAGTTAGAGGAGCGGCTTCCTGGTATCTCTGAAACGGCGCGCATTTTCTCCGGCGTCGACGTGACGAAGGAGCCGATCCCGGTCCTGCCTACCTGTCACTACAATATGGGCGGTATTCCGACGAACTATCACGGTGAAGTGCTGCGCCCGACGGAGCGCGACCCCGAAGCCGTGGTTGACGGGTTGATGGCTGTTGGTGAAGCCGCGTGTGTTTCGGTGCACGGTGCGAACCGATTGGGTTCAAACTCCCTACTTGATCTGGTGGTCTTTGGCCGTGCCGCTGGCCTTCGGTGCAAAGAAAAGGTGGAAGCTGGTGCGAAGCAGCGCGATCTGCCCACTAATGCGGGCGAGAATAGCCTTTCTCGGCTGGACAAGGCCCGTCATGCCAATGGCGAGACCGGCACCGCCGAACTGCGGCTTGAGATGCAGCGGGTGATGCAGAACAACTGCGCCGTTTTCCGCACAGGAGAAGTCTTAGCTGAAGGCGTGGACCTGATGGATCAGGCCTGGGCCAAGCGCGACGATCTGCGGGTTGCCGACAAATCACTGGTCTGGAATTCGGATCTCATTGAAACACTCGAATTCGACAACCTGATTTACCAGTCATCGGCAACGATCAACTCCGCCGCCAATCGCGAAGAATCCCGTGGTGCCCATGCGCGAGAGGACTTTCCAGAGCGGGATGACGACAACTGGATGAAACATTCGCTGGCTTGGATCGATGAAACCGGCAAGGCTGAGATAACCTATCGCTCGGTGGTGATGCGGACGTTGACCAATGATGTCGCAGTGGTTGAACCGGCCAACCGGGTCTACTGACNACCCGCATTGCGGCCATTGATCCAACAGAAAGCAGAGAAGAAGAAGCACAGAACAATGGCTGAGTTCACGCTACCGCGAAATTCCAAGGTCAAAAAGGGCCTAAACTGGAAGGTTCCGGCCGACAAAGCCGGGGAGAGTGGCAAGACCCGTTCGTTCAAGGTCTACCGTTGGAACCCCGATACCGGGGAGAACCCTCGGCTTGACAGCTTTGAGGTGCCGGTTGAGCGTATGGGGCAGATGGTNCTTGATGCCTTGATATGGATAAAAAATAACGTCGATAGTTCCCTGACCTTCCGCCGGTCCTGCCGCGAGGGGGTCTGTGGCTCTTGCTCCATGAATATCGATGGCACGAACACGCTGGCCTGCACCAAGAACCTTGAGGACATTCGCGGCGACGTTGCGGTATACCCGTTGCCTCACCGTCCCGTGGTCAAGGATTTGGTGCCGGACCTGAACCAGCTCTATAGCCAGCTTGCATCGATTGAGCCTTGGCTGAAGACGGACAGCCCCGCCCCCTCGCGGGAACGCCACCAGTCCGTGGAAGACCGCGCGAAGCTTGATGGTCTTTGGGAGTGTATTCTGTGCTTCTCCTGTTCTACCGCCTGCCCATCTTACTGGTGGAATGGGGACCGATACCTTGGCCCGGCGGTGCTTTTGCAGGCTTATCGATGGCTTGCCGACAGCCGCGACGAAGCCACGGGCGAACGCCTCGATGCGCTTGAAGATCCCTTCCGGCTTTACCGGTGCCATACCATTATGAATTGCACAAAGACGTGCCCGAAGGGTCTGAACCCGGCAAAAGCCATTACCGAAATAAAAAAAATGATGGTTGAACGGCGGGGGTGATGAGGCCTTAAGGCNCCGTAATGTTCACGGTTTCACCCATTTTACGCAAAATTAAATGTTTTTTAGTAAGAAAATCTCATAATGAGAGAAAACCCCTATATTTTAGGGGTTTAGGCCACCTGGCTCAGACTCCCTCATGCCTGATGCTGCGGCTGCCATGGCCCGGAAAATGCAGTGATAATCGCTAATGCAGGCCCCTCGTCTGCGTTTTGAGAAGTCAAGAAGCATCCAAATTTTTTTGAGATGGGCTGTGGTTGTAGCCCGCTTGGGTCACATGGTCGGATCACGGGCAAGAATTATGTTTAGATTTGTATTTGGGATTTTTTCGTTTCTGGTCGTTGCGCTGCTTACCGGCGTCGCTGTTCGACCTCAAGCCGCCTTGGCCCAAACGCCTTTCCTTTGTGACGGTGCTATTTATCAGGTCATCCGATTCCCAGATGCAGTCGGAAACTACACCGATGAGGCAGGTCTGTACTCGCTGGATATCGTAGGCGGTCAGTACGAGTATTCACTGCTGTCAAATGCTTCATTTGTTGGGTTCGTGAACTCGATGGCCTTTAACGTTGGCGATGGCTTCATCTATGCCACGTCGATGGTTGATCCTGCCTCCCCCTCACCCTTTGGTGTGAAGGACATGTTCTAGATTGCTAAGAGTGGTGAGTGAACCAACCTTGGCCCAGCTAAGCACAAAACAAACAATACAAATTTGAAACTCGGTGCAAACTGGGTGGCGAGGGCAGACGACGAAGGCTTCATGTACATCTTGGAGGATGAGAGCCCATCGAACCGTTACAAAGTTGATCTGGGACCGATTGCATCCGGTGGAACGCCCACGTACGAAATCCTGACCAGTTATAGCCGACCGGACATCAACGATTTCTTGTTCGACCCGGTGACCCGCAAGATTTACTCGGTGATGAACAATACCAACAAATTGGTAACTATTGTTCTATTAGATCCTAGCTACCCCATGAACATAGAGAACCCGCGCGTGATCCGCGTTACCCGCGGTAAGGCGGCTAGGGCCGACTTTGGTGCGCAGATTGATCGGATCGTACGGCTCGATCTCAACCGCTGTGCCTTCGCGGGCAGCGGAGCCGAACTGACCCGTGAGTCTGCTGCGGGTATGACCCAGCTCCTCGGGACGCTGCACCAGTCCCGTTCACGGCTGCGGATTGCTTATCGTACGAACGAAGATGGGCCAAAAGAGGTTGCCGCGCGGAAAGCCTATCTTGAACAGGCTATTGAGGCCATGTAGCGCCACAGCGGAGCGCCGTATGAACTCAATATCGAGGTCGAGATTGTGCGGATTATTGGTGGGGAGGCGCTGTCCTGTTCAGGCAGCCACACCCGCGCTGGACGTTCTGGCGACAACGCTGACAGCGGGGAGATCCTTGGCCTTGGTCGCGTCCCTACGGGCCTTCCGACCGGATCTCGCGAAGTGGTGGGTGAGGACCTTGCGCGTTTCACGGTGAAGCCCGGCGTTCGCCTCTACCGGTCGCCCGACGGTGGCTACTACTATGTGAACGATCCGACGGCACCGGGTTCTCCGGGGCTGCCCAAGCTGCACGGCGCTGCGCCGCAAGGCACGCGCATTGTTGACCCAAGCGCGGTCGGGGTGGAGTGGGTTCCCCCGGGGATGATGGTGGTANAGACTCCAGACGGGCGTTTGTTCCTGACCTCCAAACGCTGAGGCGCAATGGCAGTTACAGTCTTCCGGGCCTACTGCCACGCGGATACCAAGCAAAATAGGGCGCCTGTGGGCGCCCTTTTTTTGCTTCTCGTCATTGCTTGACAGGAACGGGGACTTACTCGGCAAAAGCCTTTTCGATCACGTAGTCGCCGGGTTCGTTGTTGGATCCCTCAACCAGACCAGCCTGCTCGCAAAGCGCGGCGCAATCCCGCAACATTTCCATGGAACCACAGATCATGACCCGATCGTTAGTCGGGTCAAAGGGTCCCGTTCCGAGGGTCTCGAAAAGGCTGCCATCTTCGATCAGCGCTGTTATCCGCCCACGAACCGGATAGTCTTCGCGCGTCACGGAGGTGAAGTGCACCAGCTTATCGCCCACGACCTCCGACAGCATAGCGTCGGCCGCAATCTCTGAGACCAGATCTAGCCCGTACTGAAGCTCTGAAACCTCCCGGGTCGTATGGCACAGAACTACTTTATCGAACCGTTCAAAGGTCTCTGGCTCTCGGATTAGCGAGGCAAAGGGTGCGATGCCCGTCCCGGTCGAAAGCATGTAGAGCGTTTTGCCAGGGCGCAACGCATCCAGCACCAGCGTGCCAGTAGACTTTTTTCCAAGGATGACGGTATCGCCTTTGCCAATGTTTTGCAGGCGCGAGGTCAGCGGACCATCCGGAACCTTGATCGAGAAGAATTCCAGATTGTCGTCCCAGGCGGGNGAGGCGATGGAGTAGGCGCGCAGCAGTGGTTTGCCATTGTCGCCGGGCAGACCGATCATCACAAATTCACCCGAGCGAAAGCGGAAGCCGGCCGGTCTCGTTATGCGAAAGCGAAACAACCGGTCGGTGTAGTGCTGGGTTTCAAGTACAGTTTGCTCGAACATGCGGGGTTATTCGGTCCTCGGTTATACTCTCGGCTTCAGCCTCAGCCTCAGCCTCAGCTTCAGTCTTTGCCGTAATGTCAGTCCTGGTTCCACGGCAGATTTGCCGCCTTCCAGCCGTTAAGCATGCCACGTCGGCCAGCGGCGTTCTTCGCGCCTTCAAAGCCATCTGAAACATTGGTGAGGTCTTTGTAGCCAGCCTCTTTCAGCGCCTCTGCAGCGGCGAGGCTTCGGACACCAGAACGGCAGAGGACAAAAATCGGCGTTTCTTGTGTCAGGCCGGCTTCGCCGACTTCTTCCAGAAAGGTGGGGTTGGCAGCGCCGTAGGGAAAGGTCTGCCACTGAATGCCGATGCTGCGGTTAAAGGCTGGGCGGCCGACAAACTGCCATTCGGCGGTTGTCCGGACATCGAGCAAAACGGCGTTTAAGGTGTCCTGCAGAACCTCGTAGGCCTCGGCGGCAGTCAGCGACTGTATGTTCACGCGGTGCCTGTGCCTCTCGTCCCAAATAGAAGGTGCTTTGCCTGACTTTGTGTAGAGCTGATTGGGTGCCACATCTGTCGCGGAACGCCAAGCCTCCTCCCCATGGCGGCTGACCAGTTCATCGCTGAGGTGGATCTCTGAAAAGCCACATTGGAAGGCCATGCGCGCCTGATCCGGGACCAGTGTGCCAGTGGCGATGATGCGAAAACCTTCGCCGCGCTCGCGTCTGGCGCGACGGGCGTAGGAAAACCCACGACCATCATGGGTGCTGGGGAAGTTAAAGGTCAGGCAATCCTCCGTACAGGCACCGAAGGATTGTTCCTGCAACCCTGGCTCGCCGCCATCAACGCGCATCCCGGCCTCGACAACAGGGCCTTCGTGGTGGTCAAAGGCCGTACCGTATTCCTTAAGCACCCACATAGACGGCCTCCTTGAACGGTGCTTTGCCAACCCGGGCATAGGTGTCGGGAAAGCGTTCATCGGCGTCACGGCGCAGGCTCAGGTAGGTATCCAGTACCCGTCCGATGGCCATAGGAACCTGCTCCCGATCAAAGCCCGGGCCCAGCACTTCGCCGACGGCGGCGCTTTCATCCGAACGCCCGCCCAGTGTGATTTGGTAGTTTTCCTTCTCGGCCTTGTTCAGACCAAGAATGCCGATATTCGCAGCGTGGTGATGGCCACACGCGTTGATGCAGCCGGAAATGTTGAGGGTGATAGGCCCAAGTGCGTCCTGCGCTTCCCGGTCTCGCAGCATGGTAGACAGTTCCTGCGCCACCGGTATCGACCGCGCGGTGGCCAGACCGCAGTAATCCAGTCCGGGGCAGGCAATGATATCGCTCGCTTCACCAATGTTGTCTTCGGCCAGCCCGATATCTTGCAGTCCTCTGAACAGTTCGGGCAATTCGGCAGCCCGAACATATGGAAACACGACGTTCTGGCGGTGGGTAATGCGCAACGCACTTGCGGAGAAGTCATCGGCGAGGTCGGCCAGTGCCTTCATCTGCGCGCCTGTGACATCTCCGGGAGTCCCGCCCTTGGGTTTGACAGAAATCTGTACCACCGCCCAGCCGGGCACACGATGAGCGGCGACATTCTGGCTGATCCACGCCTGTAGCTCTGCTGGCAAAGCACTTTGGTCGAGGCTCTCAGTCGGTTCCATGGCCGGCTGTGAGTCCTCAAACTGCTCTCGGATCCGCGCGTACTCATCTACGGCGGACTGGAATGCGGCAATGTCCATGCCTGCCAGCTCTGCCCGCACTTCGTCGCGATAGTCCTCCAACCCAAGTTCTTCGACCAGGATTTTTATGCGGGCCTTGTATTTATTGTCCCTTCGGCCGTGCAGGTTGTAGACGCGCAGCATGGCATCGAGCAGTGGCAGCAGGTTAGGCAGAGAGACTGCCGCCTCGAACAGTTTTGCAACGCGCGGCGTCCGGCCCTGTCCGCCACCGACGTAGAGATCAAACACGGGCGCGCCAGCGGCATCAACCTTGGCCCAGATGCCGATGTCGTGAAACTTGATCGCTGCCCGGTCTTCAGCTGACCCAGTCACAGCAAACTTGAATTTTCGTGGCAAGAAAGCGAACTCGGGGTGAAGCGTCGACCACTGCCGGAGCAGTTCAGACACCGGTCGCGGGTCGACAAACTCGTCCGCCGCAACACCGGCAAAGGGGTCAGAGGTGACGTTGCGGATGCAGTTGCCAGAGGTCTGAATGGCGTGCATCTGAACCGAAGCCAGATGATCGAGAATATCGGGTGTATCGGTCAGCTTAGGCCAGTTGAACTGGATATTCTGCCGGGTGGTAAAGTGGCCGTATCCCTTATCATACGTTTCGGCGATGTAGCCAAGCTTGCGTAATTGCGTGCTATTCAATTCACCATAGGGAATGGCAATGCGCAGCATGTAGGCGTGGAGTTGCAGGTACAGCCCGTTCTGCAGGCGTAGCGGACGGAATTCCTCCTCGCTGAGCTGGCCGTTCAGGCGGCGTTCGACTTGATCCCGAAATTCGCGCGCGCGTTGTTCAACAAAGGCCTGATCATGAGTGTCATACGTGTACATTTTCAGGACTCCTAGGCGGCTTTGGCTTCGGCTTTGGCTTCGGCTTTGGCTTCGGGCAGGCCAAAGGGCACACTCGGTCCGGCCAGACGGCGGATCTCACGCAGCTTCAGCGGTATTGGACTGAGGCTGTCCCCAGCCTGCAGCGCAATAAGATAGCTGCCGACGACGCGGTTCTCGCCTTCTTCTTTCTGGGCAGCATCAAGGAGCGCTTGCGCCTCGACCGCTCCTTTTCCTACGCACGCCTTTTTGATGTCTGTGGTCCAGTCGTGTTGCGCTGTCCAGAAAACGATATCGCCAGTACGGACATCGTTGGCGGTCAGAACCGCTTTGGTGGGTAGTGGGGAGGCCATGTTCAAGCTGCCTTTCGTGCGGAAGGAGTGGTAGCGCGGCGTGCGTCCGGTCGGCGGTTCAGTGCACCCTCGACGCTCGGCATTCCGGGGATCAGGCGAGCGGTGAAGCCCGCCGCGCGAACTGCGGTCAACTCAGTCTGAGCCAGACTGCCGCTTCCGCTGACCAGCCTAGTCACCAGATGACCAGCCTGCAGATGCGCGAGCAGGACCTCTGTGGCGCCAGGTGCATGGGTCTCGATAACGGCCTCGCGGCGGGCTAATTCAACCACGCTACGGGCCACCAGCGGCTCAGTCAGAATGACGTCTGCGCGGTCCAGCGCCTGGTGCGCGGCGACCGCCAGCAAATCGACTTCGCCTGCGCCTGTACCGACGATGGTCAGTTGACCTGCAGCTGGGATAAACCCTATTCCAGACCGTTCAGGTGTTGTCGTTCCCGGGTGAGCTCCCGCGGGCAGGCTAGACAGAAGGTCTTGCCCCAATGCCTTGAGGTCTGCGGCATGGGTCAGACGCTGCTCCCGCGCACCATTAAAGAAGTGCCGCCAATAATCCCTTCTCGCTGACCCCGCCGGCAGGGTCTCAGCAACGGCTCTGCGCAAGCCGGCGGCGACCCGTGCGATAAGTCCCAGACTGGGTTCGAGCAGGAATTCGATTTGTGCCTTGATCCGACGCGCGAGCACCGGCGCTGTGCCCTCAGTCCCGATGGCGACTATAACGGGGTCTCGGTCAACCAACGCAGGCGTCGAGAAATCGGATACTGCTGGCTGGTCTGCGGCACAAACGAGAATGCCCGCACCACGCAGACGCATTGCGAGCTGCGCGTCCAGCGCTTCATTGCCGGTTGCGGCATAGGCGAAAGCGATATTCGCGGGAAGGTCGAAACTTAGCGGGTTGGTACGCACACGGATGACACCGTCGAGCCCCACTACCGAGGCTTCGAAGTGGTGGGCGACTGCGATAACCCGAGCTTCGGTTTTGAGCAGAAGGCGAAGCTTTGCCGCGGCTTCTTCGCCACCGCCAAAAACCAGCAGGCTTCGTTCAGCAACGTTGATAAACAGGGGAAAGGCTTTCATGGCTTACTCCGTGGAACGCTCACAGAATGTGCCAATTTCCTGAAAAATCACAATACAGGAGAAAAAATAA
The DNA here is from genome assembly GCA_002690455.1 of Kiloniella sp. Classification (GTDB taxonomy): domain Bacteria; phylum Pseudomonadota; class Alphaproteobacteria; order UBA7985; family UBA7985; genus UBA7985. The sequence continues at coordinate 97,854 of NZET01000022.1, forward strand.
GCCCAAAATAACGAAGGGCGCAAATTTCACAGCACAGCGTGCTGTCTTGCGCCCTTAAGAAGGAAAGTTTCCTGAAAGAATGCGACCGAACTGAATTCAGTTTCGGTCGCGATCGTCCAGCAGGTCTTAAGCCCCAGCCAATGCGTTCTTCAGCGCCGTGGATGCCTTGAAAGAGGCAACGCGCTTCTCCGGGATTTGGATCGCTGCACCCGTAGACGGGTTGCGGCCGGTGCGGGCAGCGCGGACTTCGGATTTAATGGTCGCGAAGGAGCCCATGGCGACATCGTTACCAGCAACCAGTTCCCCCTGAATGGAAGACAGATAAGCTTCGATGATAGACTTGGCTTGAGCTTCGGACACGCCGGCACTCTTTGCGGCTGAGGAAACCACAGCGGTGTGAGCGGTTTTGGACATCGAGGTTACTCCCTTATGTTATGACGCAGTGGCGTCATCCCGATTGAACCTTTGGTTTACTCAATCTGCGCCGACAACAAAAGAGATTATGCGCTTTTTAACGCTTAAATGGGTGGTTTCGTGGGGAAAATCGTCTTTCTAAGCGCTCCAGACCCCCATGGTAGGGCGGGAATCCGGGTTCTTCAGCTCATTGTTCTCGGACGCAACCAGCTGGAAACCTGCTATTTTCTGCAGGATTTCCAGCTAATTTTCCGGCATTTTCAGCGCGGCAGGCCTGGCGATCGTTAGCTTAGATCAGGCGTCTGGGGTGAAGGCTTCGTCACCCATGATTGTTACCACGTTAGAATCCAAGATTGCGCCAGCAGCAGCTCGCTTTTCACGAAGTTCTTCGTGGGTCGCAAACGCTTTCATGGCTTCTGGCGAGTCAAATTCGATGATTACCATCATCTTGTTGTCATCGTCCTTTTGCGGGCCGGCAAAGACAAGACGCGCACCGAGCGCGTTCAGTTCGGCTTCGTTTTCGTAGTACATTTCTTTCCACGGCTTGAAACCACGTTCCAGATCTTGGGTCAGTTGGACAAACATGGGCAACTCCTATTTTTTTGCTGCGAATTAACTGTTGATTTAGTTTTATCGCATTAGTCCGGGAGTGCAATCGCCTGCGTTCTTCAACCGCAGAGCAATTCGGGTCGTTTTGACCCTTATGTATCAGTGGGCCCAGCCCCTGCGTTTCCAAGCGTAAAAGGGGCCTATTTGCGCTATCTCTTCTGCGGGAGACTTTGCCCGGCTTGCCACCCTTTCCGTCGCGCTCTGGAAGGAATTGCGTTGTCTGGGGCTTAAAACATCTCTGTCACCCGTTAAAACCTATCCGAGAGATCGAACGATGACGACAACTGTCCATATTCGCCCGCTTCGCAAAAGCGACCATGCCGATTGGGCTCGGCTCTGGACCGACTACCTGGAATTCTATGATACTAAGCTGAGCGAGGAGGTTTATCGGGTCTCGTTCGAACGACTTTTGGCCGATGACCCGCATGAGTACAGCGGGCTGATCGCGGAGGTTGAGGGGGAGTCGGTGGGGTTGGCGCACTTCCTGTTCCACCGATCCATGTGGACCATTGAGAACACCTGTTATCTGATGGATCTTTTCGTAGATCCTGCCATTCGGGGTAAGGGCATCGGCCGGTCACTGATCGAGGCGGTGCATAAGGCTGCCCGGGCTGCCGGCATCACAGAGACGTACTGGCAGACACAGGAGTTCAATTATAAAGGCCGCATGCTCTACGATCAGGTGGCTAGTCGGACGCCCTTCATCATCTATTCCAAGGAAGACTGAGACTGCGCCTAGCGGTCGTCGCACAGCATCCGAATGGCCCGCTGGTCCAGTCCGCGTAAGGGGCCATGACCGCCAAAGAAATACTCGTGGTATTCATTGACGATCATGTCGGACCGGTGTTGGAGCGCTTCGGCCAGCGCGCGGCCATTTTCGACCGGAACAATGGTATCGCGGACGCCATGGTGGATCTGTACACGCTCGGGCATGAGGTCGGCAAAGTGCAGCGCCGATCCGCCGAGCAACTGCTGGCGGAGTTGGTTAAAGCTGGTCTCGCCGTCGTAGTAGCGCTGCACAAAGGCACCCGGCAAACTGTAGAACGGTCCGATCTCCTCACCCCGCAGGTGAGAAACGACGCCTGAAAGCATGTCCGGATAAGTCAACACGTCGGTGGGCCCGAAGACGTTGATCACGCGATCGACCCGCGGGTCGCGAACGCCGAGCATCAATGAAGTGCCGCCGCCGCGTGAGTAGCCCCACGCGCTGATGTCCGTGGGCTGCGCGCCAGGGTAGTTTTCGATCACCCCGCTGATCAGTGCCATGACGTCGATGACGTCGCGGTCGATCAGGCTCTTTTCACCCGTGCTTTTATAGCTTTCTTCATACACACGGAGTTCTTCACCACGGAAGCTGGGCACGAGAACGAAGAAGTCGGCGAGACAGTCATGGTCATACTCTAGCGCCCAGTCGGCTTCGATACCTTCCCAGCCGCCATGGTTAAGTACGAGGATCGGAGCAGGTTGTCCGGGGCGGTAGTTTTCCGGCGTGCGAACGGCCGAAAAGTGCTGGTTGCCTTCGACCTGCTGGCTCACGATGTCGAGACGATATTCGGCATCTTCAAAGCTGTCTAAAACCTGCCAGTTGCTCGCCGGTGCCATCGGTTCAGCCCAGCTGTCGAGCAGGGCTTGACGTTCGGCCGCCGTCGGCGGGGAGAAGATCCGCTGTAGCGTTTCAGCCTGTGCGGGCTGCGACAAACTCAGTGCAGAAATGGCAGCAAACCCGGTGGTGGCGGCGGCCACTGCGCAAAAGAGAGGGCGGGCAAAGCTTTTGGAGGGCATTTTGTACATCATGTCTCTGTATGGTTCCTGCTTGTGATGAGTTCCTGCATTCCCTAACCTTACACAATGTTCACCAAGGAACATTTACAAGCCAGTTTAGGTTTCTTGCTACCAACATCTTTGTCTGATCCCGGACATCTTCCGATGAGGACCTTTTGCTATGCGGTCATCGCAACTGTTTTCGCCTATTACCCTAGGGGGGGTCGACCTGAGCAACAGGATCGTGGTGGCACCCATGTGTCAGTACAGCGCCGATGCGGGCAGCGCCACGGACTGGCACATCATGCATCTGGGGCAGTTTGCGGTCGGTGGTGTCGGCCTGATCATGGTTGAGGCTACCGGCGTCAGCCCAGAGGCCCGGATCTCACCGGGTTGTCTCGGGTTATGGTCTGACGCCAATCAAGATGCGCTGGCTCGTGTGGTTCGCTTCTGTGAAGATTACGGCAATGCGCGCATGGGTATCCAACTGGCCCACGCCGGTCGGAAGGCTTCGACCGACCTGCCCTGGTACGGTGGTGCGCCAATCCCGGCGGCCGATGAGCGGGGATGGCAGACGGTGGCCCCCTCGGCGTTGGCCTATAGCAACGCCTTCGAAACGCCGGTTGCGCTGGATGACGCCGGACTGGCGAAGATTGTTGACGACTTTGTCGCTGCAACCCGGCGCGCGGACGCGATCGGCTTTGACGTGGTCGAGGTCCACATGGCCCACGGCTATCTCATGCATCAGTTTCTCTCGCCACTGAGCAATAACCGCAACGACGCGTACGGCGGCGGACTGGAAGGGCGGATGCGCTTCCCGCTGGAGGTCTTCGCTGCTGTCCGGGGCGTTTGGCCAAGGAACAAGGCGCTGGGCGTGCGGATTTCGGCGACCGATTGGGTCGAGGGTTCGAGCTGGACTGTCAAAGAAGCCAGCCTTTTTACCGCCGCGCTCTACGATGCTGGTGCCGACTTCATCGATGTTTCCAGCGGCGGTAACTCCCCCGCGCAGCAGATCGAGGCGGGACCAGGCTACCAGACCGGCTTTGCGGCGACCATTCGGCGCGAAGTCGGCATACCCACGATGGCTGTGGGGCAAATCACCGAACCGCGACAGGCGGAAGCGATTCTGCGCTCCGGGCAGGCTGATATGGTCGCGCTGGGACGTGGTATGCTATTCAACCCGCGCTGGGCCTGGCACGCGGCCGAGGCGCTAGACGCCGAAGCGACCTTTGCCCCGCAGTATATGCGGTCGAGCCGCGCTCTGCGAGGAGAGCCAGTGCCGGGCAATCCACCCGTGAAAGGGCGCAAGAGCGATTGATGCTCAGTGGGCAGCGCCCTGCTGACTTGAACCAAACTCCGAGCGCGCGCGTTGGTCTGCCGTTGGAGACTCGGGCGCTTGGGTGCCAGTCCAGGCCTGGCTTGAGCGGCTTATGACCGGGTTTCAACAGTGTGCTTCCCAATGGCATCAAGCTGATTATACTTAGGGCAACGCCACTTCTGTAGTGTTTAACGGCGCTCGAAACGAACCCGGACACGCAGCGATGACCGTGACTGCCCCCAAGTCTTCTCGTCTCAGTTGGCTGACTTCGACGCCCTCCGCCAACCCTTTACGCGCGTCGAGCCTGTTGATGATGCTGATCGTTGGCTTGGGCCTCGCCTTGGCCGTTTTCGTGGCGTTGCCGTCAACGGCGCTTGCGCAGAAGCAAGCGAGGCCGGGTGAAAGATCCTGCAAGCCGGTCGATATAAAGACCACCATCACCGTTGAGGAAATCTTTGACGTCGACGTGCGCAATACGTCATTCAAGGCCATTCTAAATCTGAATTTCCGCTGGCGTCTGCCCCCGCAAGCACCAGCCTTGCTGAAGGTTCACGAGGTTTACCAGTCCAGCGATGTCAGCAGCGAAATCTGGCAGCCTATCTATACGGTTCGGGCTAGCCGTGCAGCCCCGGTGGTCGACTACTCATATTTCTACATGACCCGCGATCGCTACGGTGTAAGGCAGGACCGGATCCTGACAGATGTCATTATGACGGATGAATTCCGCGACTTTCCCTTTGGCCGCATTCCGCTCGAGATCCAGCTGGAGACGCTGACGAATATTGCCTACAAGAGCGATATCAAGCTATGCCGGACTTACAGCCTGTCATTGGCAGACGTGGATCCTTTAGTGGTGGGGCCATGGCGGCTAGCGGATGTCGGCAACAGTACGGCGAGCGACGTGGCGTTGACCATGCGCCAGTATCTGCGACACACCCCAGTGTTTATCCTCTTCAAGATCATCATCCCGATCCTCGTGCTGACGCTGATATCCGTCATCACTAACCTCAATGTTGGGCGCACGAACGACGCCGCACGCTGGACGGTGGTGCAGGTAACGATCATCCTCGTGCTCATAACGCTGCGTTTTGCCCTCGACAACGTGCTTCCAGAAGAAAGCTATCTGACCACCGCCGATAAGATGTTTGCTATGGCCCTGATCGCCGTATTTTTTGCGATTATCAGTAGTATCTGTCTGCACCTGCTCGTTGACAACTTCACGCGTTGGAAGGAGCGCCGGATCAAAACGGTTTATCGCTTCGGATCAGGGGTCTTCTACCTCGGACTTGCACTGTTGTTTTCGGTTTGGTGCGGTTGGCTTTAGCCAGTCAGTCTTGGCGCATAGGCTGCCAGCACTGAAAACAGCGCAGATCCGCCGACGCCGTGCAGTATCGAAGTCATTTATCCCGATCCGTGCAATCAGGCTGTTTCTGACTGTGGCCTGAGCCGAGGTCCAACGCCCATTCAATTCACGGTAGGACTCACTTTCGAACAGAACATAGAGTTCGGGTGATGGACCATACAGGATTCGAACCTGTGGCCTTCCGATTAGGAATCGGACGCTCTATCCTGCTGAGCTAATGGTCCACTGCAAAACGCTTTATCGGTACGCATCTTAGTCGGAAAATCGGATCCGTCCAAGTCGGTGTTTTGGCCTCAACCCTTTGGTGACACGAGCCTGATTACCACGATTTCGCCACTTCGACGGCCGTGGTCAATGCTTCGGTGATCGCAGGTTCGGCCGCCGAGTGTCCCGCCTGCTGCACGACCTGTAGGTCAAGCGCAGACCACCGCTGTCGCAGCGCGAATGCGCCTGAGATCGGACAAATCATGTCAAATCGGCCGTGGACCAACACGCCGGGAAAATCAAAGCCACCTGCAGGGACGCAAGACAGCGCCCCGAGGTTGGGGTCGTCAAAGAAGCAGTTGTTGGCAAGGTAGTGCACTTCGCAGCGAGCCATGCGCCAGGCCGCTTCAGATGCGCCAAAGGACCCGCCGCCAGCCAGAGATGAGCAGGCACTTTCGTAGCGTGTCCAAGCCTCACCAGCTGTCAGCCTCACCCGGCGATCCCGGTCATCAAGCCGATCGCGATAACCCGCCAGCGGGTCGTTGCGGTGGTGTTCGGGTAAGGCTTCAAGCCAGCGGCGGTGGGCGTCTGGGTAGAACCGGCTTAGCCCATCGAGGAACCAATCTCGGTCAGCCCTTCGCCCCAGAAACAGCCCACGCAATATCAATCCGCGCACGGCTCTCGGGTGCTTGCCCGCATAGGCCAGCGCCAGCGTCGCGCCCCACGAACCGCCGAAGACAAGCCACTGATCAACGCCCAGGTGCTGACGCAGTGCCTCAGTGTCTTCGACCAAATGCCAGGTCGTGTTGGCCCGCAGGCCGCCGCCCGGCGTTGAGCGACCGGCGCCCCGCTGGTCAAACTGGATGACACGATAATGGTTCAGGTCAAAAAAGCGCCGAGTCCAGGCATTGGCCCCTGCGCCCGGTCCGCCATGCAGGCAAACCAACGGCATGCCTTTAGGATTGCCCACTTGCTCGTAGTAAAGGCTGTGGCCATCCGTGACCGGAAGATAACCGCGGTCGAAGGCGTGTTCACCTCGTTCCCGCTTTGAGTGTTCGACCTTGTCCATGCTGCACTCTATATCAGTGCAGAACAGCAAGTTCTCAAGGTGAAAGCGACCATGACCCAATCAAACTCTGCGCGTGCTACTTCTGTTTCACTCGACCTCGAAGACCGGGTTGGAGCCCTGATCGACCGTGCGCGGAAGGCGGGTGCTCATGCCGCAGATGCTTCCGTATTTGGCAGCGACCAGATTTCCGTAGGCCGCCGTCTGGGAAAAATCGAGACGCTGGAACGGGCTGACAGCGCTGGTGTCGATCTACGTGTCTTTGTCGATGGGCGGGTCGCGCAGGTCAGCGGCAGCGATTTGTCTGATCATGGACTGGCGCGCCTTGCCGAGCGCGCAGTCAGTATGGCCCGTTTCAGTCCGCAGGATCCGTTTGCCCAGTTGGCTGAGCAGGGGCAACTGGCCACCGATTGGCCTGCGCTGGAGACTGCAGACCCTGTCGAACCATCGACGGATGTGCTGCTTGGAATGGCCGAAGCCATGGAAGATGCTATGCTGGCGGTTGAGGGCGTGACCAATTCTGGCGGCGTTTCAGCGGGCTGGACCAAGTCGTCGTTGGTTATGGCGACGACCAACGGTTTTCTCGGTTCGGTACAGGCAACGCGCACTGGCATTTCTGGCAGCGCGATCGCCGGCAGCGGCGAGGCACAAAAGCGTGATTTTGACTACGACGTCGCGGTTTTCGGCGAAGACCTCGGCGACCCGGCTGCAGTCGGGCGGGAAGCTGGTACCCGTGCCGTCCGGCAGCTGGGCGCGCGGCCTGGTGCGACGGCTAAAGTCCCGGTTATCTTCGAGCCACGCGTAGCGGTGCGTATGCTCGGCCTTCTCACCGGGGCGATCAATGGCGAGTCCGTTGTGCGAGGCACGAGCCTGCTGGCTGATCATATCGGAGAGATCGTTATATCGCCCGAACTCTCGGTGCACGAAGACCCCTTTCGAGCGCGCGGGCAAGGCAGTCGCCCTTTCGATGGTGAGGGCCTGCCGGTTCGGCCAAGGGCGATTTTCGAGAACGGTGTTCTGCAGACCCACCTGCACAACCTCGCCACCGCTGCGCAGGCCGGGGTCGAGCCCACGGGGCACGCCAGCCGTGCAGGCGCGTCAATCGGTGTCGGCCACGCAAACGTATGGCTCAGCCCGGGCTCTGTGTCGGTCGAGGACATGTTCGCAACGGCGGGCGAAGCCTTCTACGTTACGTCGCTGATGGGGCAGGGTGCAAATATGATTACGGGTGACTACAGCCAGGGCGCGACTGGCTTCTGGGTTCGTAATGGACAACTGGCTGAACCGGTAGAGAGCATGACGCTTGGCGGGCGTCTGCAGGATATGTGGCGATCGATGTCGGCGGCTGATGACCTGACCTTCTTTGGTGGAATGGGGACGCCGACGGTGCAGATGGATGGTCTCACCGTTGCCGGCGCGTGAGCGTGCGGATGCGCTGTGGCGGGCCCAAAGAGCCGGCCAACATTCCGGCTGGTGATCGGCTCAAGGAACAGACTGGGAGAGATGTGGCGTGGCGCGGCTTCTGACCGTACTGTCAATCATGTTGGCGCCGCTGCTGGTGCTGAGCCTGCTGTTGCGCGGGGAGCCAGTCGCACGAATTGCCGAGCGGCTTGGGCGACCGCCGCCCCTGTGGTTGGAGAAACCTGGAAGAACACGGAAGACCAAACCCCCGACGGTCTTATGGTTTCACGGTGCATCGGTTGGTGAGGTTCGCGCTGTGCTGCCGCTGGTCCTCGATTTTGCCGGCCGGTTAGCCGCCGGAGACCGCGTACTGGTGACGGTGCAGAGCGCGCAAGGTTATGGGGTTGCAGCAGAGGCGCTGGCAGAGGTCTCGTCGGTTGCGGTTGCTATGGCTCCCCTGGATCATCCCGGCGTCATGGCGCGGTTCTGCAGGCGCCATAGTCTGCGTGGACTGATCCTTTATGAGAATGAGATCTGGCCGGGGTGGTTGGCGAAGCTGCGATTGAGGGGGGTGCCAGTGGTGCTGCTCGACGCATCGCTGTCCGCCCGTAGCCTGCGGTTTTGGGCGCAACGACCGGGGCTTTCGGCTGTTGTGCGGGCGGGGCTGGACCGGGTGACCACGGCCACAGCCGAGCAAGCCAGGGCGCTGGAGATGATGGGCTGGGGCCCTGTGCAAGTGGTACCACCGTTGAAGCTGGTTGGTTCAGCGCTTCCGGTCGACCATGAGGAACTTGCCGCTTGGCACCAGTGGCGGCGGGGCGGGGCGGCGCTGGTGGTCTTTGCTAATGTCCACGCCGGTGAGATTGAAGCCATCAAGGCGATCTGTGCCACGCAGGCAGTTTCGGGCGGGCAGATCATCATTGCGCCACGGTACCCGGAGACGGTAGAGCGCTTCCGCTCCATCCTTGGGGGGGAGGGGCCAGAGCTGGCCTACTGGACTGGGTTCGGCACGCTCGGTACGCTCTATGCGCTGGGCGGTACAGTTGTGATGGGAGGCGGCTTTGATCCAAGGGTCGGTTCCCACAACCCAATGGAGGCGCTGCGATCAGGCTGCGCCGTGGTCTGCGGGCCGCATGCTGGCAAGCAGTCTGCGATAATTGAATTGCTCAAAGCGGCGGGGCTGATCGCCTGCTGGCCGGACTGGCCGTCGTTCGAGACTGGTGAAGAAACGGAGCGCGGTGGTGTGAAGACCGACCAACTGGCAGCCCTGGCTGCTCAGGCGGAACAGGCGGCCAAGGCTGCCATCACGTCTGCCATGGGAGCTATGGTCAACGGACCTGATTGAGTTGAACTGTATCGATTGGGTTGCGCGTGGGAGATTTGTAAGCCGCGAAGCGGCGTCAAATCGAGCGCGCAATTGTTGGTCATTACCGAAGTGCGCGGGGGAGGGCCGACGGCCGCGAAGCGGCCAAGGGCCGAGCCCGCCATCATCTGCCGCAGGCTAAAAGCCTCGGTCTTCAGCGTCGAAGACCAGGTCGGGTCTGTACGTCAGAGCAGAGAGCCCTGGTCTTCGTCTTCAGGCTTTTGATATCGTTTGTGCTGACCTTTGGGCTTAGGTCTTGGCGCTGGAGAGGGGCCCTTTTTCACACCGGCAACGACGTCTACTGGGCCATCGAGGAAGTGCAGCTGCAATCGATCGCCTACAGCGATGTCCGCAGCGCGCGGTACGACGTCCCCGCTCTCTGTGCTAACCCAGACGTAGCCCTGCTCCAACAACCGCTCTCGGCTCGACGCAAACGAATCCAGCAAACGCTGCACGTGAGCCAGCGCCTGCTGTTGTTGCTCGATGCGCCGCCTTGCCGCCTGTTGCATTCGTTCCGAAAACCGCTGCGCAGCAAAGCTCTGTGATCGTGCGCGATTCAGCTGTCCTGCCGCAGTGCTCAGGCGTTCCTTCAAGCCCTCTGCCAAATCGCTCATTCGTTGCAAGCGCTCCCGCGGGTGGCGTACCCTCGCCGCTAGCGTGTCCAGCTGGCCTTTCTGCGTTCGGACCGCTGCCTGTAACCCCCGGTCCAGCCGTTGATCGAGCATGTCGAGCGCCTGTCGCCTTTCCTCGAGCAGACGGTTTGGATTAACCAGCCCGCGCGTCAATCCCGCCAACTCGGTCCGCGTCTGCTGAGCCTTGCGCTGCAACCCGCGGCCGAGCCGCGCGCTGGATTCCTGAATCCCGAGCAGCAAATCCGTGCGCACCGGGACTGCCATTTCTGCCGCGCCGGTTGGCGTCGGTGCGCGTCGATCGGCAACGAAGTCAATCAGCGTGGTATCTGTTTCGTGTCCCACCGCGGAAATTACCGGAATCGTGCTCTCAGCTACCGCCCGCACCACGACCTCTTCGTTAAAGCCCCACAGGTCTTCCAACGACCCACCGCCTCGTCCCACGATCAGCACATCTGGTCGCTGTACCGGCCCGTTGGGCGTAATCGCATTGAAGCCTGCCACCGCTGCGGCAATGTCGGCCGCTGCTTTCTCGCCCTGAACGGCCACGGGCCACAGGATCACATGGCGTGGAAAGCGGTCAGCGACCCGGTGCAGGATATCGCGGATCACTGCTCCGGAGGGAGACGTCACCACACCAATCACCCGGGGCAGAAAGGGCAACGGTCGCTTACGATCGGCCTCGAACAAGCCTTCGGCCATGAGTCGCTTGCGGCGGTCTTCGAGCAGCTTCAGCAGCGCCCCTTCGCCTGCGAGTTCCATTTGCTCGATTACGACCTGGTACTTCGAGCCACCCGGGAACGTCGTCAGCTTGCCGGTGACGATGACTTCCATACCCTCTTCGGCGCGCAGGCCCAGCTTTGAAACTGCCCCCCGCCAGCATACGGCGTCGATGACGGCTTTCTCGTCTTTCAGTGTGAGATAGAGGTGTCCTGAACGATGATAGTTGGGGCGGGAAATCTCGCCGCGCACCCGCACCCGGTCAAAGGTGGTCTCGATCGTGCGTTTAACCGCCTGCGCGACCTCGGAGACGCTCAGCTCAGGGGCGTTATCGCCTGGCTGAGGCTTCCCGGTGGCGACTGCCTCGGGCACGCTCTTGCCCTTGGCTGGGTTGTCGAAATCGAAGATATCCATCCCTGGGGCTTACCAGTTCAGCGCCGTTGGGCAAAGAAGGCTGAAAGAAGTTCTCCACAGCGGCCCTCTTCCACCCCGGCGATGACTTCCGGCGCATGGTGGCAGGTCGGCTGGGCGAAGACCCGCGGCCCGTGGTCAATTCCACCGGATTTAGGATCAGCAGCGCCATAATAGACCCGACGCACCCGGGCCAGCGAAAGCGCGCCAGCGCACATGGGGCAGGGTTCCAGCGTTACGTATACGTCGCAGCCATCCAGCCACTTTTGGCCCAATACCCTGCTGGCCTCAGCAAGCGCAAGCATCTCCGCATGAGCGCTGGCGTTTTGATCGGATTCAACACAGTTTCCCGCTGCGGCGATGACCACACCGTCACGGACGACAACAGCGCCAACCGGCACTTCACCTTTCGCACCTGCGGCCTCCGCCTGTGCGAGCGCATCTTCGATGAAGGCCAGCGTCACGCTCAAAGGACCTCAGACCTGGGTGCCACCGACGGTTATCGCGTCGATTTTGCAGGTTGGCTGGCCCACGGTCACGGGCAGACTTTGACCCGCTTTGCCACACATGCCCACGCCCTTCTTTATCTCGAGGTCGTTGCCGACCATCGATACACGGCGCATGACCTCGGGGCCGTTACCGATGAGGGTCACACCTTTGATGGGTTCGGCAATCCGGCCGTCTCGGATCCGGTAGGCTTCAGTGATTTTAAAGGTGAACTGGCCGTTGGTAATATCGACCTGTCCGCCGCCAAAGTCGACGGCGTAGATGCCATCGCGGACCGAAGCGATAATCTCGCCCGGGTCATCCTGCCCGGCTGCCATAAAGGTGTTCGTCATTCGAGGCATGGGCGCGTGGGCGTAAGACTCTCGGCGGCCGTTGCCTGTTGCTGCCACCCCCATCAGTCGAGCGTTCATTCTGTCCTGCATGTAACCGACCAGCCGTCCGTTCTCGATCAGAACGTTATTCTGAGTCGGCGTCCCTTCATCATCGATGGCCAGTGAGCCACGATGGTCGGTCAGCGTGCCGTCATCGATGATGGTTACCCCAGGGGCCGCGACCATTTCACCCATCATGCCGGCATAGAGCGAAGTCTGCTTACGGTTGAAGTCGCCCTCCAGCCCGTGGCCGACCGCCTCATGCAACAAAACGCCAGGCCAGCCGGGGCCACAAACCACAGTCATCTCACCCGCGGGGGCTTCAACAGCCTGCAGGTTGACTTCGGCCTGTCGGATGGCCTGTGCGACGGCTTCTTCCCAGGCCAGCTCTCCGATATGCGGGTCAAGTGCCGTGCGCCCGCCGAGCGCAAACCCACCCGCCTCGCGCTTGTCACCATCCTGCAGCATCACCGACACCCGCATCGACGACATCGGGCGGGAATCGCTGACACGGAAGCCGCCGGGGCGGAGAACTGTCACGTCTTTGTGGGCGGTCGAAAGTGATACTGTTACCTGCCGCACTCGGGGGTCTTTACCTCGGGCGTGGGCGTCAATGGTCTGGGCCAGCGCCACCTTTCTCTCAAAGCTCGGTCCGGCGTCGATCACGTCCTCGTCGGTATAGGGGCGCTGGTTGGTGCGCTTTGGGTCAAGCGCCAGCGTGCCACCGCCCGAACGCGCCGCCGCGGCCGCCGTCTCGCCTGCGCGGGCCAGCGACGCCTCGGTGACCTGATCCGAGTGCGCGTAGCCGGTCAGTTCACCGGCCACTGCGCGCAAACCGAAGCCGCGGTCTTCGTCATAGGATGCCCGCTTCAGTCGACCGTCATCGTAGACCAGCGTCTGCGCCTTGGTATGTTCGAGATAGAGCTCGCCGTCATCGGCGCCGAGCAGCGCCGACTCCAGCTGTGAGAGGGCAAAATCTGGGTCGAGGTCGAGATCCGGCAGCAGAGGCAGGCCCATGATGTCATCGTCCTAAGCAAAGGTGAGTTGCGAAAAGGCTAAAGCTCAACAGGATATGGTGCCGAGTCAAAGGGTTTCGAGGCCTCAAAGGCAAGATTAATCCGCGTCAATCCGCCCTGCGGCCCACCTATGACTTTGCTTGTGAATTCATGTCGTCTAAGAGAAGGTCAAACTGGAAGCAATGGAGCAGGATCGTATCCCGGTTGGCTCGGCTTTCGTTAATGAACATCATTGTTAAGCAAGCAGGTCCCATGGTGCGGATTTTCAAATCTATATTGCTCGCGTTGTCCGTTGTGGCGGTCGCGGCGACAGAAGCCCAGGCTCAGGTTACGGTCCAGGGTATTCCGGCTGAATACGGTCTCAGCTTCCAGGAGCCGGCAACGCCGATCATGGAACGCGCCGTCGGGCAGTTCAACGTGTTCATCCTGCCACTGATGGCGGCGGTGACAGTTTTCGTTCTGCTTCTTCTTCTGTGGACCTGCTGGGCGTTCCGTGAGCGCGATGGCCACCAGGCGAACAACGTCACCCACAACACCACCATCGAGATTGTCTGGACTGTTGTTCCGATTCTCATTCTGGTTGTCATGTTCGTACCGGCGATGCGGTTCCTGTACTACAACGAGAATGGCCCGGACATGCTCATCAACGGTGAGCGTGGCAACGACACGCACGCTGAACTTGTCATGCAAGTCACCGGCAACCAGTGGAACTGGACCTACGAATACTTGCTTTACCGGGATGAAAATGGCGTGGAGACCGATGTCTCCGGACTGGAATTCACCGCGAATATGCTTCCACAGGACGCGCTGCTTTCTGACCCGCGTCGCGATGGCAGCCTGTACAAGGGCGAAACCGATTATCACGTGGTAATTCCAAGCAACACCGTAGTGCGGTTCAACGTAACCGCTTCTGACGTGCTGCATGCCTTTGCGATGCCGGCTTTTGGTGTGAAGGTGGATGCAATCCCGGGTCATATGAACAACACCTGGGCGCTGGTGAACCCTGGTAAAGAAGGCCTGTACATCGGCCAGTGCTCTGAAATCTGTGGTGACCGTCACTCCTTTATGCCGATTGCCATCGACGCCCTGCCCAAGGACGAGTTCCTCGCCTGGGTCGGCACTGCGAAGAGTGAACTGGAAGGCGGCGCGATAGGTCCGTCCCTGCCGGCACGCTACGACAATCAGGTTGCTGCGGCGAATTAACGCCCGGCTGATTTAAGGCCGACCCCGGTCGCGGGGTTGGTCTAAACCGAAACTACGACGCAACGATAAAGTCCAAGACCACTACTTACGGCCAAGGATTCAAGGAAGAGACTATGGCTTACGCAGCAGATCACGCCGCTGACCACCACGACCACAAGCCAAACCCATTCTGGCGGTGGTTTGGCTCGACCAACCACAAGGACATTGGCACGCTGTATCTGGTGTTCTCGGTTTTCACCGGGATCATCGGCGCCGCGCTTTCTGTCGTTATGCGGATGGAGTTGTCTGACCCAGGCGTGGAATTCCTCGTCAAGGAAAACGGCGACCCCAACGGTCACTTCTGGAACACCATTATCACCGCCCATGGGGTAATCATGATTTTCTTTGTGGTCATGCCCGCACTGATCGGTGGCTTTGGTAACTGGTTTGTGCCGTTGATGATTGGTGCGCCAGATATGGCCTTCCCGCGTATGAATAACATCTCGTTCTGGCTGCTGGTTCCAGCGCTGGGCTTTGGGATCCTTTCCGCTGTGGTAGGCGGGGGCGCTGGCACAGGCTGGACCTTCTATCCGCCGCTATCAGTCATGCAGCCTGACAAAATGTCGGTTTCGTTTGCGATTTTTGCCCTGCACATGGCCGGTGCGTCGTCCATTATGGGGGCGATAAACTTCATCACCACGATCCTGAACATGCGTGCACCTGGCATGACCCTGCACCGCATGCCACTGTTTGCCTGGGCCATGTTGGTTACGGCCTTCCTGCTGCTTTTGGCCGTACCGGTTCTCGGCGGTGCCATCACTATGCTGCTGGCAGATAACGCGCTTGGCACCTGTTTCTTCTGCGCCGAAGGCGGCGACCCGGTCCTGTTCCAGCACCTGTTTTGGTTCTTCGGTCACCCCGAAGTTTACATCATGATCCTGCCGGCTTTCGGTATCGTCAGCCACGTGGTCAGCACGTTCTCCCGCAAGCCTATCTTCGGTTACTTGGGCATGGCCTACGCCATGGTGTCGATCGGCTTCATCGGCTTCGTTGTCTGGGCTCACCACATGTATACCGTTGGTATGCCGACCAATGTTCAGGCCTACTTCACCCTGGCGACCATGGTCATTGCGGTTCCAACCGGTATCAAGATCTTCTCCTGGATCGCGACGATGTGGGGCGGCTCGATTCGCTTCACCACCCCGATGCTCTGGGCTGTCGGCTTCATCTTCCTGTTTACACTCGGCGGCGTGACCGGCGTCATGCTGTCCATGGCCCAGTTCGACAAGACGCTTCACGACACCTACTTCGTGGTTGCGCACTTCCATTACGTTCTGTCCATGGGCGCGGTCTTCGCGATCTTCTGTGGCTGGTACTACTGGATCGGCAAAATGTCCGGCCGTCAGTACCCCGAATGGGCAGGCCAACTGCACTTCTGGACCTTTTTCGCGGGCGTGAACCTGATCTTCTTCCCTCAGCACTTCCTGGGCCTACAGGGTATGCCGCGTCGCTACATCGACTACCTCGACACGCAGGCGTTCTACAACGCAATCTCTTCCTGGGGGGCTTACCTGTCGTTTGCTTCGACCCTGTTCTTCCTAGGTATCGCGATTTACACACTGGTGGCCGGTCGCCGCGTTGGCGACAACTACTGGGGTGATGGTGCGACCACGCTGGAGTGGACGGTTTCTTCCCCACCGCCGTTCCATACCTTCGATGACCTGCCACAGATTGAGCCTGAGGCAGCGCACTAAGAAGGAGTACGATGTCCAGCATCGTCGATCAAAACACCTCGGCGGCCGATGGCTATGAAGACTCAGCCATCACCGCCGCCGAGTTGAGCGAAAACGACGCGCCACAGACTGGGTCCGTGGCGCGCGCTTATTTCCAGCTGCTGAAACCGCGGGTCATGACCCTTGTGGTCTTTACTGCAGCGGTTGGCTTGTGGCTTGCGCCCGGCGAGATCGAGGCTTGGCGCGCCCTTCTCGGGCTGCTGACCCTCGCGGTCGGGGCCGGGGCCTCAGGCGCGCTAAATATGTGGTATGACCGCGATATTGATGCGCTCATGTCGCGAACGGCCCGGCGCCCCATCCCCAATGGCGACGTCGGCCCCAGTGCAGCGCTGGTCTACGGACTCGCACTGTCCATTGGTTCAGTGATTGCCTTGGGTCTGGTGACGAACTGGGTCGCCGCTGGCATCCTTGCCTTTACCAACGCTTTCTACGTCGTCATCTACACGATGTGGCTCAAGCGCCGGACGGCGCAGAACATTGTCATTGGCGGTGCAGCAGGTGCCTTCCCTCCCATGATCGGTTGGGCCATGGTTTCGGGTGATATTTCGTGGGTAGGATTCGTGCTCTTCGGCCTGATCTTCCTATGGACCCCGCCGCACTTCTGGGCGCTGGCGCTGGTTAAGGAGAGCGAATACGGCGCGGTCAAAGTGCCCATGCTGCCGAACGTTGTCGGCGCGCAGGAAACCAAGCGCCAGATCGTAATCTACACCGCCGCTATGTCGCTGATCGGGCTCGTCCCTTTCGTATTGGGCGCAGCGGGGTACATCTATTTCGTCGTGGCGCTGGCCTTTGGCGGCCTGTTCATGGTCAACGCCTGGCAGCTGTTGCGGGGGGACTCGCTCGCACCGGCCAAACGGATGTTCGGCTTCTCGATCTTTTACCTGTTTCTGCTGTTCGGGCTGTTGCTCGTCGACGCCCGCAGCCACGTCAGCCTGACCTGGTCATGAGCCAGCGCCATCGGTCAGCCCGTTTTCTGCTAGGAGTGTGACGCCATGTCGAACAAGAAAGATACGAAAGACCAAAATCGCCGCCCAGAGTGGATTAAGGGTCGAGCCCGCGGCAATCTGATCATCTTCGCGGTACTGGCCATCTTCGTGCTGGGTTGGTACGGCTATTTCCTGATCAACACCGCGATGCGAGCACAGCCGTAGCGCTTCCGCTGCCGCAAACCCTAGGCAGGACTGCTAAAGCATGAGCACACAGACCCCCCCCATTCGCCGCTCAGGGCGCGGTAACACGCGCGTGCTGCTGCTGTCCCTCGGGGTGATCGCCGGCATGCTGGCGCTCGTTGCCACGGCACCGGCGGCTTACCGTAAGTTCTGTGAGATCACAGGCATTTCCGGCACAACGCAGGTCGCTGAAGCCAGTGATGCTGAGGCAGCGGCCGAGCGTGCAAGCCTGGCAGGTGGACTGGGCGAGATCGAAGTGTTGTTCACCGCCAGCGTTGACCCCAGCCTGCCATGGAAATTCCGGCCCAAACAGCGCACGGTGCGCCTGCCTATTGGAGAGCAAGGCGAAGTTGCATACGAGGCTGAAAACCGCTCCCGCACTCAGACGACACTGGGCACGGCAACCTTTAACGTGACCCCGCTGCAAGCCGGTCGCTACTTCTCCAAAATTCAGTGTTTCTGTTTTGAAGAACAGCAACTGGACCCCGGCCAGTCGGTTGATATGCGGGTGTTATTCTATGTTGATCCGGCGATCCGCAATGACCCGGATTTGAAAGATTTGCGCCAGATCACACTTGCTTACACCTTCTTCAATGCCAATGACTGATTCCCGGTCGGAAGCTTCCGCAAAATTGCAGGGGTCGAAAGCGCCCGAAGCCCGTTGCGCGCCAGCGCTCAGACGCTTAAAAGACGTTTCGAATACTAACTTCAGCACAAGGACATCCAGCGATGGCAGACGCGCATCACGGTCCGAACCACGACTATCACCTTGTTGACCCGTCCATCTGGCCACTCACGACATCGCTGAGTGTCGGTGCCTTACTCTTTGGACTGGTGCTGCTGTTCCATTTTGACCCGAATACAAACTACGAAGGGTTGATGGCGACCCTGATAGACGTTCGCTGGTTTATTGTCGGGCTCGCAGGCGCGGGAATGATTGCCTCGGTGTTTGGCTGGTGGGGTGATGTGATCAAAGAGAGTCGGCAGGGGGACCATAAGCCGATTGTGCAGCTGGGCCTGCGCTATGGCATGCTGTTCTTCATCGCCTCGGAAGTGATGTTCTTCTTCGCCTTCTTCTGGGCCTACTTCAATTTCGGCGTGACCGAAGAAGCCTGGCCGCCGAAGGGTACCGAAGCCTTCAACCCAATCGATATGCCGCTTTACAACACCGTGATTCTGCTGCTCTCCGGTGTTACGGTGACTTGGGCGCATGAGGCCATTCGCTATGGCAATCGCTCAGACTACCTGATCTCTCTGGGTCTGACTGTCGTCCTTGGTGTATTGTTTACCGGGATGCAGGCGGTGGAATACATCGAAGCGTTCTCCGTCTTCGGCTACGGCCCAGACGCAGAGGGTGTCGTTCGAACCTACCCATCTGTATTCCTGATTGCGACCGGATTTCACGGCGCTCACGTGATCATCGGCACGACCTTCCTAGCCGTGTGTTGGTTCCGGGGACTGGCCAACAACATCACCAAAGAAAAGCACTTCGGATTTGAAGCGGCGGCTTGGTACTGGCACTTCGTCGACGTGGTGTGGCTGTTCCTTTACGTTTCCATTTACTGGGGCATTTTTGATCGCGGCTAAAGCCGCTGGTCGTTTGGCCGTCATGAGCCGGCGGGTGTTGTCTTTCCGGGGCGCGGTGGAGTTTCTGATATGAACCGCGCCTTCGGCTCCCGTCACTTCCGTCCCCGCCCCATTCTCTACTGTCTGGCGCTTCCATGCTTCGTGCTGCTGTGCAGTCTGGGCCTATGGCAGCTGCAGCGGTTAGCATGGAAGAATGATCTTTTAGCAGCGCAGATTGCGCGGGAGGCCACGCCGCCGCGGAATATCACCGCCGCCGCTGTGCTGGCTGATTTGTCCGATTTTACCGGTGTGCGCCTGAGCGGCGACCTTGACCTCTCCCGATCTATTGGCTTCTTCGGCCGAACCGCGAACGGGCGGCAGGGGCGGGATTTCTACGCGCCACTCACGCTGGCCGATCAGCAGATCGTCTGGATCAAGCTGGGTTGGCGCCAGACCGATCCTGACATCAACGCCGGCACCCAGGCGGGATTGCTCAGCGGCACCTTGCCCGACGGGCAGGTCTATCAGGGTGGCTGGCGCGGCAACCCGCGCTTTTACCCCGGCAACCAGCCCGAGCGCGACCTCTGGGCTGTGGCTGAGCCCGCAGCTCTCTCCGCCCACGTCGGCCTCGATCCCGAGCAGACGCTGGCTCAGCTGGTTGAACTTACCCAACCCCTGATGGCCAGTGGGGGCTTCGTGCCGACCCCCACGGGCAGCGAACTTCGTAACCCCCATCTCAGCTATGCGGTACAATGGTTCAGTTTCGCAGCGCTGCTGGCGCTGTTCGTCGCTTTGCTCAGCTTTCCTCGTCGCCCGGAAAAGGAACCAACGCCATGACCGCCTATGCTGCGCTTGAAGCGCTTAACGCCCGCGCTGGAACCCTTGGCGAAGCACTGTCGATCCTGCACTGGGATCAACAGGCAATGATGCCCGCCGGTGGTAACGATAGCCGGGGCGAACAGACCGCGCTGCTTGAGACCATGATCCACGAAATTGCTGCTGGACCGGCCATGGGGGAGGCGATCGAAGCTGCCTCAGCTCAGAATGACCTCGACCCCTGGCAGCGTGCCAACGTCGCCGAGTCCCGTCGTCGATATCTGCGAGCAACGGCGCTACCGGCGGAGCTGGTTGCGGCAAAGGCCCGCGCTGAGAGCCAGGCCTTCGCCGTGTGGCAACAGGCCCGACCTGCCGATGACTTTGTGGCGGCTCTGCCCGCGCTGCGCACCTGTTTCAATCTTGCGCGACAGGCGGGGCAGGCCATCGCCGACGCCACGGGACAGCCGCTTTATGAAGCGATGATCGCGGGCTTTGAACCTGACTTGAGCGTTGCCGAAATTGATGCTGTGTTCGACGACTACGCCGCGTTTCTGCCTGACTTCCTCGACAATGTGCTGGCCGCACAGCATCGACGTGAACCGCCGATACCGCTGGAGGGGCCTTTTGACATCGAGCTGCAGAAAGCAGCGTTTCAGGACATTATGGGCGCGCTTGGCTTTGATTTTGACCATGGTCGACTCGATACGTCGGCACATCCGTTTTGCGGCGGGACGCCGTCCGACGTGCGTATGACCACCCGCTATAGCGACGGGGCCTTTCTCGATGCGATGATGGGGGTAGTGCATGAAACCGGACACGCGCTCTACGAGCAGGGACTGCCTGCGCAGTGGGCGCGCCAGCCGGTGGGGCAGGCAAGGGGGATGGTTCTGCACGAAAGCCAGTCGCTGACCATCGAGATGCAGATCGTGCGTTCACAGGCGTTTATGACCTTCGCCGCGCCAAAGCTGGCGCAAGCCTTCGGAAAATCTGGCCCGGCCTGGAGCGCGGAGAACCTCGCCAGCCACGCCGCAAGGGTGGAGCGCAGCTTCATTCGGGTAGAGGCCGATGAAGTGACATATCCTGCGCACGTGATCCTGCGCTACCGCCTTGAGAAGGCGATGCTCACGGGTGATCTGGACCTCGCCGACTTGCCGCAGGCCTGGGGCGACGGGCTGGAGGCGTTGCTTGGCATTCGACCACCGTCTGACCGTGAAGGTTGCTTGCAGGATATCCACTGGTACAGCGGGGCTTTCGGCTATTTTCCGACGTACAGCCTCGGAGCCATGTGTGCCGCACAGGTCTTTGCCGCCGCGCGGGAGCAGCTTGGCGAGGTTGAGGCCCAGATCGAGGTTGGTGATTTCGCCCCGCTATTGAACTGGTTGCGCACCAACATCCACAGCAAGGCTTCGTCTGGATCTACAAACGAAATTCTGATGGCTGCGACCGGCTCTGCCTTACGCACAGATGCGTTCAAAGCGCATTTGCAGCGGCGTTACCTCGATGGCTAAGCTGCACGCCAGAGGAAGGTCGGCCGCAGCGGCATGCCACCTGTAACGGAAGAGCGAAGGCAGGAAACAGAGCACCATGCAGTACATCTCAACACGCGGCGCGGCGCCTGAACTTGGGTTTGACGAAGTTCTGCTTGTCGGATTGGCAAACGATGGCGGGCTTTACGTTCCCAAGACCTGGCCGCAAGTCAGCACTGAGCAGCTCCACCAGTGGTCGACGCT
Source organism: Kiloniella sp. (assembly GCA_002690455.1). Classification (GTDB taxonomy): domain Bacteria; phylum Pseudomonadota; class Alphaproteobacteria; order UBA7985; family UBA7985; genus UBA7985. Next base: position 119,263 of record NZET01000022.1, read on the forward strand.
GAGCTATCAGGCGCTGGCCGTTGAGGTCATGCTGCCCTTTGTCGAGGACAGCATTCCGCGAGACGACTTTGCTGTGCTGGTGGACCGAGCCTATTCAACCTTCCAGCACTCTTCGGTGACACCGCTCAAACAGCTCGATTCTAATCTGTACCTGTTGGAGTTGTTCCACGGCCCCACGCTGGCCTTTAAGGACTGCGCGCTGCAACTGCTGGGACATCTATTCGACCACGTGCTGGAGCAGCAGGACCGCCGCGTTACCATTGTCGGCGCGACGTCTGGTGATACGGGCTCGGCAGCGATCGAGGCGATCAAGGGCCGTGCGCGCGCCGATATCTTTATCCTGTTCCCTGAGGGTCGAGTAAGCCCGGTGCAGCAGCGGCAAATGACAACAGTTAGAGCCGAGAACGTGCATGCGCTGGCCATCGATGGAACCTTTGACGACTGCCAAGATCTCGTTAAGGCCATGTTTGCCGACAAAGGATTCCGTGAAAAGGTCAATCTTTCCGCCGTGAATTCAATCAACTGGGCGCGCATCATGGCTCAGATCGTCTACTACTTCTGGGCCGCACTCCGCTTAGGAGCGCCAGAGCGAGAGGTCGATTTCTGTGTTCCCACGGGTAACTTCGGAAACGTTTTTGCGGGTTACGCCGCGAAGCAGATGGGCCTGCCTATGGGGCGGCTGATGGTTGGTTCGAATCGCAATGATATCCTGACCCGCTTTTTCGAAAGTGATGACATGAGCACGCGCGCGGTTGAGCCAAGCCTGAGCCCGTCCATGGACATCCAGATATCGTCGAATTTTGAGCGTTACCTCTTCGACCTTCTCGACCGTGACGGAAAGGCGACAGGTCAAACTATGACCGATTTCCGCCGGACCGGCCGGATGCAGGTGGGTCAGGGCGGCTGGAACCGCGCCAAGTCCGAATTTCATGGATTTTCGCTGAGTGATTCGGCCTGTGTGGCGGCCATGCAGCACTGGCACAAAGCCGCTGGCGAAGTGCTTGATCCGCACACAGTGATCGGGGTCCAGCACGCGGCTGAGTTTGGTACCGTTGAGCGGCCTGCGGTCGCGCTGGCGACGGCGCATCCGGCAAAATTTCCTGCAGCAGTGAAGCGGGCGCTGGGGTTTGAGCCGGCGCTGCCTTCGCATCTCACTGACCTTTACGACCGACCCGAGCAGTTCTCCGTGCTGGCCAACGTGCTCGAAGACGTGCAAAACCACGTTCTGACTAACCGGCGGGGCTGAGGCCGTGCGCAGGTTCGTGCGCGATAGGGCGCGCGGGGGGGAGGGGTCTTGAGCGTAACCATCAGCCAACTTAACAACGGTCTCCAGATCGTTACGGACGCCATGCCCGGTGTAGAGACAGTGGCTCTGGGACTATGGTTCAAGGTCGGTGCGCGCTACGAAAAGCCTGAATACAGCGGGATGGCCCACTTCCTTGAACATCTGCTGTTCAAGGGTACGGCCCGACGTTCTGCCTTTGCCATCAGTGAAGAAATCGAGGCAAAGGGTGGGTACCTAAACGCCTACACCAGTCGCGAGAGCACGGCCTTTTACGCCCGCATGCTGAGCAAGGATACAGCGCTGGGGCTGGACGTGCTGTCAGACATTCTGCAGAGCTCGGTGCTAGACGACCGCGATATCGAGCGTGAGCGCGCGGTCATTCTTCAGGAAATTGCGCAGGCTGAAGATGCGCCAGATGACGTGGTGTTCACCGATTTTCAGGCGCAAGCCTTCATGAAACAGGGCCTGGGGCAGTCAGTGCTGGGTAATCAGCAGACTGTGGGACAGATTGATCGCGCGGCAGCATGGGAGTTCTGGCACCACCACTACCGCCCCGATAAGGCCATTCTAGTGGCCAGTGGCGGGGTCGATCACGATGACATCACCCGGCAGGCTGAAACCCTGTTCTGGCCCGATCGGGCGCAACGAGGGGCGCGGGAAATGCCGCCCGCAGCGCTCTACACGGGTGGAGTGCATTTGCGAAAACGCACGTTGGAGCAGGTGCACACTGTTCTAGGCTTCGAAGGCGCACCGTTAACGGAGGCTCGTTACTTCGCCAGCGCTGTGCTGGCGACACTGCTGGGCGGTGGGGCGTCATCCCGCCTGTTTCAAGAAGTGCGCGAACGAAGGGGGCTGGCCTATCACGTGGGTGCTCATACCTCGGGTTATGCCGATACCGGGTTGTTTTCCGTCTACGCCGGCACGGGGCAGGAGGCGGAGACCGAACTGCTCGGTGTTGTGATCGACGAATTCCAGCGCCTGGTCGAGGAGCCAATAGGAGAGGACGAGGTCGAGCGGGCTCGGGCGCAGATCCGGACCTCGTTCCTGATGGCGCGGGAGAGCACGTCGAGTCGAGCTGAAGACGCCGCGCAGCAAATGCTGGTCTACGGGATTCCGCGTTCTGTTTCGGATCTTATCGGGCAAATCGATGCGGTTGACGCGGCGGCCTTGCGGCAGGAGGCTGAGCTCATCCTCTCGACCCCCATGACACTGGCCGCCGTCGGGCCGGTTGACGATCCTGCGGCTTTGCAAAAGCTCACCGAGCGGCTGCACGTAGCGGGTTAATCGCTGGTTGCCGCTCCTTGTTTCCGCCAGCTTACTTGTCAGCAGCCGGGGGCAGGATTACGGCTTGTCCGCAGACAGCCTCGCCGTCCTGAACCATCATCATCGGATCCCCGTAGAGCTGGTATCCGTCCGCCAGCGCGGCAGAAATCTTTTCGCAGAATTCGCGGGTGTTCGGGCCGGTGAGAAAGCGATAGGCGAGGCGCTCGGTTGCAGCAGTGCCGCCCTCTTCACCTTCCAAGGGCTGAATGGATTCAATGCGAAACTGTGCGGTGGCATCATCAACGGTGGCCCAGGCCCGCTCCTGCCATTTGGCTTCAGCCTGCTCATAGCTCTCGAACGGTCCATGACGTTCGGGTATGCCGGCCCACTCCTTGAAGGATGTATCTTTGAAGCTACCACCGATCACCCAGAAGGCGCCCTTGCCGCCAGCGGTAAGGTCAACTTCCTCGATATGGAAATGAGCATTGGCGTCGTCGACAGTTTCCCAGGCCAGTTGCTGCCAGACCTTTAGCGCATTGTCATAGGTATCAAAGGGACCCTCGCGCACTTCTTGCGTGCCGTCGGCCAGATTTTTGAAGGCGGTTGATTCATAAACACCGCCCACGACCCAGAACTGCCGCATGTGTTTCGCCCTTTGCTGCTGCTGCTGCTGCTGCTGGTGGTGGCGGCGGTGAGCCGCTCGGTTGCAGCGATCTCGTAGCCTTCCTGGCCGTCGCTGTCATCGCGCAAAGCGCGAGGGTCAGGCGTGTCCACCCACGGAAGCAAGTTGGCCCGGGTCAATACCGAGCTTGGCAATGGCTTGTTTCCAGGCGGGCTCATTCTCTGAGAGGAAAATCAACTCGTGATCAGGCTCAATACTGATCCAGGCGTTGGCCTCCAACTCCTGCTCCAACTGCCCTGCGGCCCACTGTGAGCAGCCAAGCGCGATCAGGTAGTCAGCCGGTCCCTGCCCTTCGGCGATGTCCCGCAGGATCTCCACTGCCGTGGTCAGGCAGACCTCGTCGGTGACTTTCAACGTGGTATCGTGTTCGTAGTCGGGAGAATGCAAAACAAAGCCACGCTGTTCCTGCACCGGGCCGCCGCGCGTCACCCGCCCGCGGGGAGTCACGTTAGCGTCGATGGAGAGGTTCTCCAGCACTTCGGTGAAGGTTAGGCCGTGATGGCTGTGGTTTACGACCACGCCCATGGCCCCGTCTTCGCCGTGAAGACACATGTATATCACCGACTTCTCAAAGAGCGGGTCGCCGATGTGTGGCGTTGCCACCAGCAATTTGCCTTGCAGCCCATAGGGGGTGCTGGCGACGGAAAACTCCTGCGGTGGGGCGGTCGGCTCGGGCATACGCATTAGACTAGGCGGCTCGCCGCATCTGTAAAGGCGCAAAACTGTGACATTCCGCTTCGCAGTCCATTAAGACGGTCGATGGTGGCTGTCGATGGTGGCTCAGCGTGTCGTGAAGCGACAGTGAGGACGGAATTATCTATAGCTGGGTGCGAGGCAGGTCGTTGACCCGGACAAAGGCTGTCGTCGCCTGAGGGTGGAGCAGACAACGGTGTCAAACAGAGAGTGGGGGCCAGAAAGCAGAATGTCATTCATGACGAGACAGCTGAACAGGCTGTGCGGACTGCCGCGCGCCTTGGCCGGGATTCAGGAGTGCATATCGACAACCAGACAGCGCTTCCGTGAGTCTGCACGCCGGACGCGGCGGCGTACTTTTGGCACTGTGACTGCTGCGGTTTTCAGCGGTGTGCTGATGCCAGTTGCGACGGCACACGCCGATGCCTCGTTCTGGATGCAGGGCTCACAAGCCGAAGTCCGAGTTATTTCCGCTTATACTGCCACGGGTGAAACCGAGACTACGGTTCCGCTGGGACTTGAGTTCAAGATGAATGAGGGATGGCACATTTACTGGCGGACGCCCGGGGAAGCGGGTTTGCCCCCGGAGCTGGACTACGGTCAGTCGTTGAACGTTGCTGACGTTGTGTTTTCTTGGCCGGTTCCGACCCGGGATGTCGCTTACGGTGTCGAGACGTTTGTCTACAAGGACCATGTAATCCTGCCTTTCGATGTTAGTCTGGTCACACCCGGCCAACCGCTGGATCTTCGCGGGAAAGTCGATTTCTTGATCTGCGCTGATGTCTGTATTCCTGACAGCGTTGCCGTTGACTTCAGTCTCCCTGGCGGACCTGCTGAAGTTGCGCGAGGAGAGGCTGCGCTACTCAATGCGTATGAGACCCAAATTCCAGCAGACAACAACGGCGGTGTCGGCTTGCAGGTCGCGAGCATTCGCTTTGAGCCTGCCGTGGATCCTGACAACCCGGTCCTTGTCGGTTTTCTCAATACTCGCCTGATGTCCATGTTCGAAATGTTGGCACCGGATGTCTTTGCCGAAGTGCCGGAAGGTTTCAGCGTCCGCGAACCTGAGGTTACGCTTTCGACAGACCGGATGTCGGGTCTGGTGCGCTCGCCTGTTTTTCGGGAGAGCTGGGCCCCCACGACACTAGCGGCTGCTGATGCTGTTATCACAGTGGCTGACGGTATCCGTGGTGTGCAATTGGCTGAATTCCGGCTACTCGACGGTTTTGATCCGACTGAGGCTTTGGTCGGTTTTGGGACCGGCTCGGGTGTCGGCGTGGCGGGATTGCCGCCGCTGGATCTGTCCCCGATGTCCGTGCTCGGCATTCTGTTACTGGCAGTGGTCGGCGGCCTCATCCTGAACTTCATGCCCTGCGTGCTGCCGGTTCTGTCACTCAAGATGTTTTCGGTGGTTTCCCAAGGAGGTCAGGCCGATGCACGCATCCGCCTGTCCTTTGCAGCCACTGCACTGGGAATCCTCGTCAGCTTTCTGACATTGGCACTGGCCTTTGCCGGGCTGAAGCTTGCTGGTGCCTCCTTTGGTTGGGGTGTTCAATTCACCCAACCGGCGTTCATTCTGGTGTTGCTGGCCGTGGTGATCAGTTTTGCGCTAAATCTCTTTGGGCTGTTAGAGATCCCCAATATTCCAGGATTGGGACGGCTAGGCGCGAACCAGCGCGGTTTCCTCGGAGACTTTACGTCCGGGGTACTGGCGACCCTGCTGGCCACTCCCTGTTCCGCGCCGTTCCTGGGCACCGCCATCGGTTTTGCGCTGGCGGCTCCCGTACCGATGCTAGTGTTGATCTTCCTGTTCGTTGGTGTCGGGCTGGCGCTACCGTACTTCGCCGTTATGACTTTTCCGCAGCTTGCGGCCGCCATGCCACGGCCGGGGCGGTGGATGTTGCGCCTTCGGCAAGTGCTGGCTCTGGCGCTGATAGCGACGGCTGTGTGGCTGACCGGTGTGTTGCTCAAACAGTGGGGTGTGACCTCTGACTTGCGGTGGCTGGCGGCCCTTTCTGCCGGTATAATCCTTGCCGCGGGGGCCTTATTCGGGCGTTGGGCGATTGCGGGCGTCGGTGCAGTTGGTGCCGCAGTGCCGCTGGCACTGGTGCTGATGATCAGCCCGCAGGCAACGGCATCCGCCGGAGCAACCTTTCAGCCGTTTTCGGAGTCCGCCTTGAACGCCGCACTAGACGACGGCAAGACTGTGTTCGTCGATGTAACGGCCGATTGGTGTCTGACCTGCAAGACGAACAAGATCCGGGCAATAAACCATGAAGATGTCCAGGCGGCACTGTCTGCCGATGCTGTGGTCTCGCTACAGGCAGACTGGACCGCCTATGATGCCTCGATCACCGAGTATCTGGCAGCGAACGGGCGGCGGGCAATTCCTTTCAACGCCGTCTACAACCCAAAATCCCGTAAGGCTGAAGTTCTGCCAGAGCTGCTATCCCCCAAAGACGTGCTAGAGGCGCTTGCCCGAACGCAGTGACCGCGCCATTTCATTCCCTGGTGGTGCTGCTTGCCGCTATTCCCTCGGCTATCGGCCTTGCGCATGGTGCCAAAAGCCGCGAGCTTTCCGCCACAGTCTGGGGGGCTTTGGCGGGACACGCACCATATAGTGAGTATGGATTTGAGAGAGACCGGCATGACCATCAGCGTAGGTGAAACCTTTCCGAATGTAACCGTGAAGACCTGGGATGATGCTCCGGTCGACTTGTCTGTTGGCGACCTGATTGCTGGCAAGACGGTCGTTATCTTTGGCGTTCCGGGGGCGTTTACCCCAACCTGCAGCATGCGCCATCTGCCAGGCTTCGTGGACCACTACGAGGCGATCCGGGCCAAGGGTGTCGACATCATTGCTGTGCACTCGGTCAACGACCCGTATGTCCTTAACACCTGGAACAAGGATCAGGGGCACGAGGGTATTGAGACACTCGCAGACTGGGATGCAACCCTGGCCAAAGCACTGGGGGTCGATGCAGATATGTCGAAGACCGGCCTGGGAACCCGTGCTGTGCGGTATGCGGCGATCGTGCGCGACGGCGAAGTGACATATTTTGAAACTGGCGGCTTAGAGGTCTCGGGCGCGGAGGCGATCCTGGAGGCCTTGGATGTGGACTGAGGGTGTCGGAGCGCCTTACTCGTCTCAGCCGCAGTGTTTGCGCGTGGGAGATTTGAAAGCCGCGAAGCGGCGTCAAATCGAGCGCGCAAAAATGATTAAGAACGCAGCCCAGTTGACTGGTTTTAATCGGAGCGAGATCACTGTTGGCTAGAGCAGCCTGCATCTCTCGTTGTTCTTTATCTCACTCGTATTCGTTCGCGTCCCAATCCTCCTCCGCTAAAGTCTATGCCCGGGGAATCCCAGCCCGAGCCAGCTCGTCCGCTCGCTCGTTTTCCGGGTGGCCCGCATGGCCCTTGACCCAGCGCCATTCCACCTGATGACGATCTCGTGCCGCGTCCAGCGCTTTCCATAAATCTTCGTTTTTCACTGGCTCTTTCTTGGCGTTCTTCCACCCCCGACGCTTCCAGCCGTCGATCCAAGCTGTTATCCCGTCCTTGACGTAGACACTGTCTGTGGTCAGCACCACCTCACACGGACGGGTCAGTGCGTTCAGCGCCTCGATAGCGGCTGTCAGCTCCATGCGGTTGTTGGTGGTATCCTCCGACCCGCCGGAAAGTTCCCGCGTTGCGTCACCGAAGCGCAGTATCGCCCCCCAGCCGCCCGGACCCGGATTGCCACTACAGGCCCCATCGGTGAAGATCTCAACCCGGCTCATTCCGATTCATCCCGCAACTCGCGTGGGACGTTAAAAAACACGTTCTCATCCCTCACGGTTTCCAGCCTGACCTCCACGTCGAACCGTTGGCGCAAAGCATCTAGGATCTCGTCGACCAATACTTCTGGCGCCGATGCCCCAGCGGTCAACCCCAGCGACTTCAGGCCGTCAAGTGGCAGATTGGCGACGTCTGCACCCCGTTGCACCAGAAACGAGCGCGTGGCTCCCGCTTGTTGCGCCACGTCGACCAGACGGTTTGAGTTCGATGAATTCGGCGCGCCAACCACTAGAAATCCCTCGCAATCTGACGCGATCGCCTTCACCGCTTCCTGTCGGTTGGTTGTCGCGTAGCAGATATCGCCCGCATGGGGCTCGGTGATCTCGGGAAAGCGCTGCTTCAGCGCAGCGATGACCGTAGCTGTATCGTCGACAGACAGCGTTGTCTGAGTCACGTAGGCGAGCCCAGCCCCTGTTTCCGTTGCAATATCAGGCCAATCCAGCGCCTGAACCTGCTCCACCGTGCTGATCAGGCTGACAGCCCCCGGAGGCAATTGGCCCAGGGTGCCGATAACCTCCGGATGCCCGTCGTGGCCGATCAGAATAACGCGCTTACCGCCCGCGTGGGCGCGCTCGGCCTCGCGGTGTACCTTGGAGACCAGCGGGCAGGTCGCGTCTACAAAGTGCATGTTACGCCGTTTGGCCTCCGCCGGTACGGCTTTGGGGACCCCGTGGGCGGAGAAGATGACGGGCCTGTCGGCTGGCGCTTCGTCCAGCTCGTCAATGAACACGGCGCCTTTGGCCTCCAGCCCTTCGACCACAAAGCGGTTATGGACGATTTCATGCCGGACATAGACCGGCTCGCCGTACCGTTTCAGGGCTCGCTCAACAATGTCGATGGCACGCACCACCCCGGCACAAAACCCGCGCGGGGCAGCAAGTTTGACAGTCAGGGGAGGCTTCATCCGGCCCTCCTTTCGGGGTTTCCAACAGGCCGTGCCGTTCGGGACAAGGCGTGTCAGTTTATCGCGCCGCGTGCCTGTTCGGTCGGGCGCTTACCAGATGTAGTGATGAACCCTGGCTCAGGCCAGCGCCAAGCGCCGGAAAGACAGCGCCTCGGCTATGTGCAGACGCTGGATCATCTCCTGCTCGTCGAGGTCTGCGATGGTTCGCGCTACCCTTAGCAGGCGGTGGTAACCTCGGGCAGAGAGGTTGAGCTGCTCGGCGGCTTCTGCGACCAGCCGCCGGCCGTCGGGTTCGAGTGCACAGTGGTCCTCAAGCCGATCACCCTCCAGCGAAGCGTTGACCGGTGGCTTATCCAGCAAGGTCTGCGACTCGTGCTGCCCGAAGCGGCGCGCCTGCAGCTCGCGCGCCCGTAAGACGCGCTCAGCGACGACGACGCTTGCGTCGCCGCTGGGGGCCAATCCCAGATCGAGGGCGGCCACGGCGGGGACTTCCAACACAAGATCAACGCGGTCATAGAGCGGTCCGCTGATTCTCGCCTGATAGTCCTGTCCGCACTTTGGTGCGCGGGAACAGGCTCGCCCCGGATCGGAAAGATAGCCACAGCGGCAGGGGTTCATAGCGGCAATGAACTGAAAATGTGCGGGATAAGTGATGTGAGCGTTGGCCCGCGAGACTGTCATAGCCCCGGTTTCGATTGGCTGGCGCAAGGCTTCCAGCGTCCGACGATCAAATTCGGGTAATTCGTCGAGGAACAGGACCCCAAGATGGGCGAGGGTAACCTCGCCTGGCTTGGCTTTGGTCCCGCCTCCGACCAGCGCGGGCAGACTGGCAGAATGGTGTGGATCCCGGTACGGACGGCTGGACACCAATCCATCCTCGGTCAGGGTTCCGGCCAGTGAATGCACCATTGTCACTGACAAGGCTTCTTCGGCCGTCATCGGTGGCAGCAGTCCGGGAAGGCGTGCGGCCAACATGGATTTGCCTGCGCCGGGCGGTCCGATCAGCAGCAGGTTATGGCCACCTGCGGCTGTAATTTCTAAGGCTCGCTTGGCAGTTTCCTGGCCCTTGATGTCCCGTAGGTCGAGGGCTGGCCGCCTCTCAATCTGATCCGAGCTTCGGACCTTAGGGCGCGGGATCTGCTGCCGACCCATGAGATGCTTCATCAGAGCCAGCAGCGACCTAGGCGCAATGATGTCAAGCTCAGGCCCGGCCCACGCGGCTTCCTGCCCCTGTGCTTCCGGACAGATCAAGCTTAGCCCCAGCCGGTTGGCGTGGATCGCCGCGGGTAAAGCGCCGACCACGGGGCTGATCGAACCGTCCAGCCCCAGCTCACCCATGGCTAGCAGACCCTGCAGGCAGTCCGGGGCGAGGACTTCCATCTCGACCAGCAGGCCAAGCACAATCGGCAGGTCGAAATGCGTTCCTTCCTTGGCCAGATCGGCTGGGGCAAGGTTGATGCTGACATGAGCCGGGGGCTGCATCAGCCCGAGTGAGGCCAGCGCGCCACGGACACGTTCCTTGCTTTCACCTACTGCGCGTTCAGGCAGGCCCACAATGGTCACCTTGGGCAGACCACTGGTCATCAGCACCTGCACGTCAACGGTTTGCACGTCGAGACCCTGAAACGAAACGGTTTTAATTTGCGCGACCATGGCCACGCATTAACACCTTTTACGTGTGTATGCGACGACTAACTCGACTTTTGGAGGGGGTGGACATCGGTTGAGCGCAGAGCCAGCCAAGCCACGATACAGGCAGCAAAGATAAAGATGCCGCTCGACCAGAGCTGGATGCCGTAGCTTACGCCCCAGTCTTTAAGCAGACCCATGACCAGAGGACCACTGGCAGAGATGAATACCATGACCGTGGTACTGAGCGTCCGCACCTTGCCGAGATGACGAACCCCGTAAAGCTCCGGCCACAGAGTGTTAAAGGTGGTGTGATACAGCGCCACCGACACGGCCAGCAGCAGCAGGCACAGAATCATGGCGACGAACGGCGTCATAGCCCCGAGCAGGATCAGTCCCAGCCCGAAGGGTGCCAGCGACAGCGGGAACAGCCTTGTTGCGGTGTAACGGTCAACCAACCAGCCTGCCACCGGGCTCAGTGCGAAGGCCGCGATCGGGTAGAACCCCCAGTAGTAGGGCCATAGGGCCGGATCCCAACCCTTTTCCTCAAGCACCGACACAATGTGGAAGAACAGACCGGTAAAAACCCCCGATTGAGCGATAATCATGGGAATGATCAGCCAGAAACGCGGATCGCGCAGAACCTCGCCACGGGTCCACTGCCGCCGGCGGGAGCCGGGGCTGACCCGTTCGCTGGCTTCATCGGCAGAAAGTCGCTGGGCAAGCGCTTGCTCTCGCGCGGGCATGTCGCGGAGCAGAATGGGCAAGGCAGGCAAGACGCTCAAACCAAGCAGAACGGTCATCACCAGAAACGCGCCCCGCCAGCCAATGTCGACTTCAAAGGCCGCAAGAACGGGCGGCAATGCCAATTGCCCGATCAGGTAGGAGGCGAGCAGGGGAAGCACTAGTTCACCCATGGCGTAGGCAACCCCAAGCAGCCCTGTGGCGCGGCCCTTGAAGCGGTCATAATACCGTCCCATCGCTGCGTTAGCGACATGGCCCATGAGTGCCTGACCGAACTGCCGCAGCAAGAAGAACGACAGCAGTAGCAGCACCCAGTGCGGTGTTGCTGCCATTGTCAGCCCGGCGACGATAACACCGATGATGACCAGGGTGCCGATCCGCCTGAGCGGCATGCGGTCCACCAGGCCGCCCGACCATAGGATCAGGATGCCGCTGGCAAAGGTCGCAGCCCCGTAAATCTGTCCATACTGGCCATCGCTGAGAGAAAAAGCAGCACGCAGCTCGGCGCCGAAAAAGCCGATCAGGTAGGTTTGGCCGATGCCGGACCAGAACACCAGTACGGCCCCAAAGCCTAGAAACCGGTAATCCGGCCAGCCCAGTTCCTGCCAGTTGGCGGGATCCCAGTCGCGACTAGCAGCAGCAGTTGCCCTCACCGGCTGGCTCATGCGCTCAGCCGCTTTTCGATGGCGTCCCATATCAGCGCAGCGCCGTCAGTTCCGTCGAACCGTTGGAGTTCCTGCAGCCCCGTCGGCGAAGTCACGTTGATTTCAGTAAGGCAGTTGCCAATTACATCGATGCCCACAAAGATGAGGTCACGTTCGCGGAGTACTGGACCCATGGCAGAGCAGATTTCACGCTCGACATCGGTCAGCCCCACGGGCTCCGCACGACCACCAACGTGCAGATTGGCTCGCGCTTCACCCCGCGCTGGGACGCGATTGATGGCGCCTACGGCCTCTCCATCAATCAGAATGATACGCTTGTCGCCTTCCCGGATGGCCGGCAGATAGGCCTGTACCATCACCGGTTCCCGTGACGTGCCGAGGAAAGTTTCGAGCAAGGAAGTCAGATTCTCATCGCCCGGCTTGAGGTGGAATACCCCTGCGCCACCGTTGCCGAACAGCGGTTTGACAATGATGTCTCGATGTTGGTCACGGAAATCCAGGATCTCGGCCGGGTTTCGGCTCATCAGGGTTGGCGGCATGAAGCGTGCGAACTCGGTGACGAAAATCTTCTCTGGTGCATTACGAACAAAGGCAGGGTGATTGACGCAAAAGGTCTGGTTCGGGCTCGCACCATGCACGCTTTCAAGCAGGTACGTCGCGGCAATGTACTGCATGTCAAAGGGGGGATCCTGACGCATTAAGACTACGTCAGTCTCGGCGCCCAGAGCAATACGCCGCTCTTCACCAAAGTGCGCATGATCTCCGGCAACCCGCTGCACGCTGACTGGCCGCATCAGCGCTGAGACGGCACCGTCACGGTAGCTCAACGCATCAGGGTGATAGACCTGCAGGCTATGGCCCCGCCTTGCTGCTTCGAGCATGAGCGCAAAGGTGGAGTCTGCGTCGATATTGACGCTTTCCAGCGGATCCATCTGTACGGCGACGCGCAGTGACATGGGGCAGACCTCCCAGCAAACTCGGTGGCCCCATCAATTCAACTGACACAGCGCCTCGTCAAGCAGGGACTGAACGCGTGAACACAGGGCTGGTTCCTGCATCGTGGCTACGGCGTGTTCAAAGGCGAGGACGGCCGCGCGCGTGTTGCCTAGTTCCCAATGCAGTAATCCGGCTTCCTTCCAGACGACGCCATTGCCTGGGTCGAGCAGGAGAAGGCGTTCAATCACCTGAATTGCCTCCGCCATCCGACCTTCGCGCAGAGCGCGCAGTTTAATGGCATTTTCCATACGGATAGTTACATCCATGTCGCTGATCCCTCGGGTGAACGACAGGTCCAGTTCAGCTGTTTCTCCGCAATGCCGCTTGAGGATAGTGCGTAGGTCATGCGCCGCTACTGGCGTGGCCCCTGCGCTGGGGTCAAAGATGACTGAACCGTCTTCTGCTTCCATACGCAGCAGAAAAGAACTGGGGAAGTTCAGCCCCTCGATTGAGAAATTGCAGCTTCTTGCGAGGTGGATGAACAGGATTCCAATACTCACGGGAAGAACATGTCGGTTCTGAATCACAGAGGCAAAATCGGCATTGTGGCTGGCGTCGTAGTTCTGCACGATGCCTCGAAATGCCCCCACTTCCATGACGCTCTGGGCCAGCCATTCAACCTGCTCTTCAACGGGGGGCTCGGCCTCATAGACGGCGACCCACTCACCGGCGAAGTTTGCCATTTCGTTCATAAGTTCGATAACGTCAGCGAAGTCGGGCAGCGTGCGCTCGCCTTGCAGGCAGGCGAGGGCAGAGAGGTCCAGTGCGGCCTGTAGGATGGGGAAATCTCTGGGGTCGGTACAGCGGTGTGCGCGGAGACGCGCCACCAATTCTCGCTCCGTGCGCGGCGGCGCGATCAGCGGTCGGGGAACCCTGTGTTCACTCACAAACTCATCCATTATGCCTAGGATTCAATAACTTGGCCTGGGCCGGCCTAGGCCGTCCAAGCGCCCTCGATATGCTTGAGCTGACCATCCCCTCCAACAAAAACTGCATCAAATCGGAACAAAAACTGCGGTCCAAAGGCGTTTTTTGAGAGCCAGATGTGGGCAGCGTTCACAATTCTAGATTGTTGTCTGTGGCTAATGCGCTGAATGGCTTGGTCGATTGATCTGCTGGTTTTGACTTCTGTAAAGACAATCAGCCGTTTTTTGCGAGCGATGAGGTCGATTTCCCCCAGATCACAGCTCCAGCGCGAATCGAGTATTTCGTACCCCTGAGCCTGCAAAAATTTTTTTGCCGCCGCCTCGCCCCCTTGGCCAACGAGGGCGTTTACCTGCCCTTTCCAGGGTTCCAAAGTGCCTATTCCTCCTTGGTGGATTCGCGCTTTTGGAGAATTATAGCACGTTGATACACGCTGCGCTTGGGTAAATTAAAGCGTTTCGCAACCTCTGCGGCAGCTTCCCGGACTGACAAAGATTGCAATACCTGTCCGAGGGCGGCATCGACATCCGCCTCGCTGGGGGCTTCAGGTGGCAAGGGGCCAGCGACGCACAGGCATATCTCGCCCTTCGGAGCGCCGCGTTCGTCATAATGTGCGGCAAGCGCGTCGAGCCGACCGCGCTTGGTCTCCTCATACTGCTTAGTCAATTCGCGGCTGACCGCCGCTGTGCGTGGACCGAAGACAGCCGACATGTCAGCCAAAGACGCGGCAAGCCGGTTGGGCGATTCATAGAAAATCAGCGTCGCTGGAACGGAGTCCAGCATGGCCAGCCACTTTTTGCGGGCGGTGGTTTTGCTCGGTGGGAATCCAGCAAACAGGAACCGGTCGCTGGGCAGGCCGCTGAGTTGTAGCGCCAGCAATGCGGCATTGGGGCCGGGGATGCCCGTTAGGGGAAGGCCCGCATCGATCACGGCCCGAACAAGACGATAACCGGGGTCGGAAATCAACGGCATGCCCGCGTCAGAGACAAGAGCGATTTTCTGGCCCTCGTGCAGGCGCTTTAGCACGCCCTCGACCATTCGCTGTTCATTGTGATCGTGCAAGGCCATCAACCGCGTTTCAATCCCGAAGCGGGTGGTCAGTTTGCGGGTAACACGGGTGTCTTCACACAACACCAGATCAGCCTCTTGTAAAGCCGTAATCCCTCGGGGCGGCATGTCGCTAAGGTTACCGATGGGTGTGGATACAAGGGTCAGCATGGCACTATGACTGAATGTAACCGGCTAGCGCGTCAATAACTGGCCTGCCCGCGCCTGTCACCTGCAGCCAGTCATCCTTGTCATCCGCCAGATACCCCTCGGCGCGGAGGGCTTCGAGTTTGCCGCGGGACAGTAGTCCTGGTGCCAATGCTTCAAAGTGGGTGAACGGCAATCCCTCGGTCAGCCGCAGACCGAAGGGTAGGGCCTCCGCCAGTCGCTGTTGGGGATCAAGTCTGTCTTTCGTGACCGTGGCATGACCCTGCGTTGCGACGTGTTTCAGCCAGACCGAAGGCGCGCGGTGCTGGCGAGTAGCGATTTTGGTTCCCTCGGTAGTCAGGCGTCCATGAGCACCGGGGCCAATGCCAATGTAGTCCTGATAGGCCCAATAGAGTCTGTTGTGGGCGCTCTCGAAGGCTGGATTTTCGGCGTGGTTGCTGACCTCGTAACCGGCGTAACCAGCGGCGATGAGCCGTGCCCGGGTCCATTGGTAGAAATCGGCAGTTTCATCATCGTCTTTTGGTCGGATGATGCCCTTTCGCGCCAACTGTTCAAAAATGGTGTTTGGCTCAATGGTCAATTGGTAGAGCGAGATGTGATTGGGCCTTAGGGCGAGAGCCTGATCAAGTTCTTCAGCCCACGCAACCTGGTCCTGCCGCGGCCGGGCGTACATGAGGTCAAAGCTGATGTTATCGAAGGCTGCGCGGGCCAGTTCCAAGGCCGCGAGCGCCTCATCGACACTGTGCTGCCGTCCCAGCGCGAGCAGCGCCTCGGCTCGAAGGCTCTGAATGCCCAGCGATAGCCGGTTCACCCCTGCGGCACGATAGCCGGCAAATCTTTCGGCACCGGCGCTGGTCGGATTAGCCTCTAGCGTGATTTCGATGTCGTTGAGAAAACCGATCTCCTGGCGGGCGGTGTCGATGATAGCCTCCACTGTCTCCGGTGCCATGAGCGACGGGGTGCCCCCACCAAAGAAAATGGAGGTCAGCCGACGCCCCTGCGCCAGTGGTGCGAAGTGGAGCAATTCTGTGCAGAGCGCTGACGCCCATTGGGCCTGATCCGTGGGCTGGTCAGGGTCGAGTTCGTGGACATTGAAGTCGCAGTAGGGGCAACGCTTCTGGCAAAAGGGCCAGTGCACGTAGAGCCCCAGGCGGAATTGATCCGGTTCAAGCATCTCTGAAGCAAGCAGCCACAAGCTGGCTGAAAGCATCGGCGCGGTGGCTCATCGCGTGCTTCTGCGCCGGATCCATTTCGCCAAAGGTCTGATCGTACCCTTCCGGTATGAAGATTGGATCATAGCCAAAGCCGCGCCCGCCCCGGGGTGGGAACGTGAGCGTGCCGTGGATGGTTCCTAAAAAGGTCTCATCGTGTCCGTCCGGCCATGCCAGCGTGAGGGCACAGACAAAGTGGGCGCCGCGGTCAGGATGTTCACCAAGTTCTGCATCCACCCGCGACATGGCCAGTGTGAAGTCCTTGTCCGGACCGGCCCAACGCGCCGAATAGATGCCCGGCGCACCACCGAGCCCACTGACCGCAAGGCCGCTGTCGTCGGACAGGGCTGGAAGGTTGGCAGCGCGGGCAGCGGCATGGGCCTTCAGGCGTGCGTTGCCTTCAAACGTGGCTTCGGTTTCATCGGGCTCGGGCAGGCCCAGGTCACCGGCAGAGACCACTTCAACGCCGAAGGGTTCGAGCAGGGCAGCGATTTCAACGACTTTTCCAGGGTTATGGGTGGCGAGAACCAGTTTGGGTTCGAGGAAAGATCGGGGCATGGTGTCTCGTCCGTCTGTGGTCGTTTCGCTACCCGGCCAGCGCGTGGTTTTGCGCCTCGACGATGTCTGCGACACCCTTTTTCGCGAGCGCCAGCAAGCTCATGAATTCAGTCTGGGCAAATGGGGTTTCCTCGGCAGTTGCCTGTATTTCAACGATCCCACCGTCAGCCACCATGACAAAGTTGGCGTCGGTCTCGGCGGTACTGTCTTCGGCATAGTCCAGATCGAGGAGGGGCGTGCCCTGACATATCCCACAGGAAATAGCAGCGAGCTGACCAGTCATGGGCGATTGTTTCAGCATGCCGATGCGTTCGAGGTGTCGAAAGGCCAATTGAAGCGCAACATAAGCGCCCGAGATGGACGCAGTACGGGTGCCGCCGTCGGCCTGAATCACGTCACAGTCGACTTTTACCTGCACTTCAGGGAGGCGGTGAAGGTCAACGACAGCCCGCAGCGAGCGGCCGATCAGACGCTGGATTTCCTGCGTGCGGCCAGACTGCTTGCCACGCGCCGCTTCGCGGGCCATGCGCTGATCGGTCGAACGCGGCAGCATGCCGTATTCGGCCGTGATCCAACCCTTTCCGGTGTTGCGCATCCAGCCTGGAACGCTGTCCTCAACCGTCGCGGTGACCAGAACGCGGGTGTCACCAAACCCGATCAGGCAGGAGCCTTCGGCGTACTTATTTACGTCGGTTTCGATCGAGATGTCGCGCATCTGGTCGGCGCTGCGGCCGGAAGGGCGGGAAAAGGACATGGGCAGGACACTCCGTGTTCGGAACAAATGGGTCATTGGCGGCTGTTTTACAGCCTGTGGCTCAGATTTGAACGCGCCGATCTCGGACGACTGTCACCCGGTTCATGCACCGATAGGCGGGGTAGTAGTCCGCAACGGCGTAATGCATGGTTATCCGATTGTCCCACATGGCAATGTCTCCGGCCTGCCACCGCCAGCGGACCTGCAGCTCAGGCCTGTTCATGTGGTTGGCCAGCCAGACCCGCAGGCTGTTTGACTCGTTGGTGGTGAGGCCACTGATATGGGTGACAAAGGCTTCGTTGAAGTTAAGGAACGGCCTCCCTGTTATCGGGTGGTGGTCGACCAGCGGTCGCACCTGATGCCCGAAGCGGGGCAAAGCGTCGTTCAGGCGCTCTTCGGATGGCGTGTTCGTGCTGCCGTCAGAAAAGGTATTGCGGAAGTCGCCGAGGTCGTGGATCGCCTCTAGCTCCGACAAGTCAGTCTTCATGCCGTTGGGTAGGCGATCGTAGGCCGCGTAAAGACTGGACCACAGGGTATCGCCACCCAGCTCCGGTACCGTGCGAGCCACCAGAATACTGGCGAAGGGCTGCACCCGCTTATAGGTCAGGTCGGTATGCCAGCTGTTGGTATCAGGGGGCGTGTCGCTATTGTTCTCCAGCTTTACGATATGGTCGTATCCGTCGACGCTCGGGTAGATAGGATGCGGCTCGTCGATCTCCCCGAAAGCCCGGGCAAAGGCGAGATGCGCTGCTGGTGATATGTCTGTGCCTCGGAAGAAAATCACCTGATGTTCTAACAGGGCCTCATAGGCTGCATCCGCAAGTGCAGGCAGAGACGCTTCATCGAATCCCGGTGTTTCAAGAATGGCCCCGAGAGCGGGGGAAAGTCGCTGTATTTTCAGCATCGCCCGCATCCTTTCCGAATGGGTTTAGGGTTTCGAGGATCAAAACACTTATTGCCGTGAAATGACAGTGCGTTGACCCAGCCCGATCGGCTCCATACATAAGCTTTATGAGCAAAAATGACGATCCGACGCAGACCAGCAGACCTGGGGCCCTTTCGGCGCGGGCACAGAGCGTCATGCGCAGTGTCGTGCGCCAGTATATGGAGACTGGCTCTACTGTCTCTTCGCGCTTTATTAGCAAGCTGCCAGACTTTGAGCTCTCTTCGGCTTCCATCCGCTCCGTGATGCTGGATCTCGAAGAAGCTGGACTGCTCTACGCGCCCCATACGTCCGCAGGACGCATGCCGACAGAGGCGGGCTTGCGATTGTTCGTCGAGGGGCTGTTGGAACAGAACAACCTCAGTGACGATGACCGCGTGGATATAGAAATGCAGTGTCAGGTCGCGGGGCGCTCGCTCGAAGGCGTACTGGCCGATGCTTCGGGGGTGCTCAGTGGGCTGTCATCCTGCGTTGGGCTTGTCGTCGCGCCTACGGCCGAGGAGCCACTGCGCCATATTGAATTTGTGCCACTTTCGCCCGGACGGGCCCTTGTGGTGCTGGTGTTCGAAGGTGGCCAGGTGGAAAACCGCTTGCTGGATCTGCCGCTGGGCTTTGCCAGCGATGCTCTGGTGCGGGCTGGGAACTTTCTTTCTGCGCGGCTGACGGGCAAGACTCTGACCGAAGCAGGCAAGGCTATTGCGCACGAAATCCGCACCAATCGCGCTGAGATTGACCGGTTGACGGCGTCGATTGTCGAGGCTGGTCTGGCGACGCGAGGTTCCGACAGTAAGGACGGTGTGCTTATCATCCGGGGACAGTCAAACCTGCTCAATGATGTCCGGCAGTTCGAAGAACTACACAAGGTCCAGACCCTGTTCCAGGCGCTGGAAACCAAGGAAACCATGCTCAAACTGCTAGAGAGCACCGACACGGCAGAAGGGGTGCAGATCTTTATCGGTGAACAGACCGAGCTGTTCGGGCTTTCGGGATGTTCGATGATTCTGGCCCCCTATCAGAACCAGTCTAAGCAGGTGGTCGGCGCCGTTGGTGTCATAGGCCCCATGCATATGAATTACGGGCGTATCATTCCCATGGTGGACTATACCGCTCAGATCGTAAGTCGAGCGCTTGGCAACCCGATAACCTGAACCGTTAGCTGGTGTGCCAGTGCCCATCCCTATAGTGCTGAATAATTGAGGAAGACATTCGTGTCCGACCAGAACGATACACCCGAGGTTGATCCCGAAGACATCAGGGCTGCGGAAAAGGCAGCAGGCATCGAAACCGTGCCCGAAGGCACTGAAGACCTGCCCCCTGAAACGCCACCCGAGGACCCGACAGAGGCGGAGCTGATCGTCGAATTGCAGGCTCAGCTGGTCGAGGCCAAGGCCGAGCGCCTGCGCGCTGTTGCTGAAGCGGAGAATACCCGCAAGCGCGCCGAGCGCGAGGTCTCCAACGTTCGCAAATATGCCGCGGAGCCGTTGGCACGTGACTTCCTACAGGTTGCTGAGTTCATTCGCATGGCGCTGCAGAGTGTCAGTGAAGAACAGGCCGATGCGGATCCACTGCTGAAGAACCTGCGTGTCGGGGTCGCCATGACTGAAAAGACGTTGCTCGACGCCTTTGAGCGTAATCATGTCACCCGGATCGTCGCGAAACAAGGGGATGGCTACGACCACAATCTGCATGAGGCGATTTCGCGCGTAGACGCGCCAGAGGGCGTTGAAGCGGGTCAGATTGTGCAGATGGTCGGTGCTGGTTATCGCCTGCATGACCGCCTGATCAAGCCAGCGACCGTTGTTGTTGCGCAGGCCGCAGAGGCCGCGACTAAGGCGGCGACGGAGGCCGTGGACGCGGCGGAGGTGGGCGGTGAAGGTGACAACAACGCCTGAGCGCTATGCGCGAACTGGGCAGCCTTGGGGCAATTGTGACCATTGCGACCGAATTGGCAGTTCCTATATCTCCTATGAACCTTGAGAGCGGCTGCGGCCGTTCATTCTGACATTAATGGTGCTGTGGACCGGCTCTAGGGAGAGCGGCGCAGTGCGCCTTGAAGGGACTGGCGGCTGGGGCTTCATGTAAGGCCAGCACGATCGTCCGCTTTAGAAAGGATGAGACGTTATGAGCAAAGTCATCGGTATTGACTTGGGTACCACCAACTCCTGTGTCGCGGTCATGGAGGGGTCAAACACCCGCGTGATCGAAAGCGCAGAGGGCGGTCGTACGACCCCCTCAATGGTGGCCATGAGTGATGGTGGGGAACGACTGGTGGGTCAGGCAGCAAAGCGCCAGGCCGTCACCAATCCTGCGCGCACCCTGTATGCAATCAAGCGCTTGATCGGCCGACGGTTCGAAGACCCACAGACCAGCAAGCATGACGAAATGGCACCGTTCAATGTGGTTAAGGCCGACAACGGTGATGCCTGGGTGGAGGTCGACGGCGAGAAGTACTCACCCAGCCAGGTCTCAGCTTTCATCCTCGGAAAGATGAAGGAAACCGCAGAGGCTTACCTGGGTGAAAATGTGACAGAGGCCGTTATCACGGTTCCCGCCTACTTTAATGATGCCCAGCGTCAGGCAACCAAGGACGCCGGAAAGATCGCTGGGCTCGACGTTCGCCGGATCATCAACGAACCAACCGCAGCTGCTATGGCCTATGGGCTGGAAAAGAAGGGCGAAGGCACGATTGTTGTTTACGACCTCGGCGGCGGCACTTTCGACGTTTCTGTACTCGAAGTCGGTGATGGCGTGATCGAGGTGAAGGCGACTAATGGCGACACCTTCTTGGGCGGTGAAGACTTCGACACCCGGATTATGGACTACCTTGCCGATGAGTTTCAGAAAGAGAACGGTATCGACCTGCGAAAGCAGACTGACGCTCTCCAGCGTTTGAAAGAGGCAGCAGAGAAGGCGAAGATAGAGCTGTCGTCGTCGATGGAAACTGAGGTCAACCTGCCCTTCATCACCGCTGATGCCACGGGTCCGAAGCACCTGATGATCAAAATTTCACGGGCCAAGCTTGAAGCCCTGGTCGACGACCTGCTCCAGCGGACCATGGATCCGGTAAAGAATGCGCTTAAGGACGCTGGTCTTGCCGCGGGTGACATCGATGAGGTGGTCATGGTCGGTGGGATGACCCGCATGCCCAAGGTTAAGGAGCTGGTCAAAAGCTTCTTCGGCAAGGAGCCGAACCAGGGCGTGAACCCTGATGAAGTTGTTGCCATCGGGGCGGCAGTGCAGGGTGGTATTTTCCAGGGTGACGTGAAAGACGTGCTCCTGCTGGACGTTACGCCGCTTTCGCTGGGCATCGAAACGCTTGGTGGGCAGATGACGCGTCTGATCGATCGAAACACCACGATCCCGACCTCCAAAGGGCAGACTTTCTCGACCGCGGCTGACAACCAGTCGGCGGTGACAATTCGCGTGTTCCAGGGCGAGCGCCCCATAGCCGCGGATAACAAACTGCTAGGCCAATTCAATCTTGAAGGTATTCCACCCGCGCCGCGTGGTGTCCCGCAGATCGAGGTTACTTTCGATATCGACGCCAACGGGATCGTATCGGTCGAAGCCAAGGATAAGGGCACCGGCCGAGAGCAGAAGATCACCATTCAAGCGTCAGGAGGTCTTTCCGATGATGATATCGATCGCATGGTCAAAGAAGCAGAAGCGAATGCAGCCGACGACCAGAAGCGCAAAGATCTGATCGAAGCGCGCAACGGTGGCGACAGCCTCGTTTATCAGTCAGAGAAGACTGTCAAGGATAACGCAGACAAGATCGACGAGGCGGCTCAGGCGGACATCGGCGAAAAAGTCGAGGCGCTGAAGGCGGCGCTGACGACCGAAGATCTCGACGACATTCGTGCCAAGACCGAGGCTCTGTCCGAGGCTATGATGGCGGTCGGAGCCTCAATCTACGGTGATCCAACGGCGGGTGCTGGCGGTCCGGGTGGCTTCAACCCCGAAGACATGGCTGGCGGTCCTGACATGGGCGCAGATGATGTCGTAGACGCTGACTTTGAAGAGGTTGGCGGCGATGACCAAGCCGGCGAAAGCGCCGACGCAGAAGACCACGACAAGTAATCAACCAAGGCGCGGCCAGCCGGGTTCGAAAGCCCGGTTGGCTGGCTCCACGATCGTCATTCGGGCCGGTTGGCTCAGACTTCGGTCAGGAGGTCCGGCACCATGTCAAAACGCGATTACTACGAGACTCTGAATGTCTCCAAGTCTGCTACAGAGAAGGAACTCAAGTCGGCTTTCCGCAAGCTGGCGATGGAGCACCACCCCGACCGCAACGCTGGAAATGCTGAGGCTGAGAGGATCTTCAAGGAGGTAAACGAGGCCTACGACGTGCTCAAAGACCCGCAGAAGCGCGCAGCGTATGACCAGTTCGGGCATGCGGCCTTTGAGCAGGGCGGGGGCGGCAACCCCTTTGGCGGAGGCGCCGACGCAGCCGGTTTTGACGGCTTCGGCGATATTTTCGAAGAGATGTTCGGTTCGGCCTTCGGCGGTCGGCGCAGCGGCGGCCGCAGCCAGCCCGGCCGAGGCTCGGACCTGCAATATAACATGACAATTAGCCTCGATGAGGCCTTCGAGGGCAAAACCGCCCAGATCAAAGTGCCGTCGGCTGAGTCCTGCTCAGTCTGTTCAGGCTCCGGCGCCAAGCCAGGGACGAGCCCGACAACCTGTGGCACCTGTGGCGGTCGTGGCCGGGTCCGGACGCAGAACGGCATCTTTGCCATGGAGCGCGGGTGTCCGACGTGCCAGGGACAGGGGCAGGTGATTAGCGACCCCTGCCGAAGCTGTGGCGGCGCGGGTAAGGTTGCCAAGGACAAGCAACTGTCGGTCAACATTCCGGCGGGTGTCGAAGATGGTACCCGCATCCGTCTCGCAGGTGAAGGTGAACTGGGGCAGCGCGGCGGTCCTTCCGGTGACCTCTACATTTTCCTCAACATTCGGGAACACGACCTGTTCGAACGTGAATCCCAACACCTTTTCATCGCCATGCCCATTTCGATGACGACCGCCGCGCTTGGTGGTGAAATAGAGGTGCCAAGCATCGACGGCGCCCGCGTAAGGGTCAAAATCCCGTCCGGCGCGCAATCGGGGCAGCAGTTGCGTCTGCGCGGCAAGGGCATGTCGATCTATCGCCGGACCGAGCGCGGTGATCTGTATGTTCGGGTCGAGGTCGAAACCCCCACCAATCTGACCAAGCGCCAGCGTGAGTTGCTCGCGGAGTTCGAGGAAGAAGGCAACGCGCATTCGCCCCTAGCCGCGAAGTTCCTGAACCAGGTTAAGGGCTTCTTCAACGCAGATTAGCGTTTGAACACGTCTCACAGGAATGCTTAAATACGGCATCCAACGACGAAGACGGAGAAGAAGGGATGTTCACCGAGCTCTACACGCGGCAGCTCGCGGGCTACGCCAGCTATCACACAGATATGCGCAATGAACTGACCCACTTCATTGGTATTCCGCTGATTGTCATCGGGGTGCTGTTTGTTGCTTCTTGGCCTAAGCTTTTCGGCCTGCCACTGTCTGTCATTGTCTTCGTTGGTTTTGCGGCCCTTTGGATCAGTATGGATTGGCTGATTGGTGGGATCGTAGCGCTGCTTTCCCTGCCCTTTCTGTGGCTCGGTGTCACCTGGTACGACCCACAATTATCGGTCATGTGGAAGATTATCTGGGCCGTCGGGCTGCAGGTGGTTGGCTGGGGTTTCCAACTGGTCGGGCACCACTTCGAAGGCAAGCGTCCTGCGCTGCTTGACAATTTGTTTCAAGGCATGCTTGGGCCAACGTTTCTGGTCTATGAAGTAGTACATCGCCTGGGGCTGAAACAGAAACTGAAGCAGAACGTGGACGCAGAACTGCAGCGCCTGGCCCAATAAACCGGCTGATCACACTCTTTGCGACGTGCGAAGGTGGGGCAGCCCCATCACAGGATATCGGCCGAACCATGATTCGTCGCTTGCTGCCCTGGGCCAGTTTCGGCCTGCTCGTCGCGGTTGCCTTCTTTGTGGGTAGTCAATTCTGGCGCGCGTCTCAGTTGCCTGAAACCCTTACAGCAGCGGTCGAAGGGACGACACAGGCACCACCGGCCGCCGTTTGGCTTGTGCTCAACACCGCTGGGGTCCTGACCGAGCGCTTCGACGAGGTCGAGGTCTACGATCTGTTGGAAGATGATCTGGGCTTGGGCGCATGGACCACGCGACATGAGGACCGCAATTACCTCACTCGCTTTACACGCATCGAAGCGGTTCAGGGGGGCAATGGTGACGACGGTGACGATGGGCCGTGGGTTTACAGTTACCGCATCGACGCGGAAGACGTGCCGGTCCAGACTCTGCGTGAGGTTCGCTTTGTGGGGCAGGGCGACGGCAGCACGGTGATCACGGTGACCGATCAGCTGACCATCGAGGACTCAGGCCTACGCCTGTGGATGGGAGTGCTCGGGATCGATAGCGGGGCGAAAAATGAACTCAAGGCACTGACCAGCCTGGCAGTCAGTGCCAGTGCTGCGCTCTGAACCACGGCGAGCCTTGGCGACCAGCACCTTCACACTCAGATAATTTCGAGTTCGACGAGCTTTTCCGCAATCTGCACGGCGTTGAGTGCTGCGCCTTTGCGCAGGTTGTCTGCTACGCACCAAAACGCCAGCGCGTTCTCCGCCGTGATGTCTTCGCGAATCCGGGATACGTAGACCATGTCTTCACCAGCTGCCTCTTTGGGCGTGACGTAGCCCTCGTCCTGGCGATAGTCCACCACCACGCAGCCTTCCTGGTCGGACAGCACCTGCCGGGCCTGCTCCACGGTCAGAGGGCGATCGAATTCGACGTTAGCGGCGACTGCATGGGAGATGAACACCGGTACGCGCACACAGGTCGCCGTCAGCTTGATCGACGGATCGAGGATCTTCTTGGTTTCGACCGCCATTTTCCACTCTTCCTTCGTGCCGCCGTCATCCATGAACTTGTCGATGTGCGGAATGGCGTTGAAGGCAATCTCCTTGGTCAAGTGCTCAGGCTGTACGGGTTCGTTGACGTAAACACCGCGGGTCTGTCGGAATAGCTCGTCCATCGCGTCTTTGCCCGCGCCAGAAACTGACTGGTAGGTCGAGGCCACCACGCGCCGAATGCCGGCAGCTTCGTGCAGGGGCTTGAGCGCGACCACCAGCTGGATGGTAGAGCAATTCGGGTTGGCTATAATATTCTTGCGGTCCGCCTGCTTCGCCCAGTCGAGCAGCACTTGGGGGTTAACCTCCGGCACCACAAGCGGGCAGTCCGGGTCCATCCGGAAATGCGACGTATTGTCGATTACGATGGCACCGGCGGCTGCGGCGATGGGGGCGTATTGGGCTGAGATTGCTCCGCCGGGGGAGAACAGCGCGACATCAACGCCGGAGAAATCGAAATGCGCCAGATCTTCGATCTTCAAGATCTTGTCTTCGCCGAAGCTAACTTCCTGGCCGACCGACCGACTGGAAGCGACGGCATGGACGCGATCCACCGGGAATTGCCGCTCACTCAGGATCGATAGAATTTCGCGACCGACATTGCCGGATGCGCCGACGACTGCAACGTTATAGGCCATGGTTGTATTTATCCTGATTATTCGGAAATGGTCTGGTTCAGCTCTGCGAGCACTGCGTCGCCCATGCCGGTACAGGACACCAGCGTCGCCCCGTCGGACATGATATCACCCGTGCGGGTGCCGGCGCCGAGTACAGTGTCCACGGCAGCCTCAAGCATGTCGGCATCATCGCCCCGGTCGAGCGAATAGCGCAGGGCCATGGCGAATGACAGGATGCAGGCCAGTGGGTTGGCCTTATTCTGACCGGCGATGTCCGGGGCTGATCCGTGAACGGGTTCATACAGGGCGTGTGACTTACCCGTGGTCTCGTCTTTCGCACCGAGCGAAGCCGAGGGCAGCATGCCCAATGAGCCTGTCAGCATAGCGGCAACATCGGAGAGCATGTCACCGAACAGGTTATCGGTTACGATGACGTCGAATTGCTTGGGTGCACGCACCAGCTGCATCCCGCAGTTGTCGGCCAGGATGTGTTCGAGTTTCACGTCTGCAAATTCGTTGTCGCGAACCCACTGCACCTCTTCTCTCCAGAGGATACCAGACTCCATCACGTTGTTCTTTTCCGACGAGTGCACAAGGTTACCGCGCTTGCCGGCCAGATCGAAGGCGACACGCGCCACACGGCGGATTTCCTCGGTGTCGTAAACCTGCGTGTTGATGCCGCGGCGCTGCCCGTTCGGAAGGTCGGAAATGCCGCGCGGCTCCCCGAAGTAAACCCCGCCTGTCAGCTCCCGGACGATCATGATGTCCAGGCCAGCGACCAGTTCTTTCTTCAGTGATGATGCTTCAGCCAGTGCATCGAAGCAGATAGCTGGGCGCAGGTTTGCGAAAAGCTCCAGATCCTTCCGCAACCGCAGCAGACCCCGCTCCGGGCGCAAGGAGAAGTCGAGACTGTCGTATTGTGGTCCACCGACAGCCCCAAACAGCACGCAATCAGCGGCAAAGGCCTTGTCCATGATCGCGTCGGTAATCGGCGCACCATAGGCGTCAAAGGCGGCACCGCCAACCTTGTCCTCGGTGATGTTGACGTCGAGACCACGGTTGTCGCCAAACCAGTCCACGATCCGTCGGACTTCGTTCATTACTTCCTGACCGATGCCGTCACCGGGAAGCACGAGGATATTTTGCGCCATAGTCTGAGGCCCTTGTTTTCTAACAATTTCTTTCGCTTTCCGGTGTAGGTGGCGCGTCGCGGGCTGTCCACGGGTCCAGCCCTGTCTTTCCGGTTGGACTGTGACGAGCCAGACGCAGGCCGCCCCAAGGCTTCTTCAAACGTTACCGGCCCAGCAAATCGTGCCCTGACTTTGCCGGCGAACGGACATTCGCATAATGCAGCTTCCAGTTGGCAGAAAATTGCAGTTTAAATCAAAATTGACCATCTATCTGCATTGTCGCACCGGGGCTTTCCATCTTGAAACACAATTGGGCGTCACATCTACTCGCCGGGCTATTGGGCTTTGGGCTCCTGCTGTTCTTCATTGCCGTGATGGCGGTTGGTGGACGGGTCGCGCTGGCACAGAGTGTTGGCTTCGGCACAGAATTAGGAACCGGATTTGGCGCCGAAGCGCGGGCGACAGGCACGCCGTTGTCTTCGTCGACCTTCGGCACCTATCTTGCCACCACCGCCCGTGAACGCTCTACCCAAAGGCTTATCGCAGAATCTCTGATGACTGGCACAACGCTGAGCGTTGGCGAGGGTCAACCGGCTACCGGTGCGGGGGTGGGCAACGACCTGAATTTTCAACTCCGGCTGGTTCACTCGGTTCGGTTCGGTTCCCACTGTTCGACGACCGCTGCTATTTCCAGTTTTTTGTCGACGCTGAGGACTCGACCCTATTGGACGGCGCTTTGCTGGAGCTGGAACTGGTGCAGGATGGCCGGGTTATCAGTCTGACTCGAGTTGAGGTGGCCGACCTCAGTGGGCGGGCGCTGAGCCGCCGCATTCGGGAATTTGCCTTTGATGGCCCTTGTCGTCTTGACGGTCTTCGCTTGATCCGGGCGACAGGCGCTTTTCGGCCAGCCGGCGTTAATTACACGGTCCCTGTCGACCTGTTGGAAACCAGCAGCGTGACAATGGCGGAGTTCAGGCCACTGCCCATTGTGTTGGGCGCTGATAAGCCACTTCCACGCGCGACATCCATTGGATCCGACACGAGTGCGGCCTCAGTCACAGTCGATCATCAGCCGAGCGCTTCGATCAACGTGACCGGGACCGTTACTCGGCAACCTTCGTTTGATCAACTTGAACGGTCTTGCGTCGCAACCCGTTCTAACCTGCGCACTGGCCCGGGAACGGACCACGGTATTCAGGCTGTTTTGGGCGAGGGGGAAGTTCTCTACATCCAACGTCGGACGCCCGATGGCCGTTGGAACCAGATCATCACCCCCGGTGGAATAGAGGGTTGGGTTTATTTCACCCTGATCCGCGGTTGCTGACGCTGTGCCGTGACCCGTGCCCAGATCCCTGCCCAGATCCCTGCCGAGATCCCTGCCGAGATCCCTTCAATTCCTCCTCAACTGTGAAAGGCTGAAGAACCACCATGAACAGGATCAAGAAACTCTCTGGATTTGCCCTAGTCGGAGCAGCTGCCCTCGCTCTGGCTGCCTGTGGACCAGGCGACCAGCGTCTCTGTACCGAGGCAAACTGGTATCAGACTGGTGTGCACCATGCCCAGCAGGGATGGGAGAACCGATACCGGCATCTGGAAGAAATCTGTGCGAAAATCGGCGTCATCCCGGATGCAGTGGAGTACGACCGTGGTTATCAGGATGGGCCGACCCTTCCGCGGCTAAGCTTTTGACGCACCTGCTGACTGTCCACGATTGAGTCTCACAAGCGGTTCATCGTAAAAGCTTGAATTCCGGTGTCCGCTTAGAGTCGTCGTGTGCCTTGCCTCAGCGTGGCTTCTGCGCGGCGTTTGTCTGGTATTCGCCCCGGCGCCGACGGCCGGTTGGCCAAACGTGACGCGTTGGCCGGGCTCTGTTCTGCCAACAGGGCATGGCAAAGCCGGTTGTCCTGTTGTTGCTTCTGCGACAGGCTGTCCTCTCATTGGTTGAACGATGCAGAATGCGGGCAACACGGAGCAGGGACCACGAGCATGAGCACCAGCATGAGTGCGAGCACGAGCACGAGCTTGCAGGGACAGCCGACGGGCGCGGGGATCGAAGACCTACTGGGCGAAAAATTGTTCCTGCTGGCTGACGGGGCGACCGGTACCAATCTGTTTGCCATGGGATTGGAGAGTGGTGAGGCGCCTGAGTCCTGGGTGCTTCAGCATTCTGATCGTGTTCAGGCGCTGCACCAGTCCTTTGTAGATGCAGGCAGCGACCTGTTTCTTACCAACACCTTTGGCGGTACACGGCATCGGCTGAAGCTTCACGGCTTGGATGCTCAAGTCGGTTCGCTCAATCGTCGGGCAGCGCAGCTCGCACGAGAGGTGGCGGACAAGTCCGGTCGGCAGGTCATCGTCGCCGGCTCCGTCGGGCCCACTGGGGAAATCCTCGCCCCGCTGGGCAAGCTCGACCGTGCTGATGCGATCGCCAGCTTTGCTGAGCAGATCGAGGGTCTGGTCGAGGGTGGGATCGATCTGGTCTGGATCGAGACGATTTCTGCACCCGACGAACTCGAAGCAGCGGTCGAGGCGGCTCGGGGGTTTGATATTCCTGTGTGCGCCACGATGAGTTTTGACAGTGCCGGGCGCACCATGATGGGCCTGACCCCGCGAGCTTTTGCCGGGCTGGCGGCCGACTTTCGCCTCGATGGCTTTGGCGCCAACTGCGGCGTGGGTGCAGCGGATCTCATGAGTTCTGTGCTGGGGTTCATGGATGCTGCGCCGGCCTGTCCCGTGATTGCTAAAGCAAACTGTGGCATCCCCCGCTACCAGGACGGGGCGATCGTCTACAGTGGGACGGTCGCCCAGATGTCGGCCTACGCCCTTCTCGCCAGGGCCGCGGGTGCCCGGATCATTGGCGGATGCTGTGGCACCAAGCCCGAGCATATCGCCGCGATGCGTAAGGCCCTGGATCGCAACAACAAGCCAGATTTTCGCGTGCTTGCGATCGAGATGGCTTTGGGTGAAATGTCCGACGGTGCGCGGCGAATCGCTACGGGACAGGATGAGCTTCAGGCTTCCTCCCGGAGAAGCGGGGCCGCGCGCCGGCGCCGCGGCTGACCGGAACGTAGACCCCGTGCAGGAACCAACACCGGTTGAGCAGCTCGATGCGCTATGGTCACAGGAGGGACGCCTGGCAACGCTTGCGGCCGTCATGATGGCGTATGCGCGCACGCTCGGTCCAGTGGGTCATGGTTCGACGGAGCCGGTTACGCCTGACACACGCGATGGGAGGCACAGGCGCGAAGATAGTCTGAGCGACAATCGCGAGAATCATCCAGACCTCGTCCACGTGCGCGCGGATGACGACGATAATGCGGCCAGCATTCTTGCTTGTGCAGAGGCGCTAGAGGCTGCTCTTTGTTCCGAAGATTTCGATTTCGAACTGGCTTTGGCTGAGCTGAGCACTCGTCGAGCGCATCTCATCCTGCTGGAACAGGCTGGAATGCACGTTGCTGAAGGCGTTGATACGGGGCTCGTGACGCTTCTCGATGATCCAAGCCTCTATGACACAGCACTCATGTTGATATGCCAGGATAGTCTCGGCCTCCTGGTGGCGGAATGGGGGAGGGTAACCGAGGGGCTTTTGACGTTGGTTGAAGTGCACCAGCTGGATGCTGCGGGTTTAGCTCTGGCGCAACACCTCCAGGCCGCGTTGCAAGGGCAGATGGTGCTTTCGGCGACACGGGATGCTTTGCCATGCCAAATGCCAGCGGGCGTGGTGTCTGCAGGGGCGTTGGCCGAGGAACTGGGCTTGCAGGTTCCCGATCTTCCATGGTCCGTCGATCCTTGGCCTTTGACAGACATCGCGACGGCGCTCGCCAGCGCGGGGCCAATGCTGAATGCTTTGGGCGGGGGTGACGGAAACGGGGCGATGCTGCGTCAGGCGGTGGAGAACCTCTTCGACGCGACGGCGAAAGGAGAGGGCGCTCCCTTTGGTCGAGCTGTTGAAGAAGGGCTGGGGCAATCTTTTGCGGTGGCACTTGAACGCGTGCTTGCCGTCAATAAGGTTCTGGATCGATGGGAAAAGCCTGCTTTCGTGCCAGGCGCGCTGACAGCTGAACAGCATGGACTGGTACAGGGAGCGTTGGCCCGTGCGCGGGCTCTGCTTGAATTGGTGGGAGAGGGGGAGGCGGGCTGAGATTCTTACTTGACCTCGTTGTCTTTCAGGTGAGCTTCAGAGTGCGCGACGCCTTGTCGAAGACCGCGAAGCGGTCGAGACAAGGCCGGCGCAACCATTCCCAGATAAAACTTAGCGCAGCGCGTGTTGATTGAAAAGCTCGCGTGGCGCGCTCGATTTGACGCCGCTTCGCGGCTTACAAATCTCCCACGCGCAGTGAATCGGACACGCCGGGCTAAGCCCGGCGTGACGCTGTCTCGCATTTACGGAGTTGCGCGGGGGCGG
>NZET01000023.1 GCA_002690455.1 Kiloniella sp.
ATCTGATTTTGACCCGTCAGTTGGCTCAGCATGAGGAGCCTGTTGCGATGCAGGCCTATACCGGCGTCACTGGTATGGTTTTCCTTGGCGTAATTCTCGCCGTCTTTGGCCCACTGGGCTGGGATACTTTTGCCCTGACGCTGCCCGGACCGCATGCGCTGATGCTGCTCACTGGCATGGGTCTGATTGCTACTCTTAACCATTTGCTGCTCGTGCAGGCGTTCCGCCGTGCGCCTGCGTCAGTGCTTGCACCCATCCAGTATCTTGAAATTGTCACGGGTGTTCTTCTTGGTTGGATGATCTGGTCCTATGTCCCCAATGCTCTGAAGTGGGTTGGTATTGGCATCATTATCGCCTCCGGGCTGTTCATTGTATGGCGGGAGAGCCGACGCGGCACGGCCGACCCCAAAACCACGCAAGCGGCGGGGTAGGCGCAAGGCGCTGCCTCTCGAGTGCGGGTAAAGGGCAGATCTGGGCCAAGAGTAGCCCCGGGGCCAGCGTTGCTGTCTTCCCGGCGCATGGTAACGGGTCAGTGACTCCGCCAGGCATCCCACCAGCCATCCCAACAGCCATCTCACCAGCCATCCCAACAGCCATCCCACCAGCCATCCCACTTGCCAGCCNGTTGTCCCCTCGATCCGTACGCCGAGGCGGTACTAAAGCGGCCGCAGGCCAAATGTCGCGTTTCCGGCAACAGACCGCGTTTCCGAGACCAGAGTGCGTTTCAGGGGTTCCCTCGGGCGACGAACCCCGGCAAAGTCCGTGTAGTTTCCAACGATTGGTCTCACCAACCAGTCCAGACCCAAGGGAGAGACGGTCATGCGTCAAGTCCAGCATTTTATCAACGGCACCCATGTCGCCGGTTCCGGTAAGCGCAAGGGTGACATCTACAACCCCAATACCGGTGAGATACAGGCGCAGGTCGACCTCGCTGATGCCAGCATCCTCCAACAGGCGATTGCCGCCGCCGCCGCCGCTCAGCCCGACTGGGCAGCCGTAAATCCACAGCGTCGGGCGCGGGTGATGTTCAAGCTTAAGGAGCTGGTCGAAGCAAATGCCGATGAGTTGGCCGAATTGCTCTCTTCCGAACACGGTAAGGTTATTGCTGATGCCCATGGTGACATCCAGCGCGGGCTTGAAGTCGTCGAACTTGCCTGCGGCATCCCGCAAATGTCCAAAGGCGAGTATACAAACGCCGCAGGCCCGGGTATCGATGTCTACTCTATGCGGCAGGCACTCGGCGTGACCGCCGGCATTACCCCCTTCAATTTCCCAGCCATGATCCCGATGTGGATGTTCTCCTTGTCCATTGCCATGGGCAATACCTTCATCCTTAAACCATCGGAGAAGGATCCGTCTGTGCCCGTTCGGCTGGCAGAGCTNTTCATGGAAGCAGGCGGACCGGAAGGGGTGCTCAACGTTGTCCACGGCGATAAAGAAGCGGTTGACGGTCTGCTGCATGCCCCGGACGTGCGTGCGATCTCATTCGTCGGCTCCTCGGATATCGCGCACTACGTGTATATGAACGGCACGGCCAACGGTAAGCGCATGCAGTGCATGGGCGGCGCAAAGAACNACGGAATTATTATGCCTGACGCCAATATGGATCAGGCGGTCAAGGACATCGTCGGCGCGGCTTATGGCTCGGCTGGTGAGCGGTGCATGGCGCTGCCAGTGGCTGTCACTGTCGGCGATCGTACCGGTGACGAATTCGTCGAACGCATGATCGATGCCGCTCGCGGTCTGAAAGTCGGGGTTTCCACGGATCCGGAAGCTCACTACGGCCCGGTGGTCTCCGAGGTTCACAAGAACAAAGTCGAAAGCATGATCCAGATNGGCGTGGACGAAGGTGCTGACCTTAAGCTCGACGGCCGAGGTCTCAAGCTACAGGGCAATGAGGGCGGTTATTTCATCGGCCCGAGCTTGTTCGACAACGTCAAGCCGGGGATGCAATCCTATCACGAGGAAATTTTTGGACCTGTCCTGCAGGTCATGCGCGCCGGGACGCTCGAAGAAGCCGTGAAGCTGCCCAGCGAGCACCAGTACGGCAATGGTGTAGCGATCTTTACCCAGGACGGAAAGGCCGCACGCGAGTTTGCCAGCCAGGTCAACGTTGGCATGGTCGGCATCAACGTGCCAATTCCGGTCCCGGTGTCCTACCACTCCTTTGGTGGATGGAAGCGGTCTGCTTTCGGCGACCATAACCAGTACGGGATGGAGGGCATTCGCTTCTGGAGCCAGGTCAAGACGGTGACGCAGCGCTGGCCAGGCACTGAAAACGTTGGCGATCAGGCGTTCATCATCCCGACCATGAGCTAACCCTTCGCGGAACTGCGAAGGCCTATTGGGCCAAAAGGGCGAACATTACGAACCGAGCAGACGAGGCAACCAAGGCAACCAAGGCAACCGAGGCAGACGAGGCATACGGCATGGTATCCAAACATGCCCCAACAGGCGGTGAAGCAGCCGGGGCATTGTTCCCACTGAACGAAGAACAGCGGCTTGTGGTCGACACCGCCGCCGGCATCACGGACAAGCGCCTACGCCCACATGCCCGGACGTGGGACCGCGAGGGTCGGCTCGATCGTGCCGTCTTAGAAACCCTGTGCGGGCTGGGTTTTGGGGGTATCTACACCCGTCCGGCGTTTGGCGGTTCGGGTATGGGACGGNTGGAGGCCGTGCTGATCTTTGAACAGCTTGCCAGAGGCTGTGTCTCCCACGCGGCCTTTCTGTCCATCCACAACATGGTCGCCTGGATGATCGATCGCTTCGGTGATGACGAACAGCGCGCGCGCTACGTCGCTGATCTATGCGCGGGACGGCGCATCGCCTCCTATTGTTTGACCGAACCCGATCATGGTTCCGACGCAGCCAACCTGACCACCCGAGCCCGTCCAGAGGGCGACGAATACGTGCTCGACGGGACCAAGGTCTTCATCTCTGGAGCGGGGTTCTCCGATCTTTATCTTGTTATGGCGCGCTCTGAGGTCTCTGAAGCTGTTCAGGTAAGCGGTGCTGCCGGGATTTCCGCATTTGTGGTTGAGGCCGGAACACCGGGCCTCAGCTTCGGTCCCAACGAACACAAAATGGGCTGGAATGCGCAGCCTACGGCCATGGTGCGGTTTGAGGGTTGCCGGATCCCGGCTGAAAACCNTATTGGCCCGNCCGGACAAGGCTTTCGCTTTGCCATGGAAGGGCTCAATGGTGGTCGTCTGAACATTGCGGCCTGCTCGCTCGGCGGCGCGCAGGAGGCTTTCGAGCGAGCCTTGCGCTATAGTCAGGAGCGCCAACAGTTCGGTCAGGCCATCGGCACTTTCCAGAATTTGGCCTTTAAACTTGCCGATATGGACACCCAACTCGATGCCTCGCGGCTGATGCTGTCCGCCGCCGCCAGAGCCTTTGACAATGCGGGGGAAGAGGGTGGTGGCGCGGACGCTACACTGATCGCAAGGGCGGCTAAGGCAAAGCGCTTTGTTACCGATGCCGGTTTCGAAGTTGCCAATCAGGCCCTGCAGATCCACGGCGGTTATGGCTATCTTGCCGACTATGAAATCGAACGCATCGTACGCGACTTGCGCGTGCATCAGATCCTTGAGGGTACCAACGAAATCATGCGGATGATCATTGCCCGCGCGCTTGAAGTTCGCCACTGAATTCGATCGAGGGCATCAATGCTGCCGGCCTTGTCTCGCCGCCACTTTCTGAAGGCAGAGGCATTTTTGTTCACCCATACACAGACACGAGCATCACGCAGGCTGAGCGGCTGACGATCGGGCCGACGGATGACGGGCCAAGACCCTACGATGCCTGACCTTTTGTGGCGCTGCGCGAGCTTGCGTGGCGGTGCCCTTTCCCCAACCAACAGAACAAGCACGACAACAAGAGTTTGAAGGAGACCCTCCCATGACACGCATCGCCTTCATCGGCTTGGGCAATATGGGCTCGGGCATGTGCGCCAATCTGTGCCGCGCCGGATTTACGGTTCAGGCCTTCGATTTGGTGCCCCAGGCTATCGAACGCGCGGTCTCAGACGGCGCGCATGCAGCCCGGTCAGCAGCGGAGGCGGCTACCGGTGCGGATGTTGTCATTTCCATGTTGCCCGCAGGCGATCACGTGCTCGATCTGTATTTCGGTGCCGGACGCGTCGCGGAGGCTGTGGCACAGTCTGTTGATGACGCTGGTCGACCTGCACCACTGCTGATTGATTGTTCCACCATTGCTGTTGCACAAGCACGAGAGGCCTTCGAGCGCGCATCGGCTATCGGCCTGACGATGCTCGATGCTCCCGTTTCTGGTGGGGTGGCCGCTGCGGGAGCGGGAAGCCTGACGTTTATGGTTGGCGGTGCGTCGGACGGATTTCAACGCGCCCAGCCGGTTTTTGAAGCCATGGCTGCAAATGTTTTCCACGCCGGTGAAGCGGGAAATGGGCAGGCGGCGAAGATTGCCAACAATATGCTTCTCGGCGTGTCCATGATCGCTACATGTGAGGCTTTCCATCTTGCCGAAGCCCTCGGTCTGGATGCCCAGACCTTCTTCGATATCTCCAGCAAGGCTTCGGGCCAATGCTGGTCGATGACCACGTATTGTCCCGCGCCAGGGCCGGTGCCTACCGCGCCATCGAACCGCGACTACCAGCCTGGGTTCTCTGTGGCCATGATGCTCAAAGACCTACAACTGGCCACTTCGGCAGCGTCGGCTCATGGTGCAGACGTAGACTTTGGTCGCGCAGCGGAACAGGCTTACGCCGCGCTTGCCACCGCTGGCCACGACCAGCGGGATTTTTCTGTGCCTATGCTGGCGCTCAAGGGCGAGCTGTAAGCCAAAGAGCAGCCATTCGCGGCGCTGCTGATGGTCAACTGCTTGACCATAACCATTGCCAGCGTGTGTTGGCTTTGCCAGTGTAAGGCTTTGCTATCATCACCCGGCCTAGCCATCTCCAGACCCCGAGGAGGACATGTCCATGCTCTTGGAGCTTTCGGACCGAGCCAAAGATTTACAGGATCGCCTGCAAACCTTTNTGGACGAGGTGATCTATCCTGCGGAGGTGGTTTTCCGCGAGCAGCACGCGGCCCAGAGCGAACGCTGGGAAACGCCTTCGGTGATGGAAGAACTCAAGGCCAAGGCCCGCGAGCGCGGGCTGTGGAACCTGTGGCTGCCGGAGAGTAAGTTCGGCGCAGGATTAAGCAATTTTGAGTACGCCCACTTGTGCGAAGAAATGGGCCGTTCCAACCTTGCGCCCGAGGCCTGCAATTGCTCCGCGCCGGATACCGGCAACATGGAAGTCCTGGTGCGCTATGGTACCACCGCACAGCAGGATCAGTGGCTCACCCCGCTGCTGGCTGGCGAAATTCGGTCGGCCTTTGCAATGACGGAGCCGGATGTAGCGTCGGCCGACGCCACCAACATCCAGTCCGATATCCGCCGTGACGGCGACGAGTACGTCATCAAAGGTCGTAAGTGGTGGACCTCCGGAGCGCCAGACCCCCGGTGCAAGGTTTTCATTTTCATGGGCAAAACCGACGTTTCCGCTGAGCGCCACCAGCAACAGTCTATGATTCTGGTGCCCCGCGATGCTCCCGGCGTTACCGTNAAGCGCGCGCTGCACGTCTTCGGTTACGATGA
Organism: Kiloniella sp.; assembly: GCA_002690455.1. Taxonomy (GTDB): domain Bacteria; phylum Pseudomonadota; class Alphaproteobacteria; order UBA7985; family UBA7985; genus UBA7985. The sequence goes on from NZET01000023.1 coordinate 5,623, forward strand.
CGCCCCCCATGGCCACGCCGAGGTGCTGTTCGAAGACGTTCGCGTGCCGGCTTCAAACATCCTGTTGGGCGAGGGACGCGGTTTCGAGATTGCGCAAGGACGCCTAGGTCCTGGCCGGATCCATCACTGCATGCGCACCATCGGTCGGTCTGAGCGCGCCTTTGAAGACACAGTTGCCCGCGCCAAGCAGCGGGTGAACTTCGGTTCACCTATTGCGGACAAGGGGTCGTTCCGGGAGAAACTGGCGGAGATGCGCATCGATATTGACCAGTCTCGGCTGTTGACCCTCTATGCGGCAGCAAAGATGGATGCCGTTGGCAACAAGGCGGCGCGCAAGGAAATCGCCATGATTAAGGTTGCCGCGCCCCGCATGGCTCAGCGCGTGATGGATTTTGCCATTCAGGTGCACGGTGGCGGCGGTGTCAGCCAGGATTTCCACCTCGCCGAGAGCTACGCGCAACTTCGGACCTTACGTCTGGCAGATGGCCCGGATGAGGTGCATCTTGAGTCGATCGCAAAAATGGAACTGCGCAAGCAGGGACGCTAGGGCCACTCTTTGGGAGATGCTGCACATGCCCTCAGTTTCTGACCTCAATGCCCATGGGGACAACCCCCGAATGGGTGCCTTGTGGTCCGGCCCTCTGGCGAGAGAGTCGGCGAAAGATCGGGTACGGGAATGGGTGCCGGCGTGGGCGCGGGCCATGACAGGGACCATGACACGGGCCATGACACGGGCTAGGACAGAGGGGCTTCTGTCGGTGCCTTTTGTGGGGTTCGTTCTCGGGCTGGTGCTCACCGCTGGGCTTCCTGCCCAGGCCCACCCGGCCGAACTGAACAACCGCGTGATGTTTGTCGCGACAGGGGTGGCGTTTGCCGAAGTGCTTGGAGAAGAGGCGCTGGTCATTGGTGCCGTTCTGGACAATGGTTTGCGCAATCGCCTGACCTTGCGCGGCCTGACTTCAACGGCAGGGGCGCAGACGAAGCTTTATGCAACCAAGACCGTTTACGGACAGGACAACCTGATTGAGCGGCGCACCTTCGCCCTGCGCAGCGGGCAGGGGGTATCGCTGGAACCGCCAGATTTTCTGCTTGTGATCACCGGCCTGACCGAGGCCACCCTGCAGCGTGAGCCCTTTGAACTGACTCTGACCTTCAATCGGGCTGTTGGCGCTATGACCTTGCCGATCAGCTTCGAGCCTGATGAGACTGAGGCCTATGGCTTTGCCGAAATTGACCTCGGGCCGCCAAAAGCGCTGGTGGGCGATTATGTCTGGCTCACCCCGGATGATGAGGAGGGTGCCGGCGCTGCCAGTGCGGCGGCAGGCAGCGGCGGTTGACCAGAGACGCGCCACCGATTTCGATTGTTGACGCGGCGATCGAGCGCGTTCATTCACATGTCTTGGGACTGATTGTTAAGGCCAGCATTCGCGTGCTCTGAAATTGCTAACGCTGCAGCACAGGATTTTCAGAACGCAGCGATCCGCCATTTTTTCAAGGGAACAACGCATGTCCACCAACCCAGTTCAACTTCCCGATCCTACACGGCTGTTTGATCTCAGCGGCAAGTCTGCGCTGGTGACCGGTGCCGGACGCGGTATTGGCAAAGCCGCCGCCAGGGCTCTGGCCGGGGCAGGCGCCACAGTGACGCTGGTTGCACGCACCGCCACTGAGATCGAATCTGCTGCAGCTGAAATCCGTACCCAGGGTGGCAAAGGGAATGCTGTTGCTGCAGACCTCAGCGATTTGGATGCGGTTGAAGGACTCGCGGCGCATGGGCCATTCAACATTCTGTTTAACAACGCCGGGATCAACCGTCCGGAGACCTTTGCCGATGTCAGCGAAGAGAACTTTGACGCTATCTTCGGTCTTAATGTCCGGTCGGCATTCTTCCTTGCGCAGATGGTGGTGAGGGGGTTGCTTGAAGCAGGCGAGGGTGGATCGATCATCAACGTTTCCAGTCAGATGGGTCACGTTGGCGGCCGCAACCGCTCGGTCTACTGTGCCTCCAAGCATGCTATGGAGGGCTTTACCAAAGCCATGGCCTTGGATCTTGCGGAGCGACATATTCGGGCCAATACGCTTAGTCCGACCTTTATTCGCACGCCGCTGACAGCACCGTTTTTTGAGGACGAGGCCTTTATGTCAGATACGCTCAGCCGTATTCCCATGGGGCGAGTGGGCGAGACGAGTGATCTGGTTGGTGCGATCTTGTTTTTGGCTTCGGATGCATCCTCGCTTGTCACAGGGACGTCGATCAAGGTCGATGGTGGATGGACGGCGCAGTAGGATGGCCGGCTGGATGTGACACTGCTTGGCGGCCCACCTACAAAGCTCTCTCGCGCAATCCACCTATTGTCGCAGGTGAGGTGACTTCTGCGCTGATGCGTGTCACTTCCTTAGATACACAACGCGCGTGCGTTGAACTGAAAACCGCAGGGACACGCCATGCAGCCGCTTACCTTCATTCTGATCTGGGTTATCGTCTGGTGGATGATTTGGTTTGCCGTCCTCTCCTTTGGATTGCGACCCGAGACGACCGATCCGGAAACCGGGGCGCCGGAACATCCAGCACTTTTGAAGAAGGCCTTGTGGGTCACGCTTGGCTCGCTGCTGCTTACAGCGCTTTTCGTGTGGCTTCTAGGTCTGTTCGGTCCGCAATTGCGGGCGATGTTGGAGTCCTGACGCGAAAGGCTGCTACGAAGGGCCTTGGAACCCTAGTCTGCTCTGCTGGATCGCGCTTTGACATCAAGACCTTGTCTTTTGCTCAACCTTCATTGCTGCGTCCGGTCAACCAGGCGCAAAAAATAAAGGCGAGCAGANCGAAATCCGCTCGCCCTTAAGGAGACAAAGGAACCTAGAACCCAGCTCAATCTACAGCTTCGGCCACCACACCAAAGCGTCAAACTTGGTTCTTAACAGCCTGTTTAGTGCCTGACGATCAGGCGCTGAAACCCTCTGTTCGTTACAACAGTCGGATGGTTCTGCCTTCCTCCCCACAAGCAATGAGCAGAACCCGGCGCGCTATCCACCCTGACGGGCATGGCCCTANAGACCTTCAAGCGCGCAGCCATCCAATTGATGCTCGTCTCCTATGCCTCACGCACGCATCAGGCGCAAGTCCAAATGTGATGCTTTTGTGACGCAATATGATTTGTCGCAGGGCAAAGGTCGTAGCGCCGACCCGTGCTGGTGAGGCCGTCCGTGGTCATCAGCCAGCCTTGAGCCTGCGCATCATTCCAGCGCCCCCGCCAGCGCCCCCGCCAGCGCCCTCGCCAGCACCCCAGCCAGCGCCCCGGCCAGCCTCAAGACTTGCATCCAGATCTGCGCCCCGACCTGTGGCGCCCAAACACGCCGTCGAACTCTGGCGAGCCCTGAGGCAGAGACAGCATAAACCACTGGCACCGCGCTCCAAGCCCGCCTACAACGGCTCGCAATAATTGAGCCCCAATGGAGTCACGGAGCATGCGCTGGTCGCGATATTTTCTCCCCACGATGAAAGACACCCCTGCCGAGGCGCAGATCGCTTCTCACCGCTATATGCTGCGCGCAGGCATGGTTCGGCAGAATGCAGCTGGCATCTACACTTGGTTGCCGCTCGGGCTCAAAGTGTTGACCAAAATCGCCGATATTGTCCGGGACGAGCAAGCGCGAGCGGGTGCCAACGAGGTACTTATGCCGACAATCCAGTCTGCCGACCTCTGGCAGGAAAGCGGTCGCTTTGACGCCTACGGACCAGAGATGCTTCGCTTCGAAGACCGGCACGGTCGCACCATGCTCTATGGACCGACCAACGAAGAGATGATTACCGATATTTTCCGGCGCGAAGTGCAGTCTTACAAGAACCTGCCGTTGAACCTCTATCACATTCAATGGAAGTTTCGGGATGAGGTTCGTCCGCGGTTTGGCGTCATGCGCGGGCGGGAATTTTTGATGAAGGATGGTTACAGCTTTGACGTCGACGAAGCCGCAGCGGCGCTGGCTTACAAGAAGGTGTTCATCTCCTATCTTCGCACCTTCCGTCGACTGGGCTTGTCGGCGATCCCGATGCAAGCGGATACCGGACCGATTGGTGGTGATCTCAGCCATGAATTTCTGATCCAGGCTGAGACCGGTGAATCCGAAGTATTCTTTGACAGTGCGATCTCTGCTGACCCGGCCTTTACCGAAGACTTGACCGGGGACGCCGAACTTGAGGCTGCCTTTGATCGCCTGACATCCGCCTACGCGCGGACTGATGAGACACATGAAGCGGCTGTTTTCGACGAGCAGGTTCCAGCAGAGCGCCGTGTTGTCTCGCGCGGGGTCGAGGTNGGTCACATTTTCTACTTCGGCACCAAGTACTCGGATGCGCTGGGTGCAACGGTCCAGAATGCCGAGGGTAAAGACGTGGCCGTTCATATGGGCTCTTATGGCATCGGGGTTTCGCGGCTAGTGGGTGGCATTATCGAAGCTGGTCACGATGAAAACGGCATTATCTGGCCTGCCGAGATTGCCCCCTTTGGCGTGGGTATTCTCAACCTAAAAATCGATGATGCGGATTGTGTAGCCGCTTGTGACCGGCTCTATGCCCAGGCACAGGCTGCTGGACTTGATCCGCTGCTTGACGACCGGGACATGCGCCCGGGTGGAAAGTTCGCGGACATGGAACTTATCGGCTTACCGTGGGTGATTACCATCGGTCCGCGCGGTTTGAAGGATGGTCTGGCCGAGCTCAAGAACCGGAAGACCGGTGAGAAGCAGGATGTTGCCATTGATGCTGTTCTCAGCCGAATTGTCGGTTAGCAGAGTCGGGGCTTTTTCCGATGTGTTGGGCGCCCGAAATTGAACTGGAAGAAGATGGGAACCACACTGATCATTGCTATGCGCTATCTGACCGCTCGCCGAGGCGGGGCTGGCCTGTCGCTGGTGCCGCTGCTTTCCGGGCTTGGGATTATGGTAGGCGTGGCAACGCTGGTGGTGGTCATGGCTGTCTTTGAAGGATACCGCACAGCAGTGCTTGACCGCTTGCTGGCGCAGACCGGACACCTCGTGATCAGCAAGCCTGGCTTTCGCAGCTTTGACCCGGAGGCTGCACTAGAGGTTGTCGCCAGTCAGGCCGGTATCGCCCGCACGCAGNCCGTTCTCGTCACGCAGGGGTTGGTTCTGCGCGGCGAGAAGGGCGCTGGCGTTGTGCTGCAAGCCATGCAAATCGACGACATGCGTGCCGATCCTGTGTTGGCCGAGGCCGCCGAGCACTTTGACGTGCTGGCTACATTCGGGGCCGAACTCGGCTTGTCACCTGTGGTCTTGGGCGCCGGACTGGCGACTGAACTGGGTCTATCGCGGGGGGACAGCTTGCGTTTGGTGCTTTCCGCTGACAGTGCTGATCGCGCGGCGGGGACTACCGCCGCGCGCAGCTTTGGACTGGTCTACGCAGGCCAATTTTCCGCTGGGTTGTTTGAAGTTGATCAGTCTGGCGCGCTTGCGCTGTTGTCGGATGCGCAAGACTGGTTTTTGCGTGCCGACGGTCGCGACCCCTCTGGGGTGGTCAGTGAAATTCGGTTGATGCTTGATGATCTCAGTCAACGACGCCAGGTGCTGGCGCGCATTCGATCACGCTTGCCCGAAACCTTGAGCCTAAGTGATCGCGCAAGCGACCTGTTTCGCGACTATGATTGGGTGCGCGCTCAGGGGAATGCTGCAACGCTGATTGTTGCGGTAATCCTGATTGTTGCTGCTTTTGGCGTGGCGTCAGGCCAGTTGATGATGGTTCAGGAGCGGCGGGCTGATATTGCCATTCTGCGCGGTTTCGGGGTTCAGCCTGGCGGGATCCTTCGGATCTTTCTGTTTGCCGGTCTGCTGGTTGCTCTTATCGGGCTGTCTCTGGGGCTGGCGCTTGGGTGGTGGATCGCTGTTTCGCTCAACGATATCAGGTTAGGGCTGGAAGCGCTGATCGGTCGGCCGCTGTTCAACGCGGCCTTTTACAAGATCAACGAAATTCGCGGTGATGTCCGGGTTTCAGGGTTAGTGTTCGTTGCGACTGTAACGCTCGTGGTGTCCTTCATGGCCACACTCTATCCGGCGTGGCGTGCTTCGCGGGTGCCACCAGCGCTGGCGCTCAAGGAGGTTTGATCTGTGCTGAGATCCTTTGAGCGGCAAGCTTCTTGGAAATACCTAAGCGGCCGCAATGGGGGCTTCCTATCGCTCTCGGCGTTGTTCTCGCTGGCGGGTATCGCCATAGGAGTCGCAGCGCTAATTGTCGCGAGCGCCTTCCTTAACGGCCAGCGGGACGCTTTGCTTGACGCCATTCAGGGGCGGAGCCCGCACGTTACCTTAACCGTCGTTGAACCACCGCCGCCATCACCTGTGTGCACGCCGGAGACCGACGCCCTGAACATCGCCCTGGGGATCTTAGAGACCTGTATCGTGCCACCTTCAGCGCTGAAAGGCTTCACTGCTAAAGATCCCCTGATTCTGGCACTGCTCGACAGGGCAGAAGTCAAGGCTGGCTATTTCGAGGTCGCCGGGCAGGGCATGGTTGTGCTGCCCTCCAGCGGGGCGGTGAGTGGTACGTATATTCGGGGGCTATCACCCGAGGCTATCGAACAGCGGCTCGTCGGGCATCCGGCGGCCTACGCCCTGACGGGTACGATGGAACTGGCGCGTGGCGAAGCGGCCTTGGGTTATGGTGTTGTCGCCAGTCTCAACCCTGATGGCAAAGCGAGCCTTGCCTTGCTTGGCCACACGCTCGATTTGGTCTCACCCGATGGCGCGATCACCGTCATCGGCTGGACCCCACGGCGGCGGGACGTCAAGGTTAATATCGTATTTGGTGGCTTTGCTGAGCGAAACGAAACGTATTTGCCTCTTGATTCCGCTGCGACCTTTTTGGGATTTGAACCTGGGCGGTTCAATAACCTGCAACTCTTTCTCCACGATGCTGATGAGGCAGCGGCCTTTGCCAGAGGTCTAGAGGCCGAATGGGGCGAGATCGCCACAACCGAGCGCAGCTTCCGAAGCTCTACCTGGGAAGACCGTAATCAGGCACTGGTGTCCACGCTTGGAATCCAGCGTGTGGTCCTGATCCTTGTACTCGCGCTCATCGTTGTGGTGGCCGCCTTCAATATTCTCGCCAGTCAGGTCATGCTGGTGCGGGAGAAGCGGCGCGGGATTGCGCTGCTGCGCACGCTGGGGGTCGGGCAGGGATCGGTGGCGCGGATTTTCATTGGTATGGGGTTGTTTCTCGCACTGGCCGGGTGTGGCCTGGGCCTGTGCATCGGCTTGAGCGTGGTGCTCAATTTTGACACCATCATTGGCGCTTTTGCGGGTGTGCCTGCTCTTGCCGGGGCTGCTGATTTTCTGGGCTCGGTTCAGGTAACTTTAAGCCCCAACGATAGTCTACTTGCCGTCGGCCTGGCGTTGGCGATCACCGTACTAGCAACACTCTACCCGGCCTGGCAGGCCGCCCGAACCGAACCCGCTGAGGTACTCCGCTATGTCTGAGCCTAATCTGATCCTGCGCGACATCCGCCGTGCCTTTCTTCAGCCTGATGGTGAGTTGGAGGTGTTGCGCGGCTGCAGCGCACAGATCATGCCGGGGGAACTTGTGGCCATGGTGGGCATGTCGGGTAGTGGCAAATCCACTTTGTTACAGATCTGTGGTCTGCTCGATAATCCCACGAGTGGCACGCTCGAGATTGGTGGACATGGGGTAGAATCCCTCAGTGATCGAGAGCGAACACGGCTTAGGCGCGGAACGGTTGGCTTCGTTTATCAGTTTCACCACCTGCTGCCCGAGTTCACCGCGTTGGAGAACGTGATCTTGCCGCAATCGGTCGCCGGTGTGCCCGCTGTTGCGGCGCGCGCGCGCGCGCGCATGCTGCTGGACCGGGTAGGCTTGGGGCATCGGCTCGACCATCGACCAGGCAAGCTCTCAGGTGGGGAGAAACAACGTGTTGCAGTCGCTCGTGCAATCGCTAATCGCCCAGCGCTTCTGCTGGCCGACGAGCCGACCGGTAATCTGGATCCTGAAACAGCTGAGCAGGTCTTTTCGCTGTTCGTGGAACTGACACGGGAAGAGCAGCTCTCCGTACTCATGGCGACTCACAATGAGGCACTTGCAGCTCGCATGGATCGGGTCATGCGGTTGGAACACGGTCGGTTGAGTGGTTCGTGATGCAGGGGTTTTTGTGGCGCGCTCGATTTGACGCCGCTACGCGGCTTACAAATCTCCCACGCGCAACAGAACGGCTATGCCAGGCTTTGCTCATCTCGCCGTTACGGCGGGCAACCCGCCGGCTGGTCGCGTTTTAATTGTCCAGTGTCGCCGCGCCATAGTAGTGCCATAAGAACATCGCCATCGGACCGCGATAGGGCGACCAGGGTTCGGTAAGCTCGCGAAGAGCCTTAGGCTTCGGGCGTTCGTCAAGCCCATACAGCATCTGATACCCCTTCTGCACCGCGAGATCATCTGCGGGAAACATGTCTGCGCGGCCTTCGGCAAACAAAAGGTAGATTTCAGCGCTCCATCTGCCAAAGCCCTTCAGCGCTGTGATATGCGTCAGTGCCTCTTCGTCGCCCATGTGCGGCAGGTCGCCAGGGCGAAAACTACCGTCAATCAAGGCATTCGCGAGCCCATGGATGTAGCGGGTTTTTTGCCCCGACAAGCCAAGCGCCCGCCAGCCCTCAGGCTCGAGGTCAAGCAGACGCATCGGGGCAAAATCGCCCTCGAACTGAGCCTCGACGCGCGCCCAGATCGACGCTGCTGCCTTGACCGAAAGTTGTTGGCCGCAGATCACGCGCAGGAAGGTGCTGATCCCCTGGGTTTGAGCGCGGGTTTCAGGTAGCCCCACCTGCTTAACTGCGGCGGCGGTGATCGGGCAGGACTGTGCCACCCGGCAGATCATGGTCTGGACCTGTTCTGTAGTCAGGGGGGCTCTCTGCATGGGGTTCTCGCTTTACACTACAGGCATGGAGGATGACGCATCATTTACGCCGGTGAGCCGACATTGGTCCACCAACGCCTTGAGATTGGTGGGAAACCGCACCAACCCACGGGATCACTGCCGCGCTGCCTACCACCTCAGCACCCACAACCTTACGACCTGCTGGTCTTCTGTTCAGCAACCCTCTTGGAGACCTGTTGCTGTTTCTGGCTGGCCATTCTGAGACAGACCAAGGCCCATAGGGGTTAGTCACAGGACTTCCAAGGTCCGAGGTCGAAATGGAAATGATCGGCATGGGCAGCATCAGAGTTTGGGTTCAGGACAATTTGAAAATAGTCACAGGCCCCGGCATTGATACTCTCAAACCAGTCCGACGTCAGATCGCCCATCGCCGTTCCATTCGGACGCCACCCGCTCTTGACGTGTACCCGTCGGCCATCTTTAAAGTGGAAGGTGCCTATATCGATGGCGTTGGCAAAGCCGTGTTCGGAAATACGCCCGCCCGCCCGCATCCGGCAGGAATAACCGCCGACGTTGGAGAGGCTCACCAGACGGGTGCCGAATGTCTCCAGGGATTCCGTCTGCACAACGTTGCGCAACCACAAGGCGGTTGCTTCCGCCACCGGGCAGGCCAGCACAACTCGATCGGCCAGTGATACGCCGCTGCCGAAGGATTCGATCGCGATCGCACCCTGATTCTGACAGCCACGGTCATCAACAAAATCCGGCTGCGCCATAAAGACAGCCCCCAGCCTTTCGAGCCGTAAGGGACACTGGGGATCTATGGGCGGGCGAGGCTGTGACGTCGTCGCAGAGGTCGGCAACTCACGAGATGATGTTGGAGATGACGCCGCCGCACCAATGTCAGTAGGACTGACCGCCGCTAAACTATCTCGATCACTGCCGCTGCTGCCGCGAAGTTCGGGCGTTGCACCAGAGCGACTGCTTGCCGCGCTCTCCCCTTCCGGGGTTTCGGCCAAATCTTGCACGCGTTGCGCACTGACAGCGGCTGGCTCACCCATCCCTGAAGCCAGCATCCCATCTGCCTGATCCGTCTCGACCGTTGCACCACTATCAGCGGCAGTCGATACCGTTGTGCCCGCGATAACGGCGATCGCCTCCGGGACGTTCTTTGGGCGGTCCATGGGGACAGGAATCCACTCTTCTTCACGGAATGATAAATCAGGTCTCGTTGAGACCTGCGTGTCACCGAAGGTTGCGTCGGCGGTGCCCTCATCACTGGTTAGACCGGTGGCCCCCGATTGTCCGGCCTCCGTCGTGCGCGCGGCAGAGGCTGCGGTGTCACCGGACAGGGGGCTGCTGCCTGACAGCTCGGTGCGACGGGTTCCACTCGAGCCCCGAACCGAGGCTATGCCGTCATCCGCATTCGATGCGTCTGCGCTTCCGGGCAGCGCGGGCTCGGAGGTCTCCGCCGAACGGTCACTGCTCAGAGACAAAATCATTTCAGCCACTTCAGCATCAGCATAGGCGACATCGTCGCCTGGATTACCATCTTCGCTGCTCAGTGAATCAGCGTCTGCAATAATTCCCGTTTCAGCGGCTGAACCCGTTTCGTCCCCGACGTTTAGGCCGGATGGCGCGCTGCTCTCTGATGCAGGCTCTCTGACTGGTGCAGTGGGGCGTCGCTTAGGCAGAGGTATAATCGGGGGACCGGCCGCCTCATCGACGGGCGTTGCCGTTTCCGTGTCTGAACCCACACCATCGATCGCTGCCGTCTCGGCGGGGGATTCTCTGTCGAGGACTTCAACCATGGGAATGGCGGCTTCAAGGTCAGTCTCGTCCAGAACCACGGTGTCGCTACCCTGAAAGATGCTATTGAGCAGGCCATCTAGTTCAAGATCGTCTTGAAAAGTTGTACCGGTCTGTGCCGCGGCGGTGCTGGCCGTTGAGAGGGAGGTAGACCCGGGCAGGAAGGAAAGGATAGGCAACGGCACAGGGATGACCGAAGCCAGAACGCCTGTCGCCAGCATCACAGCGACGATGCGGCCGCCCCTGGGTGTCAACATGCTCCGAGGACTACTCACCGTTTTGGATCCTCGCGTCCTGAATGCGCTGGAAGAAGCCCGATTGCTCACCGTTCGAGCGGTCGATCAACAGCGAGGACACCAGTAAGAGTCCAATGGACAGCATTAGTACACCCAGCAATCGCATGCTGCTCCCAACCTTGTTGTCCGATTATGCCCATCCCCGGTCTAGTCTTAAGGTTTAACAAACATTTTGGTGCCATTCGAGGGCTGGATTGTGGCCAATTTGGCGTGTCAGCTATCGATAGCTGGGGGGGGAGGGAAATTTGTGGGTGCTCAAGCTCAAGGCACCTGGCCACCGCATCATCTATGAATCCAGAAGAGAAAAACATCCTGTCTTGTGGTTGAAATCCACGAAATCATCCCACAATCAAAACAACCCACACATTTCTGGGGAAAACAAGTGCAGAAACCCACAGACTTTTTTGGTACCTGACGTGCGCTGAGCCGCGCGTAATGCTACTGATTGCGAACAACAACAAACATAGTGGGTAAAGCCACATAAAAATGTTATACGACTTTGCATGTCGGGAACATCAGGGTGTTCTTACCACCTTTGGGGTGGCTAAACAAACGAACCGGTGGCGGGAACAGTGTAAAGTTCGCAAGGGGAACACTGGATGACAAATCCAGCGATTTCGCGGCTTAAGGCGGCTATGAAGGCCGCCGCGTTAGTCAACCAATCGACTGACATCGCGAAACACAGGGCGGGTGAGACAGGTGCGGATAGCTTAGAGGCTTCCAAAGCGCCAGCTCAAAACCAGCAGGCATCGGCCTCAAAGCTGCTCAAAGGCGGGCTCTTTGGTCTGCGCGACCGGCTAATTGTCGATCGCCGCAGCGGGGGCCGCCCGATCCTGATCCGTGGTTGGCACCAGGCGCTGGCGCTCGGAAGTGCGGCCGCGCTGTCGGTGGGCAGCGTGATGATCATTGGCATTGGCCTGTTCGGGCTGATGCAGCCTAATCTGCGCGATCTGGAAGTGCGTGAACAGGCGCTGAGGACAGCGCTGACGTTGGTGGCTGATGAGGTCCTTGACCAGCAACTGGAACTCGTCGACGCGACAGCATCCCGGTCTGGGTTCATATTCGTTGAAAGTGGACGCATTAGCGTTGACTCGCTGATGGCCGACAATGAGCGGCTCCTCTCAACCCTTGAGGCGGCGCTAGATGCTCTGGACACTAGTGCCGAAGGGGTGTCGACGGGGCCCTTGGGCAACGCATTCGAGCACTTGGACACCGAAGCTGGAACCGGAAGCAACGCCGGCGTGCTTCAACGTCTTGAATACGAGCTAGCCCTGAGTCTGACCCAGAAAGACATGCTGGCAGCCGAACTGAGGCTGGAACGACAGACCATCGAATCCCTGTCCGAGAGTTTGGCCGCTGCGCGCGTGGATGCTGGTGTTTTGGAGCGTAAAGCGCATCGTCTGACCGACAGCGTCCAGCGGCAAGACCAGCTGATTGCTGTTCTCCGGCGGGACCTCGCGTCCGTACAGTCTGACCAGGCAACGCAGAACGCAGCTCGTCGTGACACGATTGGCGTGCTCAATGACCAGAACGATGGCCTGATGTCTGAACTGCGGACACTCCGTTCACAGATGGATGACACCACGGGAACTTTGCGATCCTTACAGGCACAGCTGGTCGAGAGCGAAGCAGAGCAGGCACGGCTAACAGCGCTGGTCGAACAGCGCGATGTACAGATTGCAATTCTCACCGATACGCAAACGGGCATTTTGGAGCAGCTGGAAGTCCAGGCTAATCAGCAGATGGCTGCGCTGCAGGAAGCCATCAACCTTACGGGGGTCGATAACAGTTCGTCATTGCAACTCGATGCGCTGCTCGAAAGCGTTCAAGATCCGTTTTGGAACGGAATGGGCGGAGCCGATGATGGAAGCGCCCGTGCGTCCAATGACGGGGATTGGCAAAGCCTCTCCGGTGATGATCCGGCTGCGGCTTTGGTGACGGACATTCTTGACCGCGTTGATACTCTGATGCTGGCTCATGCTCAGTTGGAAGCTCAGCGCAGTCATTTTAACGCCCTGCCGACCTATCCGCCAGTCGACGGTTTAAGGCTGTCGTCGGGTTACGGCATGCGCCGCCATCCCGTGACGGGTAAAAACCGCATGCACAAGGGACTGGATTTTGCCGGCCCGAGCGGTACCGAAGTGGTTGCGTCTGCCTCTGGACGTGTGGTTTACGCGGCCAGGAAAGGCTCTTATGGCAACCTGATCGAGCTGGATCACGGGAACGGCGTGACAACGCGATACGCGCATCTGCGTGATATTGAGGTGTCCACGGGTGATATTGTTGAGATGGGCGAAAGAATTGGCACGGTTGGTTCAACGGGTGCTTCGACTGGACCGCACCTGCACTGGGAAGTCCGTGTCTTTGAGCGGGCCAAGAACCCTCAGCTGTTTCTAGAAGCCGGGCGCGTCGTGCGAGGGAATTGAAGCTTGGAATTCTAGATATGTCCGGGCTTGTGATCAGTTTTGTTGGAAAACGCAGAAATTCTACAAAAATACGGCTCGAACGCAGGTTAACGCGGAGAGAGTTTATCGTGGACGGCCAAAAATTCTGTTTTTGAGACACAGGCAAAAATTTCAATCAACTAGCAGATTGGGAAAATTGTTTCCTCTTACGGCCCTTGATTGAGAAAAAATTTCACTTGCGTAATTAACAATTGCTAGGCCAAAGCTTGGCACTTCAAAATTCTGTCCGCTAGCCGCGACCGCGCTTACATTTGTGCTCTTCGGTTTCGTGATTCAGGGGTGCTGATATGGCGTTGCAGCTTCCCACTAGCTCGCGAGAGTGGGATCTTTACAGAACACTTCTCTCAATTGGGTGCCTTAAAAAGCTAGATCTGATTACGGCAGACCTGACTATATCTTTGCCGACATTGCGGCGACGATTGGCCCGGCTAGAGGTTGTGCATGCATGTAAATTGGCGCGCTTTGCCGATAATCGATATTCACTGACGAGTGCAGGGCAAACGCTAATTAATGATTTGCATGCAGTCGACGACGTTCTCGGCGGATTCAATGACTTTGGTTACAATTCGACCACTGTTTCTCGCGAGGTGCTGCAAATCCGGTCATCGGGCCGCGTTCTGGAGGAATTTTGGCTTCCATTTATTGCTGTGAAGCCTGAGTTGTTTTACAGTTTCCGGGTGCGTTTCCTCACTCCTGAAAGCCTCGAGACTGTTTCTACAGGCCCCATGTCGGTCTCCGTTGGCTCCCACTTCACTGTGTCTTCTCTGGACCAAGTCGAACATGTTGGGACGTCTATTTCCTGTTTTGCAGCGTATGAAAAGTACATCCAAAAGTTTGGTCAGCCGACGGCAGATAACCTGAAGGATCATGTTTTCATCCGGGTTAAGGAAGCAAGTTGGGATGCTCATTTCTTGGGGGAAACCGAAACAGTTGAGCGTCGCTGCAACCACAGTTTTCTAGTCGATAGTTACGGGTCAGCGCACTGCATGGCGAAGGCCGGACTGGGCTTCACCGTGCATTCGGGTAGTCGTCAAACCTCAATTTCTGGCCTTAAGCTCTTGCCGCTTTTGGGGCGCTCGCAGACTCCGGTTCATGCCAGCTTTTGCGGAGACGCTTGGCGGGGGGGGCAGGGCTCCATGCTGCGTCGTGCTATCCTGCAGTTGCTTCGGACCTTTCTGCGCACCGGTCGATTGTCAGCGGGGCAAGACGAGTGAGCAAAAATGTGCCTGCAAGCCTTTCAAACTGGAACTTGATTCGCTCCTTTCTCGCTTTGTCTTACTTTCTCGAATACACGGCCGCCGCGCAGGAACTCGGGGTTTCGGTGCCGACACTACGCCGGCGCATTGATCGGCTGGAGAGTTTTCTGAACTGTCGCCTTTTCATTTATGAGCGTCGCGTTCTCCAGCTTACACCTGATGGCCAACAGGCGATCGAGATTGCAACTCAGGCAGATCGCATCATGGGTGAGGTACGGGAGTTGCAGGGGTCACGTCAGACCGCCGCACGCCCGTGTTTGAACCTATCCATGGATGAAAATGTCCTCCACTACTTCTGGGTTCCATTCGCAGCGCGTAATGCTGCTCGGTTAAGTGCCTACCAAACCAAGATTGACGTTGACCAGATTCCAGATTTTTCGAGCGTTTCCGAGATTGACTGCGCCATCAGTTTTGACGAGCCGCCTCTGTTGGCTGGTGTCAATGAGCCCGTCGGATCATTTGGTATCTACTTGGCTGCCCATCAGCGATATGTCGAGCGGTGGGGCGAGCCAACCGTTGAAACACTCAATCAACACACCTTCTTGAGGCCAACCAGCGAAGTGTTCACCGCTCTGGGCAGTTGGCCGCTCGCAGACCTCGAGCGCTTGTGTGGGCAATCGTTGCAGGTGACCTCGCCAAAGCAAGCGGACACGGCAACCCGCTTGGGTATGGGTTTTTTCTTTGGCACGCCGTGGCTTGAGCGCGAAGGCTATGTCCTTTTCGAAGGATTTCCCGTCTTACGGACGTCTGCTTTTGTCAGCTTTTCGACTTCTTTTGTGGAAGAGACCGCCAATGCGGATTTGATGCAGACGATTGTGGAAGAAGCCAAAGTGTTCTTCCGTGATCGGGACCCGCCGTTGCCTTCAATCAACACGGTAGAAGACTCTTTTCCGCTTCGCGAAACAAGAGAAAAACCTCTCAATTGGCGAATTCGCACTAACAAAGTTAGGCCCGAGACTGATCGTGCATAATCGGTCGCGGCTACCCCCCTGTGACGCTCATATGACGAGAGACAGCGGCTTGTGCCTCAGGGCCGACGCGGAAGTCATGGCCTCGGGGCTTGCGTGCGATCGCGGCATCAATGGCGGCGTATAGGGCTTCGTCGGTTTCGCTACCCCGCAAAACAGCTCGAAGGTCTGCGCTGTCATCTTGACCGAGGCACATGTACAGCATGCCGGTGCAGGTCAGCCGGACCCGGTTGCAGAGCTCACAAAAATTGTGGCTTAGCGGGGTGATAAAGCCAAGCCGTTGACCCGTTTCTCCGACATTGAAATAGCGGGCTGGGCCGGCGCTCCGGAATGATGACTCTGCCAGCGTCCACCGGCGGGCGAGCTGTGCGCGGACAGTCTCCAGCGATATGAACTGACCTGCACGGCCGCTATCGTCTGCGCCATTGTCATCCATGATGACGCCCATTGGCATTACCTCAATGAAAGTCAGGTCGAAGCCTTCGTCAGCACACCAGGCGACCAGTGTTTCGTACTCGTCATCGTTGACGCCCTTCAGTGCGACCGTGTTAATCTTCAACTTAAGCCCAGCGCGCTTTGCGGCCTGCAGCCCTTCGAGCACTTGCGGCAAGCGGCCCCAGCGTGTGATTTCGGCGAACTTCCCCGGTTTTAGTGTGTCCAGGGAGACATTGAGTCGACGAACACCTGCGCGAGCGAGATCGTCTGCATAGCGGCTGAGCTGCGATCCATTTGTGGTCAAGGTCAGTTCTTCGAGCGCCCCGGACTGAAGGTGCCGTCCCAGTCGTTCGATCAGCCACATGATGTTCTTGCGGACGAGTGGCTCTCCGCCCGTCAGCCGCAGTTTGCGAACGCCCTTGGAAATAAAGGCGCTGCACAAGCGGTCCATTTCTTCCAGCGTCAGCAAATCCTTCTTGGGCAGAAAGGTCATGTCTTCGGACATGCAATAGACGCAGCGAAAATCGCAACGGTCCGTGACGGATACGCGCAGGTAGTCGACAGTGCGGCCAAAGGGGTCTTTCATACCCATGATTGTGGCGCGTCTGCGCGCTAAAGGAAAGCCGCTGGCTGATCATAAGTCGGGGAGCGGCTATGCTGGTGGCACGGTCGGCTTGGTCTCAACATACCGATCACTGCAGTGCCGCCGCTCACGCTCTGTCTTGTGCGTGGCGTCTGGTCTCGTTCCGCGCCGCTCTTCGCTGCTTTTCTCTTTTTTTCTCTTTTCTTCTCTTTTCTTCTCTTTTCTTCTGATTTCTCATCCTTCTCTCGCTGTTCTGTTCAGGCCAGCGCGATACGGTTGCCATGCGGTTGCCATGCGGTTGCCTAACGCCTCGACTGAAAAAAGTCTGCAAGCGCCGGCACGCGTGCTTTGCTAGGCTTCAGACTAAAGAAAGTGGCGTGATCGAGACCCGCTTTTCTCCTCCGATGATCGGAGTGTCGCTTTGAAACGCCCAAGCACGCTGAGGTCCGTCCCCGTATGCGCCCCTTCGAGAACCGATATTTCAAGTTTGAAATCGTTCGTCCTGGCCTTTGGTTGCTGGCAGAGAAGACCGTTCGACCACTGGTTCGCGCTAATGTCTGGGTGCTTGAAGGTGAGGATGCCGTTTTGGTGGTCGACGGCGGTTGGGGCGTTGTCGATTGGCCGTTGACTCAAATTTTTGCCGATGAGGAACGGCCGCTCTGGTTCGTGACCACCCATTCGCATTGCGACCATATCAGTCAGGCCTTTCAGTTCACTTCACGCCGTTTCGGGCATCGGCTTGCTGACCCTGTGCTTCGTGCGCCTGGGCCGGAAAACACCAATGCCCAGCCGTGGAGCGTGCATTTGGACATCCTTGACGATGGCTTTGGCGATCTTGGCTTCGTTGCTGGAGACTACGGTAAGGCGTTCCGGCCCGCTCCGTTGACCGATCCAGTGGAGCAGGGGGATCGCATCGAAATCGGTGGTCGTGTCCTTGAGGTGCACCACACGCCGGGACACTCGAAGGACAGTATCACGCTCTTCGAGTCAGAAGCGGGCTGGGTATTTCCCGGTGATGTACTGATTGCAACTTACATTGTTGACATGCTGCCTGGCTGTGACAAGCGCGAGGTGTTGGGGTCGCATCAACGCTTGCTACAATTGCCTTTTCAGTGGAGTTTCGGCGGGCACGGCGCACCACTGGACCGGGGGAAGGCTGTGGGCATCATCGAGCGTTACGCCAATCGCAAGGCTCAGGAGGGTGTGACGCTCTGAGGTTTGAGCGTGCGACGTGGACGATCGGCGTGGACGCGTGGGTTGGAGGCGGCAGAGGCTTTAAGCTGTAAGGTAACGCACGACGTGCTCCCTGAGACGGCTGGTTCGGAGAGCTAACCGGTCTTGGGGGCAGCGACATACTGAGCCAAGGACTGCAAGACGCTGCATGGCGAGTTGAAGGAGAAAGAATAAATGTCTGAATTTGAGAATATTATCGTCGGTCGAACGGGCCGGGTGCAGGTGATCCAGCTGAATCGGCCCAAGGCCCTGAACGCCCTCAATGCGAAGTTGATCACAGAGCTGTTGCAGGTCTGTCGGGCCGCCGATCAAGACGACAGTATCGGCTGCATCTTAATCAAGGGCTCGGAGAAGGCTTTCGCCGCCGGCGCCGACATATCCGAGATGGCAGAACAGGATTTCGCCCACATCTATGGTGTTAACCCTTTTGGCGAATGGGATAAAATCGCAGCGACCAGAACACCGATGATCGCGGCAGTTTCGGGTTTTGCCTTGGGGGGTGGCTGTGAACTGGCAATGATGTGCGACTTTATAATTGCCTCAACAACCGCGAAGTTTGGGCAACCAGAAATCAAGTTGGGCATAATCCCCGGTGCTGGGGGAACGCAACGCCTTACCCGTGCAGTGGGAAAGGCTAAGGCTATGGACCTTTGTCTGACAGGACGAATGATGGATGCAGAAGAGGCTGAACGTGCAGGATTGGTCGCCCGCGTGGTTGAGGCTGAGGCGTTGGAGCAGGAGGCTATGAGTGCAGCAACCACGATCGCAGGATATGCTAAACTGAGTACAATGGTCGCGAAGGATGCTGTTGGTCAGGCTGAGGACCTGGGCGTTACCGATGGGGTGCAGGCGGAGCGTCGGCTGTTTGCTGGGCTGTTTGCCACTGAAGACCAGAAAGAGGGCATGGCAGCGTTTATGGAAAAGCGCCCTCCAGTTTGGAAACGTGACCGTTGAGTTGGCGATTGAGCGAACGCCTTTCTTTTCTGTTGGTTTGGTTGCGGGCTCGATTTGACGCCGCTTCGCGGCTTACAAATCTCCCCCGCGCAGTCAAACGGACACGGCGGACGGTGTCCGCCGTGACGCTCTTTGGCTTCGGGTTGCGCGACGCTTGGCCCCGCCGCGCGAAGCGCGGTCGGGGGTAAGTCGGCGCAACCCAAGCGGCGCGAAGCGGTATGACCTGGCTGGCTCTGTCATGACTTCATGCACAGCCCCTTGGGCAGTCACAGGATGGATGGGGTCGTTTCCAGCGTGCTGATGAGCCCCTCGGTGATTTGAGCGAGAGATGCCACGCGCTCATAGACCTAGGCTGTGAGCATTTCCAAAATTGGTACGCGTGGGAGGGCCGAAAGCCGCGAAGCGGCTGAGGGCCGAGCGCGCAACCCTTTCCCTCGGGCAATAACCTGCTCTATTCTTTACACTGCTGAGGGCGCGAGCCGTGCCATTCTCTCTTCATGCTCTGGGGCCTATTCTAATGACTCAGCCGTCTTCTGCACCTGCACCTGCACCTTCACCTTCACCTTTGCTGAACGATCAATATTGGATCGTTGAAGATCCCTTCGTCCTGCACCATCGGATTGTTGGGGCAGAGCAGGGCCCGCTGGCAGGACTGCGACTGGCTGTGAAGGATCTGTTCGACGTCGAAGGGTTGCCGACGGCCTGTGGAACGCTCGATTGGCCGACGCGGGATAAACCCGCTAAACGAACCGCGCCAACCGTTCAGGCGCTGCTCGATGCAGGTGCTGATATCGTTGGTAAAACAATCACCGATGAACTCGCATGTTCGCTGGTCGGCACCAATCTTCATTATGGCACGCCGCGCAATCCGATGACCCCCGACCGGGTACCCGGTGGGTCGTCCAGTGGATCCGCAGTCGCGGTCGCTGGAGGCCTCGCAGATCTTGGGCTTGGCACCGATACTGGTGGCTCCATTCGGGTTCCTTGCCTCTACAACAATCTCTTCGGGTTGCGTCCCAGCCATGGCCGGATCAGCGTCGAAGGTTGTATGGAGCTCTGCGCGCCCTTCGACACAGTTGGATTGATGGCCCGCGATGCCGAGACACTCGCCACAGGAATGGCCGTCCTATTGGACCAGGAAGTACCCCCTGGGGCCCTCCCTGAGGCTGAGATTTTCCTTGCTAGCGCACTATTCGAGGGGCTGGAATCGCGGATGACTGATCTCGCAGGCGAAGCCATCCGCTACTTCGGCGCGCTCGCGCCGCTTCCCGGGCTGACCTTCGCCGATGTCCCGGCGCTATCCGAAGCGTGCTACAACGCCTACGGCGTCCTTCAGGGACGGCCGATCTGGGAAGCTCATGGGGCCTGGATCGAACGGGATTCGCCCCGGCTGGCACCAGAGATCGAAGCACGTTTCCGCCTCGGTGGCACCCGGTCAGGGGAGGACGAACGCAAGCACCGAGCCGTTGCGGAAGCCAGCCTGCGTCCACTGAGCACTGTGCTTGAACGTGGAGGGTTTATTGTTCTTCCCACGGGGCCAACGGCAGCGCCGAGCTTTGCGATGATGCAGGATGCCGGGGCTTTACAGGAGCGCGAGGCGGTCCGGCGACAACTGCTGGGTCTAACGGCGATGGCGCCCATCCTCGGTGTACCGCAGATCCACGTTCCGATGCCAAACACAGACGGCATCCCGCGTGGTTTGTCGGTCATGGGCCCGCGGGGTAGCGATCTTGCGTTGCTAGGGTTGGTGCGCGCGTGGTCCGAACGTCTGGCCTGAACCAGCGGATCAAACTGCGCTTAGGCCGCCGTCAATCGCAAGCGCTTGGCCGTTCATGAAGCTATTTTCGTCCGAGCAGGCCCAAATCATGGCCTGAACGATTTCGTCAATATCGGCGACCCGCCGCATGGGCACTCGACTGGAGACCTTGGCGTAGGCTTCTTCCTTGGGTAGCCCGAGATGCCCAATAACCCCATCCATAATGGGTGTATCGGCGAAGGCCGGGCAAATGGCATTCACCCGCAGCCCCTTGCGCGCATACTCATCAGCCGCTGCCTTGGTCAATCCAATCACCGCGTGCTTAGCAGCAGCATAGGCGCTCAGAAACGGCGCACCAAGGATTCCTGCGACTGAACTGGTGTTGAGGATCACGCCAGACCCGGCCTGCAGCATCACTGGGATCTGCGCCTTCATACCGTAAAACACCCCATAGGTGTTCACGCGCAGGGTAACATCAAACTCCTTCTCGGTGACCTGGTGCAGAGGCTTGGGCGCATGGCCGCCCATTCCGGCGTTATTGAAGGCGACATCGATGCCGCCAAAGGCATCCACGCCTGCGGTGACCAGGGCCTGACAGTCAGCCTCTTTACTCACATCGCAGTGCAGCAGCCTAACCGGGGCCACGCAAAGCGCCTCTGTCGCCTTAAGCCCTGCCTCATCGATATCGCCGAGCACCAAACGCGCACCCAAGCCGCTGAGCCGTTCTGCCAGACGCTGGCCAAAGCCGCTGCCAGCACCTGTGATCAGGACTGATTTGTTGTCGTAGCCCATTTTCGTCCCTTCCTTGATCGATTAGTTATAGGAGGCAGGTTGGGGGGAATACCTCTGACTGGAGAACCAGAGGAATGCCCGTGTCGCGCACTGCCTTACCCGAGCAACTGGCCGAAGGCTATAGCCGTTTTGTTAACCAGAAGGCGCCCGCCGCACAGGCGCTTTATCAGCGGCTTGGCGAAGGCCAGACGCCCCATACGCTTGTGCTGTCCTGTGCGGATAGCCGGGTTGACCCTACCACCATTTTTGCCGCTGCGCCCGGCGAGTTGTTTGTCTTGCGCAACGTGGCTAACGTGGTCCCGTCCTTCGAGCGCTACAGCGCTGAGGGACAGGGTGCACTGACCGCAACTGCCGCTGGCCTCGAATTTGCCGTCGGACACTTGAAGGTCAGCCGCATCCTGGTGATGGGTCACGCGCGATGCGGGGGGGTCGCTGCAGCACTTCATCAATGCCAGAATCCGGAGATCGCCGAGCAAAAGGACAGTGGGCGCTACTTCATCGACCGCTGGGTAGCGCAGATGACGGAGGATGGTGACAGCGTTTTGGCGGAGTACGAGGGGGAGGGGCCTGCTGTTGTGCAGCAGCAACTGGAATTTCGAAATGTCCGTCAGTCGGTGAAGCGCCTGCGTTCCTATCCCTTTATCGCCAACGCCGAGGCTGACGGCCGATTGAGTCTGCACGGCGCATGGTTTTCGATCGCAGATGCGGCGCTGTGGTGGATGCAGGACGATGGCAATTTTGGAATTGTTGAGGGCTGAGCCTAAACCCGGGATGCCTGCGCCCCGAGGTCGTCGAGGTTTCTCGGACATCTGAAAACCGAGCTCCAACCCCCAAGCACCAAGCACCAAGCACCAAGCACCAAGCACCAAGCAATCAACAAAGACATCAGAGAGCAAAGCATCATGGTAGAAAGCGTTTTCATAACCAGCGCAGCGCGGACCGCGATTGGCGCCTTCGGTGGCTCTCTCAAAGATGTGTCGGCCATCGATCTGGGGACCATCGCTGCACGTGCCGCGATCGACCGCGCAGGCCTGGACGGAGAGTCCATTGGCCATAGCGTCATCGGCAACGTCATCCATGGCGAAGCGCGGGACATTTACATCAGCCGGGTCATCTCGGTGAATGCAGGGGTTTCGCGCCTTTCCCCGGCGCTGACCGTTAACCGCCTGTGCGGTTCGGGCCTGCAGGCGATTGTTTCTGCGGCACAGAGCGTGATGCTGGGTGACTGTGAAACGGCGCTCGCCGGGGGCGCGGAGAGCATGTCCAATGGCGGCTATCTGATGCCAAGGCTGCGCTTCGGCGCGCGTATGGGCGAGACAGCCGTGATCGACATGATGCAGGGTGCACTGCAGGATCCGTTTGGTCACGGGCTGATGGGCATTACTGCCGAAAACATCGCCGACCGCTATGGTATTGACCGTGAAATGCAGGATACCTTCGCGCTGGAAAGCCAACGCCGCGCCGCTGCTGCAATCGAAGCGGGTCATTTCAAGAGCCAGATTGTTGCCGTACCCGTGACCCAACGTCGGGAAACGGTCGATTTCATCGTCGACGAGCATCCGCGCGCGGTTACAGCCGAAAAGCTGGCTGGCATGAAGCCGGTATTCAAGCAGAACGGCAGTGTTACGGCAGGGAATGCTTCTGGTATCAACGATGGTGCAGCAGCCCTGACGATGGTAGCCGAGCGAGCCGCCTCACGGCTGGGCGTGACTCCACTGGCGCGGATCATGGCCTATGGCCATGCTGGCGTTGAACCCGATGAGATGGGGGTCGGCCCGGTCCCAGCTGTACGGATTGCGCTGAAGCGCGCTGGTATCCGCGCTTATGATCTTAGCGTGATCGAGAGCAACGAGGCTTTCGCTGCGCAAGCGTGCTACGTTTCACGCGAACTGGATCTCGACCCGGCGCGGGTTAATCCCAATGGTGGCGCTATCGCGCTCGGTCACCCGGTCGGAGCCACAGGAGCCGTTCTGGCGACTAAGGCGATCTACGAACTCCAGCGTGTGCGCGGGCGTTATGGCCTCATGACCATGTGTATTGGTGGTGGGCAGGGTATTGCCGTGGTTATCGAAAATATGCTCTAGGGGGAACGCTAAGCCAGTTTGTCGAGCCGGGACTCTTCATTTGCTTCGTCTCGGCTGCCATTGATTGTTCCGCCGCCTCGCATGGTTTCACCCCTTTCTTGCCTCTGAGTGAAAGTTATTGTTTTGACCGAAAACATGGCCCAACGGCCCGACCTTCCGGCTTCGCCGCTCACGCACAATGACTATGATTTTCAAGCCCGGGCAACGGCATCACTCCGCAATCTGGCGCTGGTGGCACTGCTTGGTGGGTTCTTGCCCGATGAGCGGTTGCTTTACCCCAGTAGCGATGATGACCTCAGTGTCGTTGATATTGGCGCTGGCCCAGGCTTTGCTGCCAATGCCTTTGCCTTCATGTACCCCGGTGCTCATTTCCACAGCGTTGACCATAACCCTGAGCTTGCGGCGTCGGCCGAAACGCTTAAGGCCTCCATGAGCAACCATAACGTTTCGGTTCACAACAGCAGCATCGACGCCTTCAACACTGCACACGCTGGGGCGTCCTGGGACGTTGCCATGAGTGTCGACACCTACGGTCAAATGGTCGCCGACGACCGCCCGGGGGTCTTTAATACGTTTGATCGCGTCAAGGACGGTGGACTGGTGCTATTTACCTACAACTGCTCAGTTTTTAACACTCAGTTCGATCCCTTTCGCGAATTTCTCAAGCTGTTCATCGACACCATGGGGAACGAGCCGATCGAGCAAACCAAAAGCGCCATGCATCTGATGGAAGAACTGGTGGGTGAGGAGGCTGGCTATTTCTCACAGCACCTGATCGCGGACCGCTTCCGTCGGTCGGCGCGGGCAAGCGCCCGAAAGGTCTATCAGGAATTTATGAATATCGAGTGGGAGCACTTTTTCGCCCATGAGATCATGCCCCTGTTCCTGCGCCGTGGGTTCAAGCTCTGTGGTGACGCAGCCCACCTGAACAACGCCAAAGCCCAAGCGTTGCCGGTTTCCATGGTTGAGCGGCTGAACCGCTACCCCAACCGGATCATCAGCGAAACGCTATACGATTTTTCAGTTAACCGCAGCCATCGGTCTGACCTCTACATCAAAAATAGAGAAAAGGTCTCACACGCCGATGTCATCGATTTCTGGGCTGATGCGCAGCTGGTTCTGCGGGTTAAGCACGATCAGCTGGAGATGAACCGGACTTTCCGGCTCAATGAGAACCTGCGGCTCAACCCGGCCAAATTCGGACCAGTGTTCAACGCGCTGGCCTCTGGCCCGGAGAAGTTCGGCCAGCTGCGCCGCTTCTTTCCCGATGGGCCCGAGGGTGACACGGAGATGATAGACATCATTCGGATTGGCCATGCTTTGGGTTACCTCAACCTTTATTACGGTGAAGACCTGTTTGAAGATCATGACCAGGCCGTGCTCGACTTTGATGCAGGGCTGAAAGATTGGATCGGGCAGACAAAGGCCCCGGCTTATCACCTGTTCCTGCCGACCTTGGGTGAGTTCCGTATGGTGCCACCGGCACTCTACGCTTTGGCCGTGAGTGCGCGAGCCGAGGGCAACAACAATCTTGTCAACCGCGCCGCCGAGGTGCTGCGTGAGATCATGAGGGTTCAGGCGCAGGCCGGCGTGATTGGCGCGAAGAGTGCCATCGAGAATGCCGAGGAAATCGTTGATGGTGCGTTGGAGCGCTTCAATCTCAGGCTACGCCCGATTCTCGATAGGGGCGGTTATTTCCGGGCATGGTGACTCAAGCTCAAACGGCAAAAAGCCCAAGGCAACAGCACGAGCCGGTCAGCGCAGTCAAAAATGCGCCGCCTGCGCCGTGGTGTAGGTGTCTTCCGGCTGCTGCAGTCGGATACAGATTTCGGGAACGCGGGACAGTTCATGGCGGTAGAAGTAGGCCGCCGACAGTGCTTTACCTTCCACATATTCCGGGTCCAGGGTGTGAGTCGCCCGGGCTGCTCTGACCATTTTTGCGTGCATCCACGCCAAGACCACCAGGCCGAAGGCATCCAGATAGAGCGTCGCCTGTGACAAGCCCTGGCGCGGTCCGAGTTGCTGGAAGGTCTGTCCGACTGCAGTGGTCGCTTCGGCCAGGGCTCGCATGGCCGCACGCAACTGATCAGCGAGTTCGGCTGGAAATCCGCCGTCGACCGCGGCTGATAGGTCAGCCTGCATCAGTGTGGAGAAGGCCGCGAGGCTCCGTCCACCATCGCGCATGACTTTGCGCCCGAGCAAGTCGAGCCCCTGAATGCCATTAGTACCTTCATGAATTGGGTTCAGGCGGTTGTCGCGGTAGATCTGCTCGACCTGAAAGTCCCGGGTATAGCCGTAGCCGCCATGGATCTGGATGGCTTCGTGGTTGGCACGCAGAGCCGCATCGCTGATCCAGCCTTTAACAACGGGGGTCAGCAGATCGAGGATTTGGTGTGCCTGCGCGCGCTTCTCAGGGTCGGTGTGGTGTTTTTCGATATCCACGAGCTGCGCGGCGTACAACGTGAGCGCAAGCGCCGGTTCGCACAGGGCTTTCTGTACCATCAGCATGCGTCGAACATCGGCGTGTTCGATGATCATGACTGGCCTGGTCTCGGGGTCACGCTCATCGGCGTGTCGACCTTGTGGGCGCTCCCCGGCATAGCGAAGGCTTTCGGCATAGCCAGCCAAACCAAGACAAGCCGCGCCCAGACCGACACCGATCCGGGCCTCGTTCATCATGTGGAACATGTAGGCTAGCCCTTGACCCGCTTCACCAATCAGCTCGCCTTCACAGCTTTCGTCTTCACCAAAGGCAAGAATTGCATTGGTGGTGCCACGGTAGCCCATCTTGTGATTGAGACTTACCAGTCGCACGTCGTTGGAGATGCCGACCTTCCCGTTGGCGTCGGTGCGTCGTTTGGGCACGATAAAAATCGAGATGCCCTTGGTGCCGGCTGGTGCACCTTCGATCCGCGCAAGGACGAGGTGCACGATATTTTCGCTCAACTCGTGGTCGCCGGCGGAAATCCACATCTTCTGCCCACGCACATGGTAGCGGCCGGGTTGGTCAGGCAGGGGCGTTGCGGTCGTGCGAATATCGGCAAGCCCGGAGCCTGCATGAGGTTCGGAAAGGCACATGGTGCCGAAGAACCGACCTTCGAGCATGGGGGGCAACCACTGATTCTGCTGATCTGCCGATGCATGAGCCTTAATCAGATTGGCGGCTCCGACAGTCAAAAAGGGATATCCGGCCGTTGCGATGTTGGTGGCTTGAAAGAAGGCTGACCCTGCTTGTGCCACAGCCCAAGGCAGGGCGAGTCCGCCGTCTGCCTCGTCATGATGGGCAGCAAAGAAGCCGGCTTCGCGATATGCCTCCAGCGCCGTAGCAACCTCTGGAATCACTTCGACCACGCCATTAACCACACGGGGCTCATGGAGATCGCCCTGGCGGTTGTGGGGGGCGAAGTGATCTTCGGCGACCTTGCGCGCGGTTTCCAGAACAGCCTCGTAGGTCTCGCGATTGTGGGACTGGAACCGAGACAAGTCAGCGAGGTCGTCGACGCCCACGACGTCAAAGAGAGCAAAGGCGACTTCGCGCGCCATCATGTCGGAGATTTGCACAGTCAGCGTTCCTTGTTCGGGCATCAGAGGGCGATCCGATGTGGACTTTAGCGCTGCACCTCCACGGTGCAATGGAAATCCAAAGGTTCGTAATCTTTGCCGCAGCCCCGCTTATGGTAAGCACCTGCAGCGCATGGTACACGCATGAAAAGAAAATACAAAATAAAGTTCTATTTTATTGGGTAGTCCCGGATTCCGTGGGATAGGTAGGGCGATCTCTCTGCGCCTATTCGGCCAAACTCGGGCTGATGCCCGGGTCGGACGCTGGCCGATAGGTGTCTATTATTTTATTGAATTGAGGTATTTTGCATGGCGATGAACGCACTCCGCCTGGGTCTTTCCGCTCTGGGCCTTGTCATGACGGCTAATTTGGCTGCGGCGCACCCAAGCCCCGCGGCACCAAATTCCATGATCTATGCTAAAAACCCGATCGTGGTGGCGACACCACAGCCAAACCAACATGGTCACGTCCATTTGCACGGACAAACCCGTGCCCATGGCACAGGGCATAATCATCCACACAGCCATGGTTGGGGGCAGGTCCATAGCCACGCCCATGGCGCATCGCATCACCCGGTCGCTGCCCCCGTTGCGGCGCCGACCTATGACTGCATCTGCGCGCGCAGTCGGTCTGGCGATAAAGTCGCGGTTTATGCTACTTCCAGTCGCTGGCATGGGCCACCCAAGGCCTATGTTGGCGGCGGAAAGCGCCTGATCGATGTCACCGATCATTACCAAGGTCACTGGCGTGTGGGCTACTACCCCAAGGGCGAGGACGGTATCCAGTACGGCTGGGTTCGTGAGGGCGACTTGGTGTGTAAGGAGTATAAGGGCGGTGTAACGCCGGTAGTCAGCCTTCCGGTCACCATCGAAGCCCCTGCGCCAGATCCGGTCCAAGCACCGTTATACCTGAAGTAATGGTTCCCTTGCCGGCTCCGTCACACGCGCGCGGAGCCGGCTGGAATGACCACTGGCCCAACGGTCTGGGCTAGATTGAGGCGAAACGGCTATCCCTGCGACCTGCCGCGCCACGGAAAAACGAATTCGCGCTCCAGTGTGCTCTGCTGAGCGCTTCGGTCGAGGTGGGCATCGTGAGGTGATCCCATCAATGTGATGCCTGCATGGCAAAGGCGCATCGCACGCACTTAAAAACTTCTCCCCCAGCAAAGTGTTGAAAACTCCCGTTCTGCGTGGTGTAACCGGTAGGTTTGATTTTGCAGGTCGCCGGGGAAAATTTGTCAATGTCATCCTACGTTTTTACTTCGGAATCCGTTTCCGAAGGCCATCCAGACAAGGTCTGTGATCAAATTTCTGACGCGGTCGTGGATCTGTTCCTATCGCGCAATCCCGAAGCTCGGGTTGGGGTGGAAACGTTGACCACAACAAACCGTGTGGTGCTTGCCGGTGAGGTCCGGGGCGATGTTTCCAGCGACGAGATGGTTGCGGCGGCGCGGGACGTCATCCGGCGCATCGGTTATGAGCAGGACGGCTTTCACTGGCAGAATGCCACCATCGATTGCTACGTGCACGGCCAATCAGCCGATATTGCCCAGGGTGTGGATGAGGGCGAGGGCCTATTCACCGAAGAGGGCGCAGGCGACCAGGGTATCATGTTCGGCTACGCCTGCACCGAAACACCGATGCTCATGCCGGCGCCCATCCAGTATGCCCACGAAATTCTGCAGAAACTCTCAGCACTGCGGAAGGGGGGTGAGGACCGGCTGGGCCCGGATGCCAAATCACAGGTAACGCTGGTTTATGAAAATGGTGTGCCGGTCGCCACCACTAACGTGGTGGTTTCAGCACAGCACAGTGCAGACGCAACTCAGGACCAGGTGCGTGATATTGTGCGCAGCGTGGTTTCTGATGTTCTGCCAGATGGCTGGATGCCTGGCGATGACAGCTTTTATTGCAATCCTACCGGCCAATTCATCATCGGTGGGCCAGACGGTGATGCCGGCCTGACCGGGCGCAAGATAATCGTGGATACCTACGGCGGCGCTGCACCGCACGGGGGCGGCGCTTTCTCCGGCAAAGATCCGACCAAGGTCGACCGCTCGGCTGCCTACGCAGCGCGCTATTTGTCGAAGAACGTGGTCGCTGCTGGCCTAGCCGAGCGCTGCACAATCCAGCTTTCCTACGCCATTGGCGTCGCCAAGCCGCTTTCGATTTTTGTGAACACCGATGGAACCGGCCATGTTGATGATGCGCGCATCGCAGAGGTGGTCGGCCGCGTGATGGACCTGCGCCCTAAAGGCATCCGCACCCACCTCGGCCTGAATCGACCGATCTACGAACGAACCGCAGCCTATGGTCACTTTGGTCGAACGCCGGATGGTGAGGGTGGTTTCTCGTGGGAGCAGACAGATCTGATTGACGCGATCAAGGCCGAGTTGACCTGATGCAGGATCGCGGAAAGCCGCAAACTGCGCGGTATGATGTGACCTCGCTGGGCAATGCTATTGTCGACGTGCTGTGGCAGGCACCGGAAAGCGTCATTACCGACTACGGCCTTAATCGCGGCAGTATGACACTGATCGATGAAGATCGGGCCGAGTTCCTGACCAGCGTGATGGGTGATGACCGATTGGTCGAGTCTGGTGGATCAGCAGGTAACACCGCCGTGGGTATCGCTGGGCTGGGCAGTCGTTCAGCCTACGTCGGGAAGGTTAAGGATGATGAGCTCGGGCGGGCCTTTCAGGCCAGCCTGACCAGCACGGGGACGCTCTACGAAACGCCGTTTAGTGCCGAGGGTCCGGCAACCGCGCGCTGCCTGATTTTCGTCAGTCCAGACGGGCAGCGAACCATGAATACCTTTCTGGGGGCGAGCACGCGCTTGGCGCCAGAGGATATCGACGCTGACGTGATCGGTGGGTCAGCGGTGACGTACATGGAGGGCTACCTGTGGGATCAGCCCGAAGCTAAGGACGCTTTCCGATTGGCGGTTGAAATTGCGCATGCACAGGGTCGGCTGACTTCGCTGTCATTGTCGGATCCATTCTGTGTCGACCGCTGGCGGGATGAATTTGTAGCGATGATTGATGCTGGCATGATCGATATCGTGTTTGCCAATCAGGATGAATTGAAGAGCCTGTACCAGACGGATGACCTCGCCGATGCGCGGCAGGCGGGCCTTTCGGCCAATGTAGGCCTGATCGCGCTGACCAAGGGTTATGAAGGTTCCGAGTTACTGGTGCCAGAGCAGGGTGCCTTTGACATCCCTGTCGTCGAAGTCGTCAAGCGAATTGATACAACCGGTGCGGGCGATCTCTATGCCGCTGGTTTCCTGCACGGCTTTACCCGCGGTGAAGGGTTGGAGACCTGCGGCCTCTACGGCGCCCGTGCCGCTGCGGCGGTGATCCAGCGCGTCGGTGCTCGCCTCACGGCCAGCGAATTGCTCGCCGTCACTGCTGGTTAAAATAAAGAGAATTTATCGTTTTTTCTCCCTATCCGCTTCCACCGTGCGATAAAGAACGGGTCGCATAAGGTTGTGCTGGGGGTCGGGACCGGTCCGCATGGCCTGTGCGCCCGATCCTCGCACGGACGCCTGCCCGCTGATCTGCCTCTTATCCCCTGCCTCGGCCTGTGGGGGCGGGGATAAGGGGTGCTGATCCAGTTCGAGGCTCGTGTGGTCTCGTGATAGATTGAAGCGGAGTTTTTACCATGGTCTTCTCGGTGTTCGCCAGCCTTTCCCGGATCGGGACGGGCGGCGCGTTTTCGCTCGTCTTCTCGCTCGTTTGCGTTGGCCTGACCCACAATCCGGCGAGTGTCGCGGTTGCACAGGGCGTTACCGGCCTGAACAGCGACGTGCCTGTCGCACTCATTCTGGACGCGTCGCGCTCCATGCTTGGTGAAGTCGAAGGCCGTCGGCGCATGGACGTTGCGCGGGATGCGATGCTGCAGATTGCGCCTGGCCCGCTGAGCCAACGGCGCGCTTCGCTGCTCAGTTTCGGCAACGATCGCATCAACGAATGTGAGACCATCCCGATTTTGCACAGCTATGGCAGCGAAGATGTCCGCAGTACGCTCGATGCCATTCAGGCGCTGGAGCCGGCCGAGCCCCAAGACGGCGAGGAATCAAGGTTCGGCTCACCGCTTTACCGCGCGTTAGAAGTGGCGATGGAAACCCTGCCCTCCGAG
>NZET01000024.1 GCA_002690455.1 Kiloniella sp.
AATGGTCGGGCAGCATAAAGGCCAAAAACCAAACGCAAAGTGCGCGCGGGAGGGCCGAAGGCCGCGAAGCGGACAAGGTCCGAGTGCGCAACCTTCCAAAGTCCCACCCCTTATCCCCCCTCCCCCCTTTTCTTTTTCGCCAGCATAGTCAGCTTAAGGACATGACCAGCACCAACCCCATACCCGGCGCTTCAGATCAGTTGGAAGCCACACGCGGCCTCGTTTCGTTTCGAATTGTGACAGCAATGCGCTGGATCGCAATTACGGGCCAGGCTGCTGCCGTCCTCGTTGTTTACTTTGCCATGGGGTTCCAGTTGCCTGTCGGGCTGGCCATGCTGCCAATCGCCCTAAACGTCGCTGTAACCTTGTTCGCCTGGCAACGAAGGCGCCGACAGGGCCGTGACGCTCTGTGGCTTCAGGATCGGGAAGCGGGTCAGTATCTCGCCTGGGATCTGGTGCAATTAGGGGTACTCTTGTGGCTTACCGGCGGCGTTTCCAACCCTTTCGCCATTGTCATCCTAGCCCCTGTGACGGTATCAGCGTCGATCCTGCGTCGCGCCACCACGTCGATCCTCGCCTTCCTGGCTATTGCCATCGTGACTTTGCTCGCCGCTTTTGCCCTACCGATGCCCTGGACCGATGAAAATGTCATTTTTCCGGTTACCTTTGTTGGCGCGCTGTGGGCGTCACTCGTGCTGTCGATCCTGTTCGTCGCCCTTTACGTCTCCTGGTTGGCGCAGCGCGCGCGAGACATGTCGCAGGCTCTCAGCGCCTCCCAACTTGCCCTCGTCCGGGAGCAACGCATGTCCGCCATCGGGGGCCTCGCCGCCGCCGCTGCGCACGAACTGGGTTCGCCGCTTTCCACGATCGCCGTCGTTGCCAAAGAACTGCTGCATGNCCTGCCTGCCGGATCAGCCCAAGCCGAAGACGCCGCCTTATTGGTACAGGAAACCAACCGCTGCCGTGATATCCTCGTCGCCCTCGAGCAGCGCAACAGCGGGCCACCCGACAGTGACGACCCGTACCACCATCTGCCAATTTCAACACTTCTGGAAGTCGCCGCTCACCCGCACCAACAGGACCGTGTCACCCTCAGCATCATCGCCGATCCGATCCACGTTGACGACGACGGCAATGACGACCTTGCCGAACTGACTGACGCTGACCTCGTCGAAGGCAATTTCAACGAGATCGACGTGACTCGCCTCGAACAGCC
The DNA here is from genome assembly GCA_002690455.1 of Kiloniella sp. Lineage (GTDB taxonomy): Bacteria > Pseudomonadota > Alphaproteobacteria > UBA7985 > UBA7985 > UBA7985. Next base: position 1,217 of record NZET01000024.1, read on the forward strand.
AACCATCGCCCGTCGGCCAGAGCTGATCCACGGCCTCGGAAATTTCATTCAAAACGCGATCCAGTTCGCGTCCACAGAAGTGACAGTTCAAGCCACGTGGACCACGGACACAATCTCTGTCCTGATCCTCGACGATGGCCCTGGTTTCGATCCGGCCATCCTCAACCGCCTGGGTGAGCCCTACGTACAGGGGAACCTAAGCCGGACACAGGCGCGCCGGACTGGAACGAGGAGCGGAGCGGATGCCGGAATGGGGCTTGGGGTCTTCATTGCTCGCACCCTGCTAGAACACACTGGTGCCACGCTGGACTTTACAAATCGTCGCAGGGGAGGGGCATCGGTTGCTGTCACGTGGAACCGACCTANNTTAAACGTAGAAGATTGATATTTTGGAGGTTTTTCGCGCCAGAATCGGGACCGCGACCGACCGACTGAGAGGACACTATGTCTTTAGGCGTTGCTATANAGACCGACGAAGCCCAAGCCCTGCAGGGTGATGTCGACCGCAGCCTGCTAATCGTAGATGACGACACCCGGTTCGCTGAGCGGCTCGCGAGNGCACTTGAGCGGCGCGGATTCGAACCTGTGACCGCCTATTCTGTGAAGGACGGCAAAGAAGCCGCCTCGATCAACCCGCCAGCCTTCGCGGTCGTCGATTTGCGATTGGAAGACGGAAACGGGCTGGACGTGGTGACAGCGTTGACCGAAGCGCGCACAAACAGTCGCGTGGTCGTCCTGACCGGTTATGGCAACATTGCCACCGCCGTTTCAGCTGTGAAACTTGGCGCGCATGACTATCTGCCCAAGCCCGCTGACGCCGATATCGTCGAAGCCGCGNTGCTCTCTGGTGACGGCCTTCTGCCCCCGCCGCCTGAATTTCCGATGACGGCCGACCGAATTCGGTGGGAGCACATCCAGCGGATCTACGAACAGTGCGATCGAAACGTGTCGGAGACGGCCCGCCGCTTGCGCATGCACCGCCGTACGCTGCAGCGTATTCTCAACAAATACGCGCCACGCGTTTAAACCCCGAGCGGCGGAAGTGTTGTCCCCTTAANCTGCACAAATATACGGGTCGCAAATCGGTAGGTCACGCGGCGGCTCGGCCCCAAGACCGGAACACGTGNGCACGGCGAGAGGCGAGGCTTGAGCGTCTCTAGATCATCGNCCGCTCCCGCANAAGCCGATCGGCAGCGTTGGTCGCGTACTTCATCAGCAGTGATCGCCGCCGGGCGGCAGGCAACGGGTCTGCCATCTTTGGCGGTCGCAGCTCAAACGCCTCAAAATTGTCTGCCAAAATAACACCCACGTCCTCTGGCAGTTGTGGCAACGGGAAATCCGGGTCTACCGCGAAGCTGAACCGATCGCAAAAGCCGAGATATTCCTGCCACTTTTGATCAACACGGAAGTCATCAAGGCAGGACTTGATTTCTATGGCCCAGAATTGCCCCTTGGTTGACAGCGCCATGACGTCCACGCGGCGCCCTGTTGGCAGGGTAAATTCGGGCAGCACTGACCACCCCAGTGCATGAAAGTGTCCAATTACACCGCGAAGAATTCGAGCGGTTATGTCGACACGGGAAACACCATATCCCAGACCCATACCAGACCGTTGCACCGCTCCCTCGAGCCCGCCGCTCTGGGTGTCAGCGAGGGCCGAGCTTGCGGCGTCAGACGCTGATTCACCACCACGAGCTGTGCCTCTGCCACTGCTCGAAGCTGGACTCGTGCCTGAACCAGCCCTTGCGTTGTCGGCCTTTTCCGTCATANCTCATTTATGGATCATGTTTGCCCGAAGGTCCAACAGCACAGACCGCCTAAATTTTGAGCGAGCCCTGTTTTGATTGCAAATAATGCAGGCAGACCAAATCGTCATCCTAGTGTCTTATAGTCATGTCTGAATACTGCCCTGGTAACTGAAAAGCGCGGGGCTAGCTATGACGGAACAATCCGTAGGCGTGACGGCGACAGTAAAGTGGTTCAATCCTACTAAGGGGTTCGGGTTTGTAACAGCCTCGGATACGCCACGGGACGCCCTTCTTCACGCAAGTGTTCTGGCTCGAAGGGGCAAACGTTGGCTGCCCGAAGGCACCGAAGTCGAGGTTATCCTCGACGAGGGGCCTAAAGGGCTGATCGTCTCAGAGCTGTTAGACTTCCGTGAACCCGAAGAGCCCGAGGTCCAAGACATTGACAGCGACTGGATCGAAGCTGAGGTCAAATTCTTCAATTTTTCGAAGGGTTATGGCTTCGCAATGATCACCAACAGTGACGGCAGCACCGAAGACGTGTTTTTCGACAGCCGGGCGCTGGCACAGGCTGATCTCGACCCACCCCGACCCGGTGAACCCTTCGCCGTTCAGCTTGTCGACCGGCCGCAGGGTCGCGCAGCCCAGCGGATTAAAGCCGCCTGACCCACGCCTCGATCCGGTCCATAGCAGCGTCGATATTCGCGCTGGAATTAGCGAATGACATCCGGACATAGCCCTCTCCCGCCTCGCCGAAGGACGTCCCGGCGATCGCGGCAACGTTGAGGTCTTCCAGCCATCGTTCCTGAACCTGTTGCGAAGTCAGCCCAAGTCCGCTGATGTTGGGAAAAGCGTAGAAGGCGCCTTTCGGCCGCGCCGCAGTAACGCCAGGTAAGGCATTAAGCCGGTCATGGATGAGATCACGCCGCGCCTGAAACGCCTCTCGCATGGTTTCGACGCCGTCCTGCGGTCCCTCCAGTGCCGCCAGCGCTGCCGCTTGAGAGGGAGTGTTGACGCAACTGTGGATGTTGATCGCCAGACGGGTCGCGGCCCCGATCATAGATGCGGGCCAGATTCCCCACCCCAGCCGCCAACCGGTCATCGCGTAGGTCTTTGACCATCCATCCAACACGATGAGCCGGTCGCGCAGCGCCTCGAACTGCAGCAAGCTCAGGTGGCTGGCTCCATCGAAATAAAGCCGCGAATAGATCTCATCCGAAAGAATGGCACAGTCGGGAAATGCCTCCAGTCCACGCGCCAACGCCGCGACCTCTGCTTGGAGGTTACTGCCACCCGTCGGGTTTCCAGGGCTGTTAAGAATGATCAGGCNGGTGTTTGAATTCACGCGGGCGAGGATTTCCTCTGCGCTGAAACTGAAGCCCTTGTCTTCGTGCAGGCCGTAAGCCACAGGACGGGCTCCGCTGTAAGCAGCCATTGAGCGATAAATGGGAAAACCGGGATCAGGATAGAGAATTTCCCGGCCATGTTCACCCAGCAGCAGCATGGCAAACGCCATGGTGACCTTGCCCCCGGGCACAACCAGTACCGTATCTGGTGTCACCGTCAGCCCGTAACAGCGCGCGTAGTGCGCCGCCACTCCTTCCCGCAGTGCATCAGTCCCCGCCGCCGCCGTGTAGCCATGGAGCCCATCACGCAGGGCCTTGACTGCAGCTTCAACAATATACGCCGAAGTTTCGAAATCTGGCTGTCCAATGCCCAGGTTGATTACCGGATGACCCGCAGCTGCGCGATTCTGCGCCCGCTTTAGAACGTCAAAAGCGCTTTCCGTTTCAAGCTGACTCACGTTGGATGCTAGTAGCTTCATCTTTTTATCATTCATTGGTTAGATATTTCTTCTGTTTAATTACCATTATTTGAGAGAATTGAAGGTTNCGCCCGCCTCATCTGTCACGTCTTTATTTTTAATTTGATGATTTGGCACAGCGGTTGCGCCTTTGGTCCTGCCCCCATAGGTCCTGCCTTGGCTCACCGGTTGCAGTCAGAGCGATAAGCCTAAAAAGGGCAACCAAAATACTAAGGCCAAAATGGCCAACGTAAAAATTATATGGCCACTGAATAGTGGTTGAGGAACGAGTAATGATTAAACAGTTTTGGGCCAAGGGGGCTCGGCTGGCGTGTGCCGGTGCGATCCTCCTGATGGGACACTTGTCCCTGGGTTCCGGGGCTTGGGCACAAAGTAACGCCGTGAATAGCACGGCAATNGCTCCAAACCAGGAACAGGAATGGCTGGGTACCGGCCGTGATATTCCTAATGGACTTCCCTTTCAAATCTCTGTTGACGGTGTACCGATCGACGGCTCGTTGGGCACGGCCGAAGATGATCAGCGTACCGTAGACGTTGCGTTCGACCGCATNNATATTCAGGTGANCTTTGATGGTCTTAAGCTTNAAAAATCCGCCNATGTTCAGGCCAATAAGGCGGGCGCCGAGATCGGCGAAGCTGTGGTTTTTACCCCCTATTGGAACTATGGCGCCTTCGTTAGACGGGCCNAGATACGTGTATTTGCATCCGATGGTTCGACCGATGGACGTCCTGTTGCGGTACTCCCCCTCAAGGTCGGACGATCCGTGTCGTGGACAATACCTCCGGAGGTCAGCGGTGACTTGCAGTACCTGCTGCGGCTCTACAACAGCCGTAACCGCATCGACGAGACCATTCCCCAGCGGCTGAAGCTGTTTTCCCGGGATCATGATCAGGACGACAACCAAGCGATCAGCAATGCGGGCTATGGGCAGAACGCGCTGGCCAAGTCGAACATCCCGGTCAGCGGTGGCACCGTGACAGTCTTCGGTCACAGCGTCCCGGAAGACAGTACCGTCTACGTACTCGGGCTTCCTGTTCCAGTGGACGGTAGCCGGCGTTTCGTTACTGAACAATTGCTGCCAGCGGGTGCGCACAACGTGACCATAGCGGTCCTGGACGACGACAAACGTGGGCTCGAGTTCCAGCGCAATCTTTATATTCCGGACCGGGACTTCTTTTACATTGCTTTGGGTGATCTGACCGTCAGCAGCCAGACGGCATCGGGGCCGAGCCAACTGGTCGGCCCGACGGGCGGGCTGGGCAGCAATCTGTCCACCAACGCGCGCTTAGCCGGATTTATGAAGGGTAAGCTCTTCGGTGATGTTTTTGTGACGGCACAGGCCGACACAGGCGAATCCAGCCTCGGCGAACTGTTCACGAATTTCCTCGACAAGGATCCCTCGAAGCTGATCGATCGGATCGATGACGACCGGACTTACACCACCTTTGGCGACGATTCGACCATCAAGGACGAAACGCCGTCACAGGGTAAGTTCTACGTCAAAGTCGAGAAGGGCAGCAGCCACGTCATGTCGGGTAACTTTTCGACCAATGTCACCGGGACTGAGTTCGCAAACGTATCCCGCTCTCTTTACGGCGGTCAGCTCAAATACCGCACAGAGGCAGCGACCGGAAACGGCGATCCATACTTCGCAGTTGATGGGTTCATCGCACAGCAGGGCACCATTCCACATCGGGATGAGTTCCGCGGCACCGGCAACTCGGTCTACTTCCTGTCATTTCAGGATCTGGTCGTTGGCGGCGAGCGGCTCATTGTCGAGGTCCGCGACCCCTTCAACGGCGGTGTGAAAAGTCGCCGCGAACTGGTCTACGGTGAGGACTATGACATCGACTATATCCAGGGTCGTGTAATCCTTATGGAACCCCTGCCCTCGACCGTTGATGATGGATACATCGTCAGCTTTGGCGATGGTCTTGCGGGCGATCAGGTCTTCCTGGTTACGGAATATGACTACGCCCCGGTGGGTGCCAATCTTGACGAATTGTTCTATGGCGGGCGTGTCTCAGCCTGGGCTGGAAGATATCTCAACGTTGGCGCAACAGCGATTGTTGACCGTCGTGGTCTGATCGACAAGCAGATGCTAGAGGCCGATGCGACACTCGCCTTGCGTGGCAACACCTACATCCGGGCCGAAATCGCACAGTCGACGGGTGATCCAGCCGTTACCTTCGGCTCCATGGACGGTGGTTATTTCGTCGACCCGGCGGACTCACCCGCGCAAATGCAGACGCTGGTCCCGAACGGTTCGCCGTTGATGATCGTCGGAGATATGAACAACGCAGACGACATTCAGGTCGAAATCCGCTCCCGTGACGAGGTGACAGGTGTAGAAACCGGGACGAAAATGCTGATGATCGATCAGGATTTCACGCTCACGGGTAACACACTGGAACTGATCGGCGACTTCGCTGGATTTGATGGAACCCTAACGGGTGGTGAGGGCTCCAAGATCAGCCCCACGTCCATGGACGGTGACCTCGTTGAACTGAGCGTCAATCCGAACAGTGGCCTGCAGGGTGACAGCGGCTACCGTCTCGAAGCCTCATTCGCTGCGGACGACTTCGGTCTGCCGATCAAGGCGCGGGCAACGGCTTACTACCAGCATCGTGATGCTGGTTTTGCCGGAACCTCGTCTTACACCGCAGATGAGATCAACCAGATTGGTGGCACCGTCTCGGCACCTGCCGGTCCGTTAACCTTCAGCGCACGGTTCGATCAGACCAGCAACGTGACGCAGAATACCGAAAATCGACGCATCAATATCGATGCCCGAGGTAAAATCCGCAATATTGATGGCGGTATCGGTCTGGGCTTCACTGACACGACCGAAGACGGCAAACAAACCGCCAGTTCAAACACTGTCGGGGCCGACATCGGGGCCACGTTTGGTGATATCCGCGTCGGTGCCTTTGGTCAGTATGACCTGAGCAACGACAGCGGTGCCAACAGCGGTCGCGTCGGCTTAAAGGGCTCGGCACAGTTGAACGAGAACTTTGCCATCAAAGGCACGATCGGCACAGACTTCGAAAACGGCGGCACCACCCCTCTAAGCGAGCGGATGTTCGCATCAGTCGGGACGGACGTAACCGTCAACGACTTCTTGCGGCTGAATGCAGGCTATGAGCTTGCGGGTCGGACCAATGCCGGGACCGGTGCGGGCCAGATCGGCGGCACAATGAACTTCGGAGCTAAAGCGCGGTTCGACAGCGGCGTTGACTTCTACATAAACGAAACTGTTGGGCACGCTGGCAGTTCAATCAACAAACTCCAGCATGCATTCGGAGTGAACTATGCGCCAGCACAAGCGCTGAGCTTTGGTCTCTCGGGTGAACTGGGCCAGGTCCGAAAGGATCAGACTTTACCGGCCGGTCCGAATAACCCCTTCCTCAACCGGAGGGCCGCGACCCTTCAGGGCCGGTACAGCCAGGAAGACCTGAGCGTTGGCGCTGCTGCAGAATACCGGTGGGAGGAAAGCTCTCAGGACCTTGACGAAGATAACGAGGACGACACCCGTGCAACCTTGATCTTCAAGGCTGATGCCTCTGCATCTCTGTCACCCAGCTGGCGCTTAGTGGCCGATGCTGCGGTAGCCTTCTCCCGCTTCAACGGCAACTTTGAGGACGGCAACTTTGTCGAAGGCTCCATCGGTGCAGCTTACCGGCCCATCGACAATGACCGGCTGAACATGCTGGTCCGCGGTACGGTGCTCTACGACCTGCCAACCCGGCAACAAGTGATCAAAGGCGCGCGTCAGGCTGATTATCGCCAACGCAGCCTGATCGGTGAAGTTGATGCGATCTTCGAATTGACGAAGAACATTGATGTCGGTGCGAAGTATGGTGTGAAGGTTGGTGAAATCACCTCCTGCCGAACCTGCAATGACTGGTTCGGGTCCAATATTCACCTTGCGGTCGGTCGCCTCGACTGGCACGTGGTCAAGAACTGGGACGCTCTGCTCGAAGGCCGGGTGATGTACCAGGGGAATGTGGGCAACAGTGGCCAGCATGCCATCCGTTACGGAGCTCTCGCCGCCGTTTATCGCCACATGGGCGATAACCTGAAAGTCGGCGGTGGCTACAACTTCGGCTCGTTTGACGACGACCTGACGAACGTCTCGTTCGACAAACATGGTCTGTTCCTGAACGCAGTAGCGAAGTTCTGATCCCCCGGATCGGGGTCGGCTTCTTACTCGTTCCCTGCCGAGCCTGTTACGGGGTTAGGGGCGGGTGCGCTCACCACACTTCTGCGGTTCGCCGTCAGAAAAGGTGGATAGGTCTGAATGCCCAATCGGACCGCCCATGGGTGCACCTGCCTCCCTTTCCTTTGCCGATCGACCTTCGCTTTTTCCCCTATGCCATGCTGGGTCAAAGCGTTCAGAAACGCTCCAGTACCAAATAGAGAGCGTCGATGCCTTCCTTCGGCAGGTAGTCATTAAAGCCGCGATAGATTTCATGAAACAAGCCATCATCGAACAGGGCTTCCAGCGCGTCCTCGAACGGTCGCTCCTCATAGCCCTTGCCATTAATTGAGATCACGGCCCGCGCGCCGGAAACCATCGGTGCCGCCAAGAACGCCAGATGCTCAGGACCGATTACGGAGGGGCCGAAAATCCCGCAGCAGGTCAGCGCTTCAACACTGGCGTCTTTCAGCAAATAGGGCTGCGTCATGTCCAGCTCGCCCAGGCTGCGATAAATCCCCAAACCCTCAGCGATTGCCAGCATTTCCGGGCTAAGATCCAGCCCGTCAATGGTCGAGAACCCCAACCGCTGCAGATGGACGGCCAGTTGCCCTGTGCCACAGGCCAGGTCGAGAACCGGCGTACCTTTGTCCAGGAATTCTGCAGCCAGTTCAGCAACGATATTAGGCGCCACATAGCCCATGCCTTCGGTGGTGTCTGTGTCGTAAGTCGTCGCCCAATCAGCGTAAAGCTTACGCGTGCCGTCCACATCGCTGATTGCGTAGGCTTGGTTCTTCTGCGCAGCACCCTTGTTCTCAGTATCGGCCATAACTCAGTGTGCCTCCATCCAGTTGTCGGCGATCCCGGCATCTGCGACCAACGGTACAGTCAGCTCCACCACCGGCGCACAGGCATTTTCCATAACCTCCCGCGCTGTGGCCACCAGTCTTTCGGCTTCGGCCTCGGGCACTTCAAAAATCAGCTCGTCGTGTACCTGAAGTAGCATCTTGGCACTTAACCCTGCGGCGTGCAGGGCTGCGGGCATGCGCAGCATGGCACGCTTAATGATATCTGCCGCTGTTCCTTGGATTGGGGCATTGATGGCCTGTCGTTCGGCAAACCCGCGCTGCGCAAAGTTCTTGTCGGCGATGCCTTTGAGGTGAATTTTACGACCAAACAGGGTCTCGACATAGCCGTTGTCGCGGCCGAACAGCTTCGCACGCTCCATGAAGTACCGGATGCCAGGAAAGCGTACGAAGTACTGATCGATGAAATCCTTGGCCTCCGCATTGGAAATGCCAAGATTGTTGGCCAACCCAAAGGCAGAAATTCCGTAGATGATTCCAAAATTGATCGCTTTAGCATTGCGGCGAACCATGGGATCCATACCCTCGATCGGGACGCCAAAGACCTGACTGGCGGTCATCGCATGAATATCGAGCCCGTCGCGGAAAGCCTGGCGCAGAGTTTCTTCCTCGGCCATGTGCGCGGTCAACCGCAACTCAATCTGCGAGTAGTCAATCGACACGAGCTTGCAGCCCGGTTCGGCGATGAAGGCCGAGCGAATCTTTCGCCCTGCTTCGGTTCGCACAGGGATATTCTGCAGGTTGGGATCGGTTGATGACAGCCGCCCTGTTTGTGCGCCGGTCATGGCGTAGGAGGTGTGAACACGGCTGGTGCGAGGGTTGATTTGGTGCTGCAGCGCATCGGTGTAGGTCGAGCGCAGTTTGTTGACTTGCCGCCATTCAAGGATGCAGCGCGGCAGTGCATGCCCTTGCGCAGCAAGCCCTTCGAGCACGTCCGCACCGGTCGAGTAAGCCCCGGTCTTTCCTGTCTTCTTACCCCCGGGCAGGCCCAGCTTACCGAACAGGATCTCACCCATCTGCTTGGGCGAAGCGATGTTGAAGGTCTCACCCGACAACGCATAAATCTCGTCTTCGAGGCGGGCACTGTCCTGACTGAACTCAGCGGACATGCGAGAAAGAATCTGGGGGTCGACCCTGATGCCGGCACGCTCCATATCGACCAGGATACCAATCAGCGGGCGCTCCATGGTTTGATATAACGTGGTCATCTTCTCCGGCACCAACCGCGCCTTAAGCCGTTGGTAAAGGCGCATGGCGATATCGGCATCCTCCGCCGCATAACTGAGCGCCTTGTCCAGCGGAACATAGTCGAAGGTCACCTGCGCCTTCCCTACCCCGGCAACATCCTTGTAGGCGATGCACTGATGACCGAGCATACGCTGGGATAGCTCATCGAGGCCATGGTTGTGTCTGCCGCCGTCCAGCACGAAGCTCAGCAGCATGGAATCGTCCACAGGTGCCACCCGGATATCGCTGTGAAGAAGCACGGCAAGGTCATATTTGGCGTTGTGGGCCACCTTCATCACCGCAGGGTTTTCCAACAGGGCCTTGAGCCGTGGAAGGGCTTCGCCCGGAGGTATTTGCTCGGGCATTTCGGCGATGAGATCGGCCGTGCGGTGGCCGAGCGGAATGTAGCAAGCCTCGCCCGGTTCAACACAGAGCGACACGCCGACCAGCTGTGCCTGCTGTTGATCCAGCGATGTTGTTTCGGTGTCGAAGGCGACAAGGCGCGCTTCTTCAGCGCGGGCGATCCAGCCCTCAAGCGCGTCGATCGACGTCACCAGCTCATACGTGTTATCGGCAATGGCAGGCGCGGCATCCATACCGGCAATGGCCTTGTTGGCCGCAGTGCCTTCGGCGGCGGACTCAGGCACTGGACCGGCAGACCCGGCCGCCATACCCGCCCGTCCCGCAGGGGCCGCAACCTCCATACCCAAACGCTGGGCGATGGATTTAAACTCCATTTCTTCGAGGAAAGCGCGGAGGGTTTCAGCGTCATGGGTTTCGTGGCGCAAATCTTCTAGGTCGGGCAGGCCGGGCACGGCTTCATCCAGCCGCACCAATTCGCGCGACACCCGGGCGAGGTCGGCAAATTCGATCAGGTTTTCTCGGCGTTTAGGCTGCTTAATCTCACCCGCGCGCTCCAGCAGCGTATCGAGATCGCCGTACTCATTAATCAGCAGCGCTGCGGTCTTTACCCCGATCCCCGGGACCCCAGGGACGTTGTCTATGCTGTCACCAGCGAGCGACTGCACATCCACCACCCGGTCGGGACCAACGCCGAATTTCTCGACGACGTCATCTCGATATAGCCGTTTCTGCTTTATCGGATCGAGCATGCAAATTCGGTCGTCGACCAGTTGCATCAGGTCCTTGTCGGAGCTGACAATGACCACGTCCAGCCCGACGGCAGCGCCCTGTCGCGCATAGGTGGCAATAATGTCGTCAGCCTCGAAACCACTCTTTTCGATGCAAGAGAGATTCAGTGCGCGGGTCGCGTCTCGGACCAGGCCGAACTGAGGCTTAAGGTCTTCTGGCGGAGCGTCGCGGTTGGCTTTGTACTGATCATAGATCTCGTTGCGGAACGTGACACCACTGGCATCGAATATGACCGCAAAGTAATCTCGCGCATGGTCCTCGACCAACCGGAGCATCATCGTCATGAATCCGCGCACAGCCCCGACCGGCATGCCGTCTGAGCGCGTCAAAGGAGGCAATGCGTGGTAAGCCCGGAAGATGTATGCTGAACCGTCAACCAGATAGAGTGTGCGTCTGTTGTTCGCGTCTTTGTTCAATGATCCCGGTCCTTCCGCTAGAGCCGTCGCTACCCTAGCGTTTTCAGGGTGCCTCTGGCTAGCCGGTGCAGCCACAGCTGAAACCCCTTCGCCTGAGGCGGCGCTGAACGCGACACTGGTGGCACGCTTTGGCGCGTTGGAGTGGTCCGGCGACGACCGCTACCCCATGCCATGCGACGATGCCGAGGGCGTGGTTTACCGCGCCGAAGCACTAGATGGGCTATGGGCAACGCCAGCACCCTTCCTGCAGGTCGAAGGCCGTCTGGCGGCAGTCTATCAGGGGCGAGACCGCTGGTTTCTCAATTTTGGCGAAGATTATCGCGCTGACTTTTCCGCGTCTCTGCAAGGGCGTGCGCTGCAGACTGTACGCCGATACTGGCCTGACCCGGAAAGCTGGCTCGGGCGCGAGGTGCGGATTTTTGGCTACGTCGACACCTGGAATGGCTTATTCATCGAGTGGGACTTTCCCGGACAATTTTGTTTTGTCGATCCTATCCCCGATTCGGCCTAGACTGCCGATTATGACCGAAGACTTCCGACCCACATTGACCATCGATCGAGGTGCTATCGCCAGCAACTGGCGCGCGCTCAATGACCGAAGCGCTGGTGGCTCCGCTGCGGTTATCAAGGCCGATGCCTATGGTCTCGGTATGGTTGAGTGCGCGCCGGCCCTCCGTGACGCAGGGGCACAGCGCTTTTTCGTCGCCACGCTCGAGGAAGGCTGCCGTCTGCGTGAGATCCTTGGTCCGGCACCCTGGATCGGCGTGCTCGAAGGCTTATCCGACCCCTCCACTTTCGCCCGCGAACATTTGACCCCCGTCCTCAACACGCCAGCGCAGGTGCAGGCCTGGGCTCAGGCTCGGGATAGCCTACCCGATGAGCTGGTGATCCACGTGGACACCGGCATGAACCGCCTGGGTCTCAGCCCGGAAGCAGCGAATGCTTTGTTCAATGGTCACGTCTGGCTGTCGGCATCCCGCCGCATGTTGATGTCGCACCTGGCCGAAGCGGAAAATGCGGCGGCCCCCTCCAACCGTGAACAGTTGGCTGCCTTTACCGCAGCCATGGGTCAAGCCGGAGCTGATGAAGAGGGATTTACGGCCTCCCTGATTAATAGCTCTGGGCACTTTTTAGGAGATGAATTCTGCCGCATCGGGCTGGGACGACCTGGCGTGGCGCTCTATGGTGCAAATCCCTGCCCCGAACGACCACATCCGCTGCAGCCCGTGATTGGCCTGCGTGCGCCACTGATCCAGGTGCGCCCCGTGCCCGCTGGTTGCCCTGTCGGTTATGGCGGTACTTGGACCACGGCGCGGGATAGCGTTCTCGGTGTGTTGGCATTGGGCTATGCCGACGGTTGGCCAAGGGCTGCCTCAGATCGAGTGCAGGTAGCAATTGACGGACACGCCTGTGCACAGGTTGGACGCGTATCGATGGACACTGTCGTCATCGACCTGACCGACCTGCCTGTCGGGTTGCAACAGACCGGACAACTCGCAACGGTCATTGGCTCAGAATTGCCGCTAGAGCGCTTTGCCGATGGCGCAGGAACCATTAACTATGAAATTCTGACCAGCCTTTCACGCCGAGCAAAAAGGGTCTATTTCAGCGCTTAGCAAAACCAAACTGACGAGCGGGGCTGACAGCAGCATTGTGGCTTGGGTAACGGATGGATTGGCGCAGATCGGCGCAGGCGTGCTTTCGCTGCTGGCTGGGCTGGGCGCTCGGGCGTTGTTCGCGTTTCAGGCGACCTGGCGGTTGTTAACCCCTCCCTTCTATCCGCGCATCTTCATCAATCAGGTGGCCGAGTTCTTCTATTTCTCTCTGCCAGTTGTCGGCCTCACCGCCTTGTTCACTGGTATGGTGCTGGCCTTGCAGAGCCATACGGGTTTTGAGCGGTTCAATGCAGAAGCCGCAGTGCCACAGGTGGTCGCCCTATCGATTGCGCGAGAGCTGGGTCCGGTACTGGCCGGTCTGATGGTCTCAGGGCGAATGGGCGCGGCGATGGCCGCTGAGCTTGGTGCCATGCGGGTGACGGAGCAGATTGACGCTCTGACCACCCTACGGGTTGATCCCATGCGCTATCTGGTTACGCCGCGCATTCTGGCTGCGACAATGTCGCTGCCGCTGCTGGTGCTGGTGGCGGATGTCATCGGCATTCTGGGTGGTTACGCTGTGGCTGTCGGGCAACTTGGTTTCGACGGTCCGCTGTTTATCAGTAATGTCATGCGTTTCCTCACCGGTGGTGATCTTTTCAGCGGTCTCATCAAGGCAGCAGTGTTTGGCTATCTGATCGCCGTCATGGGGTGCTTTCACGGTTTTGCAGCGCGCGCAGGCGCGGAGGGTGTGGGTCGAGCGACGACGGCGGCTGTCGTCTCCGGAGCCATCGCGATCCTTGCGTCGAATTTCCTGCTCACTGCGCTCTTGTTTGAGATTGCCTGATGTCAGCTGCACTCCAAATATCTGACCTACGGGTTGTGCTCGGTGGCCGAGACATTCTCAACCAGGTCACGTTCTCGTCCCAACCGGGAGAGACCATCGCGCTGCTCGGAGGGTCGGGCACCGGTAAATCAGTGACGCTCAAGGCTATTCTCGGCCTGCTCCCTGCCACCGCCGGATCCGTGCAAATCGATGGGGTGGACGTACTGTCTGGGAACGCCGCTCGCGCCAGTGCCGCCCGAGCGCGCATTGGCATGCTGTTTCAGGGCGGGGCTTTGTTCGACTCCCTCTCAGTCTGGGAGAATATTAGCTTCCGTCTGCTTCACGCCGAGGGACTCAGCCGCGCAGAAAGCCGCAAACGGGCTTTGGAGATGCTCGACGCCGTCGGTCTGGATCGTCAGCTTGCGGACCGGCACCCGGCGGACCTTTCGGGCGGACAGCAAAAGCGTGCAGGACTGGCCCGAGCCCTCGCAGCCGAACCCGAAGTCCTGTTCTTCGATGAACCAACCACGGGGCTGGACCCGCTTTCAGCCGGACGCATCGACACGCTTATGGCGGAAACGGTAGACCGAACTGGCGCAACAGCCGTTATGATTACCCACGATCTGGCCTCGGTCCGTCGAGTATGCCAGCGGGTGGCCTTTCTGTGGGAAGGCGAAATTGGTTGGGAAGGTCCGGTCAGTGCGCTCGACAACAGTGGGTTTGAACCGCTCGATGCCTTCCTTCGAGGGCGCGACTGATGGCCCGCACGCGCTCCCACTACGTCTGCCAGGACTGCGGGGCGACCCATTCCCGCTGGTCGGGCAAGTGCGAGCAATGCGGTGGATGGAACACACTGGTTGAGGAAGCCATTCACACCGGCACCCCTGGCGGACTGGGCAAAAAAAGCGGCGGCGGCGGTGGGATCGGCAGCAGCACCGGTGGTGGTGGTATGCGCGGCAGCCGGGGTGACGGTCTGGCGCTCAACCTTGTGGAACTAACCGGCGCAGCGGACCCGCCGCCGCGCCTCTCTACCGGCGATGCTGAACTCGACCGGGTGACAGGCGGCGGGCTGGTCCCCGGCTCGGCACTGTTGATCGGCGGGGATCCGGGCATTGGCAAGTCGACCTTGCTGCTGCAGACCGCTGCCAAACTCGCCCGGGGTGACCAAGGCCGCGCGCCAGTCTCTGTCGCCTATGTTAGTGGTGAGGAATCTGTGGATCAGGTGCGGTTGCGCGCCGAGCGGCTGGAGGCTGCTGATGCGCCCGTGCAACTCGCAGCCGGGACCGCGGTTCGCGACATCCTGACCACATTTGATGGGCCGGCCGCACCAGATTTGCTGATCATCGATTCCATCCAGACCATGTATTTGGACACGCTTGAATCTGCGCCCGGCACGGTTGCGCAGGTGCGTGGCTCGGCGCAGGAGCTGATTGGGCTCGCCAAACGCCGAGGAACCGCGATCATCCTCGTTGGTCACGTCACAAAGGAAGGCTCCATTGCTGGCCCTAAGGTCGTCGAGCACATGGTCGACGCGGTCTTGCATTTCGAAGGTGAGCGCGGCCATCCGTTCCGGATATTGAGGGCGATCAAGAATCGCTTTGGCCCGGCAGATGAGATCGGCGTCTACGAAATGGCCGGTGACGGACTGGCGACCGTGGTCAACCCAAGCAGCCTGTTCCTCGGGCAGCGCGGCGAGCCCAATGGGGAGCCACCCCCCAGTGGCACGGCGGTCTTTGCCGGGATCGAAGGCTCCCGCCCAGTGCTGGTAGAAATTCAGGCGCTGGTGAACCCTTCCCCGCTTGGCACTCCGCGACGGACAGTGGTTGGCTGGGACAGCGGGCGACTGGCCATGGTGCTCGCGGTTCTGGAAAGCAGAAGCGGGATCAGCTTTGCCAGTCAGGACGTCTTTCTGAACGTCGCCGGAGGGCTGCGCCTGAGCGAACCTGCAGCAGATCTAGCCGTCGCCGCCGCTCTGGTCTCATCGATCGCCAAGCAGCCAGTGCCGGCGAACACAGTGCTTTTCGGTGAAATCGGCCTGACAGGAGAGGTCCGGCCTGTGCCCCTCACACCGCAGCGATTGAAGGAGGCTGAAAAGCTGGGCTTTGAGGCAGCGGTCGCTCCCTTTCCGCTGGCGCGTGGCAAGGCCCGGAGGGCTCCATCAGGCCTGGACGAACACCACACGCGGCACGTGACCGACTTGACGGCCTTTCTGGGTATCAGCCGTCGGCGCAAAAGCAGCGAAGACGGGGAGGCAAATTAGGGTAACGTCACAAAGAATAAATAGCGGCAGACGTGGCCACCAGAACCGCCAAGATTGGACGGCCCCTGCCAGAGCAACGGCCATGAGCAAAGGCGCTCCGCTATTGCACGGCAGGAAACGATAAGGTCATTTCCTCAAAATGCCGTTCTGAGTTACAACAAATTCGTTATACGACTGGGTAGCCCTACTCGGACGCTAAATCGGAAAGACGCATGAACTGGGTTGATATCGCAATTATCTTCGTCATCGCAGTGACGAGTCTGTATTCGCTGATGTGGGGCTTTGTCCGGCAGTTGATGCTGGCTGCCTGTTTTGCTCTCGGGCTGTACGTGGCCCTGAACTTCAGTGGTTCCGTTTTTGAGAATTTCACCCGTAGCTGGGTGGACAACGAGACCATCGGCCGGACCCTAGCCTGGGGGCTTTTGTTCGTCGGGACTTTTGTGCTGGCAGCGATCCTGACCATACCACTGTTTAGGCTGGTTCGGGCCCGGTCAATCCGGTTTCTCGATCACCTTGTCGGGCTGTTCTTCGGGTTTGTGCTTGGTTGGGCAATCGCGGGTCTGGGTTGGATCGGTGTGGTGCTGACCTTCCAAATCAAGGCTGACGACGCAACAGTGCAACAGACCCGCCTGTTGCCCTACGTCCATACGACGTCGATGACCATGCTGGAACTCGCGGAAAAGGCGCCATTCCTGCAAAGCAGTGACACCCAACTGATGATCCTTGATGCCTTTGAAGCCATGCACATGGCAAACCCGCTGCTTGGTCGCGACACCGGCGATAGCGCAATCGAGACGGGTGGTCTGATCCAGGCCGGCGCAGCGGTCCCAACGGGTTTGTCCGGTGCGTCCGGTGCGTCCGGTGCGTCCGGTGCGTCNAGCCCGACGATGCAAGCGTTGGACTTGGTTGACGATGACCCCATCGCACGTTTGATTTCCCTGACCCAAACCCAAGCCTCGAACGCGAGCCAGGATCAAAGTGGAGGTCAGAGAGACATCCAGAACCAAAACCAGAACACCGACCAGACCGGAAGCGGAAACTGAACATGGGCCTGCTGGAAGGACGTCTCGCGCTTATCACCGGCGCAACACGTGGGATCGGGCGCGCCGTCGCCTTACGTTTTGCAGCTGAGGGCGCAGACATTCTGGCTGCGGCCCGGTCAAATGACGATTTGGAGGCACTGGACGATGCCCTGCGCGCGAACGGTTATGACCGGGCTGTACTGGTGCCGTTTGACGTGTCTCGACCCGACCCCGGAGTCGAGCTCTCTAACATTGTGCACGAGCGCTATGGACGGCTGGACGTGCTGGTGTCCAATGCCGGTATGCTGGGAACACTGATGCCTGTATCGCAGATGGAACCCGCTGAGTTCGAACAGGTTATGGCAACCAATCTTCACGCGCTGCAGTATCAGCTTTACGCGTTTCACGACCTGTTGCGCGCGTCTGATGCTGGGCGATTGATTTCAGTCACCAGCGGCGCGGCTCTAGGAGCGCGCCCGTACTGGGCCCCCTATGGCGCTGCAAAGGCAGCATCGGAGTTCGTGTTACAGGCGTACGCGATGGAAGTCAGGGGCACGCCGATCCGGGCGAATATTCTTGATCCCGGCCGCATTCGAACCGACATGCGAGCTGCAGCCTTCCCTGGTGAAAACCCTGAACGACTGCCTGAGGCGGCGGCGATCACCGGTACTTTTGTTCGTCTGGCGCAAGCTGACTGTACCCTGAATGGTGCGCGTGTCCGGGCCGAGATCGAAGGCTGGCAGCCCATTGCTGGTGACGAAGACAATTGGACCCGCTTGGAAAACGGCCATTATCTGCCTGGCTGAGGCTGCTGAAGAAACAGAGCACAATGCAAGCAGTCACCAGACCGAAGCGAGTTTCGGCCTGCTGCAACGCTCATTTCCGGCGAGGAAGCAACGGATGGCGGGCGCGTGCCTTGGCCGCTTCGCGGCCTTCAGCCCTGACCCCCGCAATTCTGCCCGTAAACGTCACGTTGAGCAGTGCTCAACGTGTCAGTTTGAGTGCGCGGGAGAGATTTGAAAGCCGCGAAGCGGCGTCAAATCGAGCCCGCCACCAATTTATTGCGCCGACTTGTCCCCAACCGCGCTTCGCGCGGCGGGGCCAAGCGACGCGCATGCTCAAGGCTCGGCGCAGCAGTTTTTAGTCCCTCTTGGAATAGGGGTTCTGTCCAGCACGAAGCAGCAGCCGAATTGGCGTTCCCCACAGGTCAAAATCCTCACGCAGCGCATTGATCAGGTAGCCCTGATACGAGCCGGGTAATTCAGCGATCCGCGAGCCAAAAATTGCAAAGGTGGGAGGTCGTGATTTCACCTGCGTAGCATAGCGCAGCTTGATCCGCCGTCCAGCAACCAGCGGCGGTGGATGGCGATCGGTATGGTATGTCAGCCACTTGTTGAGCAATGAAGTCGACAACCGGGTCGACCACGTCTTCCGCGCCTCAAAGGCTGTCTCCAACACTCGGTCGAGATTGTAACCCTCCTGCCCTGACAACGGCATGGTGATCACACCCTTCGCTTGAGCCAGCGAAGTCTGCAAGCGATCTGCGAGACGCCCCATTACTGCCTTTGGGGCTTCTACCTGGTCCCACTTGTTTACCCCTATAATCAATCCCCGACCCTCATCCAGCACCTGCCGGGCAATGTTCAGATCTTGCCGGTCGAGGACACCATCAGAGTCCAGCAACAGCAGAACCACTTCGGCAAATCGAATGGCGCGAAGCGTATCCTGATTGGACATGGTTTCTAGCTTATTGCTGACATTTGCCTTGCGTCGCAAACCGGCGGTGTCCCAGAGGCGAATAGCCCGATCCTGCCAGCGCAGATCGACGACGATGGCATCGCGAGTGATGCCGGCCTCCGGCCCTGTCAGCAGACGATCTTGCCCCAAGAGTCGATTGATCAGCGTCGATTTACCAACGTTTGGCCGTCCTGCTACCACCAGATGCAGGGGCCGGTGCGGTCTGATTTCATAGGAACGGCCGTCGGGCGCGTCCTCAGCTTCAGTTGCTGCATCAAGATTGAGCCCGTCGTCATCGTCAGATGCTCCCACCGGTTCCTCCGAGATCCGCTGCACCAGATCCGAATACAACCCGCCCAGCCCGTCGCCATGCTCGGCGGACAAGGGCAGCACGTCGCCGTGGCCCAAGCTGTACGCGTCAAGAATTCCAGCATTGCCTGCGCGGCCTTCGCACTTGTTCGCAACAACCCAGGTCTCGATCCCGGCCGTCCGTAACCACTTGGAAAAGTGCTCATCCGTTGGTGTGATTCCAACGCGGGCATCGATCATGAACAATGCCAGATCGGCCTGCTTCAGCGCCTGTTCCGTCTGCTGCCGCATGCGCGCGGCGAGGCTGTCGTCAAAGGCCTCCTCCAAACCTGCGGTGTCCAACACACGAAAAGACGTTCCACCGATCTTGGCCTCGCCCTCACGCCAGTCGCGTGTCACCCCCGGCTCGTCGTGGACGATGGCACGCTTGCGACCAATCAGCTTGTTGAACAGGGTCGACTTGCCGACATTCGGTCGGCCGATGAGGGCAACGGTAAACATGATCAGGCCTTGTACCCCAGGCGGCGTGAAAAACCACGCATACAGTCTCTCAAACAGAAGCATGGCAGACAGAGGCGCATGAGCCGCTCAGCGATAAGCCACCAAATCGCCGTTTTCGGTCACCAAGAGCATGGTGTTCTCAACGATCACCGGCGGCGCCACAAAGCCCTCCCGCGTGACCACGCGACCCAGCAAGCGCCCGGTTGTTGGTGACATGGTGACGATGTTTCCCGTACTGGAAACCAGCACCAATCGGTTGGCGGCTAGCACTGGCCCAAACCACTCGACCCGGTCCAGCCGAGACGCATCCGCATACTTTGGTAACGACCGGGCCCAAGCCACACCACCCGTGTCCCGGTCAACAGCAATCAGTCGACCAGTATCGGTGGTCATGAAGTAGTGCTGAACCGAAGGCCAAGGCATTTGAGTCCCGCCAAAAGGCAATTCCCAGACCTGAATTCCACGATTTATGTCAAACGAAACGGTCCGGTCCGATCCACCAACGACCACCAGTCGGTCGCGATCGACCACAGGCGAACCACCGATATCGTCCAGGTAGAGAGTCTGCCGCGCCGTTGCAGTCAGACCGGCGACGGTATCGCTCCACAGCACACGGCCTGAATCAGCAGCAAGGGCAAAAACCTCACCGCTAGAATAGGCAGCATATACCACACCACCCGCCACCGCAGGCGCAGTGGAACCGAGCACCGTGGTCAGGCCTTCACGGCCCTCATGCTCCCAAAGTTTTTGCCCTGAGGCCAGGTCATAAGCCGCTACTGTGTTGTCGATGGTCGCCGCAAACACCCGACCATCATCAACCGCCGGACCACCGTGCAGAGGCGCCGGCAAGCGCCGCTGCCAGATAATGTCGCCGTTGGATGGTTTGAGCCCAAACAAACGGCCCGAACCCGTCCCTGCGAGCAAGACATTCTCGCCAAAGGCTAACCCGCCGCCGAAGACACCATCGCGCTCAGACGCCGGCATCAGCGATTGCCGCCAGCCGACCCGACCATCACGTAAGCGCATCGCAGACACCTGCAGTTGGCTGTCCATGGTGAACACCACGCCGTCTACCACGATTGGCGCCGAGGTAATGCGGTACGATCGGGCATTTCCGCGCCCGATAGACGTGCGCCAGCGCGGTTCAGGCCTATCAGCCAGAGAAAGGTGATAGACTGCATGCGTTGCGATGGCGCCAGGCTGCTCCCAGCGGCTCAGGGTCTGCGCAGGCGGCAGGGCAATTGGCACGTTGGAGCGGGGCACCGCAGCGTCGTCATCGCTGAACAGATCTACCCGTGTACCGGGTAGGCGCGGGTCGTCGTCATTGATGGCGCGCAACACGTCGCAGCCCATCAGTAACGAGGTCAGTCCCAGCAAGGCGGTGGTAAAGAGAACCTTCATGCCTGAACCCGTATCTCCAGATGTGGTGTGTTGCCCGTTCCCGCTTCACTATAGCGCAAATCATGGCAGTGGTCAGGCCTGCTGACCCGAAGCCCGAAATCCCGCAGGCGTCGCTGCCGCCGTCAGGGTGAGGAGGTCATAGGACTGGCCCCGCCCACGGAGCGGTGGTTCCAGCTACAGTCTGTCTCTAGCTATCCGCAGATAGACTGTCTCTCAGCGCCTGCACACGCGTTATCACGTCCCGGGGCAGGCCTTCGCGGGCCAGTAATCGATCAAGCAGTTCCAGCGCACCGGCCTGATCACCGGCACGGACCAGCACAATCGCCTTGAGCTCCAGAGCCAGCGCGGTGAAAGCGGCATCTTCAGTAATCAGCGGGTCGAGCCGGGACAAAAGGCTCGCTGGGTCTGCACTATCGAGTTCAGCGTACACACTGAACAACGACGCCGTCTTGGCATAGGCGTCGTCCCCCCGAGCCTCTGCTAAGGCTGCAAGCGCTTGCGCGGCGGCCTCTGTATCGCCCGCCCGTGCAGCGATCTCTGCGCGCTCAAAGCTAGCGATAATGGCATTGCCGCCTGAACCGCCGACAGCCAGCGCATCAAGCTGGGCCGCAGCGGCCTCAGCGTCCGTCTCAACCAGTGCCAGCGCGCTGCTCAGCTCACCAGCCTGCGCCGATCGCTGGGCGGACTGCTGATTCTGCCAAAAGTACCCTGCGGCAACGATGACCAACACCACCACAACAATCAAAAGGAAGACCCAGGCATATCGACGGACGCGCGAGAGAAAAGCATCGCGGCGCATTTCTTCGTCAATATCGCGAATAATATCAGTCACTGACTTTTTCCTCTTATCAGAACCGGACAGACCGAGCGCCATTTCGCTCCGCGCCGCCACGGGCCCAAGCCCGAACGCACGGAAATTTTGCCAAAATTTTTGACTAGGCGCATTTCGTGATTCGTCTTAGCTTATTTCGACAGCGTACAGCAAGCGAACCCGCGTGCCCGGTGGTTGCATGGCTGTACCGGCTGCCCCACGCCCGGAGCGAAGCGCCCTTGCGGTCCTGAGCCGTTCAGGGGCCATACGAAATGTTCCAAGCCCGGGAAATATGAAGGAGCAAAGCGCATCAAATGACCGACGTAGTTTCCCTGCAGGATTATCGGGACGATAAGGCTAGGCCCCTCAAATCGGGACACCTCGACGCCGTGAAAGACGGGCTCCGAGCCCGTGGCAACAAGCGGCGGCGGCCTGTGTCCTTCGATCGGGGCGAGCTGAGCACGTTGCTGAGACTGTATTCGGAGCAGGTGGCGGCCGGTCACTGGCGGGACTACGCGATCGACAGCCTGCCAGGGCAGGCGCTGTTCTCGGTCTATCGCTCAGCTTACGAAAACCCGGAGTTTGTGGTCGCCAAACAAGCGGCAGCCAGCGGCAAAGGCCGCGAATT
The DNA here is from genome assembly GCA_002690455.1 of Kiloniella sp. Lineage (GTDB taxonomy): Bacteria > Pseudomonadota > Alphaproteobacteria > UBA7985 > UBA7985 > UBA7985. Next base: position 23,737 of record NZET01000024.1, read on the forward strand.
TGTGGTCTATCAGGGGCCTAAGCGGCTCATGCGCAGCAAAGCACTGGCTGACGTCCTGCGCCAATTCGATCCCTTGCGCGAACGGGCAAGACTCCGACTGCGGTCGTTCTGAGCTCACTGGTAGGGGTGCCACTGCACTACTGAGCACAAGCCTTGCGTTTCAGGGCGTTGACCCCCGGTTGATCTGGCCGCACAACCCTGCGCATCACGCGCCCGGTCTCGGCACACCTTCCTTGTTCACTCAATACCTGACATCGTTTTCGGTTCACCATCCTCCTCCCTCTCCTGCCTAAGACCCCTCCCCCACGAACCAAGGCGCGCACAGACAAAGGCACACTCCTGATGAGCAAAATCCTGCGCAACATCGCGATCATCGCGCACGTTGACCATGGCAAAACCACCCTAGTGGACTGCCTGTTGAAGCAATCCGGTCAGTTCCGCGAAAACGAGCGCGTCGCCGAGCGTGCCATGGACTCTAATGACATTGAGCGAGAGCGTGGCATCACGATTCTCGCCAAAGTCACCTCGGTCGAGTGGCAGGACGCCCGCATCAACATCGTTGACACCCCTGGGCACGCCGACTTTGGCGGTGAAGTTGAACGCATCTTATCCATGGTCGACGGTGTTGTCCTGCTGGTCGATGCTGCCGAAGGCCCCATGCCGCAGACCAAATTTGTGCTGACCAAGGCGCTNGCGTTGGGCATCCGTCCGATCGTCCTGATTAACAAGGTAGACAAGCCTGACGGCCGCTCTGACTGGGTACTCGACGAGACCTTTGATTTGTTTGCGGCGCTGGACGCGACAGAAGAACAGTTAGAATTCCCGGTGCTATACGCCTCCTCCAAAGAAGGCTGGGCCATGAAGGAGCTCGATAATGAGCGCGTCGACATGGCGCCGCTGTTCGATCTGATCGTTGATCACGTGCCAGCCCCCAATGTCGGCAGTGCCGATGAACCCTTCCGGATGCTGGCAACAACGCTTGAAGCCAACCCCTTCCTCGGTCGGATCCTGACCGGACGGATCCAGTCCGGCCGTCTGAGCCCAAACATGGCCATTAAGGCTCTTGGCATGGACAGCCGTCAGCTGGAAAGCGGCCGCGCCACCAAGATCCTCGCCTTCCGCGGGCTCGAGCGCCAGCCAATCGATAGCGCTGAAGCCGGGGATATCGTCGCCATTGCCGGCCTGACCCACGCCACCGTTGCCGATACGCTTTGCGCGCCAGATGTCACAGAAGCCATCGCGGCCCAGCCCATCGACCCACCAACGCTGTCGATGACCTTTTCCGTGAACGACAGCCCGCTGGCGGGGTTGGTTGGAGACAAAGTGACCAGCCGCCTGATCTGGGACCGACTGCAGAAAGAAGCCGAGGGCAATGTCGCGCTTCAAGTTAAAGAGACAGACGGCAAGGATGCTTTTGAGGTGTCGGGCCGGGGCGAGTTGCAGCTTGCTGTCCTGATCGAAAATATGCGCCGCGAAGGCTTCGAACTGTCCGTTTCCCGCCCGCGGGTGGTCTACCAGTTCGACGATAACGGCAACCGGCTCGAACCGTTTGAAGAAGTGACGGTCGACGTCGATGCAGACTACTCCGGCGCCGTGGTGGAAAAAATCGGTATGCGTCGTGGCGAACTCAAAGACATGCGCCCTTCGGGCGGTGGCAAACAGCGCCTCTCCTTCATCGCCCCATCGCGGGCGTTGATCGGCTATCTCGGTGAATTCCTGACTGACACTCACGGCACTGGCATTCTCAACCGTCGCTTCAGTCACTACGGTCCGCACAAGGGCGCTATTCCAGGTCGCCGAAACGGGGTACTGATCTCGATGGAAAAGGGCACGGCTGTCGCCTTTGCCCTGTGGAATTTGGAAGAGCGCGGACCGCTGTTTATCCATCCACAAGAGCCCGTCTACCACGGCCTGATTATCGGTGAACATGCCAAGGGCAGCGATCTCGACGTAAACCCGCTCAAGGGCAAGAAGCTGACAAACGTNCGTGCGTCGGGTACGGACGAGGCGGTGTCGTTGACCCCACCCGTTGACATGACGCTCGAGAAGGCGCTGGCCTACATTCAGGATGACGAGCTGGTTGAGGTCACGCCCGAAGCGGTTCGCATCCGCAAGCGCTTCCTCGATATTCACGAGCGCAAGCGCGATGCTAAGGCCCGCGCAGCGGCCGAAGCAGCCTGACCTTGAGCCTGCGTCACGAAGCCAGCCACAGACGGTTGGTGCGACCGGTCGCACTGCTGCCACACCAGTGCGGCAAAGGGACAGCATGAAACGGTTACTACTTGCAGGGGTTTGTGCCCTGACCCTCACCGCGTGTCAGGCTTCAGAAAGGTCTGACAACGCCTCCCCACCGGTGGCAAGTGGCAACCAGGCGCCGGGCTTTACTCGTGTCGCTGGTGTCCCGGTCAGCCTTTTGGTCTCGCCGGTGCGGGAAACGCGACGCGGTGAGCAACTGAGCGACAACGATCTTCAGCAATTGCTTATCGGAAATTCCATCAAACAGATAGACGACCAGTACTGGGCTTATTTCGCTCCGGGTGGCCAACTGCGTGGGCTGTTGGTGAACCTGACTGAAACCGGATACTACCGGCTAAGTGGTGGTACTGTATGCAAGTCTTGGCCGACGTGGGCCACGGGCATGCAGCTTTGCTATCAGGTGATCAGNCTGGGCGAACAGCGATATCGGTTTAACGGGATCGGTGTCGACAGCTTCGACGTCGTGATCTCGCGCGGGAACCCACAGTCACTCTGACGCCTGCTTTCACGCCGCTCGATCATCGCTGAGACAAAGTATCGACTGCCGTGACGCAATCCTGATTGTAGAAAAAAAGCGACCCCGTCTCCAGCGCAGGCAGAGAAACGAGGTCGTTAGTTTCGATCATATGGAGACGAGGAAATGAAAATTTCCTCGCCTGTATCTCGCCCTTGCAGTGAAGGGCGGGATTTGATTTCGCGTAAGCGAATTAGAAGGACATCTTACCGGCGATCTTGCCGCCGTTGTCTTCAGAGCTGTACGACGCGGTGATGGCCAGACCCGAGTTGCCCAGGGCGTAGGAACCACCAACGGTGTAGTTCATCGCTTCATCGAGACCGATGGAAACGCTGATGCCGTTGAAGTCGGTGGCCAGCGTGGTGTCGATGGACAGACCGGACTTCTTGCTTGCACCCTTCGAGANGTTCTCGATCACGGAGCTAGCGGTGAAGCCAGCAACAGAAGCGGACGCGGACACAGCCCAGTCGCCAGCGCTGTCGAGGACGAAGTCCAAAGCGAGATCACCGATGGCGTAGGACGTACCCATGTCCCAGTTGTCGATGTAGTGGTTATCACTATCTGCGCCCACGGTGGCCTGGTCGTCTTCCATTTCAACCGCAACGGTCAGGCCCATGAGGTCAACCGAGGTGCCGAGCATGTAGTTCGGACGGGAACCCATGGAGATGGAGCCCACGTCAACCGCGCCGTAGCCGGACATGCCCATGAAGGACGCGCCTTCGAGGATCGCAACCAGACCGGTGCTGGTAATGGTCGCCTGGTCGCCAGCGGAACCGATGGCCGCAACCTTACCGCTGTAGTCGCCCTGCTGCAGGGTCAGCTTGCCGAAGCCACCTTCGAGGAAGATGGACGCGTTGCTGACTTCGAGGATGCGCGACGCTGGGTCGAGGTACGCAGCAGTCTCGGAAGCTTCGACATCATTGGACACACAAACAGCACCGACAACCATCTTGGTGGTCGAAGAGGTCATCTTCACTTCCATGAACGGACCAGCGAAGACGCTGTTCGCCTGGATTGGTGTAGCAGCAGCGCTAGCCACAACCGGCTTAACAGCACCAGCAGACGCTGCAGCAGCCACAGCAACGTTTGCACCACCACCGGCAGTCGCCATGGTCAGGGTCGCAGCAGCAGAGTCGTTCATCTTACCAGCGGGCATAGCACCGACAGCGAGTGCAAGCGAAGAGACAGCAGCAGTGCCAGCCGCATTCATGCGTGTGACGCTGCCAGCAGCACCGCCTTCAATCACGCCAGCAACCTTACAGATCGCTGAGTCAACAGCAATCGTGCCTACAGGAACGGTGTGATCGGTCAGCTTCGTCTTCGCACCTTGCCAAGCGGAGTTGATCTTCACGGATACCATTGAGCCCGCCAGAACTTGCTTGCCACCGGACACGTTGTAAGCAACGCCCTTGATGGCCGCAGAAGCGGAGGTGTTAACCAGCTTGACGAGATTTTTGCCACCGGCAGCAGTGCCGTTGGTGTCGTACAGGTTCAGCTTCATTTCTTCAGCGCTGTTGACGCTGAAGGAACCACCGAACTTCAGGCCGGCGTCGGTGGTGCCAGCCGCAGAGATGTTCAGCACGATGTCTTGGTACGCCTTCGAACCGTCGAAAGCGAAGCCGTCAGCGTCTTTACCCAGGCCGTATTCGATCCCCATTTCGATGCTACCGCCGAGGGTAACGTCGACTGCGCCGGCGGAGCCAGCAGCAGCAACTGCTGCGAGACCGGAGCTCGCAATCAGAAACTTTTTCATTTTCTCTTCTCCATGAGATCGCCCTGAACACACATTCAAGACGATCAAACAATTTAGTTTTCGCCTCTTAAGAAGCGCCGATCCTCTCGCACAAGAGGGGGATAATCTTCTCGCAAAAGAAGAATATCAATGTGTGGATTCGCGCATGGCGCTATCTACACAGGCTTCGTAAGCCGGTGTGGCCGGTCATGTCTTGCTGCGAGTGAGGAATTTAGGAAATTGCGCGGAGGTTGTGACCCAAAAAACACGTGTTTCTCACGTTATTTTCGCGTTTTTCGCGAGTGCGTGAGTAGGATCATCCGGTTGGCAGACCCGATAAATCAAGCGTCTACCGCCAAAGACAAAGGGGCCGGCCTTGGTTGGATTTAGCCAGCGGCGCCGTGGCACTGCTTGAATTTCTTCCCCGAGCCACAGGGGCAAGGTTCATTCCGCTTGGTCTTTTTCATCTGATCCGCCGTCAACGCCCCTGTACCGTTGGCCAAAGCTGATAGTTGTGCCGGCGGCTTAAGCCCTGCGGGCGCAACAGCAGCAGCGGCCTCATTGGCACGGGAGGGCGCTTGCTGCGGCTCAGGCTGTCTGACTTCGAGGTTGGACAAGACGACCACAACCGAATTGCGATGCCGGTCAAGCAGATTGTCGAACATCTCAAAGCCATCGCGACGATATTCTGCCAGCGGATCACGCTGACCAAAGGCGCGGAGAGTGACCCCTTCGCGCAGTCGCATCATGTTCTGAATGTGCTCTCGCCAGAGCTGGTCGAGAACCTGCAGCGTGATCTGGCGTTCGGCCATACGCATGGTATCAGCCCCGATCCGCGCAGCCTTTGCCGCCATGTGCTGGTCAAATTCTTCGAGGATGCGATCGATCAGAATTTCCTCGTCAACACCGTCCTCCGCTGCCCACTTCAGAATTGGGAGACCTGCGGGTACGAAAGCTGCTGCGGCCTTTTCAAGCCCTTCGACGTTCCATTGAGTCGGGTAAGAACCGGGCGGAATGAACTGGGCGACCAGATCCTCCGTCGCCTTTTCCCGCATGTCATCGAGCTTGTCTGTCAGATCTTCGGAATCCAGCAGTTCATTTCGCATTTCCGCGTAAGCGACGCGCTGATCGTTCAGCACATCATCATACCGAATCAGTTGCTTCCGGATATCGAAGTTATAGCCTTCACGGCGCTCTTGCGCCTTAGCGATGGCATTTGTGATCCACTGGTGTTCGATCGCCTCATCGTCGCCGATGCCGAAACGCTTGAGCCAGGTATCCAGCCCCTGTCCAAAAATGCGCATCAGATCGTCTTCTAGCGAAACGTAAAAACGCGACTTTCCCGGATCACCCTGTCGGCCTGACCGACCCCGCAGTTGGTTGTCCACCCGGCGGGACTCCCCTCGCTCAGTGCCAAGGACATACAAGCCCCCGGAAGCAATCACCTGCTCCCGCGCTGTGTCGATCTCCTTGCGCAATTGCGCCGTTATCTTTTCAACGGCCTTCGGGTCCTTTTCATTTTTGGTCGCCTCGGCCAGGGCAAAGTCAAAGTTGCCGCCCAGTTGGATGTCCGTACCGCGACCAGCCATGGATGTCGCGATGGTCACCGCACCGGGTGCGCCGGCCTGCGCAATGGTGAAGGCTTCGCGCTCGTGCTGGCGCGCAGACAGGACGTTGTGCTCAATTCCGGCTTTTGAAAGCGCGGCGGAGAACATCTCAGAGCCCTCGACTGTCGGCGTTCCCAGCAAAACAGGCTGGCCCTTAGCGTTGGCCTCTCTGACATCTTCGAGGATGGCTTCGATCTTTTGCTTAGCGAAGCGATAGATTTTGTCGTCCCTGTCCTCGCGAACCATCGGCTGGTTCGTAGGAACCGCCGTAACGGCCATGTTGTAAATGGCTTCAAATTCCGCAGCCTCAGTGAGCGCGGTGCCGGTCATTCCGGCAATCTTCTCATATTGGCGAAAGAAGTTCTGGTAGGTGATCGTGGCCACGGTCGTGGACTCGGGTTTGATGGTCAGGCCTTCTTTGGCCTCCAGCGCCTGATGCGCGCCATCACCAAGTCGACGCCCTGGCTGCGCGCGCCCGGTAAGCTCGTTGATCAGAACGATCTCATCGCCTTGAACCATGTACTGTTTGTCGCGTTCAAATAGCCGATGAGCGCGGATCGATGCCATGATGTTATGGAGCAAGCCTACGTTCTCGGGCTGGTACAAGCCGCTACCGTCCTGCAGCAGGCCCCGCTTGCGCAACACCTCTTCGAGTTCCGGCACACCTTCTTCGGTCAGCTGTATATTGCGTGTCTTCTCATCCACGGTGAAGGCGACGTCAGACATTTCCTGCGCGATCAGATCCGTCGCCCGGAAGACGTTCGAAACATCCACAGCAGGCCCAGACATGACCAGCGGCGTCCGCGCCTCGTCGATCAGCACCGAGTCAGCCTCATCAACGATGACAAAATTGAACCCGCGCTGCAGCATATCCGCGCGGGTCGGCTTCATCTGGTCTCGCAAGTGGTCAAAGCCAACCTCAGCCGCAATCGAATAGGTAATGTCGGCGGCATAACCCCGGCGCTTGGCATTCTCCAGCTCAGCTGGCGTCAGGATCCCGCGTTCGAGCCCCATCGTCCCGGTGACATAGCCTGTGCTAAGCCCCAGCGCCTGATACAGCTTCCCCATATCCGCTGCATCGCGCATGACAAGGTATTCGTTGACGGTGATGATGTGCACGCCTTTAGCCGGAAGCGCATTGAGGTAAGCAGCAGCCGTCGCCGTCAGCGTCTTGCCTTCACCGGTCTTCATTTCGGCAACCCGGCCCTGATGCAGAACGATGGCACCGATCAACTGCACGTCAAACATCCGCTGGCCCAGCGTCCGCTTACCGGCTTCTCGCGCCGCTGCGAAGGCTTCAATCAGCAGGTCGTCGAGGCTCTCCCCCGCGGCGTGACGGTCACGGAATTCTGTAGTCTTCGCCTTCAACTCGGCGTCGCTAAACGTCTCAAACGTCGGTTCGAGGGCATTGATCGCTTTCACCTGTGCGTCGAGGCCGCTTAGATACTTTTTGTTGGCGTTGCCGAATACCGCTTTTGCAAAGCGCTGAAGCATGGTGTCACGTGTCCAGAATAGAGGTGGTAACAGGGTTTAGACCTGTAGGTAGGGCCTCAATGCCTCTGAGTCCATGCTGCTCTCGCTCGCTGGTCAGTGGCGGAAGTGGCGCAGACCCGTGAACACCATGACCATCCCCGCGTCGTTGGCTGCGGCAATCACTTCTTCATCCCGCAGTGACCCCCCCGGCTGGACCACAGCCGAAACTCCTGCCTCAATCAGAGCGCTGATCCCATCAGCAAAGGGGAAGAATGCATCCGAAGCCGCAACGGCACCGCGCACATCCAGACCGGCCGATGCAGCCTTGCGGATGGCGAGGTGCGCAGCATCAACCCGGCTCATCTGCCCTGCACCGACCCCCAGCGTCGCTCCGCCGGCGGCGAGAACAATGGTGTTGGATTTGACGTGCTTGGCCACGCGCTGCGCAAACACCAGATTGTTCAGCATTGTGTCGTCGGGCTGCTCTGCGCTCACCACGCGGAAATCGTCCCGCCCCGCACTGGCATCATCTCGGGACTGCACCAACAAGCCCCCAGCTATGGACTTTACCAGCAGATCCGGTGCCGCCGGGTCCGCCATCCCCCCGGTAAGCACAAGGCGCAGGTTAGGCTTCTGCGCGAACACTTCGCGTGCCGTATTGTCAGCGCCCGGAGCAATCACGACTTCAGTAAAGATCCCCGTTATCGCGGCAGCAACCGCGCCGTCGAGGTCGCGATTGCAGGCGACAATGCCGCCAAAGGCCGAGGTCGCGTCACAGGCCAGAGCCCGCTGGTAAGCACCGTAGAGGTCATCCCCGAGCGCCACACCACTTGGGTTGGCGTGCTTGATAATGGCAACCGCTGGATCTTCGAATTCACTCACCAGTTCAAAGGCTGCGTCAGCATCATTGAGATTGTTGTACGAAAGCGGCTTTCCCTGAATCAACGTACCCGCCGCGATCCCCGGCCGACCGTTACCAGCCATTCGGTACAGAGCAGCACGCTGGTGCGGGTTCTCCCCGTAGCGCAAAGGCTGGCTGAGTTTCCCTGCAAAGCTCAACTCCGCCGGGAACGCCTCGCTCTCATGTTTCAGCTGCGAGTTTTGAGGCTCCTGATCCCTGTCTTCTAGGGCCTGGAGCCAACGGCTGATCTGGGAATCGTAATGGGCCGTGTGTGCGAAGGCCTTGGTGGCAAAGCCGCGCCGAATGCTGGCCGTAAGTGCTCCATCTTCGAGTAAAGCCAGAACCCGGTCATAGTCCCCTGGATCACAGACCGGCAGCACCGAAGCATGGTTCTTCGCAGCCGCGCGGACCATCGCCGGACCTCCGATGTCGATATTCTCGATGCAGGCATCGAAGCCGCCGCCACCCGCCAGCGTCTGTGCGAAGGGGTAAAGATTCACCACCAGCAGGCCGAAAGGCTCAATCCCTTGCTCCGTCATTGTCTGCAGATGGGCTGGAATACCCTGATCCCCCAGCAGACCACCATGGATCGCCGGATGCAGGGTCTTGACCCGGCCGTCGAGGATCTCCGGAAAACCGGTTACGTCGGTCACGCGTGTCACAGGTAAACCCTCATCGGCCAGTAACCTGGCCGTTCCGCCGGTCGACACCAGTTCGAACCCTTGAGCCACCAATGATCGAGCAAAGGGCAGCAGCCCGGCTTTGTCGGAAACGGAAAGAAGCGCGCGTTTGGCTACATCGGTCACGGCAAATTGATCCTGTCGTTCGTGGCGGCGATTGGGGAGAGGGAGGCGGGTCCAGACCTTTTAAGGCTGTTCTGGCATCGAACCAACGCGGAAGCGAGCAGCGAAAAATCCGTCCACGCCCCCGCTTTCCGCATAGTAGGACGGCAAGATTCGCAGCGTCCCGGAAGGGGTTAGCGCTGCCGGCAGCCCCGCAAGGGCATCGGCTTCGAAGGGATCAAGCGCGACACCGTTCTGTCGGCCAAGGAAATCCTCCACCTGCGCTTCACCTTCCTCCGGTTCCAGCGAGCAAACGATATACAGCAGTGTCCCGCCCGGTTTCACCAGTGCAAGCGCGTGATCCAGCATCCGGGCCTGCGTCGCACGGTGTTCGAGCAATGAAACCGGCGAGCGCAACCATGGCGCCTCGGGGTTCTTGCGGAACGTGCCCGATGCGCTGCAGGGAGCATCGAGCACCACCAGATCAACAGGCTTGTGGTTGTACTTCAGAACATCGATCTTTTTGACCGCCGCTCGAAGGCCCGTGCGTGCAAGGTTCTCGTTGAGTCGCTCCAGTCGAGGGCCACTGCTATCGACAGCTGTGACTTCGGCACCCGCACGAGCAAGTTGCAAGGTCTTGCCCCCTGGAGCGGCACAGAGGTCAATAGCAGTCTTGCCCTGCAGGTCACCGAGTGCCGCGATAGGAAGATGTGCGCCGAAATCTTGCACCCACCATCCCCCGGCTTTGCCCTCCAGACTGTCCTGAAAACTGGTCAATCCACGTTGAAGCCGGACCTGTCCTGTCGGCAGTGCTGTTGCATCTTCACCGCTAAGCGCCGCCGCGCTCCGCGCCGACTCGTCGATCAGGCAAAGGTCTAAGGGGGCTTCCTCCCGCGCCAGTTGGTCAAAGGCTCCCAGCGCTGCCTCACCCCAGTTGGTGCGCCAGCGCTCGGCCAGCCAGTGTGGGATCACAGGCTGACGGCGCAAGATTTCCAGAAAATCTTCGCGTTCCCGATCAGCGCGGCGGAGGACGGCATTGACCATCCCGCGATACCGACTCGCAGAACGGGTTCCGAGCAGGTTCACGGTCGAAGAAACCGCTGCATGTGGCGGCGTTTCCAAAAGCAGCAGATCGGTCAACCCTAGCCGCAGCACAGCCTGAATGAAGGGCGGAACGCCCCCGCGACCCCGCTCCAGCACTTCGGTCATCAGATGCAACAGCGGGCCATGGTAGCGCATGGCCATCCGCACCAGCCGCCAAGCGAAGGCACGGTCGCGGGGGGACTGGCCTCGGGCCTGCCGGTTAAAGGCTTCGTCTAACGATAAGCCAGTTGCGGGAACAGCTTCCAACGTGCGTGCTGCGGCCAGACGGGCGAAGTCGACGCGTCCTTTTGTCTTGGCCTCTGCCGGGCGAGACGGGCGGGAGGGGCTTTTTCCTGAGGACAAGAACCACTACTTTCTGATTATGCAAGACAATGAAAACGACATGGCCAAGGCCGATGCCAGCGCGAATACTAATGAAACGCCGCTTCACGGTGATACCGGAGACATGCGCCCTGCGCACGAAGTCTTTAAGTCACTTGCTGTCAAACGGAAGCCCGAACAGGGCGGGCCGGAAGGTCAGGAACCAACGACCTTTGGCGATTGGCAGGTAAAAGGCCGCTGCGTCGACTTTTAGCCCCCCACGCTGAACGGCGGGCTCACCCGCCAGCGAAAGGCTCAGGCCTTGGCTGCACCAGCGCCAGTCGACTTTGGCGCATCCGGGTCCAGCGGCCAACGTGGCCGTGGTGCAAAAGCAAGCTGATCTTCAGCGTTCCCGGCCCGCAGACGCTCAACCCCAGCCCAAGCCATCATTGCACCGTTGTCTGTACACAGAGCCGCTGGTGGCACCACCACGGGTAAGCCAAGTTCCTCCCCCAACGATGTCAGTTGCCGGCTCAGTGCCCGATTTGCCGCAACGCCACCAGCAACCACGAGCGCTTGCAGCGGGGTGTCTACGGCCAAGGCTACGGCCTCAGCTGCACGGCGGGTCCGATCGATCAGTGACTCAAAAGCAACCCGCTGGAAACTGGCAGCGATGTCTTCAGGACTGTAGCCGGCATCGCCCTGCACGGCGCGGCGAACGGCGGTCTTCAGCCCGGAAAACGAGAAATCCAGCCCCGGCCGGCCTTTGAAAGGAACCGGCAGCGGCACCGCCCGCGGGTCGCCTTGCGCGGCCAACGCCTCAACCGCGGGGCCACCCGGCTGGCCGAGTTCCATAAGCTTGGCAGTCTTGTCGAATGCCTCACCGATAGCATCATCAATTGTTGTTCCAAGGCGACGATACTTTCCCACGCCCTCGACCAGCAGCGTCTGGCAATGGCCGCCACTGACCAGCAGCAGCAGAAAGGGGAATTCAATCGACGCAACCAGCCGCGGCGTCAGGGCGTGGCCTTCGAGATGGTTCAGCGCCATGAAAGGCTTGTCTGCACCCATCGCCAGCGCCTTGGCATAGCTGACCCCAACAATTACACCGCCGATCAATCCCGGCCCGGCGGTCGCTGCAATCCCGTCGAGTGCATCGATCGGCACCCCTGCCTCGTCCAGCGCGCGGTCCACGACTTGATCAATTTTTTCGACATGAGCGCGGGCAGCCACCTCTGGCACAACACCGCCGTACTTGCGTACGCTCTCCCATTGGCTGAAAACAATGTTGGACAGAATCCGCTCTCCCGCCGGTCGGGAGCCATCCACGACCGCCGCCGCTGTCTCATCGCAGGACGACTCTATGCCAAGTACCAACATGGCGTCTGATTGGCGCAATCGACCCAGGGCCGTCAACTCCCAGGGCGCAGCGCCACTCTCATTGCAGCGTCAAAAGAGGTCGCCGATCATCATGTGTGCCGATGTCTACGGCCTGAGCGGTGCGAGCGACTATGCCGCCACCTTGCGCCGAAGTGGTACGCGATTTTCGATCTGGTCGCTCGCCCTGTTCGACGACGAAATTCTCTTCGCCCCGCTGCCGACTGATTTTGACCCTTCAGCCGGTGATCTGCTGGTGGTGCCCAGCACGCGGGCCGTAGCTGCGCTGCAGGCACAGGCTTGGTTTGATGGGATGCGCGATCGGCTTCGGGCGCTGGCACCAGGGCCAGAGACAGCGCGTGCACTAGAAGGGATCGGCGTGCAGGTGATATGGACTGCACCGCGCGGCTTTCGGCAGAGTGCCTGGCCCGAGGCCCTGCGCGAGGCAGACGCCAGTGCCCGGCGACTGACGATCGCCAATGCATCCCTGCCTGCTTCCGCCCTGAGTCTGCCGCTGCGGGCCGAGGACTGGCATCTACCACTTTACCAGCGCCGGCCAAGCGGCCGCGCACCCTGGACAGTCGCGCAAGCACGAGGCTTGTGCCAGGCGCCCGGCCTAATCGTGCTGGCGCTGTCCAGCGCGCAGCGGCAGGTTCTGGAGACCCGGCTGAGCCTGCTTGGCCGTCGCCTGCCTTCCCGGCGACACCTAATCGCGCTATCGCCGTCTGTTGCAGGATGGTCGCCCGCGGTGCCCCGGCGCAGCTTCTGGGACAGCGTGTCTTTCCCTGTCCTGCCAAACCGTGCTTCAATGTTATCGCATCTGCAGGACATTGCAGGTTGACCGCCGCGGTACCAAACCCCTCGGAGCGCGAGTGAACCAACCGAACGCGATAGTGCGTCCTTGCGACGACGCCCAAGCGACACAGCCTGAGCCAGAGGACCATTGCCATGGCCAAACCCACGAAAAAGGCCACGATCATCGACGCGGAACCCGTCGAAGCGCCCGAGCCCAAGCGCGGGGTAAAGCATAAATCGAGCAGCGGCAGCGGAGAGCGCGCAGCCAGTAGCAACCAGACCGGCGCGCCGACTGCGGCGGCCGACAACCGTCCGCAGACCAGTGGTGGTCGCCTCGCCTTGATCCTGAGTGCCACGGCCCTGCTGATTAGCCTGATTGCGCTCGGGCTGGGCCTGTTCCCCCGGCCTGGAACGCCTGCGCCTGATACGGCGCCCGCTTTGAATCCTGGCGTCGACGTCGCAGCTGTCGCAGCGCTGGATGCACGGCTTGCGGCGCTCGAAGCTTCAACCCCTGATAGCGCAGACCCACCGGTCATCGGCGCCATTAACGCCCGGCTGGCCGGGCTTGAATCAGAAACTGGCGCTGCACTGAGCCGACTAGACACGGCCCTTAATGCGCTGGATCAAGACATACAGGCGACGGCATTGGCGCTCGCAACGCTGCAGGCAACAACCTTAGCACTGTCTGCGCCCGCAGCTACCTCACCCCTAAGTGCGGCTGATTCAGGCGCAGTGGACATTGAAACCCTGACCTTGATCCGGGGTCAGCTTGCGGGCCTGTCTTTGTCAGTTGAAGGCAGCCTGACCCGTATTGGCGGGCTGTATGATGACCTGGCCGATCAGGGTGTGGAGATTGCCGCAACGCAGGCTCGCCTGCAATCTGTAGAGAGCTTGGGCGCGGACCTGCCGGCCCGGTTAGAGGCAGACCAGCAGGCGCTGGAAGCTGCACGCGCCGCTCTTTTGGCACAGCTCGAAGCACTGTCTGGCGCGTTGGATGAGGCCACAACTGCCAGAGAAGTCGAAGCTTTGGCAATACGTGCCGACCTGGGCAGCGCCATCGAGCAACTACGTTCCAGCGTTGAAGCGCGCTTGGCGGCGTTGGAAGCAGATGCCACGCAGCTGATGGATGATTTCCGCGCCGCGCAACAAGTTTCAGTGCAGGCCTCAACGCAGATCCTCGCAGCCTCACAGCTGCGCGATGCGCTGGCACAGGCCGCACCGATTCGACTGCATCTGCAGGCCTTGGTCGCCCTGCAGCCAACCGACCCTGCGCTACAGGCCGTGATCTCCGCGCTCAACGGTCCAGCCGCCGACCAACGGGTAGCCACCGCAGACAATCTGGCTTCACGACTTATGGCGCTGAGCCCCGTTCTGGTGAATGAAACTCGCGTGAACGCTGCCGAGGGCCGGACGGGCAAACTACTCGCCCGGATTGCAGCATTGGTTAGTCTGGAACGTATCGGCGAAGCGGATGATCTGCCGGGAGTGGAGGGTGCACTAACGCGGGCACTTGTGCGCATCGAGGAAGGCGACTTCCACGATGCCTTGGCTGAGATTGAGGCTGTGCAAAGTGAGCTGCAGTTAGATGATGGAACCAGACAGCGGCTCACGCAGTTGCTGGAGGACCTGCGCCATCGCGCCGCCTATGGCGACCAGAATGCGGCCTTGCGCGGCTGGATCAGCGCGGCACTTGCTGCCGCTAGGGCGGGAGACCAGTCCTGAACATGGCGAATTTACTCAGACATCGCCCGTATAACAGGGACGTGCGATCATGATCCGCTTTCTGTTGTTTGCCGTGGTCGCCGTCGCGCTGGTGGCGCTGGCGCTTATGTTCAGCCAGAATCCGGACTGGACGGCGCAATTTAAGGCTTTTGGGTATCAGATGACTCTGCCCTTCGGCCTGATGGTATTCCTCGGGCTGCTAGTGCTCTGGGCCTTTGGCTGGATCTATTTCCTGTTCCGGCGCGCGCTGGCGATGCCGGCCGAAGTCGCCCGCAATGCACGGATTTCGCGCCAGAATCGCGGATATAAGGCGCTGACACAAGGGTTGGTCGCGCTCTCAGCCGGTGATCCGGACGAAGCCGAAAAGCAGGCTCGCCGGGCAACGAAATTGCTTGATGAAACCCCGGCGACCCTTCTGCTGGTTGCCCAGTCCGCCCAGCTCAATGGCGACGAGGATGCAGCGGCTCGTTACTTCGAGACCATGACTGAGCAACCAGAGACTGCCTTCCTCGGTTTGCGCGGATTGGTGATGCAAGCCGTTGCTCGCGGCGATCGCAAGGCAGTGGATGCGTTGCTGGACCGCGCCCGGAAGATCCGCCCCAACGCCCCCTGGATCCTCGAACTTGACTATGACCTTAGCCTGCAGAACGGTCGGATCGACAATGCCCACAGGGCTGTAAAGCGCCTGAGCAACCGGCACTTGCTCCCGGCTGCCGAAGCCGCAAAGCGGCTAGCGCTCGCCGAAACCGATATGGCCTTTCGGGCCGCCACTGACGATAACTGGCGCAAGGCGGTCGATCACTGCCGCCGCGCGCTGTCTGAGGAGGCTGACTTCCTACCTGCCCTTGGCCTAGCAGCACGTGCGTATCTGGAGCTTGGCCATCACCGCAAGGCACGGGAATTGGCAGGACAGGCTTGGGCCCAGCGTCCGACATCACGGGTTGCGACGACTTTTTTGCAGGCTGCTACACCGGAAAATGCAACCGCTAAGCGTGCGGCCATTACCGACCTTACGGCACACAACGAGACAGCCTTGTTTAGCCTGTATCTGCTTGCAGAAGCCGCGATCGAGGCAGGGGATCGAGAAGCCGCCGCCGTGGCCATTGACACGCTGTCTCAATCCGGTGCGCCCGTCGGTTTCAGTGCGCTGGCCCTGCGGCTTGACGCCTTGCGGGCGCGAGGTGTCGACCCGACACCCACCCCACTGACCGGGCATAGCCTGCCGGTTGAACCGCTGGTCTGCCTTAACTGTGGGACCGAGCACGATCACTGGCGCGCAGTCTGCCAGCACTGTAGCGCTAGCGGGATGATTGCTCTGCCGACCCGGCCACCGGAAAGCCCGCCGAAGATGCTGCCGCCGGCGCTCTAGTCTAAACGAAGCATAAAGGTTTGCCGCCTTAACCTATCCAGCGGCCATCAAGGGTGCGCTCAGACACTTCAGGGAGAAGGCTCCGGCGGTCTCACCCCATAGCCGCGGGCGCAGATCGGCACCAGCGCCAGCCGCACCACCGTTATCAGTGGCAAGCTTTTCAAGTGCGCGGAGTACAGCCCGTCGCATCATGGGTGAGGTCAAATCCCGCCGTGCCGTTACTGTCATGGAGAGATAACATTTTTGGCGCACCGCCTGCCGTTCGTCACACAGGCTGAAAAACCAGGGACCGGCGGCATTGAAAGGCGGGAGAGCCGAGACATCGCAGATCGACTGCTCAGACACGGGCGCGCCATCTGAGGAGGTAAAGGCTGCATCTCGGAACTGAGCGCGGGACTGCCCCGCAAAGACCCCCATCAGAAAGCACAGAAGCAGGCACTGCGCCGCAAGGGTCGCCGAGGAACTGGTAATTTTCCTGATCGATGTCATTCGAATTGTCATGCCGGTCAGCAAGCCGGAGAAATAATTTTAATGCACGAAAACGATAATTTATGCGCAATAAACCTATTTCAACGCGCATAAAATCTCTTTTTAAGAGAATTAGAGCTTTAAATGACTATATAAAGAAGAATCGACTGCTTATAGCGAAGCGAGGAGACGTAGCTTGTCGAGTGCAATTTGATGGTTTTCGCGATAAGCGATAGTTCCACGAAACTGGCCATGGCGATCAACCAGGAACACGGATGCCGTATGATCGACTGTATAGTCGCCATCGTCTATCGGCACCTTTTTGATGTACACGCCCCACGATTGCGCGAGGGTCTCGATGGCCGAGAGCGGCCCAGTGATGCCACGAATATTCTCGCCAAAAGGAGCGATGTACTCACCCATCACAGCTGGACTGTCGCGCTCTGGATCGACGCTGATGAAAAACGCCTGCAGATCGCGTTTTTCCGGCCCCAGTTCATCCATAAGAGTTGAGATTTCAAACAGCGAAACTGGGCAGATTTCCGGACACTGCGTAAAACCGAAGAACAGCACTGTAGGACGACCGAAAAAGGCGGCTTCAGTGATGGCTGCACCGTCAGAGTCAATCAGGCTGAAGGCAGAGCCTAGAACCGGCGCTGTCGAAGCCTGTTGCTGATTGCTGCGGTTCACCACATAGCCCGCAATCGCAACCGCCATAACGGCGGCGAGAATACCGAGCCAGAGGACGCGTCGCCAATTCCCCATCATTTGTGACTGTGGCTTTCGTCGTTGTGATCGTCGTTCGCACCACCATTTTTGTCGTGGCTTGCCTGATCACCATGACCCATGTGGTCGCCGCTGTTCCTCATCCGATCCATACTGTCTCGCATGGACAGAACCTCCAGCGTTGCATCAAGTTCGCCGGCGCGCTCAAACACCAAGACGATATCCAGCATCTCGCCCGCGACGTGTTGCTGGTTCAGCTGCATAAACATCAAATGAAGGCCACCGGGTCGAAGCTCCAAAATCGCACCCGGCTCAATCAACAGTGGCTCCTCGACCGGGCGCATGACCATAACGTCGTCTTGCATCGCCATCGTGTGAACCTCAGACATGCCGGCGTGTTCTGCTCGGACGGCAAGCAGACGGTCGGGGACCTGCCCATGATTCATGACGGTCAAGTAGCCGCCTCCGACCCGCGCTCCAGCGGTCGTTTCACGGCTCCACCCGTCCTTGATCCTTAAGCCGTTCATGCCATCGGCAAGAGCGCTGATGAAAAGTCCCAGAAAGACAGCAAAGACCAGCCCGCAAAGAGGCGCTATCATGTGCGAGGAAAGTTGCTTCATGCTGCGCAAACAACCTTGTGTCAGCTTCAGGGTCAAGCCTCAGTCCTACGAATCTTTGGCGGATTTAAAGATCGCAGCGATTGCCAATCCACGAGCTGGGAATGACACCGGACTTCTTCAGCGCACACCCTAAGTCAAATGTCTCTAAATTAGACAGAAAGCCCGAATTTTCGCGATGGATATGAATTTTAGGATGTTTGAGGTTAAAAATTATTCCGAAACGCGTAATGTTGCGCTAAGGCGCAGGGGCTAAGGAGGTTTCGGGATAGCAATCCTTAACAGGGGAAGCGGTGCGCTGGTCGACGCCAGCCGTCCGAGCCCTGTTGGACGTGTGCCGGGACTCCACAAAGCAAACCCATAAATTCCACCTGGAGCCCAAGTCCCATGGAAGAACTACAGATTTTCAATGCTCAGACCCAAGGCTACGTCGCCAACGGCCTGTTCCAGATCGCCGTCATCATCGGTGTCTTCATCGCGTTCCGTGCGGCGCGCTTTGCCCGCCAGAACAACATCATAGCAAAAGGGCTGGTGTCGCTGTTTAGCATTATCATTGGTTTCTTCAGCCTGAGCGTCGGTTCTCTGCGTCCTCAGTTGGAGCAACTTACGGCCATCCGTCTGGCAGATGCACAAGCGGCGGGGGCAACACTCTCTGCTAACGCACAGGCTTTCATCTCTAACCTAGGCGCTTCAGCCGGTGATGTGCTGCCTGCGCAGCAGAACCTGTTCGGTGACATCGGTACAGTGGCTTTCACCGTGATCTTCCTGCTCATCGCACTGGGCACGATCTGGCTGCCGAATACCGATTTCTCTGAGAAGTAGGTAAGCCATTCTTCTTGCCCGATCTTTGCGGGCCTGACGGGCGGGTGAGACTGATAGCGGTCTCCCCGCCCGATTCATTTTGTCCCTTTGATTGACTGCGATGACCAAGGGGCGCTTTGGTGCCTTGTTCATCGGTATCCAAGGCTAGGCACCAGCAATCGCAGTCTGTACTCTGATACTCCCTGCGCAGGGCCTCAGACGGCGGTCGTCGACCCCATCCGCCGCGATCTTCCGCTGTAGCCGCTGCGCGAACGAACGACTGATGGACCGCGATTCATGTATCTTGGATTAGACCTTGGCACGTCAGGGCTGAAGGCGCTGCTGCTGGACGAGGGCCACAGCGTAGTAGCTGTTGCCACAGCACCACTGGAGACCGCACGCCCTGCGCCAGGATGGTCCGAGCAGGATCCAGCTGACTGGATTGCCGCGTGTAACCAAGTATTGAAAGAGCTGAGCGCGCATCTTGGTGCGGTCAGGGCCATTGGTATCGCCGGACACATGCACGGGGTGGTCCTGCTCGATGCCGCCGGGGACGTGGTGCGTCCCTGCCTGCTCTGGAACGACACCCGGGCCGGCCTGCAGGCCGCTGCCTTGGACGCCAACCCGCAGTTTCGCAGCATTTCCGGCACCATCGTTTTCCCTGGCTTTTCAGCGCCTAAGATGGCCTGGGTCCGGGATCACGAGCCCGACCACTGGGCGCAGACCAAGCACGTGCTGTTTGCAAAAGATTTCCTCGCCTACTGGCTCACCGGCGCATTGCACGGCGAACCGTCTGATGCCGCCGGATCCGCGCTGTTCGACCCGGCCAAGGGCGACTGGAGCCCGGCCTTGTGCGCTGCGGCCGGTCTTTCAGCCGAACGCCTGCCCCCGATCATCAACAGCGACAGCGCTCGCGGATCAGTGCGCGAGGAGATTGCTGCGCAGTTTGGCCTAAACCCGGCCTGCGTGGTTGCAGGCGGCGCCGGTGATAATGCCGCTGCCAGCCTTGGCATTGGCGCTGTCAACGACGGTGAGGGCCAGGTATCGCTCGGTACATCTGGCGTGCTGCTTGTCGTCAACGAACGCTGGACCCCCGACCCCGATACAGCCGTTCACAGCTTCAGCCACGCAGCCACCAACCAGTTCATACAGATGGGCGTCACGCTGACCGCGACCGACAGCCTGAGCTGGCTTGCCGGGCTCTTGGGTGAAGAGGCGGGCGGCTTGTCAGCGCAACTACCAGAGACCGCCGATGGACCGGGTTCGGTGCTCTTCCTTCCCTATCTTGCCGGGGAGCGAACCCCCCACAATCTGGACCAACCGGCGGGTGGCTTCTTTGGCCTCAGCCGAAACGATGGCCCGCTGGAGATGGCGCGTGCGGTGATGGAGGGCGTGGCCTACAGCCTCGCCGACTGCGCCGCAGCCCTGACCGCCGCTGGTGCACGGGTCGAGAAACTCACCGCCGTGGGCGGTGGCGCGCGATCCGGTTTCTGGCTGCAGACCCTGGCTGACGTGCTGGAAAGGCCACTGGCGCTGAACCCCAATGCTGAGCACGCCGCAGCACTAGGCGGGGCGCGATTGGCCATGGCGGCGGCCCGCGGGCACAGCGTGATCGACGTTGTCGCCGCCGCGCCAACCCCCGGTGATCTGGAGACCATCCAGCCCCGGCCCGAAACCTTCACCGCCTACCGCACCGCCGTGCAGCGTTACCGCGATTTGTTCAACGCCTTGAAGGAGGTTTAACACCCGTGTCGTATTTTGATCTGGACCAACCCATCGACTTTGAGGGCACAGCATCCGGCAACCCCCTCGCGTTTCGCCACTACGATGCGGACGAACGCATCATGGGCAAGACCCTCGCTGAGCACCTACGTTTCGCGGTCTGCTATTGGCACAACATGGTGTGGGAAGGCAGCGACGTGTTCGGGGCGAACGCCTTTCCCCGTGCCTGGAATGCCGCCACACAGGGCAGCCCCATGGACGTGGCCCGCGCCCGTGCCGACGCAGCCTTTGAGATGTTCACCGCTTTGGGCGTGCCCTTCTTCTGCTTCCACGACGTTGACGCGCGACCAGAGGGCGATAGCTTCGCCGAGAGTGACCGCAACCTGCGTGAGATCGCTGACGTTCTAGCCGGCAAGATGCAAGATACTGGCGTCAAGTTGCTGTGGGGGACGGCGAACCTGTTCAGCCACCCGCGGTTTATGGCCGGGGCAGCCACCAATCCTGACCCAGCGGTCTACGCCTACGCGGCAGCGACCGTGGCCAGTTGTCTGGACGTGACGCACCAGCTAGGCGGGGAGAACTACGTGCTCTGGGGCGGTCGCGAGGGCTATGAGACGCTGCTCAACACCGACTTAAGCCGGGAGCTGGACCAGATGGGCCGCTTCCTCAATCAAGTGGTCGAATACAAGCACCGGATCGGCTTCAAGGGTACGATTCTGATCGAGCCTAAGCCGCAGGAACCAACCAAGCACCAGTACGATTACGACGTTGCTACGGTCTACAGCTTTTTGCGCCGCCACGGTCTGGAGAACGAAGTACGGGTCAATATCGAGCAGGGACACGCAATCCTCGCCGGGCATACCTTCGAGCACGAAATCGCACTGGCCCAGTCGCTGGGCATCTTCGGTTCGATCGACATGAACCGCAACGACTACCAGTCCGGTTGGGACACTGACCAGTTCCCGAACAACGTGCCGGAAGTGGCACTGGCCTACTACGAGATCCTTCGGGGTGGAGGTTTCACCAGCGGCGGGACCAATTTCGACGCTAAACTACGCCGACAGAGCATAGATCCGCTGGATCTTCTGATGGCCCACATCGGCGGCATGGACGCCTGCGCTCGGGGGCTCAAGGCTGCGGCAGCGATGCTCGAAGACGGCGCACTGAGCGATCCGATGGCACAGCGCTATGCCGGTTGGAATGATCCGTTGGGCGCGCAGTGCTTGTCACCCAGCACGACGCTGGACGGCCTGCGGGACACCGTGACGGGGGACGATCTTCGGCCCCAACCCGTTTCCGGCCGGCAGGAGTTGCTGGAAAACATCGTCAACCGATACGTCTGAGCAAAAAAAACGCGCCAGCGCGGCAATCGGCAGCGCTGGCGCGGTCACGGTCACGGTCACGGTCACGGTCAGAGAGCGGCTCTCGTTCGCGGCCGTCCTGATCGGGTGATCCTAGGCGTAGACGATGTCCTGCATACTAAACAGCAAAAAGGCGTAGCCCACGCTGAACACCAGTGGTGCTACGACGGGCTCGAACGTGTACTTCACGCCTTCATCGACACCAGCTTTAGACTGGATCGACCACAGGCTGAGCAACGCCGCAATCACGCCCTGCGTCAGGAAGAAGGCGAACAGCGGCCAAGCCCCGGTCGCACCGCTAAACAGAATCACGAGGTGCAGAATCAACGCACCAGCCGCAAACGAACCAAGGAAACGCCCCATAATCAGGGCGGAGTGGTTCATGTTGAACCGATCGAAAAAGGCACGTGTGCCAAAGACCATCTGGAAAGCGTAAACGGCCCACCCGACCGTAAGCACCAGAAAGATGATGAGATTGAGTATGTTACCAAAGTTAGAGACCATCGTTCCCTCCCGGGATTAAGGTTACAGTCCGAATTCACTTGTACATTACACGACTGCATAATTAGTGCATTTTCATTAATTGATCAAAATGAAATGAACTGCCGACGCAGTGACGGAGACAAATTTGGCACAGAATACCGCCGCGCAATTCATCCGCTACATGATCGTCGCGCTCGCCTCGTTCACCGGCCAGTATCTGGCCTTTGGTCTGATGATGTCGATGCTCGACCTCTACCCCACGCTGGCCTCCGCCCTTGGTTATCTGGTCGGGTCCGTGATCAACTATGTCCTGAACCACATCTATTCATTTCGGAGCCAGCATCGGCACGGCAGCACGATCCTGCGGTTCTATGGCGCCGTGGCTTTCGGATTTTGCATCAATACGTCGTGCATGTTCGGTCTCAGCGAGCTGCTGGCGTTCGGAATCTGGCCGTCACAGGTGATCGCGTCGGTGGTCACCGTAACGCTGAATTTCTGGGTCATGAAATGGCTGGTGTTTGATCGCACCGCCTGACCCAGGCCGCTCAGTCGATGTCTAGCGCGGGCAGGCGACGCACAATCGCCATCGTTTCCAGCGAGACGGTGATGACGCTGCAGAAGAGTTCCAGAGGGTAAGCAGGGTTGTTCATGGTTTCGTTGGCGTAGTCGTTGGCGTCGTTGGTGATGCCGCTGGCCTTGTCCGTTTTGACGCTTTGCCGTTCGACGACCCAATCCAGCGCAGCCTTGCCGTTTACCACGTAGTCGTAGGCGTCGAGTGGGATGCCCCGCAGCGTGATATTTGGGTTGTAGATAAGACTGGACCGGTCCTGAAATCCCCGCTTGCCCGCGTACTTCATTTGGGTAACACGATAGTAGGCAACGGGGTCGTCGATGACGGTGCCGTCGCCGTCGCCGTGGCTGTGCGCTATCTCAACGGGGTAAGGGTCTACGGTCTCAAAGTTGACGTGAAGATCACCCAGCGCCCGGCCTGCTGTACTGAAGCCGATGTCTCAGACATGGAGTTCTTCATCGAGCAGNTGAAGCTGATTTTGCCGGTCCTTGGCCTGGATTTCCTTCGAGCCAAACCCGCGCCCAAAGGCCAGGCACGTTCAGCGGCTGCAACAGATACGGCAGAAAAAGAAACCGACTATTTTGCCTTGGTTGGCAAACGCGATGGTATTGAGGCGAGGGCTTATGAAAGTGACGGCGAATTTATCGTCTTGGCCGGAGCCAAAGTGCGAGGAAGATGGGCCAGTAAATCCGTNCATGATTCTGGGTACAAGCGCAAACTTGAAAGCTTGATCGATCGAGGCGCGATTGCGGAGAAAGATGGTCGCTNGATAACGACTGAGGATCTCGTCTTCACCAGTCCCAGCGCGGCCTCCGCCATTGCGTTTGGGCGCTCATCCAATGGCCGAATATCATGGATTCACGAGACGTCGGGACAGACCTACGCAGATTTCCAACTGGCGACATTGGATGAGGCTTAGGTTGGATTCTGGGATGCGGTGCTTCTCAGTCTATCTGTACCCTCTGCCTGCTGCTGCGGGGTTGGCACACCGCAGCTNGAGAAACCACCTTATGCTCATTGGGTGACAGAAACGATAACGAGACGGCGAAAGCCGGCACCGGGGCAAAATCAGAGTGGCTGTTGGAAGTTCGCGGTCAAGCCATCAACAAAAGCGGGAAAATGGCGGAGAGGAAGGGATTCGAACCCTCGGTACGCTTGCGCGCACAACGGTTTTCGAGACCGCCCCGTTCGACCGCTCCGGCACCTCTCCGCCGCCGTGTCTAGGCCAAAGC